>NZ_CP085173.1:4084166-4787500 GCF_020616555.1 Streptomyces longhuiensis | reverse complement strand
GTGGGGTTGTGGGATCTCTCTTTCACAGTCTGCCGGCTGTGAGACGAGTCAGAAACCGTTGATGTAGGCGAAGGACATGCGAAAGGTCCGGCGTAGAGGGTAAGACCCCCGTAGTCGAAACATCAGCGGCTCGTTTGAGAGACACCCAAGTAGCACGGGGCCCGAGAAATCCCGTGTGAATCTGGCGGGACCACCCGCTAAGCCTAAATATTCCCTGGTGACCGATAGCGGATAGTACCGTGAGGGAATGGTGAAAAGTACCGCGGGAGCGGAGTGAAATAGTACCTGAAACCGTGTGCCTACAAGCCGTGGGAGCGTCGCGCAAGGAACTTGTTCCTTGCGTCGTGACTGCGTGCCTTTTGAAGAATGAGCCTGCGAGTTTGCGGTGCGTTGCGAGGTTAACCCGTGTGGGGAAGCCGTAGCGAAAGCGAGTCCGAATAGGGCGATTCAGTAGCGCGCTCAAGACCCGAAGCGGAGTGATCTAGCCATGGGCAGGTTGAAGCGGAGGTAAGACTTCGTGGAGGACCGAACCCACCAGGGTTGAAAACCTGGGGGATGACCTGTGGTTAGGGGTGAAAGGCCAATCAAACTCCGTGATAGCTGGTTCTCCCCGAAATGCATTTAGGTGCAGCGTCGTGTGTTTCTTGCCGGAGGTAGAGCACTGGATAGGCGATGGGCCCTACCGGGTTACTGACCTTAGCCAAACTCCGAATGCCGGTAAGTGAGAGCACGGCAGTGAGACTGTGGGGGATAAGCTCCATGGTCGAGAGGGAAACAGCCCAGAGCATCGACTAAGGCCCCTAAGCGTACGCTAAGTGGGAAAGGATGTGGAGTCGCACAGACAACCAGGAGGTTGGCTTAGAAGCAGCCACCCTTGAAAGAGTGCGTAATAGCTCACTGGTCTAGTGATTCCGCGCCGACAATGTAGCGGGGCTCAAGCGTACCGCCGAAGTCGTGTCATTGCGATATATACCCCCAACGGGGATCGTGATGGGTAGGGGAGCGTCGTGTGCCGGGTGAAGCAGCCGCGGAAGCGAGTTGTGGACGGTTCACGAGTGAGAATGCAGGCATGAGTAGCGATACACACGTGAGAAACGTGTGCGCCGATTGACTAAGGGTTCCTGGGTCAAGCTGATCTGCCCAGGGTAAGTCGGGACCTAAGGCGAGGCCGACAGGCGTAGTCGATGGATAACCGGTTGATATTCCGGTACCCGCTGTGAAGCGTCAAACATTGAATCAGGCGATGCTAAGTCCGTGAAGCCGTTCCGGACCCTTCGGGGAAAGGAAAGTGGTGGAGCCGACGGACCAGACTTGTAGTAGGTGAGTGATGGGGTGACGCAGGAAGGTAGTCCAGCCCGGGCGGTGGTTGTCCCGGGGTAAGGGTGTAGGCCGTGTGATAGGTAAATCCGTCACACATAAGGCTGAGACCTGATGCCGAGCCGATTGTGGTGAAGTGGATGATCCTATGCTGTCGAGAAAAGCCTCTAGCGAGTTTCATGGCGGCCCGTACCCTAAACCGACTCAGGTGGTCAGGTAGAGAATACCGAGGCGTTCGGGTGAACTATGGTTAAGGAACTCGGCAAAATGCCCCCGTAACTTCGGGAGAAGGGGGGCCATCACTGGTGAGAGGACTTGCTCCTCGAGCTGGGGGTGGCCGCAGAGACCAGCGAGAAGCGACTGTTTACTAAAAACACAGGTCCGTGCGAAGCCGTAAGGCGATGTATACGGACTGACGCCTGCCCGGTGCTGGAACGTTAAGGGGACCGGTTAGTGCACTTTCGGGTGTGCGAAGCTGAGAACTTAAGCGCCAGTAAACGGCGGTGGTAACTATAACCATCCTAAGGTAGCGAAATTCCTTGTCGGGTAAGTTCCGACCTGCACGAATGGCGTAACGACTTCTCGACTGTCTCAACCATAGGCCCGGTGAAATTGCACTACGAGTAAAGATGCTCGTTTCGCGCAGCAGGACGGAAAGACCCCGGGACCTTTACTACAGTTTGATATTGGTGTTCGGTTCGGCTTGTGTAGGATAGGTGGGAGACTTTGAACTCTGGACGCCAGTTCAGGGGGAGTCGTCGTTGAAATACCACTCTGGTCGTGCTGGATGTCTAACCTGGGTCCGTGATCCGGATCAGGGACAGTGTCTGATGGGTAGTTTAACTGGGGCGGTTGCCTCCTAAAGAGTAACGGAGGCGCCCAAAGGTTCCCTCAGCCTGGTTGGTAATCAGGTGTTGAGTGTAAGTGCACAAGGGAGCTTGACTGTGAGACCGACGGGTCGAGCAGGGACGAAAGTCGGGACTAGTGATCCGGCGGTGGCTTGTGGAAGCGCCGTCGCTCAACGGATAAAAGGTACCCCGGGGATAACAGGCTGATCTTCCCCAAGAGTCCATATCGACGGGATGGTTTGGCACCTCGATGTCGGCTCGTCGCATCCTGGGGCTGGAGTCGGTCCCAAGGGTTGGGCTGTTCGCCCATTAAAGCGGTACGCGAGCTGGGTTTAGAACGTCGTGAGACAGTTCGGTCCCTATCCGCTGTGCGCGTAGGAATATTGAGAAGGGCTGTCCCTAGTACGAGAGGACCGGGACGGACGAACCTCTGGTGTGCCAGTTGTCCTGCCAAGGGCATGGCTGGTTGGCTACGTTCGGAAAGGATAACCGCTGAAAGCATCTAAGCGGGAAGCCTGCTTCGAGATGAGTATTCCCACCCCCTTGAGGGGTTAAGGCTCCCAGTAGACGACTGGGTTGATAGGCCAGATCTGGAAGCCCGGTAACGGGTGGAGGTGACTGGTACTAATAGGCCGAGGGCTTGTCCTCAGTTGCTCGCGTCCACTGTGTTGGTTCTGAAACCACGAACAACCCCACGTTTGTCACAGAGCGTGGTGCGGTTGACAGTTTCATAGTGTTTCGGTGGTCATAGCGTGAGGGAAACGCCCGGTTACATTCCGAACCCGGAAGCTAAGCCTCACAGCGCCGATGGTACTGCAGGGGGGACCCTGTGGGAGAGTAGGACGCCGCCGAACTATTTTTGATAAAAAGCCTCATTCCCCGAGTGAAAACTCGGGGAATGAGGCTTTTTTGCGTTCATGTTCTTTCGGATTCACGCCGGCTCCACCAGCTTCGCGTCGTACGCCACGATCACCGCCTGCACCCGGTCCCTGGCCCCCGTCTTCGCCAGAATGCGGCTCACATGCGTCTTCACCGTCGATTCGGCGAGGTGCAGGCGTGCGGCGATCTCCGAATTCGTCCAGCCCTGGGCGATGACCGTGAGGATCTCGCGCTCCCGCTCCGTGAGGGCGGCGATCCGGGGGTCGGGGCCCTGGGGCGCGTGCGTGGTCGGCAAGTGCTGTACGTACGCGTCGAGGAGACGGCGCGTCAGGCTCGGGGCGACCACCGCGTCGCCTGTCGCCACCGCGCGAATCCCGGAGAGGAGCTCCTCGGGCAGTGCGTCCTTGACGAGGAATCCGGACGCTCCCGCACGCAGGCCGTCGTATGCGTACTCGTCGAGGTCGAACGTCGTGAGGATCAGGACCCTGGTGCGTTCGCCTGAAGCGACGATGCGGCGTGTGGCCTCGATGCCGTCGAGGCCCGGCATGCGGATGTCCATCAGGACGACGTCGGGGTGGAGGCGCGCCGCGAGGCGGACCGCCTCGGCGCCGTCGCCCGCCTCGCCGGCGACCGTCAGATCGTCCTGGCTCTCCAGCAGCATGCGGAAACCGAAGCGCTGCATGGGCTGGTCGTCGACGATGAGCACGCTGGTCACGGGGAGGGTTCCTTCGGGAGATGGAGGTGGACGCGCCAGCCGCCCGGGGGCGTGGGCAGCGGGCCTGCCTCAAGTGTGCCGTCGTAGAGGGAAGTTCGCTCGCGCATGCCGGTCAGGCCGCGGCCCGCGCCCGGCCCTGGTGCCGGGCCTCCGCGGCCCGTGTCCGTGACGCTGACGCGTACTCCGTCGTCCCCGTACGTGACGTCGACGGCCGCGGCGGCGCCCGGACCGGCGTGCTTGAGCGTGTTGGTGAGTGCCTCCTGCACGACCCGGTACACCGTCAGTTCCTTGCCGGGGGCGAGGGAGTCGGGCCGGCCGCGCAGTGCGAGGCGTACGGGCAGTCCCGCCGCGCGGACTCCGTCGACGAGCCGGTCCAGGTCCGTGAGCGCCGGCTGGGGTGTCAACTCGGCTGTGGGCGCGGCCTCTTCGCGTAGTACGTCGAGGAGGCGGCGCAGTTCCGCGAGGGCCTGGCGGCTCGTCGTGGCGATGGCCTCCAGTGCCTGTCCTGCGCGTTCGGGGTTCTTGGCGGCCGCGTAGGAGCCTCCGTCGGCGAGGCCCGTGATGACGGAGAGGTTGTGGCCGATGATGTCGTGCATCTCGCGGGCGATGCGGGTGCGTTCCGCCGCCGCGGCGAGCTGGGCCTGCTGGTCGCGCTCGACCTCGAGTCGGCGGGCGCGCTCGACGAGGGACGACGTGTACTCCTGGCGGCTGCGGACCGCGATGCCGAGGAGCGCCACGAGGGTGATCGCCCACACCTGCGGGACGATCTGCTGGTCCCAACTGCCTTTCGGATAGCGGAAGACGCCGACGACGACCGGCACCAGCGTCAGTGCGCAGGCGGCCGCAAGGAGCTTCAGCGGGCGGCGCAGCGCGACGTTGAACACGACGATGAGCTGGACCAGGGCCGCCTGGAGCAGCGCGCCCGTCCAGCTGTTGACGACCCCCGCCGCCACCATCACCGCGAGGGTCGTCATCGGGCGTGTGCGGCGCCACAGCAGCGGCACCGTCAGCGCGAGGCTCAGGCACAGGACGAGCGGACCCGGTACGTCGGTGTTGTGGGCGATGTTGCGCCAGCCGCCGCCCGTGTAGTCGACGAGGGCGGCGATCACGAAGAAGCCCGTCAGTACCAGCTCCCAGCCGAGCGGGCGGCGCCGGTCGAAGGCGCGCACCCGCTCGGTGAGCCGTTGGACGTACGCGGTGAGGGGGAAGGGGGCTCGCTCGGGCGCCTGGGTCCTGTCGTCCGTCACCGGTTCATCCTCGTACGGGAAAGGGTTTTGCGGGGGTCATACGTCGCGGCGCCTGAGGAGCAGGGCCGCGGCCGTGAGGACCGCGGCGGCCCACAGGGTCAGGGAGAGGAGGCCCATGGCGGGGGAGACCGCGCCGGCGAGGTGGGTGGCGGAGCCGAGGGATTCCGCGGACTGGGTCGGGAAGTGGTTCACGGCGCTGTCCACCGCGTCGTACGGGAGCATGCCGAGGATCTCGGGGAGGATCAGCACGGCGCCGACGAACGCGCCGATCGCGGCCGGGACCGAGCGCAGCAGGGCGCCGAGGCCGAGGGCGATCAGGCTCATGAGGGTGATCCCGGCGGCGTTGCCCGCGAGGGCGCCGAGGACGCCCGGGTCGGTGAGCGAGGTCGCCTTGTCGCCGTCGGAGAGCCAGATCTGCGCGACGAGGAACGTGACCAGGTTCGTCAGGAAGCCCAGGACGAACGCGACGGCCGCGAACACGCCGGCCTTGGACCACAGGACGGGCATCCGGCGCGGGACCGCCGTCAGCGAGGCGCGGATCATGCCCGTCGAGTACTCGCTCGCCGTGACCAGGATGCCCAGGACGGCGACGCAGAGCTGCGAGAGCTGGGTGCCGAGGAGGACGAAGACGACCGTGTCGATCTCGGAGTCGTCGCCGTCGTAGGTCGCGCCCATGGTGATGCCGACGGCGAGGACGAGGGCGCTCGCGACGGCGAGGGTGATCCATGTGGAGCGCAGGGTCCAGAATTTGTGCCACTCGGAGCGCAGCACGCGGGGCGTGGTGACGCGGTAGGGGACTGCGGTGGTCATGCTGCTGCTCCCGTCAGGGCGGTGGCCTGGTACTCGACCGAGTCGTGGGTGAGGTCCATGAAGGCCTGCTCCAGCGAGGCGGTCCGCGGGGTGAGTTCGAAGAGGGGGATGCCGTGCGTGGCGGCCGTGCGGCCGATGTCCGGGGCGTCGGTGCCGCGGATGTGCAGGGTGTCGGGGGACTCGTCGGTGACCTCGACGCCGGGGGCGCCGGACAGGAGCTCGCGCAGGCGTACGGCTTCGGGCGTGACGACCTTGACGTAGGCCGCGCCCGAATCGCGTACGAGGTCGGCGACGGTGGTGTCGGCGAGGAGGCGGCCGCGGCCGATGATGACGAGGTGGTCCGCGGTCAGGGCCATCTCGCTCATCAGGTGGGAGGACACGAGGACCGTACGGCCCTCCGCGGCCAGGGACTTGAGGAGGTTGCGGACCCACAGGACGCCCTCCGGGTCGAGGCCGTTGACCGGCTCGTCCAGGATGACGGTGGCCGGGTCGGCGATGAGCGCGGCCGCGATGCCGAGGCGCTGGCCCATGCCGAGGGAGAAGCCCTTCACACGCTTTCCCGCGACGTCGGTGAGGCCGGTGAGGGCGAGGACGTGGTCGACGCGGGAGCGCGGCACTCCGTGCGTGTGAGCGAGAGCCATGAGGTGGTGGAACGCGGTGCGGCCCGGGTGGATCGAGCGGGCCTCCAGGAGGGCGCCGACCTCGTGCAGGGGTGCGGCGTGGGCGGCGTAGGCGCGGCCGCCGACGGTGGCGTGGCCCGCGGTGGGGGCGTCGAGGCCCAGGAGCATGCGCATGGTCGTGGACTTGCCGGCGCCGTTCGGGCCGAGGAAGCCGGTGACGGTGCCCGGGTTGACCGTGAAGGTGAGGTCCTGGACGACGGTCTTGTCGCCGTAGCGTTTGGTGAGTCCGTGTGCCCTGATCGTCATGTTCCGAAGGTAGGGAGCGGGGCGGGGGCGGGGCGTCCGACCGCGGTCCGGAGCTGCCGAAATGCTGTAGTACCCCGGTACGACGGTCCCGTAGGGTCCGGCCCATGGAGCCTGGCGAGAAGTACGTCGTACGTCCTGTCCGGTCGGAGGAGTGGGAGGCGGTGCGGGAGATCAGGCTCGCCTCCCTGCGCGATCCGGCGGCGCCGATCGCCTTCCTGGAGACGTACGAGGCCGCACTCGCGCGGCCCGAGGAGTTCTGGCGGGACCGGGCCGGACGGTTCGAACTCGACGGTTCCGGAAACCAGTTCGTTGCCGAGGGAGCGGACGGCCGGTGGTGGGGGTCCGTGACCGTGCGGGTGGAGGAGGCCGGGGTGCCGCTCGCGTTCGGTGACACGAGCGACGTGCGGCAGGCGCATCTCGTCGGCGTGTACGTGCGGCCCGAGCACCGGGGGACCGGCGTGACCGAGGCGCTGTTCCTGGCGGCCGTGCAGTGGGCGCGCTCACTGGAAGGGCTGGAGCGGGTGCGGCTGCACGTGCACCAGGACAACGCGCGGGCCCAGGCGTTCTACCGGCGGTTCGGCTTCGGCCGCAGCGGGGCGAGCGTGGCGGTGCCGGGCGACCCGTCGAAGGTCGAGTACGAGATGGTGCTCGAGCACTTGTGACAGGCGTCAGGCGACCGGAAGTTCGGCGTGCGGCCAGCGGGCCCGGCCCTGCTCCCGGGACCGGAGGAGGGCCAGGGTCGGCAGACCCCGGTCCGCTCCGGTGGACAGCAGCTCCGGAAGCTGGGGAAGCGGAGCCACCGCGGCGACGTCGTCGAGGACGAGCGTCATTGGTGGGTCGAGCCGACCGGCAGATGACCGTTCGGCCATGCGCCGGCCGTGCTCGACCACGCTTGAGGCGAGGGCCGTGAGGAGGGGCATCGCGCCCGGGTCCGCCTTGGGATCCTCGATGGCTTCACCCACCACATAAAGCGTGCCCCCTTCGTTCACGAAGGAATCCAGGGTGAGCGCATCAGTTCGGTTTGGGGTGCACGCCTCGCGGATGTGGACGGAGAAAAGGGAGGACAGGGCGCGGGCCGTCAACTCCTGTGCCATGTCGCGGCGTTCGGGGTGCGAGGTGAGCGCGGCCTCCAGCTCGCCCGCGGAGCCGGCCGCCGCCTTCGGGCTCGTCCGCAGGATGCGTACGGCCTCCTGGACCTGGGTGCCCTGCGCCCAGCGGTGCACGTGCCGGAACGGCTTCGCGTCCACGGCGGCGGCGTGCAGAAAGCTCCGCAGCAGCGTCTCCGCCGTGTCGGCGGTGGCCGTGTCGAGTTTGGCGGTGGGCCGGATCGGGGCGAGGAGGGCGGCCGCCCGCGACGCGGCCGTGGGCTTGTCCTCGCAGCCCTGCGCCGGGTTCCAGTGGAGGCGGGCCGGGGTGTCGCACAGGTGGGTGGGGTCGTAGACGAGGACGGGGCCGAGCTTCGACCGGGCGTCCTTGGTCTCCGCCCAGACACTCGCCGACGACGTGACGACGAGGACGGGACCCTCGGCGTCCCTGATGGCCTGGATGGCCCGGGGAGCGCGGGTCTCGGCGGGCCCGAGGACGACGGGACCGCGGGGGGTGGGGAGGGCCGTGGGGGCGGGCGGGGCGGCGGGGCTCTCGTGGAGCTCCGGGTTCTCCGGGTTCGCAGAGGGCTCCGGCCCGGCCGCCGGGACCTCGGAGACCGCGGCCCGGGGAGCGGGGGCGGCCACGGGCGCCGGTTCGGCCGAATGCGCAGCGGCTGCTGCCTCCGCCCGGCCCCGCCGCCGCACGGCCCGCCACCGCGCCACCGTCCCCGCGACGAACACCGTGAGCACGATCAGCACAAGGACCTGGCCGATGAACAGGCCCCAGAACAGCCCGTACCCGGAAAGCTGCCCGTCCGGGGTGTCCGGCCACGCGCCCGGCAGGTCGTGCGGGCGGCCGATGAGGGAGCGCATCGCCACCGGCGTGTGGCGGATCGTCACGCCGTCCGGCCAGGTGCCTTTGGAGAACAGGCCCGACAGGCCCGTCGCCGTCCACACCATGACGGTCATGCCGAGCAGGAACGCGAGCACGCCGAGGAGCAGCCCGTCGGGAATGCCGCGTTCCCGTTCCCGCGGGGCGGGGCCACCCCGGCCCCGGTCCCCGTACCTGTCGTCCTGCTCGTAGGCGTCGTGCCGCCGCATGCCGCTCTCGCTCTCGCCGAGCCCCACCAGTAACTTCCCAGACCTCAGGTCTCAGACCGCCGGCCCCAGAACTGAGAGCCCTGAGAGCCCCAGAACTGAGACCACAGACCACAGACCTCAGGCCACCGTCGACTCCGACGAGTCCTTCAGCCGGTCGCCCATGTGCTGTTCCACGAAGGCGGCCGCCCGCTCCTCCGCCTCCAGGTCGGCGGCGCGCATGGCGTCGTCGTCGCCGAGCGTCTCGGCGGAGGACTCCGTCATGGCGCGATCGGTGAAGACCAGGGGCCGTTCCGTCTCGGTGATGAGGTGCTTCACGACCTGGACGTTCCCGTTCACGTCCCAGACCGCGATGCCCGGGGTCAGCGAGGGGATGATCTCCACGGCCCAGCGTGGCAGGCCGAGTACGAGACCGGTGGCCCGCGCCTCGTCGGCCTTCTGGGCGTAGATGGTCCTGGTCGAGGCCATCTTCAGGATCGCGGCCGCCTCCTTGGCCGCGGCCCCGTCCACCACGTCACTGAGGTGGTGGACGACGGCCACGAAGGACAGACCGAGGCGCCGGCCGAACTTCAGGAGCCGCTGGAACAGCTGCGCCACGAAGGGCGAGTTGATGATGTGCCACGCCTCCTCCACCAGGAAGATGCGCTTCTTGCGGTCCGGCCGGATCCACGTGTGCTCCAGCCACACACCCACGATCGCCATCAGGATCGGCATCGCGATGGAGTTGCGGTCGATGTGGGAGAGGTCGAAGACGATCAGCGGGGCGTCGAGGTCGATGCCGACCGTCGTCGGACCGTCGAACATGCCGCGCAGGTCACCGTCCACGAGACGGTCGATGACGAGGGCGACATCGAGTCCCCACGCCCGTACGTCGTCTATGGCCACGTTCATCGCTTCCGCCGACTCGGGTTCCGGGTGGCGGAGCTGCTCGACGATGTCGGTCAGGACGGGCTGACGCTCGACGATGGTCTCGTTGACGTAGGCGTGCGCGACCTTGAGGGCGAAGCCCGAGCGCTCGTCGAGGCCATGCCCCATGGCGACCTCGATGATCGTCCGGAGCAGGGCGAGCTGCCCGGTCGTCGTGATCGCCGGGTCGAGCGGGTTGAGCCGGATCCCCATGTCCAGAGCGGCCGTCGGGTCCAGCCGGATGGGAGTTATACCCAGCTCCTCGGCGATGAGGTTCCATTCGCCGACCCCGTCCTCACCCTGCGCGTCGAGGACGACGACCTGGCGGTCCTTGAACCTCAGCTGCCGCAGGACGTACGTCTTCTCCAGCGCGGACTTGCCGTTGCCGGACTCGCCGAGGACCAGCCAGTGCGGGGCGGGCAGCTGCTGCCCGTACAACTGGAACGGGTCGTAGATGTAGCCCTTGCCGGAGTACACCTCGCGGCCGATGATGACGCCCGAGTCGCCGAGGCCGGGGGCGGCCGTCGGCAGGTAGACCGCCTGGGCCTGCCCCGTCGACGTACGGACCGGAAGCCGGGTCGTCTCCACCTTCCCGAACAGGAAGGAGGTGAAGGCGTCCGTGGCCATGGACAGCGGATCCCGCATCTCAGAGCCCTGCCTCTACCGTCGGATGCCGGTCGCGAACGGCAATGTGTTGACGAAGGCCCTGTGGTGCTCGCGGTCGCACCACTCCAGCTTCAGATAGGACTTGCCGGCGGAGGCGCGGATCGTGCGCTTGTCGCGCGCGAGGCTCTCCGGCGAGCGGGAGGAGACGGTGATGTAGCCGACGAGGTTGACCCCGGCCGCGCCGCTGGCGAGGTCCTCGCCGCGCTGGTCGAGGCGGGTGTTGGCGGCGACGTCGCGCGGGTCGACGGTCCGGTTCATCTTGGCGGCGCGGCTGGCCTCCGCCTCGTCGTTCGTCTTCTCCGTGAGCATCCGCTCGATGGCGACCTCGGTGGGTTCCAGGTCCATCGTGACGGCCACGGTGCGGATGACGTCGGGGGTGTGGACGAGGAGCGGCGCCAGGAAGTTCACGCCGACCGGCGTCATCGGCCACTCCTTCACCCAGGCGGTGGCGTGGCACCAGGGCGCCCGCGTCGACGACTCACGCGTCTTGGCCTGGAGGTACGTCGGCTCCATCGCGTCGAGTTCGGCCGGCCAGGCGTTGCGCTTGGTCATGGCCTGGATGTGGTCGATCGGATGATCCGGGTCGTACATGGAGTGCACGAGCGAGGCGAGACGCCCCTGCCCGAGCGGCTGCCGCACCCGGATGTCGGCCTCCTGGAGGCGCGAGCAGATGTCGGTCAGCTCGCGCGCCATGACGACCGCGAGCCCGGCGTCCCGGTCGACCTTGCGGCCGCTGTGGGGACGGGCCGCACGGGCCATGGCGTGCGCCTCGGCGGCCAGCTCGCGGGTGTAGTGCATGCAGGCCACGAGGTAGGCGCGGTGCTGCTCGCTGCTCGTCGACACCATCGACTGGAGCTGGTCGTACGACTGCTGCAGCCAGCCCGGCGTGCGGTCGTCGCCGCGCACGGCGACGTCCTTGGCGTGCGCGTCGGGGTCGGCGGGGAGCGTGCGGGCGAGCATCTGGAGGCGCGTGACGAAGCCGTCCCCGTTCGCGACGTGCTTCAGGAGCGTCCCGAACCGGTCGACCAGCGCTTCCTGGTCCTCACTGTCCCGCAGCCCGACGCCGGGCCCCTCGATCTCGATCGCGGCCGTGACCGTCCGCCGGTCGGCGTGCAGCAGCACGGCGATCTCGTCCGGCCCGAACGGCGCGGCCAGCCACGTCAGCCGGCCGATGCCGGGCGGCGGCCCGATCTCCACCTCGCGCCCGTCGAGCCGGACGCCGGCGTCCATGGCCCGCGACCGGTACGTCGTGCCCCGCTTCAGCTGCCGCTTGTAACTGCGGTTGATCTCGAACCACTTGTAGAAGGTGCGGTGCTTGTACGGGATGTAGACGGCCGCGAGCGCGATCAGCGGGAAGCCCAGGAGCAGCGCGATGCGCAGGGACAGGGCGGGGACGAGAAGCCCGCACATCATGCCCAGGAAAGCGCCCCCGATGATGAGGGCGATCTCGCCGGTCTCGCGGTTCTTGCCGACGATGGCGTTCGGCCGGGCACGGCCGATCAGATACGTACGGCGGGGCGTGACCGATGGGGACACATGGGACTGGGTCGTCAACGCCCTGCACCTCCTTGCCGATTGCTGTTGCCGGTGTTACCACCGCTACGCGTATTGCTCGCGTGCGGCGTGTTCGTGGGGCTCGTGCGGGGCGGAGGTGCGGCGGAGGGGACAGATCCGCCGCCACCGCCACTGCCCCCGGAGGAGGGGCGTGTGCTGTGTGCGGCCACGCCTCCCGACACGGGGTTCGCGGGGCGCGCCTGGGACTGGCCGCCACCGCTGCCGCCGCCACCGTCCGCGCGGGCGCTGTGCGTCTTGATGCCCTGCGAGACGAGTGCGGCGGGTGAACTGATGACCGCGGCCGCCTTGCTCTCGGCGCCGCGCATGATGCGGTTGTTACGCCCGTTGGCGATCTCGTCGCCGAAGCCGGGTACGAAGCGGTAGATCATGCCGCTGGCGAAGATCGCGAGCAGCACGATCGCGAGACCGGACACCACGGCTGCGAGCGAGTCGGGCCCTTCGGACCCCGACAGCGCACCCGCGAGCCCCAGCACGATCACGATCACCGGCTTCACCAGGATCACCGCGATCATGACGCCCGCCCACCGACGGACATGCCCCCACAGGTTCTTGTCGACGAGCCCGGCGTAGACCACGACCCCGAGCAGCGCGCCCACGTACAGCAGCACGGCCCGCAGATACAGCTCCAGGTACAGCACACCCGCGGCGAGGATCGACACGAGCGAGACGACGATCAGCATGATCGGCCCGCCCCCTATGTCGTCGCCCTTCTTCAGCGCACCGGAGAACGTCCCGAAGAACGCGTCCGTCTGATCCCCCGTCGCCTTCGCCAGCACGTCCGAGACACCGTCCGTCGCGGACACGACGGTGTAGAGGATCAGCGGCGTGAACGCGGACGCGATGACCGTGAGCCAGAGGAACCCGATGGCCTCGGAGAGGGCGGTACCGAGGGGGACACCCCGGACGGCCCTCTTGGCCACGGCGAGCAGCCACAGCAGCAACGTGAGAATCGCCGACGCCGCGAACACGATGGCGTACTGCTGAAGGAACTTCGGGTTGGTGAAGTCGACGTTGGCGTTCTGCTTGATGGACTTGCTGAGCATGTCCACGGTCCAGGACGCGGCGTCGGCACAGCCCTTGGCGAGGGAGGAGAGGGGGTCCAGGGGGTTGGTGGTGCCGGGGGGTGTGGCGGGACTCCCACCACTGGACTTTCCGTTGCCGCGCTCGCAGTAGGCCTTGGCGGGGCCGCGGATGAGGTCGCAGGGGTCGCTCGACGACTTGGGGTCGGGAGCCGCGAAGGCACGCGTCGCCAGAAGCACGGCCGCGGTCTGCACCGTGGTCACAGCTGCGGCGAGAGTGAGGGTGCGGCGTCGGCTACCGGGCATACGTGAACCCTCCGTACTGCTCTACAGCCTTCGCCATGTCGTCCGCGGTGGAGGCCCTTTGGTCGCGGCCGACCGGCACGGGTCCGTCCTTCTGCTGAAAGTCCGTGACCTTCCAGTCGCCGCCGGTCCACCGCAGCTCGTACGTGTTGGTGAACCAGCTCTCGGACACGGGGTTCTTGGTGTCCGTGCCGGCCAGGCCGAAGAGGGAGGAGTACCAGATGTCCACGGTGGCGCTGTCGTCGGCGAACTTCACGGCCTTCGTGCCGACGGGGATGATCCGCGAGACGAACGTCGATCCGCCGGGCGCCGAACCGTCTTTGTTCAGGCCGATGCTGGACAGGAAGGCCTCCTGGGCATAGACCTTGTCGAGACTGGCCTGGCGGTCGGCCGCGACGTCAGGGGCGTAGACGGAATCGACGATCGAGTGACGGCGGCTCTTGTCGAACATCTCGGCGGAGCCGAGAGCCACCGCATAATTCGCCGCAGCGCTCTGCGCCCCCTGCTCGTCATGGGCGAACCCCGACGCGACCGCCTTCGTCCCCGTGGGGGCCGTCGGGGACGTGCCCGGCTTCTTGTCGCTCGCGCCGTCGGACGACGCATCGTCTCCGCGGTTGGCGAAGGCGATCGCCGCGACGAGGAGGACCACTACTCCGACCACCGTGATGAGGCTGCGCGACGAAGAGCGGGCGGGTCTGCGCGCGGTGCCCCCGTACATGTCGCCCTGACCCCCGTCGGGCAGGCGCGTGCGGGTCTGACCTGTGCCGCCGTAGAGGTCGTCGTCGTTGCCGTCGCCCGGACTCATCCCGCGTACGCCCCCTCAGGCTCGTGCTGAACCGCCACGTACGACGGTAGCCGCGCTGCTTTCCGCGCGGGCGCGGTGTGGTGACTCGACATCAGGGAGTTGCAACCTCAGTGCAGATGAGACCGGAGCGGGCGGAACAGGGCTAGATCGCCATGCCGTACACGATGGTGAAGAGCGTGCCGAGCGAGCCGATGATGAAGACGCCGGTCAGCCCCGCGATGATGAGGCCCTTGCCCTGCTCGGCGCTGAAGGTGTCGCGCAGGGCCGTCGCGCCGATCCGTTGCTTGGCCGCGCCCCAGATGGCGATGCCCAGGCACAGCAGGATCGCCACCGCCATCACGACCTCGACCATCACCTGTGCTTCCTTGCCCAGGTTCTGGAATGGGCCCCAGTCGGGGGCGATCCCGCCGATGATGGTGTCGATGTTGCCCTTGCCGGCTGCCAGCAGCATGTGTAACTCACCGCCCCAAGTGGGTAGTTCTGTCGCCCCCGCCGCAGCGCAGAGGTCAGGCCCATTCTTGCCCAGATCGCCGCGGATGCCTGCCGACTTGGCGCCATTCCTTGGCTGAGTTCCAACGTCTTCACATGGTTGCGTATACGACGGAACGTACGGTCACTCTGTGTATCACGCTGCGTCACTCCGGGCAATGAACGTCAGGTCTGCGCCGTGACCTGGACGGTGACGATTCGTTGGCCACTCACCGGCGGTCACCGGATGCGTCGTCGTGGGGCATGGGGCGTCCTTCCCGGAGGTCACCGATGAAAGCGGATTGGGTGACGGGGGGAGGCGGGCTGCCGGGTGCGGGCCGGTTTGGATGCGGGCGGGGCGGGCTGATTTCTTCGTCGTGGACGGGAACTGGCCCGAATCTGCCAGTCATTGAGAGCTCTGCCGCCGGTCATGAGAGCGCTGCCAGGAGGGCACTGCCCCAGCTGGGCTTTCGTGGAAGGTGTCCTGGGGCGGGCTGTCCATAGGGGTGCGAGTGGCAGATCCCGGTCAAGCGAAGGGGCATCGGCCCCCCGACGGGCCGCGGCCGCGAGCGAGACGCGCGACCGCCCCCGCGCCCGCCGGACGAGAGCGGCGACGGCGTCGGGGCCCGTGTGCGTGATTCGGACAATCCGGGGGGTGCGTCCTTGCGATGAGGGCCGGTGAGAACCCTGCCCACCTACACTGAGGCCCGGCGTACTACCGGGCTTCGAGGGGCGGTTGACGGTGCGTAAGGCGTGGGTCGTCGGGGGTGCGCTCGCCGCCGGGGGGACCGGGTTCGTGACGCTGCTCGTCGTCGGTACGTTCATGGCAGCCGGCAGTCTCGCCAGCGGGGTCGGCAAGGGGGCCGTGGGGCTCGCCAAGGGCGCCGTGCCCAGCGCGTACCAGTCGATCGTGCAGGAGTGGGGGAACCTCTGCCCCGCGATCAATCCGGCGCTGCTCGCCGCGCAGCTCTATCAGGAGAGCGGGTTCAACCCGAACGCGAAGAGCCCGGCGAAGGCGCTCGGGATAGCGCAGTTCATCCCGGGGACGTGGGCCGCGCACGGGGTCGACGGGGACGGGGACGGGGACCGGGACATCTGGGATCCGAAGGACGCCATTCCGTCCGCGGCCTCGTACGACTGCTCGCTCGCCAAGTACGTGAAGGACGCGCCGGGCAATCAGACCGAGAACATGCTCGCCGCGTACAACGCGGGCGCGTACGCCGTCATCAAGTACGGGGGCGTGCCGCCGTACCGCGAGACGCAGAACTACGTGAAGACGATCACGAACCTGGAGAAGAGCTTCGCGCGGCCGGTCGGCCGGGTGCAGCCCTCGCAGCAGGCTGCGGGTGCCATCTACTACGCGCAGAAGAAGCTCGGGACCGAGTACCTGTGGGGCGGGAACGGGACCGCCGATCAGGGCGGCCGGTTCGACTGCTCGGGGCTGACGCTCGCCGCGTACCGGGAGGTCGGGATCGAGCTGCCGCGGGTCGCGAACGACCAGTACAACGCCGGGCCGCATCCCAAGCGGGACGAGCTGCTGCCGGGGGATCTCGTTTTCTTCTCGGACGATCTCACCGACAGCCGTGCGATCCGGCACGTCGGGATCTACGTGGGCGGCGGCTACATGATCGACGCGCCGCGTCCGGGTGCCGTGATCCGGTTCGACCCGGTCGACACACCCGACTATTTCGGGGCGACACGGGTGACCGAAGATGGTGCGAAGGCCGTGCCGAGCGAGAGGCCGGACGGAAACCCCGAAGTGTGACGTGGCCGGAACTCTCCGTCAGAGCCCTGCCCTGAGCTGCGGCTTCGTGTCTCTCTTCGATAACGTCTACGTGATCATTCCGTGGATTGTGGAACGAAGGAGAGGGGACCGTGCGTTCCTTTTCCTGAGCCGATCGCGGATCGACGAAGACCGCGGATCTATGACCACGGGGGTGGACGAGCGGCGCACGACTGTGTGCGCCCACTGAGCAGCAAGACGAAGGGGCCGCGGCGAGATGGCTGGACTGGCTGGACTCTCGGCACTCGGGGCCTCCGGGTCCAACCCCGACGTCGGTCTGCTCTACGACATCAACGGCCTGGCGAAGGACGCCCCCGGCTGGGTCGACAGCACCATGGCGTTCGTCGGTGAGTACGGGCTGCTGCTCGCGCTCGTGCTGCTCACGCTGTGGTGCTGGTGGGGCGTGCGGAAGCAGGACTCGCTCGACGACGCCGCCTCGTCCGTCGCCTCCGTCGTGTGGGCGCCGCTCGCCGCCGGGATCGCCGTCCTGGTGAACGTGCCGATCCGCAGCTTCGTCGAACGGCCCAGGCCCTTCACCGACCACGACGGCCTCGACGTCCTGGTCAGCGGCAAGTCGGACTTCTCCTTCGTCAGCGATCACGCGACGCTCGCCATGGCCATCGGCGCCGGCCTCTTCGTCGCCCACCGGAAGTTCGGGCTCATCGGGCTGGGGCTCGCGGTGCTCGAAGGGTTCTGCCGGGTCTTCATGGGCGTGCACTACCCGACGGACGTCGTCGGTGGATTCGCCCTCGGCACGGCGGTGGCGCTGCTCCTGTCGCCGCTCGCGTCCGCGCTGCTCACCCCTCTGGCGCGCGCCGTCGGTCGGACGACGCGGCTGCGGTGGCTGGTGTGGTCGCCTAGCGCTGCGCCGTCGGCTCGGGAGACGGTGGAGATTCCTGAGGCTCGTGAGTCGGAAGAGCGGGATCTGGCCGCTTAGTCTCTTCTGCCGCACGTCGGCACAGGAGGACGGTGCCGCCGGCGGCACCGGCGAGCGCCACGGCGCCGGAGGTGACCGCGAGGGAGCCCGCGGCGGGGTGGTCCGAGCCGTCGTCGGTGACGGCGGCGGTCGTGATGCCCAGGGCGAACGCGGCGGCGGCGATCGCGAAGACGGCGGCTATGCGGGGTATCCGGGGCTTGTTCATGATTCCAGCGGACCCCGGCGCCCCCGATTGGGCCAGCCGAGGGCGTGTTGCCTGAGCCGTCCGGGGGGCGCTTACCGCCGCAACGGCCGCGCGTGGTGCCGGCCCGGTGGCGGCGGAGCGCGCGGTTTCCCGCGCCCCTCGGGGCGCGGATCATGGGCGCGCTCAGATCAGGGGGCGCTCAGAGCGCCTGCGGGAACGTGAAGAAGCGGTTCGGGTCGTACTGCTTCTTGACCGTCGTCAGGCGTGCGGCCGCGTCGCCGTAGTACGCCTTGCGCCAGTCCGTCAGCGTCGGGTCCGTGTAGTTCTGGTACGCCGCCCCCGACGCGTACGGGCGCATCGCCGCGTGGGTGGAGTCGAGCCAGCCGCGGGCCGTGGAGCCGGACGTTCCGGCCCGCCAGGACACGATGTACTGCGCGAGCATCCGGGAGCGCCGGTGCACGAAGGCGGTGGCGGTCGGGTCGACGCGGTTGATCGCCCCGCCGAGGGCGGTCAGCGCGATGCTGCCGGCGCCCGAGGTGACGTTCTCCATCTTGGCGAACAGGGCGCGGATGCCGGCCGAGGAGATCGAGCGGTCGAAGAAGTCCGAGCGGGCCGCGTACGTCTCGCGCCCCAGCGCCCCCTGGGTGCTGCGGCCCGGGGTGGTGCCCGGCAGATGGCACATCGCGTCCTCGGCGAACGCCGAGCAGCCCGCGTACACCTCCATCGACTCCTCGTAGGAGCGCCGCTTGAGGGAGACGTTCGACGCGGGGCCGGGGCCGCCGGGGCCGTCGGCGAGGCGGTCGACGGCGTTCTGGAGCTCGCGGTACGTGCCGAGGGAGAACGCGGCGATCGAGATGGTCGGCCGGCCACCCACCGCGTTGGCTATGTGGCAGGACGACCAGATCTCGTCGGGCTGCGAGGGGCCCCACTCCTGCCAGGCCTTGAGGACGGCCGTGGCCTTCGACCAGGGCCAGGTCATGTACGCGGAGACGGCCTGCGGGGCGGGGTGCGTGCGGAAGCGGAGCTCGGTGACCACGCCGAAGTTGCCGTTGCCCGCGCCGCGCAGGGCCCAGAACAGGTCCTTGTTCTCGCTCTTGTTCGCGACGACCTGCTTGCCGTCCGCCGTGATCAGCGTGGCCTGGGTGAGGCTGTCGCAGGTCAGGCCGTAGGCGCGGGAGACGACGCCGTGGCCGCCGCCGAGGGTGAGGCCGGAGACGCCGACGGTGGGGCAGGAGCCGGCGGGGATGGTGACGCCCTTCGCGGCGAGGGCGCGGTACACGTCGATGAGCTTGGCGCCCGCGCCCACCACGGCCTCGCTCCCCGAAGCCCTGATCGTGGAGAGCTTGGACACGTCGAGGATCAGACGGCCGTCGCCGGACGACCAGCCCGCGTACGAGTGGCCGCCGTTGCGGATCGAGACGGGGACGTGGTGGGCCCGCGCGTAGGCGAGGGTGGTGCGGATGTCGTCGGGGTGGGCGACGTAGGCGACGGCGGTGGGCTTCAGGCTGTCGAAGCGGGTGTTGTAGAGCTGGCGCGCGGCCGCCCACTTGGCCTGGCCGGGGGTGACGAGGGTGCCGTCGAGGTCCTTGGCGAGTGCCTTGAGGTTCGCCGAGGCGGAGGCGCTCGCGCTGGTGGTGCGGATGGGCGCGCTGGTCGTCGCGCTGGGCGTGGTCCGCCCGCCGGCCCCCGCCGCGCCGGTGCTGCACGCCGTGGCCGCACCTGCCGTGACGGTGGCCGCGCCGACTGCGATGAACGTACGCCGATCCATGGACGCCTCCCGTTGGTTCCCGGGGTACGAGACGTCTGTGGGGAGCGCGGGGTTCCACGCCGGGGGTCGGGTCAGGGGCCGGCCGTGTGCTCCTCGGCGTCGGTTCTCGCCTTGGAGCGGGCTCTGCGGGAGGGGCCGCGCCAGCCGCAGGTGCAGCGGGCCAGGCAGAAGCGGCCTTGTTCGGCCGTGGTCGTTCGGTGGGTCTCGGGGAGTTCGGACTGCTCTTGTGCCACAGCTCAACGGTACGCGTGACGGGTGCAGGCAACCGTCGTTATCCGGTCGACAGAGGGGCCGCGGACGCTCGGACAGGGCTTGGGGGCAGACAGGCGATGGTGCAGCACGGACGCGCAGCACGGGCGGTCGCGGCGGCCGCGGCGGTCGGACTGATGGGCCTCGCCACCGGCTGTTCGGCCGCCGAGGCGGACAACGAGAGCCCGGCCGAGTCCGCCGCCGCCGTGCACGACGCGGCCGACCGCCTGGTCAGGGAGGGCAGTTCCAAGGCCCGTACGTCCATGGAGATGGCGAGCGGCGGGACCCGCGTCACGATCAGGGGCGAGGGCGTCTACGACTACCGGGCGCACGTCGGGCAGTTGAAGGTCGTGCTTCCGCAGGATCCTTCCGGCGCCGAGGAACACCGGCCCATCACCGAACTCCTCGCGCCCGGCGCCCTGTACATGAAGAACCGGGGCGCGGGGGTGCCCGCCGACAAGTGGGTGCGGGTCGACACGGCCACCATGTCGGACGGGAACCTGGTCACGGGCGGGGCCACGGACCCGCTGGCCGCCGCCGAACTGCTGCGGGGCGCGCGCAAGGTGACGTACATGGGGGAGAGCGAGCTCGACGGGACGGAGGTCCGGCACTACCGCGGGACCGTCGACATGGCGGCCGCCGCCCGTGCCGCCTCCCCGGCGAGCCGGCAGTCGCTGACGGCCGCGGCGAAAGGGTTCGCCAAGGACCAGGTGCCGTTCGACGTGTACCTCGACGACGAGGGCCGGATCAGGAAGGTGCGCCACCGGTTCAGCTTCGTGAATACGAAGGTGACGGCTGCGGTGAAGGGGAAGGGCGGGAAGCGGGAGGTCGTCGATGTGGCGTCCACCACTCTTCTCGACGGCTTCGGGATTTCGGCGAATATCGAACTTCCCGACACAAGGGACATTTTCGCCGGGAAGATCGCCGAGAATTAGCCGTCCGGAAATGGTCCGTCCGTGCCATGCGCAGCGCGTAGGCCGCTCCCTACTCTAGGAAGTCGGTTACGGCTACGGCTTACGGCTGGAAGAGGTGATGGACGTGGCTCCGGTGGGCGGCACGGCGGTTCATGACCACGTCGCCCTCGCCGAGATCGAGCTGTGCGGTGAATTGATCATCGCGGCGTCGGCCGCGGATGAGGACCGGCTCAGTGCGGACCGTATCGACGAGGTGCTGAGGGTCGCCGAGGAGCGGTGGCCCCGGGACGAGGGGGCCGGGGAGCCCCGGGAGTCCTGAACCCGTGAGGGGCGCGCCGGGGCCGGCGCGCCCCTCACGGGTCACGTATCTCACAGGGGCAGGGCGCGCGGTGCGTGTCCCGGGCGTCTCAGGTGCGCAGCATCCGCGCGATCGCCTTCGTCGCCTCCTCGACCTTCGCGTCGATCTCGTCGCCGCCCTTGACCGCCGCGTCGGCGACGCAGTGGCGCAGGTGCTCCTCGAGGAGCTGGAGCGCGAAGGACTGGAGGGCCTTGGTGGAAGCGGAGACCTGCGTGAGTATGTCGATGCAGTAGACGTCCTCGTCGACCATGCGCTGCAGGCCCCGGATCTGGCCCTCGATGCGGCGCAGGCGCTTGAGGTGCTCGGCCTTCTGGTGGTGGTACCCGTGGATCCCACGGTCGTGGTCCGTCACGTTCTCGCCGTCGTGGTCGGCCACGATCTCGGTCGCCTCCGTGGTCATCGCGTCCTCCCGTTGTATACCCCTAGTGGGTATATGGTACCGAATTCCGAGGGGGTCCGACGGGTTCGCGGGACCCCGTGCTGATCACTGTGCCTGATGGGCGACACTGGGGTATTGCCGGTTAGCCGTGGCCGGATGATGCGCCTAGCATCAGCCTGACCGAATCCAAAGCACCCCGAGGACCCCACGTGCGCTTTCGTCTGACCCCCAGGGAGACGAGCTTCTACGACATGTTTGCCGCATCCGCGGACAACATCGTCACGGGCTCGAAACTCCTGATGGAACTGCTCGGGGCGGATTCCTCCGCCCGGGCCGAGATCGCGGAGCGGATGCGGGCAGCGGAACACGCCGGTGACGACGCCACCCACGCGATTTTCCACCAGCTGAACTCCTCGTTCATCACGCCCTTCGACCGCGAGGACATCTACAACCTCGCGTCGTCCCTCGACGACATCATGGACTTCATGGAGGAGGCCGTCGACCTCGTCGTCCTCTACCAGGTCGAAGAGCTGCCCAAGGGTGTCGAGCAGCAGATCGAGGTTCTGGCGCGCGCGGCCGAGCTGACCGCCGAGGCCATGCCGAACCTGCGGACCATGGACAACCTCACCGAGTACTGGATCGAGGTCAACCGCCTCGAGAACCAGGCCGACCAGATCCACCGCAAGCTGCTCGCGCAGCTCTTCAACGGCAAGTACGACGCCATGGAGGTGCTGAAGCTCAAGCAGATCGTGGATGTGCTCGAAGAGGCGGCGGATGCCTTCGAGCACGTGGCGAACACGGTGGAGACCATCGCCGTCAAGGAGTCCTGAGGCCTTCTCATGGACACCTTCGCACTGATCGTGACGATCGGCGTCGCGCTCGGATTCACATACACGAACGGCTTTCACGACTCGGCGAACGCGATCGCCACGTCGGTTTCCACGCGTGCGCTGACGCCCCGCGCGGCGCTCGCGATGGCCGCGGTGATGAACCTCGCCGGTGCCTTCATGGGCAGCGGCGTCGCCAAGACGGTGAGTGAGGGGATCATCGCCACGCCCGAGGGCAGCAAGGGGATGGGCATCCTCTTCGCCGCGCTCGTCGGCGCGATCATCTGGAACCTGGTCACCTGGTACTTCGGCCTGCCGTCGTCGTCCTCGCACGCGCTGTTCGGCGGCATGGTCGGCGCGGCGCTCGCCGGCGGTACGGCCGTCTACTGGTCCGGCGTGCTCGACAAGATCGTCATCCCGATGCTCACCTCGCCGGTGATCGGTCTGATCGTCGGCTATCTCGTCATGTGCGCGATCCTGTGGCTGTTCCGGCGGTCCAACCCGCACAAGGCCAAGCGCGGCTTCCGTATCGCGCAGACGGTGTCGGCGGCCGGCATGGCGCTCGGCCACGGTCTCCAGGACGCGCAGAAGACGATGGGCATCGTGGTGATGGCCCTGGTCATCTCCGGGCACGAGACCTACAGCGACCCGATCCCGGTCTGGGTCAAGCTCGTCTGCGCGCTGATGCTGTCCCTCGGTACGTACGCGGGTGGCTGGCGCATCATGCGGACCCTCGGGCGCAAGATCATCGAGCTCGATCCGCCGCAGGGTTTCGCGGCTGAGACGACCGGTGCGTCGATCATGTTCGGCTCGGCGTTCCTGTTCCACGCGCCGATCTCGACGACGCACGTCATCACCTCGGCCATCATGGGCGTGGGCGCGACCAAGCGCGTGAACGCGGTCCGCTGGGGCGTCGCCAAGAACATCGTCCTCGGCTGGTTCATCACCATGCCGGCCGCCGCGCTGGTCGCGGCGGGGAGCTACTGGATCGTGAATCTCGCGTTCGGCTAGTACGCGGTCCGCCCGCAGGCGGTCTCGCAGTACGCAGTCTTCGTGGAACGAGAAAGAGGGCCCGCCCCCCGGGAGCCAGGGGGCGGGCCCTTTGCCTTGCGGTGGCACCGCCATGCAGCACCGCAAGGAGCGGGTGGTGTCTAGCCGAAGCGGCCCGAGATGTAGTCCTCGGTGGCCTGGACCGACGGGTTGGAGAAGATCCGCTCGGTCTCGTCGATCTCGACGAGCTTGCCGGGCTGGCCGACCGCGGACAGGTTGAAGAACGCCGTGCGGTCCGAGACGCGGGCCGCCTGCTGCATGTTGTGCGTCACGATGACGATCGTGAAGCGCTCCTTGAGCTCGCCGATCAGGTCCTCGATGGCGAGGGTCGAGATCGGGTCGAGGGCCGAGCAGGGCTCGTCCATGAGGAGCACCTGGGGCTCGACCGCGATGGCGCGGGCGATGCACAGACGCTGCTGCTGGCCGCCGGAGAGGCCGGAGCCGGGCTTGTTGAGGCGGTCCTTGACCTCGTTCCAGAGGTTGGCGCCCTTGAGGGACTTCTCGACGACGTCGCCGAGCTCGCTCTTCTTGTACGAGCCGTTCAGGCGCAGGCCCGCCGCCACGTTGTCGAAGATCGACATGGTGGGGAACGGGTTCGGGCGCTGGAACACCATGCCGACCGTGCGGCGCACGGCGACCGGGTCGACGTGGGTGCCGTAGAGGTCCTCGTCGTCCAGGAGCACCTTGCCCTCGACGCGGCCACCGGGGGTGACCTCGTGCATGCGGTTCAGGGTGCGCAGGAAGGTGGACTTGCCGCAGCCGGACGGGCCGATGAAGGCCGTCACGGAGCGGGGCTCCACGGTCATCGAGATGTCCTCGATCGCCTTGTGGGAGCCGTAGTACGCGGTGAGGCCGCTGACGTCGATTCGCTTGGCCATAACTAATTCACTTCCAGATGCCGCGTCAGCGGCCGGTCTTGGGGGCCTTCCAGCGGGCGATGCCGCGGGCCACCAGGTTGAGGATCATGATGAAGGCGATGAGGACGAGAGCCGCCGCCCATGCACGGTCGTACGCCGCCGGGCTGCCGCCGCTGTTCTGGTACTGCTGGTAGATGTACAGCGGCAGCGAGGACTGGGGTCCCTGGAACGGGTCCGTGTTGATGAGCGGGTTGCCCCAGACCAGCAGCAGTACGGGCGCGGTCTCGCCGGCGATGCGGGCGATGGCCAGCATCACACCGGTCGTGATGCCGCCGATCGACGTCGGCAGGACGACCTTGAGGATCGTGCGCCACTTCGGTACGCCGAGCGCGAGGGAGGCCTCGCGCAGCTCGTTCGGGACGAGCTTGAGCATTTCCTCGGTGGAGCGGACGACGACCGGGATCATCAGGATGGAAAGGGCCATCGACCCGGCGAAGCCGGAGTAGCTGAAGCCGAGGATCAGGATCCAGAAGCTGAGGATGAACAGGCCCGCGACGATCGACGGGATGCCCGTCATGACGTCGACGAAGAAGGTGACCGCCTTCGCGAGCTTGCCCCGGCCGTACTCGACCAGGTAGATCGCGGTGAGCAGGCCGATCGGCACGGAGATCAGGGTGGCGAGGCCGACCTGCTCCAGGGTGCCCATGATGGCGTGGTAGATGCCGCCGCCCGGTTCGGCGTCGGTGACGACGCCCATCGAGTGCGTCAGGAAGTAGACGTCGAGGACCTTCACGCCGCGAGAGACGGTCTCCCAGATCAGGGAGACCAGCGGGATCACGGCGAGGATGAACGCGACCCAGACGACGCTGGTCGCGACGCGGTCCTTGGCCTGGCGCTTGCCCTCGACGGCGGTGGCGATGCCGAACGTGCCGAGCACGAACAGGACCGCGGCGATCAGACCCCACTGGATCTGGCTGTCGAGTCCGGCGCCCAGGCCGATCGCGCAGCCGATCGCGACGGCGCCGACGGCGATGGCGTACGGGGACCAGCGCGGCAGGCGCGCGGCGCTCAGGGAGTCGGTGCCGGGGGCCGGCGGGGTGATCGTTGCGTTGCTCATGCGTTGGCCCCCGAGTACTCCTTGCGGCGGGCGATGATCGCGCGGGCCGCGCCGTTCACGACCAGCGTGATGATGAACAGGACCAGACCGGAGGCGATGAGCGCGTCACGGCCCTGCTCGGTGGCCTCGCTGAACTTCGCGGCGATGTTCTGCGCGAAGGTGCCGCCGCCCGGGTCGAGCAGGCTGGCGTTGATCTCGAAGCTGGGGGAGAGGACCGTCGCGACGGCCATGGTCTCGCCGAGCGCGCGGCCGAGGCCGAGCATCGAGGCGGAGATGACGCCGGAGCGGCCGAAGGGGATCACCGACATGCGGATGACCTCCCAGCGGGTGGCGCCGAGCGCGAGTGCGGCCTCCTGGTGCATCAGGGGCGCCTGCCGGAAGACCTCACGGCTGACGTTCGTGATGATCGGGAGGATCATGATCGCGAGCAGGATGCCGACGGCGAGGAGGGTGCGCGGGGCGCCGCCCTGCCACTCGAAGATGCCGGTCCAGCCGAAGTAGTCGTCGAGCCAGCTGTAGAAGCCGGTGAGGTGCGGCACCAGGAAGAGGGCGCCCCACAGGCCGTACACGATGGACGGTACGGCGGCGAGCAGGTCGACGACGTACGCGATCGCACCGCCGATCTTCTTCGGCGCGTAGTGCGTGATGAACAGCGCGATGCCGACGGCGACCGGGACGGCGATCGCCATGGCGATGACCGAGGAGACGATCGTGCCGAAGGCGAGGACCGCGATGCCGAAGACCGGCGGGGTCGCGTTGGCGTTCCACTCGAACGTCGTGAGGAAGTTGCCGTCGTTCTTGGACAGCACCATCGAGGCGCGGTAGGTGAGGAAGGCCGCGATGGCGGCCATGATCACCAGAAGCAGGATGCCGGAGCCGCGCGAGAGACCGAGGAAGATCCGGTCACCGGGGCGGGTGGCGCCGCGGGACGCGCGCGTCTGCAGCGCGGGCGTGGGCGGGTCGGCGGGGGCGGGTGGAGCAGTCGTCTTCGTGGATATATCCATGGGGTTCTCCGGTCTGCGGAGTCGCGGTCGGGCGGCTCCAGGCGGCGGTGCACCGGACGGTGCGGCCCGCCCCCGGTGAGGGGCGGGCCGCACGCTGGGTCAGCTCAGGCTCGCGATGGTGTCGCGGACCTTGGTGTTGATCTCGGAGGGGATCGGCGCGTAGCCGAGGGCCGCCAGGGAGTCCTGGCCGTCCTGGCTCGCGATGTAGGTGAGGAAGGACTTGGTGGCCGGGAAGGTGTCGGCCTTGTTGCCCTTGTCGCAGACGATCTCGTAGGTGACGAGCGTGATCGGGTAGGCGCCGTCGGCCTTCGTCGCGTAGTTCAGCTCGAGGGCGAGGTCCTTGCCGGTGCCCACGGTCTTGGCCTCGGAGATCGCCTTGGTGGCGTTCTCGACGGTGGCCTTGACCGGCGCGGAGGCGCCCGTGTCGAGGTCGACCGTCTTGATGCCGTCCTTGGCGTAGGAGAGCTCGAAGTAGGAGATCGCGCCGGCGGTCTGCTTGACCTGCTGGGCGAGGCCGGAGGAGCCCTGCGCGGACTGGCCGCCCTTGGCCTGCCAGGCCTTGCCGCCCGAGTACTTCCAGTCCGCCGGGGAGGCGGCCTTGAGGTACTTGGTGAAGTTGTCGGTGGTGCCGGACTCGTCCGAGCGGTGGAACGCCTGGATCTTGGTCTTGGGCAGCTTCGCCTTGGGGTTCAGCTTGGCGATGGCCGCGTCGTCCCAGGTGCTGATCTTGCCGTCGAAGATCTGGGCGAGGGTCTTGGCGTCCAGGACCAGGTTGTCGACACCCGGGACGTTGTAACCGACCGCGATCGGGCCGCCGACCATCGGGAGGTCGATGCCCTGGCCGCCGGAGCAGACCTTCTTGGAGGCGGCGACCTCTTCGGGCTTCAGGGCGGAGTCCGAGCCGGCGAAGGCGACCTGGCCCTGGGTGAACGCCGTGACACCGGCGCCCGAACCCTCGGGCTTGTAGTTGATCTGCACGCCCTTGCACTCGGCGGTGTACGCCTTGACCCAGGCCTGGATGGCGTTGGCCTGTGCGGAGGAACCGTTGGCGAGCAGCTGGCCCTTGGCGTCGCCGCACTTGATGCTGCCGGCCTTGGCCGACGGGCCGCTGCTCGAACCGCCGTTGGCACTCGTGTCGTCCGAGCCGCACGCCGTGAGGGCCAGGGCGCCGGAGACGGCGATGGCGCCGAGGGAAAGGGCGCGGAGCCGGTTCTTGCGCTGAAGCTTCACTTTCGGATGTTCCTTCCAGGAGCCGCCGGTCGGTGATCCGGGACGGCGTGCGAGGTCGTTTCGTTCCAGGTAGGTGGTGCGGTGTTCGCCCGTGTGGGCAACTCGCACCGTGCAAGGCCGAAATTAGGCAGGACAGGTGAAGCGACCGATGGGCATGAGTGAACGGCGGGTGAACCTCGGCGGTCGGTGCGGTGAGGTACTGTGTGACGTTTTGTGACGGCGCAAGTACACGCTGCGACTATGCCAGGTGGAGGGCGCTCAGCAGCGCGTCGACGAGCGTCTTGTCGCGGGGCTGGGTCAGACGGTGGCGGGCCGCGGTCGGGGAGAGCCAGGCGACACGGTCGACCTCGCGGTTCGGCGTGAATCCGCCGTCCGTCGCCTCGGCGGCCCAGTAGTCGACGCGCTTGGGACGGCCGCCCGCGACGTAGCGGGTGGTGGGGAGGCGGGCGCCGGGGGCGCACCGGAAGCCGGTCTCCTCCTCGACCTCGCGCAGCGCGCCCGCGAGGGCCTCCTCGCCGCGCTTCAGCTTGCCCTTGGGGTGCGACCAGTCGTCGTACTTGGGCCGGTGCACGAGGCAGACCTCGATCGGGGCCTCCCCTGCTCGATCGAAGTGGGGAGCTCGGGGAACGTCGTCGTACGGGGAGCGGCGCCACAGGACACAGCCGGCGGCGCGGATGACGTCGTTGTCGCCCCTGCTCATGACGTGCGGACCGTCTCCTTCAGCCAGGCCCGCTGGAACGCGAAACGGGCCGCTTCCACTTCGTGGCGCTGGTCGGCGTGCAGGACGCCGAGCGCGTAGGCCGTCGCCGGGGCGATGCGCGGGGTGCGGGCCGCGTGGGCGGCGGCGGCCGCGGCCTCGGCGGCGTCCCGGTGCCGGTCCAGCGAGGCGGCCGCCTCGGTCTCCGCGTCGGCCGGCCCGCCGCCGGTGCCGGGTCCGCACGGCACGACCTCCTGGGCGTAGCGGTGCAGCCGCAGCAGGAGGCGTACGTGGTGCCAGGGGGCGTCCTGGGACGGGGGTGCCGTGTCGGCGGTGAGGCCCTGGACGAGGGCCTCCGCGTTGTAGGGGTGGCCCGCCCGGTGGAGGGGCAGCGCGGCGACGGCCTCGGCGAGGCGGGACCGGGCGGAGGCGGCCAGCGCGTCGAGGTCGGCCGTGGTGGTACGCAGCGGGACCTCGCTGGCGAGTACGGCGACGTTGTCCGCGACCGCGTGGAAGCGGGACGAGCCGAGTGCCTGCAGCGCCGTGGAGTGGGCTCTGGTCCGGGCGAGGGTGAGCTGGCGCTCCAGCAGGGCGCCCGCCTTCGCCGCGCCCACGGTCAGATTCCCCGCCGCCGTGCTCTCGGTCCGCGACAGCTGGGCCGTGCCCACCCGTCCGGGGGGAGCCGCGGGGGTCTGGGCGGGTACCGCGTGTGCGCCGGAGAGCCGGTGCAGCGCCGACAGCAGCCGCTCCAGGCGGCCCGCGTACGCGTGCTCCTGCGCCAGTGTGCCCGAGAGCCATGCCAGTTCGGGGCGCAGCGCGTCGGACCACTCGGGGTCGAGCAGGGGACGGAACGTGTGCAGGGTGCCGCTGATGCGGCGGGCCGAGCGGCGCAGGGCGCGCGCCGCTCCGGCCGCCTCTTCGGCGGTTCCGCCGGGCGCGGAGCCACCGCTCTCGCGGTGCTGCCGCAGGGAGCGCAGGAACTCCGTGGCCTGCTCGCGCAGATAGGCCGCGACGGCCTCGCCCGCGGAACCCTCCGCTCCCGTCGTCTCAAGGTGTTGCTGTGCCACGCCGGCGCCTCCGGGCGTCTATGAGCATCTCCTGTACGTTCCGCAGGGGCCGACCCTCCGCGTCCTTGGCGTGCCGGACCCAGTTCCCGTCCGGTCCCAGGTGCCAGGAGGCGGTGGTGTCGGACATGCCCGTCTCCAGGAGCCGGTTCAGGGCGCCGCGGTGAGCCGGGTCGGAGACCCTGACCAGGGCCTCGATGCGGCGGTCGAGGTTGCGGTGCATCATGTCCGCGCTGCCGAACCAGACCTCGGGCTCGCCGCCGTTGCCGAAGGCGAAGATTCGGGAGTGCTCCAGGAAGCGGCCGAGCACGGACCGTACGCGGATGTTCTCCGACAGGCCCGCGACGCCCGGCCGCACGGCGCAGATGCCGCGGACCCACACGTCGACGGGCACACCGGCCTGCGCCGCCCGGTACATCGCGTCGATGACGGCCTCGTCGACCATCGAGTTGACCTTGAAGCGGACGTAGGCGGGGCGGCCGGCGCGGTGGTGCTGGACCTCGTTGTTGATCCTGGAGATGAGGCCGTCGCGCAGGGACTTGGGGGCGACGAGGAGACGGCGGTACGTCTCGCGGCGCGAGTAGCCCGACAGCCGGTTGAAGAGGTCGGAGAGGTCGGCGCCCACCTGCGAGTCGGCGGTCAGCAGGCCCAGGTCCTCGTAGAGGCGGGCCGTCTTCGGGTGGTAGTTGCCCGTGCCGACGTGGCTGTAGCGGCGCAGCGTGTCGCCCTCCTGGCGCACCACGAGCGACAGCTTGCAGTGCGTCTTGAGGCCGACGAGGCCGTACACGACATGGCAGCCGGCCTCCTCCAGCTTGCGCGCCCACTTGATGTTGGCCTGCTCGTCGAAGCGGGCCTTGATCTCGACGAGGACGAGGACCTGCTTGCCGGACTCCGCGGCGTCTATCAGCGCGTCGACGATCGGCGAGTCGCCCGAGGTCCGGTACAGCGTCTGCTTGATGGCGAGGACGTCCGGGTCGGAGGCGGCCTGCTCCAGGAACGCCTGCACGGACGTGGAGAACGAGTCGTACGGGTGGTGGAGCAGCACGTCCCGCTCGCGCAGGGCGGCGAAGATGTCGGGCGCGGACGAGGACTCGACCTCGGCCAGGTCGCGGTGGGTGCCCGCGATGAACTTGGGGTACTTCAGCTCGGGCCGGTCGAGGCCGGAGATGCCGAAGAGGCCCGTGAGGTCCAGGGGGCCCGGCAGCGGGTACACCTCGGACTCGCTGATCTTCAGCTCGCGCACGAGGAGGTCCAGGACGTACCGGTCGATGGTCTCCTCGACCTCGAGCCGCACCGGCGGCCCGAAGCGGCGCCGCATGAGCTCCTTCTCCAGCGCCTTGAGGAGGTTCTCCGCGTCGTCCTCCTCGACCTCCAGGTCCTCGTTCCGGGTCAGCCGGAACATGTGGTGCTCCAGGACCTCCATGCCGGGGAACAGCTCGCCCAGGTGCTTGGGCGCCGAGATGACGTCCTCGATGGGGACGTAGCGCTGCGGCGAGGCCTCCAGGAAGCGGGAGAGCAGCGGCGGCACCTTGACGCGCGCGAAGTGGCGGTGCCCGGAGACCGGGTTGCGCACGACGACGGCGAGGTTCAGGGACAGGCCGGAGATGTAGGGGAACGGGTGCGCGGGGTCCACGGCCAGCGGGGTGAGCACCGGGAAGATCTGCTGCTTGAACAGCGTGAAGAGCCGGGACTGCTCCTTGTCGGTGAGCTCTTCCCAGCGCACCAGGTGGATGCCCTCGTCGGCGAGCGCGGGGGCGACGTCCTCCTGGTAGCAGGCGGCGTGCCGGGCCATGAGCTCGCGCGAGCGGTTCCAGATCAGCTCGAGGACTTCGCGGGGCTGGAGCCCTGAGGCCGAACGGGTGGCGACGCCCGTCGCGATACGTCGCTTGAGTCCGGCCACGCGGACCATGAAGAACTCGTCCAGGTTGGACGCGAAGATCGCCAGGAAGTTCGCCCGCTCCAGGAGCGGGGTGTCCGGGTCCTCGGCCAGTTCGAGCACGCGCTCGTTGAACGCGAGCCAGCTGCGCTCCCGGTCGAGGAAGCGGCCCTGGGGCAGCTCGGCGCTGTAGTCCTCGAACTCGTCGGGGTCGGCGTCGATGTCGGCCGTGAGCTCGGGGAGCTCGGGTTCGAAGTCACCCCCCGCGACCGTGTGCGGGCGGTGCGCGGCTATCGAGCCGACGGACGGCTGCGCTTGCCGGTCGGAGGCCTGGTCCTGGGCGTTCTGCTGGCTCATGGACCCATTCTTCCGCGCCCGGACCACGATGGGCGCGTCGGAGAGCGCGGGCGTGAGGCGGAGTCTCCCGTTCGGGGAGTGCTCCGCCGGGGCCCCGGTGGGGTCGGGCGCGGCGGGCTGCATTCACTGAGGGTGGCAAGCCCGTCTGAATGGTTGGTTACGGCGACATGACGTGCGGGGCATGGCGGGGCGTCCCGCGGACGTTCCCGGGACGCCCCGCCACGCCCCGTACGTCGTCAGGGCCGCTGGTTCCTGCGCAGGAGGGCGAAGGCGGCGGCTGCCACCAGTGCCGTCAGGGCGAGGAGGATGCCGGTCTCGACGAGCTGGAGCGGCCAGAAGTGGGAGGCGGGCTGGAACTCGCGGTAGAAGCCCGTGATGTTGTGCCGGCCGAGGCAGCTCTTGTCGTCGACGCACAGGGGGTCGGCGATGTGCGCGCCGCTGCCGGTGACCGCGCCCTCGTCGAGGAGGAGGCCGGCGAAGCCCCGGTAGCCCTCGTGGACGTCGCCAATGACGGTGACGGGGGGCCAGAGGCGGCCGCGGATCTCGCCGAGCGCGGTGATCACGATGCCGAGGAGGGCGAGCGAGACACAGATCGACGGGATCACGCGCTTGGAGATGAACGCGACCAGCGCGCCGAGTGCCAGGCCGAGCAGCGGGAGCGCGACGGCGGTCGGGCCCAGGGCGCCGTAGACGCCGTTGGTGAACCACTGGTTCGACGGGAGGCCGCTCGCCGCAGAGGCGACCAGGTGGCGCAGGGCCACGAGGATGCCGGTGCCCACGACGAGGAAGGCGGCCGGGAGGGCGAGCTTCGTCGTCAGCCAGCGGGCCGGCGGGACGGACTGCGTCCAGGCGAGCGAGGCCGTGCCGCGCTCCAGTTCGCGGCCTATGAGCGTCCCGCCCGCGAAGGCGGCGGCGATCGCGGGCACGATCGTGATCAGGCCGGTGGTGAGCGCGAGCAGGTACTCGTACGTGCCCGCGCCCGGCCCTGTGGCGCTGCAGGCGTTCATGACGCCCGCGACGCACTTGCCCGTGATGTGCCACCCGGAGCTGCCCGGTCCCCACAGCCACAGCAGCATCGCCCCGGTCACCGCGACGTACGCGGCCCACAGCCACAGGGCGAGCCGGTGCAGCCGCAGCACGGTCCAGGTCAGGCCGGTCGAGGGGGAGAAGGGGGAGAGAGCGGCGGCGCTCACGCGGTGGTCTCCTTCTTCGGCTGGTACCGGCGCAGGACGAGGAACGCGGCGGCCACGGCGAGTGCGGTCAGGCCGAGCAGGACACCCGTCTCCGCGAGCTGGCGGGGCCAGTAGTCGGGGGAGGGGAGGTAGCTGCGGGTGAAGCCGGTGATGTGGTGGCGGTCCAGGCACTTCTGGCTCAGGTAGCAGCCGGGGTCGGAGACCTTGGCGCCCGTGGACGTGATCGCCTTGCTGAACACCGGCAGTTCGGGCTGCAGACGCGAGAACGGCGAGTGCTGGAAGGGCCAGTTGTTGCCGCGCATCGCGCCGGCCAGGAACTGGACGACACCGGCGGCCGCCAGGGCGGGCAGCGTACGGCGCAGGACGAGGGCGGCGAGCACGCCGACGGCGAGGCCGAACAGGGCGTTCGCCACGGTGGCGGGGCCGAGAGAGAAGGCGAACGAGCGAGGGCCGATGCCCGCCACAAGGAGGTGGTTGTGCGCGTTCCACACCAGCCGGTACAGGACGACGATCAGGCCCGTGCCGACGGCGACGAACACCGCGGGCACGGCCAGCTTCGCGGTGAGCCAGCGGGCGGGGGACACGGACTGGGTCCAGGCCAGCCCGGCCGTCCCGCGCTCCAGTTCGCGCGCGATCAGCGGTCCCGCAGCGAAGACGGCGATGGCGCACGAGGCGATGCCGATCAGCGAGGACGGGCCGTAGAAGCGGGAGTCGAACGAGCCGCCGAAACCGAGAAATGAGAACCCGTCGCGGTACGCGTTCTCCTGCGCGCCGCTGTAGCCGAACGCGTCGAACGCCTTCTGCGCCGCGTTCGCGCCGGGGCCCCACAGCCACAGCAGCATTCCCACGGTGACGGCGACGTACGCGGTCCACACCCACATCGCGGTGCGGTGCAGCCGCAGCACGGTCCAGACGAGGCCGTCGGCGCCGGGAAGGGTGCGGCGCGCGGCGGGGCGGCCGGTGTCCCTGTCCAGGAGGGCGGTCATGCCGTCACCGCCGCGGCGGTGACGGTCGTGCCCGGGGTGATCAGGGCGGGGGCGCCGGGGTTGCGCAGATGGGCGAGGATCAGCTCCTCCATGGACGGCTCCTGCGCCTCCCAGGCGCTGTCGAGCGGTCCGTCGCGGCGGATCAGGGCGGTCAGTCCCCGGCCGGCGGCGCGGGACTCGACCACGGTGTGCGGGGCGAGGTCGGCGGCCGTGCCGCGCCCGGTGACCAGGCTGTGCGCGGCCGTCAGGTCGTCGATGCCGCCGCCGAGCCGGATGCGGCCGGCGCCGAGGAGCAGCAAGTGGTCGCAGGCGTCGGCCAGTTCGGCGACGATGTGCGACGACATCAGGACGGTGGTGCCGTGTTCGGCGGCGTCCGCCATCAGCGTGCCCATCAGCTCGTGGCGGGCCAGCGGGTCGAGGTCCGCCATCGGCTCGTCGAGGAGCATCAGCTGGGGGCGCTTGCCGAGCGCGAGGGCGAGCGCGACGCGGGTGCGCTGTCCGCCGGAGAGCGAGCGGACCCGGGCCGCGGGGTCGAGGTCGCCCTGCTCGACGATCCGGTCGGCGTACGCGGCGTCCCAGCGGCCGGGGTTCAGCTCGGCGCCCATGCGCAGGGTGTCCGCGATGGACAGCTGGGGGTAGAGCGGCTTGTCCTGCGAGAGGTAGGCGACGCGGTCGCGGTGCACGCCGGGTGCGGCGCCGAGGACGGTGAGCTGTCCGGAGCTGGGGCGCAGGAGTCCGGCCGCGATCGCGAGGAGGGTGGACTTTCCTGCCCCGTTGGGTCCGACCAGGGCGCTGATCCGCCCGGCGGGCAGCCGGAAGGAGCACAGGTCGAGGGCGGCGTGGCCGTGGCGGCCGTAGCGCTTGCCGAGCCCTGTCGCCTCGATGGCGACGGCCGGGGTGGTGCTGGTGGAACTCACTGATCCCCCTTCGGGAAGTTTTCGTCCAGTACGGCGCCGAACAGGGCGGCCGCGTCCTCGCGGTCGAGGCCCGCGGTGCGGGCCCGCCGGGCCCAGTCCGCGAGTTCGGCCCGCAGCGGCGAGTCGGCCGGGGCCGCGCCGAGCGTCCTGCGGACGAAGGTGCCGAGACCTCTGCGGGCCTCGACCAGACCCTCGCGCTCCAGTTCGCGGTACGCCTTGAGCACGGTGTTCGGGTTGATCGCGGTGGCTTCGACGACCTCGCGGGCCGTGGGCAGTTTGTCGCCGGGCTCCAGCAGGCCGAGGCGCAGGGCCTGCTGGGTCTGCTGGACGATCTGGAGATAGGTGGCGACGCCGCTGCGCCGGTCGATCCGGTACTCGACCACGTTCCTGAACACCACCCTTTCACTAATCAAGTAGTGAAAGGGTGGTGCAAGAGAGGGGCAGTGTCAAGTGACCACTGCCCCTCGGGTGCCTGCCTGCCGCTTTCCGCCGCTACGGACGCGGACTACGACTCCGTGCGGTACATCAGGTCCGTCTCGTGGGTGACGAAGCCGAGGCGCTCGTAGACCGTGACCGCGGGCTTGTTGTCGGCGTCCACGTAGAGCATCGCCGTCGGCAGACCCGACCTCTCCAGATGCCGCAGGCCCACCGCCGTGAGCGCCTTGCCGAGGCCGCCGCCCTGGCTGCCCGGCGCGACCCCGACGACGTACACCTCGCCGAGCTGTTCCTCGGCGTGGACCTTGGTCCAGTGGAAGCCGATGACCTCGCCGTCGGCCTCCCGGACGGCGAGGAAGAAGCCGGCCGGGTCGAACCACGGCTCGGCCTTGCGGTCGTCCAGGTCGCGCTGGGTCAGCGAGCCCTGCTCGGGGTGGTGGGCGAACGCCGCCGCGTTCACCGCGAGCCAGGCCGCGTCGTCCTCGCCGGGCACGAAGGTGCGGATGACGACACCCGCGGGCAGCACCGGCTCGGCGAGCTCGGGACCCTCGGCCAACGGGCGCCGCATCTGGCGCAGTTCGCGGAACAGGGTCAGGCCGAGGACCTGCGAGAGGTGCCGGGCCGCCGAGTGGCCGCCGTGCGCCCAGACCCGCAGCCGCTTGCCGGACGCGCCGAGCAGCGCCGAGCCGAGCGCCCGCCCGTGCCCGTGCCCGCGGTACGCGGGGTGCACGACGAGCTCGGCGGCCGGCGCCTCGATCGGGTCGGTGTCCTCCAGCTGGCCGTACCCGATCAGCTCGCCGTCGACGGTCAGCAGGAAGTGGCGCACGCCCTCCCTGGGGCCGCCGCGCAGCTGCAGCCTGCCCTGCTCCGAGACCGCCTGCTGCCCGTCGGCACGGGCGGCGTCCGAGAGGATCTCCAGGACGGCTTCCGCCTGGTCGGGAGTGAGGGCGGTGAGCGTCTCGATCTGGCGGTCGGGGGCGGTGGGCACGGCATCGCTGGTCATGGACAAGAGGGTACGGCGACGGGCCCGCGCCGGGCCTGCTGCCGGGTGATGGCAATCAGCTCGTAACCGGCAAACACCTGTCGTGCTACGCGCGTTGACCTTAGGCTGCCGACTTGGTCACGACACACCGCCGGCACCTCCGTCTCACAGCACCCACACAGGGGGACGCACCCATGACACAGCTGACACCGCACAGGACCAGACGCCGCGCCGCATCGCGGATACTCGCCGCGGCGGCCGGGTTCGCCACCGTCGGCGCGCTCGTCGCGGCGCTGCCCGCGAACGCCACGCAGGACCGGCACCACGGGGGCAAGGGCGGCCGCACGGTCGACGTGCAGCTGCTCTCCTTCAACGACTTCCACGGCAACCTGGAGCCGCCGGCCGGCTCGTCGGGCCAGGTCACGGAGAACCTGCCGGACGGCACCACGAGGAAGGTCGACGCGGGCGGCGTCGAGTACCTCGCCACGTCCCTGCGGACCGCCAGGAAGAGCCACCCGTACAGCGTCACCGCCGCTGCCGGCGACCTGATCGGGGCCAGCCCGCTGCTGTCGGGGCTCTTCCACGACGAGCCCACCGTCGAGGCGATGAACAAGCTCGACCTGGACGTCACGAGCGTCGGCAACCACGAGTTCGACGAGGGCGCCACGGAACTGGCGCGCATGCAGAACGGCGGCTGCCACCCCAAGGACGGCTGTTTCGAGGACGGCAAGAAGTTCGAGGGCGCCGACTACCCCTACCTCGCCGCCAACGTGACGAACGAGAAGACCGGCAAGCCGATCCTCGCCCCCTACTGGGTGTGGAAGCACAACGGCGTGAAGATCGGGTTCATCGGCGTGACCCTTGAGGGCACCCCCGACATCGTCTCCGCGGACGGCGTCAAGGGCCTGAAGTTCCAAGACGAGATCGAGACCGTCAACAAGTACGCCAAGATCCTCGACAAGCAGGGCGTGAAGTCGATCGTCACGCTCATCCACGAGGGCGGCGTGCCGGCCTCCGGCTCGTACAACTACGACTGCGACTCGCCGAGCGGCGGCGCCGGCATCTCGGGCCCGATCGTCGACATCGCCAAGGGCATCTCGCCGAAGGTCGACGCCCTGGTCACCGGGCACACGCACAACGCGTACGTCTGCACGATCCCCGACCCGTCCGGCAAGCCCCGCATGGTCACTTCGGCGTCCTCGTACGGGAAGCTCTACACGGACACGACGCTGACGTACGACCGCCGCACCAAGGACATCGTGCGTACGTCGGTGAAGTCGGCCAACCACGTGGTGAGCCGCACGCAGCCGAAGGCCGCGGACATGACCGCGCTCATCGGCCGCTGGAACAAGCTCGCCGCGCCCGTCGCCAACCAGCCCGTCGGCTACATCTCGGCGGACATCCCGGGCCGCGGCGCCACTTCGCCGGAGGAGCCGCTCGGTGACCTGATCGCGGACGCGCAGCTCGCGCACGCCAAGATCCTCGACCCGAAGACCTCGCTGGCGCTGATGAACCCCGGCGGCGTGCGTTCCGACCTCGTGTACAAGGCGAGCGGCAGCGAGGGCGACGGCGTCGTCACCTACGGCGAGGGCTTCACCGTGCAGCCCTTCAGCAACACCGTGAACCTGGTCGACCTGACCGGCGCGCAGGTCATCACCGCGCTCCAGCAGCAGGTCAGCGGTTCCAACGAGGCCTCGCCGAAGATCCTCCAGCCGTCGGCGGGCCTGACGTACACGCTCGACATGACGAAGGCGGGCGCGGCCCGGGTCGTCGTCGACTCCATCAAGCTGAACGGCGCCGCGATCGACCCGGCGGCGACGTACCGCGTCGCGATGAACTCGTTCCTCGCGGGCGGCGGCGACGGCTTCGCGGCGCTCGGCCAGGGCAAGAACCCGCTGGTCGGCAGCGACGACCTGAAGGCGTTCAACGACTACCTGACGGCGAACTCGTCGGCCACGTCGCCGATCGCGCCCCCGAAGGCGGACCGGATCACGATCGTGAAGTGACGTATCGCACGGCCGGGTCGGTGACCTAAACCGTCCCTTACTCGGAGTAATGCTCAGCGGTGGGGTCGGGACGTGTGGTGAAATCTCACGATGCGTTCCCCCCACCGCATAGCCACGTTCACGTCCGAGTCCGCCGAACTGTCTGATGTACGCACGGAGGAATCCGTTCCCTCAGGCACTGTGCCGCACAACCCGTACGACGAGTTGGGCGCCCTCGCGGACAATCCCCTCGACGAGTTCCTGCACGAGGAGGACCCCGAGGCGGGGCCGGACGACCAGCCCTGGTCCCGGCCCAACCACCGCCGCGGCAGCCGCCGCCGCAACCGGTTCGCCGGGCTGCCGCTCGCCACGAAGGCCGTCGTCGGGATCCTCGTCCTCGCCGCCTTCGTCACCCTCGCGGACCGCTGGGCCCTCCTCTACGCCGAGCACCGCGCCGCGGACCGGCTCAAGGAGCAGCTGCACCTGAGCGCCGCGCCCGAGGTCGACATCGGGGGCTTCCCGTTCCTCACCCAGCTCGCCGACCGGCGCCTGGACGAGGTGAAGGTCACCGTCCCCGACGTCGCCGCGAGCCGTGTCTCCCTCGCCAAGGTGTCCGCGACCATCCGTGACGTACGCATCGACGGCGACGGGCCCACCGACGTGCGCGGCGCCCGCATCGGCGGCATGACCGGCGAGGTCCTGCTCACCTTCGACGACCTGAACCGTGAACTCGGTGCCTCCCAGGTCACGTTCAGCGGACAGGGCCGTGACCGGGTCCTCGCGCGCGGCACGCTGCCCGTCGCCGGACACGACCTGAAGGTGCGCGCCGACGCCACGATCCGGCGCATCGGCGACACCGGCATCGCCACCGACATCGGCGGCATGCGGCTCGACATCGGCGACCTCGCCACGTACCGGCCCGGCACGCGTCCCTCCGAGGGCCTGCACCTCAGCCGCCGCTCCGTGGCGCGCCTCGCGACCGAGACCGCGAAGGCGAAGGCCCTGCTGTCCGTGCCGTCCCTCGTGCACCGGCTCGGCGTGCCCGACTCGGCCGTGCGCGCGGCGCTGCGCAGCGACCGGCGCCTGAGCGAACTCACCGGATCGCCGCGCTTCGTGCACCAGTTGATGTCCCTGAACCTGGTGGACCTCGCGCTCGCGCACCCGGCGCTCCTGAAGAAATTCGGCCTCGACCCGGCGCTGCTCCAGGGCCTCACCCGGCTCACCCGCCCCGAACTCGCCGACCGCCTCTCGCTGGCGTTCCGGCTGCCGAAACTGCCGGGCGCGGGCACGGGCGACGTCCGGCTGAGTGACGTGCGGGTCGAGAAGGACGGGATCCGGGTCGGCCTGACGGGGGAGGGCCTCGGCTTCGGCCGGTAGGTCGCTCAGGCCCCTTCGGGGACCTCCGGCGGGGGCGTGGGCGCGCCCGGCAGCTGCACCGTCGCGACCGTGCCGCCGCCCTCCGCGGCCCCGAGCTCGACGGTGCCGCCGTAGCTCTCCACCGTCCGGGCCACGATCGACAGGCCGAGGCCCGACCCCGGCAGCGCCCGCGCCGTCGGCGAGCGCCAGAACCGGTCGAAGACGTACGGGAGTTCATCGGCCGGGATGCCGGGACCGTGATCGCGCACGGTCAGCCGGCCGCGCATGAGGTGGACCTCCAGGGTTCCCTCCGGCGGGCTGAACTTGACGGCGTTGTCGAGGAGATTGACGATCGCGCGCTCCAGGGCGGCGGGCTCGGCCCGTACGTACCAGGGGGCGAGCTCGGACGTGATGGTCAGCTCGGGTCCGCGCAGCCGGGCCCGCTCGATCGCGGTGCGGACCGTGTCGTGCAGCGAGACGACCTTGAGCGGGCCGTCCCCGCCGGCCAGCCCCGTACGGGACAGCTCCTGCAAGTCCCCGATGAGCGCGGCCAGTTCCGTCATCTGGGCCTTGAGCGAGGCCATCAGCGCCTTGCGGTCGTCCGGCGGGATCGCCCGGCCCGTCTCGTCGCTGCGGGTGAGCAGCTCGATGTTGGTGCGCATGGAGGTGAGAGGGGTGCGCAGCTCGTGCCCGGCGTCGGCGATCAGCTGCCGCTGGAGGTCACGCGACGAGGCGAGCGAGGCGGTCATGGAGTTGAAGGACGCGGAGAGGCGCGCGATCTCGTCGTCGCCCTCCACGGGGATGCGGACGGTGAGGTCTTCGGTACGGGCCACGTGTTCGACGGTGTCGGTGAGTTCGTCGACGGGGCGGAGTCCCGTTCGGGCCACCCACAGTCCGGCGGCGCCCGCGCCCACGACGCCGATCCCCCCGATGGTCAGGAGGACCAGCGCGAGGTTGTTGAGGGTCTTGTCGGTGTCTGTCAGGGGCACGGCGACCGTGAGAGCCAGGTTCTGCACAACGGCGCGCGCCGGGCCGCCGGTGACGGCGGCGCGGGTCATGACGCGCAGCGGCTTGCCGTCGCTGTCGACGCCGTTGCGGAAGTAGAGGTGGTCGGTGTCGCCGCGCTTGGCGACCGCCCGATCACCGGCTGTGGCCTCGACCAGGCCGACCGAGTTCGCGGCGACGCACACGGTGCCGTCGCTGTTGACGACCTGGACGTAGAACACCTGAGGGTGCCCGAAGCCGTTGTCCGTGGCGGGTGTCCGGGTGCAGTTGGCCAGCAGATCGGCGTACTGACCCGCCGTGACCCCGCCGGGGATGGCGCCGCGCAGATCGTCGTCGACCTTGTTGTACAGCTGCTTCTCCACGATGAACCAGCACGTCACCGATACGGCGGCCACGGCGAACGCGACGGCGACGGCGGTCAGGAGCGAAAGCCGGGACCTGAGGGGCAGCCCCCGGAAGTAGCGGACGACCCGGTTCATTCGCTCCCGCCCGAGCGCAGCACGTACCCCACACCCCGCACCGTGTGAACGAGCCTCGGCTCGCCGCCCGCCTCCGTCTTGCGCCGCAGATACATCACGTACACGTCCAGGGAGTTGGAGCTGGGCTCGAAGTCGAAGCCCCACACCGCCTTGAGGATCTGCTCGCGGGTGAGGACCTGGCGCGGGTGGGCCAGGAACATCTCCAGGAGCGTGAACTCCGTGCGGGTCAGTTCGACGGTGCGCGCGCCGCGCGTGACCTCGCGGGTCGCGAGGTCCATCCGCAGGTCCGCGAAGGACAGGACGTCACCCGCGTCGTCCGCCGGGCCCGTCGCGGAGGCGTAGGCGCTGCGCCGCAGCAGCGCCCGTACCCGCGCGAACAGTTCGTCCAGTTCGAAAGGCTTGACCAGGTAGTCGTCGGCGCCCGCGTCGAGCCCGGTCACGCGGTCGCCGACGGTGTCGCGCGCCGTCAGCATGAGGATCGGGGTGCGGGACCCGCCGGCCCGCAGCCGCCGGGCGGCCGTGAGGCCGTCCATGCGCGGCATCTGGATGTCGAGGACGACCAGGTCGGGCTGGTAGGCGGCCGCCTTGTCGAGCGCGTCCGCGCCGTCGACCGCGACCTCCGTGCCGTACCCCTCGAAGGCGAGGCTGCGCCGCAGCGCCTCTCGGACGGCGGGTTCGTCGTCGACGATGAGAATGCGCTGGGGTTCGCGGTCGCCTTCGGCGGGGCTCATGGGTGGGCTTCCTCGGGGGTGCGGACGGTGGTGGGGGCCGGTATCAGCCTCGCACGGAGGCGCTACGGGTGCGTGCGGCGCGGCGGTGCGCGGCCGGGGTCAGCCGCCGGAGGTGCCCCCGCTGCGCAGCGAGTCGAGGTCGGCCTTGACGGTGTTGACGGGGATGGCGAAGCCGAGTCCGACGCTGCCCGCGCTCGACGATCCCGACCCGCTGTCCGAACTGGCCGAGTACATCGCGGAGTTGATGCCGATGATGTTGCCGTTCATGTCGATGAGGGCGCCGCCGGAGTTGCCGGGGTTGAGGGACGCGTCGGTCTGGATGGCCTTGTACGTCGTCTTCGAGGAGCCCGTGTCGCCGTTGAACTGCTGCCCGCCGAACTCGAACGGCCACCGGTCGTCGCTGCCGCCGCCCTGTTGCTGCTGCTGTTCCTCGTCCGTGGAGACGGTGACGTCGCGGTCGAGCGCGGAGACGATGCCGCTGGTGACGGTGCCGGTCAGGCCTTCGGGGGAGCCGATGGCGACGACCTCGTCGCCGACCTTGACGTTGTCGGAGTCGCCGAGGGACGCGGTCTTGAGACCGGACGCGTTCTTCAGCTTGATGAGGGCGAGGTCCTTCTTGGCGTCGGTGCCGACGACCTCGGCGGTGTAGGTCTTGCCGTCGCTCGTCCGCACCTTGACCGTCGAGGCGCCGGAGACGACGTGGTTGTTGGTGACGATCTCGCCGTCGCTCGTGATGACGACGCCGGAGCCGGTGGAGCTGCCCGCGTTCGAGGTCGCGTTGATCTCCACGATGGCGGGGCTGACGGCCGCGGCGACACCGGAGACGGTGCCCTTCTGGCTGGTGGGCACGACGCTCGTGCCGGCGGAGGCGGAGGTGGAGGTGGACTCCTTGCCGGTCAGCTCCTGGAAGGCGTACGCGGTGCCGCCGCCGACGGCCGCGGCGGCGATGGCGACCGCGGCGAGCAGCCCGAGCGGACCCCTGACCCGCCGCCGGCGTGCGGGCGCGGGCGGTGCGGGGGAGCCCTCCGGCGTGGGAGCGGGCCACATCGCCGAACCCGGGGCGGCGTTCACCGGCTGCGGCGGGTCGTAGGCGGGCGGGGGCGGAAAGGCGCCGCCCGCCTCGGGGGTCCCCGGATACGGGGACTGCGAGTGCTGCTGCTGGCCCTGGGGGTACTCGCCGCTTCGGCGGAAGCTCTCGGTCATGGCAGCAAGCCTGAACCGCGTTCATGAGAGCCACCTGAGCGTGCCCTGAGAGTCCCGCGAGAACCCTGTTTGCCCGAAATAAAGACGCCTCGGAAAACGCCGGGTTGACGGAGGGTGAGGTGCGGGAGGGCGCCCGGACAACTCTCACCTGCCTGCTGTGAAGGTCGTGTGCCGAGGGGCTCGTGAGATCTACGATCCGTGCGCCGGAGGGGGGTCTGCGGCGGTGCACGGGTCCGAGCCCGAATCCGATTTCCTGTCCGCTCGGTGTCCGGTACCGGCCGTGGTGCGCGCCGTACGCCTCTTCTCGGGCCCTGAAGCCACTCCTCACACCAGGAGCCCTGAGTGATACCTGCCCTGCGCGACCGCTGGAGACGCCCCGTCACGGCGCTGTCCACGGCCGCTCTCGCGCTGGCGCTGAGCTGCGCCGGCGCCCTCGTGGCGCACCCCGCCACCGCGGCCGACGACCCGCCCGGACTGCCCGACGCGAGCGTCGCCCGCACCGCGAACCCGACCCCTTCCGCCTCCGACGCCGAACTGCGCAAGCGGGTCGTCGAGGCCGCGAAGACCCGGGCGACCCCGGAGACGAAGCCCAAGAAGACGCCGTTCATCATCGGCGGCACCGAGACGCCGATCTCCTCCGCGCCGTGGATGGTCCAGCTCTCGTACTACGACGCCGCGTCCGGCGACGGCTACTTCTGCGGCGGCACCCTCGTCGCCCCGAACAAGGTCCTCACCGCGGCGCACTGCGTGGCCGGTCTGGACTGGGCGGACAACGGCGCGGTCGTGGCCGGCGCCACCGGCCTGCTCGACAGCGCCAACGGCACCGTCGCGGGCGTCTGGCGCCAGTGGAACCACCCGCGCTACAACGCCGACACCATCCAGAACGACATCGCGGTCCTCACCCTGGACCGTCCGCTGGAGGACCAGTGGACGAAGCTGGTCCAGAGCAACGACACCGCGTCCTACAAGGCGGGCACCTCCGCCACGGTCTACGGCTGGGGTCTGACCTCGGGCGCGCAGGACGCCGACCTGTCGGCGATCCTGCGCAAGGTCACCCTGCCGCTGGTCTCCGACTCCACCTGCAACACCGCGATGCAGTCCGTCCTCGGGGAGGACGACTTCGTCGAGGGCTCGATGTTCTGCGCGGGCACCCCGGCGACCGGCGCCGACGAGGGCACCAAGATCACCTGCAGCGGTGACTCCGGCGGTCCGGTGGTCGTCGGCGGCCGCGTCGTCGGCATCGTCTCGTGGGGTGTCTCCGGCTGCACCGCCAAGGGCGCCTACCCCGTCTTCACCAAGGTGTCCTCGTACGTCTGGGCGGCCCAGCCGCGCATCGACGACACGGACCTGAGCTTCGACGGCCGGGCCGACCTGCTGGCGCGCACCCCCTCCGGGGGCCTGTTCGAGCAGGACAGCAAGGGCACGTCGCTCGCCACGCGCGCCTACCAGAGCGCCGGCTGGCAGACCGCGAGCTGGGCCCTCCAGGCCGACCTGGACCGGGACTTCTTCCAGGATCTGATCATCCGCGACAGCACCGACGGCAAGCTGTACCGCAGCTACTACGACCACGCGGCGGACGCCTTCGAGTGGATGCAGATCACCTCGGTGTGGGGCGGCTACAAGTCGTACGCCATCCCCGGCGACATGACCGGTGACTCCCGCCCCGATCTGGTCGCGGTGGACGCCGACGGCTCGACGTACCTCTACCCGGGCAAGGGCAACGGCGAGTTCTACGGCAAGGTCAAGGTCGTCGACAAGGCCTGGAAGGGCGTCAAGATCTTCGGCCGTGGCGACCTGACCGGCGACGGCAAGGCCGACCTCCTGGTCCGCAACAGCTCCGGCGTCCTGTACCTCTACCGGGGCACGCAGGTCGAGCACACCCCGTTCGCGGCGCGCATCCAGGCGCGCACGGGCTGGAACTTCACCTCGTACGTGACGAGCGGCGACGTGACCGGCGACGGCATCGCCGACGTCATGGCCCGCGACTCGGGCGGCACGCTCTGGCTCTACCCGGGCACCAACAAGGCGTCCTCCGACGTCTTCGGCGCCCGCAAGAGCCTGGGCACCGGGTTCAACCAGTACAACCTGATGTTCTGAGCGACCCGGAACACAGCACGCGCGCCGGTCCGGTGTTTTCGGGCCGGCGCGCGGTCGTGCGAGGTCAGGGGCAGCCGCAGGACTGGCGGACGACCAGCCGCGAGGGGAACACCTTCAGGCGCTCACGCCGGGAACCGGCGACGCGCAGCGAGTCGTCGAGGACGAGGTCGACGGCGGACCGCGCCATCGCCGAGCGGTCGGACGCGACCGTCGTCAGCGGCGGATCCGTCAGGCCCGCCTCCTTCACGTCGTCGAACCCGGCGACGGCCAGCTCGCCCGGCACCTCGATCCGCAGCTCGCGCGCGGCCCGCAGGATGCCGAAGGCCTGGTCGTCCGTGGAGCAGAAGATCGCCGGCGGCCGCTGGGGCCCGGCGAGCAGCTCGAGCCCGATCTTGTACGCGTCGTAGCGGTTGTACGGCGCCTCGAACAGCCGCCCCTCGGTGGAGAGCCCCGCCTCGTGCATCGCCCGGCGCCAGCCCTCGACGTGGTCGGAGACCGGGTCGCCGACGGACGGCGTCTCGGCGGTGCCGCCGACACAGGCGACGTACGGGTGACCGTGTTCAAGAAGATGGCGGGTGGCGAGCTGGGCGCCGCCGATGTCGTCGATGACGACGGCGACGTCGTCGATCGCCTCGGGCCGCTCGTGCAGCAGGACCACGCGCGCGTCCCACGCCTCGATCTCGGCCGCGGCCAGATCGTTCAGGCCGTGGCTGACGAGGATGAGGCCGGACACCCGCATGCCGAGGAAGGCCCGCAGATAGTGGACCTCGCGCTCCTCGACGTAGTCGGAGTTGCCGACGAGGACCATCTTTCCGCGCTCGGACGCCGCCTGTTCGACGGCGTGCGCCATCTCCGCGAAGAACGGCTGGCGCGCGTCCGGCACGATCATGCCTATGAGGTCGGTCCGCCGCGACGCCATGGCCTGGGCGACCCGGTCGGGCCGGTACCCCAGTTCCTTGATCGCGGCGAGTACACGCTCGCGCGTGGCCGGGGCAACCGGCCTAGGTCCGTTGTTGATGACGTAGCTCACGACCGCGGTCGAAGTACCCGCCAGTCGCGCCACGTCATCCCGAGTCACCTTGGCCACGCGCGGAGTCTACGCGGATGGACCTACCGCTGGGCAGGGCGTCCGGCGGCGGCCTGACGAGCGCCCGCCCGGGGCTGCTCGGCCGGCTCCCGCGCGGCACGGGAATCCGCCGCGGAGTCCGTGCCGTCGGCGTGGGCCGGGTGCTCCGCCGGTGCCGCGTGCTCAGTGTCGTCCGGCCTCGGCGTCGCCGCCTTGGCCTTCGCCCCGTCCGCCGCCCGCTCGACCTTCTCCGGCGTCACGAAGCGGTAGCCGACGTTGCGCACGGTGCCGATCAGCGACTCGTGCTCGGGCCCGAGCTTCGCGCGCAGGCGCCGCACGTGGACGTCCACGGTGCGGGTGCCGCCGAAGTAGTCGTAGCCCCACACCTCCTGGAGCAGCTGGGCGCGCGTGAAGACGCGGCCCGGGTGCTGCGCGAGGTACTTGAGGAGCTCGAACTCCTTGAAGGTCAGGTCGAGGACCCGCCCCTTCAGCTTCGCGCTGTAGGTGGCCTCGTCGACCGACAGGTCGCCGTTGCGGATCTCCATCGGGGAGTCGTCGGTGACGATCTGCTGGCGGCCCATCGCGAGGCGCAGCCGCGCCTCGACCTCGGCCGGTCCCGCCGTGTCGAGAAGTACGTCGTCGATGCCCCAGTCGGCGGTGACGGCCGCGAGGCCGCCCTCCGTCACGACGAGGACCAGCGGACAGCCCGGCCCGGTGGAGCGGAGAAGCTGGCACAGGCTGCGCACCTGTGGGAGGTCGCGGCGCCCGTCGATGAGGATGACGTCGGCACCGGGGGTGTCGACGAGAGCCGGGCCCTCGGCGGGGGCGACCCGCACGTTGTGCAGCAGCAGGCCGAGAGCGGGGAGCACCTCCGTCGACGGCTGAAGGGCATTCGTGAGGAGCAGCAATGAACTCATCGCGGCCCACCTGCCTGGGTCGTCCTACGGTCGTGCACGTTTCGCTCGCCCATAACGTCGGTTCCTCCTCGGTCCCTGCGAGGACGTTTACGGCACTGCTTCGTACTGCTTGTTCGTACTGCTTCTCGTGCTGGTTCGCACGGCTTCGGGCCCCGCGCCCTGGGGCCCTGTGCGCCTCCCGGCCGGCGTTCGTATACAACGCGGTCCGAAAGCACAAAAGGACCCGGGGGCTTCGCTGCCCGGATCCTCTGACTAGGAGAATAGCCCACATGAGTTCCGGTCCGGCAGGTCAAGACGCACGATCTTCTGTGCAGCCGATCACTGCCCGCTCACGCCGTGTGATGCTGCGCACGCGGGACGGGGTCCCGATCGAGGCCGCCCACGACCCCGGGCCGGGCCCCGCCGGCGGCCCGGTGATCGTGGTCGCGCACGGGTTCACGGGCGATCTGGAACGGCCGCACGTCCGGCGGGCGGCGGGGGTGTTCGCGCAGCGTGCCGCCGTGGTCACGTTCTCGTTCCGCGGCCACGGGCGGTCGGGCGGGCGGTCCACCGTCGGTGACCGGGAGGTACTCGACCTGGTGGCCGCCGTGGAGTGGGCGAGGTCACTCGGGCATGAACAGGTGGTGACCGTCGGCTTCTCGATGGGTGGTTCCGTCGTCCTGCGGCACGCCGCGTTGCACAGGGGGCGCACGGAAGCGCGCGCCGACGCCGTCGTCGCGGTGAGTGCCCCGGCCCGCTGGTACTACCGGGGGACCGCGCCGATGCGGCGGCTGCACTGGCTGGTGACGCGGCCCGCCGGACGGGTCGTGGGCCGTGTCGGACTCCGCACCCGCATTCACCCGCACGAGTGGGACCCGGTGCCGCTCTCGCCGGTCGAGTCCGTTCCGCTGATCGCGCCGACGCCGCTCCTGATCGTGCACGGCGACCGGGATCCGTACTTTCCCCTCGACCACCCGCGGATGCTCGCCGCGGCCGCGTCCGGCGAGGCCGAGCTGTGGCTGGAAGCGGGCATGGGGCACGCCGAGCACGCGGCGGACGACGGGCTCCTCGCGCGGATCGGCGACTGGGCCACGGCATCATGGACGACGGCAACCGCCGAATAGACCGCTTGGACAGACCGCACGGGAGGAACGCCGCACATGGCCAACGGGACCATCCGCTACTGGGCCGCGGCCAAGGCGGCCGCCGGTGTCGCCGAGGAGCCGTACGAGGCCGAGACGCTGGCCGACGCGTTGGAGGGCGCGCGTGCGCGACACCCCGGAGACCTGGTGCGCGTCCTGCAGCGTTCCTCGTTCCTGATCGACGGCGATCCCGTCGGCAGGCGCGGGCATGAGACGGTACGGCTTGCCGAGGGCGGCACGGTCGAGGTGCTCCCGCCGTTCGCAGGAGGGTGACCGCGATGAGTGACGAGCCGTACGAAGACGAGTACGGGCAGCAGCAGCCGCCCCAGCAGACTCAGCAGTGGCAGGGCCAGACCTGGGACACCCAGGTCCAGTCGACGTACCCGCAGCCCCAGGGATTCGAGCCCGGCCAGACCCCGTTCGGCCAGAGCCCGTACGGGCAGGCCGCGTACGGGGAGACCCCCTACGGGCAGGCCGCGTACGGGCAGGGCCCGGTGAGCCAGACCGGCGGTGACCAGCAGGCGTACGGGGAGCAGCAGGCGTACGGCGGTGACCGGCAGGGTCACGGCTACGGGCAGGCGCCGTACGGGCAGGGGCCGGCGGTGCAGACGCCGGGCGGGCAGAGCACGCCGCCGCCCGCGCATGCCGCGTACGGCGAACCGGCCGGGTACGGGCAGGCCCCCCACACCCCCGGTGCCGACCAGCAGACGCAGGTCTTCGGGACGGTGGCGGCGGCCCAGCCGCTGCCCGTCGCCGAGCCGGAGGCCGCCGCCTACGGGCCCGCCACCGTCACCGGCAACCCCCGCGTCACCGACGCGCAGCGCGCCCGTGCCGAGGGGCGGTCGCCGATCATAGAGCCGGGGATGCAGCCCGCCGCGCTGACCGCGCTGCTCGGGCTGCTGCTCGCGGGCGGCGCCGCGGTGGGCCAGTACGCGCTGCTCGTCCCGCTCGTGCTGCTCCAGGCCGTCACGGCCGCCGGCTGGTTCCGGCTCAACGGCATGTGGCCGGCCCGGCAGGGCATCGCGCTCGCCTTCGCGGGCGGCCTCGCCGCCGACGCGGCGCTGCTCGTCACCGGCCGGGAGAACGCGCCCGCCGCGATCCTCGGCACCCTCGGTGTCTGGGTCCTGCTCACCCTCGTCCTCCAGCTCCGCAGCCACGCGGCGCCGGACGAGCGCATGTACGGCCTGATGGCCACGGTCGCCTCGGCGGCGCTCGCGATCGTCGCGACCGGACACCTGGCGGCCGACCCGGACGCCGTGACCGTCGGCGCCGTGGCGGTCGCCGTCGCCGTCCTCGCACGGGCGCTCCCGCTGCCGACGCCCGCCTCCGTGGGCGTCGCGCTGCTCGCCGCCGCGGGCGCCGGAATCGCGGCCGGCGGTCTGACGGACATGGGGTCCAAGGGCGCGCTCCTCGGCCTCGGCGCCGGTGTCTGCGCGCTGATCGGCCACCGCGTCGCGAGTTACGACTATCCGTCCCGCTTCGTGCACATGACGGCGGGCGTGGCCCTGCCGCTCGCCGCCGCGGCCCCGGCCGTCTACCTGCTCGGGCGGGTCGTGGGCTGAGCGTCCGGCGGGCGTACCGCCTGTCACAGCTGATCGACAAGAATCGGGCCGGGCCCCCGTCTCGGGGGCCCGGCCCGTACGCTCGCGATCAGGAACTGTCGTCCAGGTGGGGGGAAACACCGGGCCATGCGTGCTCTGCGGATACTTCTGATCGTCGTCGTGATCCTGGGCGGCCTGTTCGTCATCGCCGACCGGGTCGCGGTGAACTTCGCCGAGGGCGAGGCGGCCGACCGCGTGCGCACCAGCGAGGGCCTGGCCGGCACACCCGACGTGTCCATCAAGGGCTTCCCGTTCCTGACCCAGCTCGCGGGCGGCAAGCTCGACGACGTAGAGGTCGGCATCAAGGACTACGACGCGAAGAGCGGCGGCGAGTCGATCCGGATCGCCGATCTGAACGCCGAGATGCACGGCGTGGAGTTCTCCGGTGACTTCAGCTCCGCCGTCGCCGACTCGGCCACCGGCACCGCCCGCATCTCCTACGCCGAGCTGCTCAAGGCCGTCAGGAAGCAGGACGCCGCCCAGGTCGCCCCGGGTGTGACGGCGCGGATCGAAGGCCTCTCCTACGGCGGCGGCGACAAGGTCAAGATCGCGATCACCGTGCACACGCCGCTGGGCACCCTGCACCCCACGGTCCTCAGCTCGGTCAAGGTCACCGACGGCAAGGTCTCGGCCCGTGCCGACAGCCTGCCCAAGATCGGCGCGCTCGACCTGGCCGAGGGCCGGATCCGCGCCGTCACCGACTTCCAGCAGGCGATCGACAACCTGCCGGCCGGGATCGAGCTGGACCGGGTCGAGGCGGTCAAGGACGGCGTCGAGATCTCGGTGAAGGGTTCGAAACTCGACCTCGTCGGGTAGCACTCGGAAAACGGCGCGTCCGCACTGCGAGACGGCGCCGTCCGCACAGCAGTGATCAGCGGAGCCGCAACGGCCCCGGAGCCCCTTCCCTCAGGCCCCGGGGCCGCACTCGTCTCGTATCGCGGACGATCGTGTCTCACGATGCGACACACCGGTGACACGGCCGCCCGTGCGTACCTACGATCGGTGGCATGAAGCGACAGGCGGATCTCACGAAGCGGCGGGCAGTAGACCTGTGCCGCGTCGCCGCCATGCTCTGTCGCACCGCCTGAGCGGGACGGCAACTCCCGCTTCCCCAGGCCCCTTTGAGGCCTCCCCTCGCGCGCGCCGAATGCCGTCCCTGTTCGCATGCAGGGACCGTGCCCGCACCGCACCCGCACTCCCGCACCCCGCCGCAACTGCCCCGGAGGAGAAAAAATGAGCCGCAGCGACGTCCTGGTAGACGCCGACTGGGTCGAGGCGAACCTCGACAACCCGAAGGTCGTCATCGTCGAGGTCGACGAGGACGCTTCGGCGTACGACAAGAACCACATCAAGAACGCCGTCAAGGTCGACTGGCAGCAGGACCTGCAGGACCCGGTCCGCCGCGACTTCATCGACCAGGCCGGCTTCGAGAAGCTCCTGTCCTCGCGCGGCATCGCCAACGACGACACGGTCGTCCTCTACGGCGGCAACAACAACTGGTTCGCGTCCTACGCCTACTGGTACTTCAAGCTCTACGGCCACGACAGCGTCAAGCTCCTCGACGGCGGCCGCAAGAAGTGGGAGCTCGACTCGCGCGACCTCGTCGCCGAGATCGTCCAGCGCCCCGCCACCGACTACAAGGCCAAGGCCCAGGACACCTCGATCCGCGCCTTCCGTGACGACGTCGTCGCCGCGATCGGCAGCCTGAACCTCGTCGACGTGCGCTCCCCCGACGAGTTCTCCGGCAAGCTCCTCGCGCCGGCGCACCTCCCGCAGGAGCAGTCGCAGCGTCCGGGCCACGTCCCGTCCGCGCGCAACATCCCGTGGTCGAAGAACGCCAACGACGACGGCACGTTCAAGTCGGACGACGAGCTCAAGGCCCTCTACGAGGACGAGCAGGTCGACCTGGCCAAGGACACCATCGCGTACTGCCGCATCGGTGAGCGCTCGGCCCTGACGTGGTTCGTCCTGCACGAGCTGCTCGGCCAGGCCAACGTCAAGAACTACGACGGCTCGTGGACCGAGTACGGCTCCCTCGTCGGTGTGCCGATCGAGCTCGGCGCCAACAAGTAACCCTCCCGGACCCCTCAGACAGACCTGACCGACCTTTTTGGAGAAACACATGTGTGGAGCGAAGGCCGGCGGCCCCGACGCCTCGACGATCAAGCCCGGTGAGACCACCATCCAGGGCCAGGTGACCCGCGACGGCGAGCCCGTCACCGGTTACGTGCGCCTGCTGGACTCGACCGGAGAGTTCACGGCAGAGGTCCCCACCTCGGCGACGGGCCAGTTCCGTTTCTACGCGGCCGAGGGTACGTGGACGCTGCGCGCCCTGGTCCCCGGAGGCTCGGCGGACCGCACGGTCGTCGCCCAGACCGGTGGTCTCTCCGAGGTCGCCATCGCCGTCTGACGCGGCTCGCCGTGTGACGGCGGCGCAGATACGGCCGAGGGGCCGCACCTCCGGGGGTTGGACGCCTACGGAATCGAGGTGCGGTCCCTCGGCTTTGTGTGGGGCCTGCACCGAAAGGCGTGTACATGGCGGCATTCTGCTAATTTCTTGAAGGCTGTGACCTGACTCAACTTCCTTGTGCGGAAGGCGTGTCGAGGTCGTGGACTCAAGAAAATCGGGGGAACTGCCATGACCTCTCCGGAGGGCTATCAGGTCGGGCACAAGGGCATGTCGGGCCAGGCCGGCGAACTCGACGGCGCGGGTACCGACGTCGGCAAGATCGGCAAGGCCGTCGCCGGCACGATGTGCTACTCGCAGGACGCGCTGGGCGGCTCCGACACCGGTCCCGCGTTCAACACGTTCGCGGCCGCGTGGGAGGCCGAGACCAAGGTCCTCGAAGCGGCCCTGCACGAACTCGCGGACAAGGTCCGCCTCTCCAGCCGCGCGTACTCCGGCTCCGACATCGGCGTACGCAACGGCGCGCAGTCCGTGTCCGTCGGCTCGGCGGCCGAGGAGCGCGTCGGCACGATGCCGGCGTACGCCGAGCGCCCGTCCGCGCTGTCCGCCTACTGACGGGGCCCGCGACCGTGACGGAATCCACGAACGACCGCAGGCAGAAGCTCAACGGCCTGCGCGACAGGATCTCTTCGGCCGGCAGCAAGAACGACCTGATCGACGCGATCGAGGACGCCCTCGGTGTCTCGGGGCCGGTCGGCGATCCGAAGGTGATCGAAGCGCTGGGCAAGCGCTACACCGGCCAGACCGACGAGGCCGACGCCGTGAGCGACCGGATCGACAAGATCGCCCGCAAGGGTCTGCCGCAGGTCTGGGTCGGCGACACGAGCGTCCTCGCCTCCGACGTGGTGGGCGCCGCCTCCCGCGACGCCCAGCAGATGATCGAGGCGTTCCAGGGCGGCGGCAAGGCCCTGATCGCGCTGTCCGACGCGCTGGAGACCGCGCAGACCCTCGACGGCACGGGACGAGGCAAGCTTCGCGACGCCCGCGGCATGCTCGGCGGCAAGGACGGCTGGTTCGACGACTGGCACGAGGACGACGACGAGGAGGCCCTCCGTCTGAAGGCCCGCTCGCTGGCCTCCCACGGCGCCGACGACCTGCACAAGGCCGCCGCCGACGCCGACGACGCCGCCCGCGTCGCGGCCCGTGACCTCAACAAGTTCGCCGCCGAGGCCCGCGCCGGCCAGCTGGGCACCGACGAACTGACCGCCGCCGACCGGCTCGCCCTCGCCGACACCGCCAACCCCGGCGGCGACCTCGAACTGAACGAGATCCTCAGCGCCAACGACCTCGAACGCTCGGGCCGCGCCATGGAGGACATGTCACCCGCCGAACGGGCACGTATGGAAAGGCTGTTGGCGAACGCGTCGAGCCCGCAGGAGAAGGCGTACCTCATGAAGGCCCTCGCCTCGGGCTACGGCGTCGGCGAGGTCGAGAAGTTCGGCGGGAAGATCCACGGCAAGGACCCGGCGTGGCTCTCGGAGCACCTGACACCGGTCACCACGAAGTCCGTCGGCGGCGGCAAGGAGCAGCAGGACTTCCGCGGCGAGCTCTGGGACCAGGACGACGAGACCTGCGTCCCGTCCTCGACGGTCACCGCCCGCGCCCTCGTCGACCCGGTGTACGCCCTCGAACTCACCGGCGGCCCCGACGGCACCGACGACGACCCGGACCACTTCCGCAAGCGCCTGCACGACGAGCAGTTCCGGATGAACGACGAGGGCGACGGTGAGATGGACGGCTGGTGGTGGGACCGACACCCGGCCGGCATGGACTCCGACGGGCAGGAGGAGATCTCCGACAAGGAGCTCGGCCCGCACACCGGCGACAAGTACGACCAGAAGGAGATGGACGGCGCCGACGACCGGCGTGGCGTCCTGCCCGACATCGAGAAGTCCGTCGCCGACGGCAAGCCCGTGCCCATCAACATCACGCGCGTCGACGAGAACGGCGACCGCCACGGCCACAGCCTGATGATCATCGGCCAGGAGGGCGGCAAACTGCAGGTCTACAACCCGTGGGGCACCACGTCGTGGATCAGCGAGGACGATTTCATCAACGGTGATCTCGAGTCCGTCGTCGACGACCGCTACTCCAAGGCCCATCACGGCGACGTCAACCGCGTCTACATCCAGCAGGACTGAACCCACCGTGCGAATGCGAAACACCCCGCGAATGCGAAACATCGTGCGTACCGCGGCCGCTTCGGCCGCCGCCCTCGTCACCCTTTCCGGATGCGGCGGCTCCACCGGGCCCACCGCCTTCGGGCCGGGTGAGCGGAGCGTCTCCGTCGACAAGGGAGACACGTTCACGCTGGAGGTCCCGGCCAGCCCCGCCCTCGGCCAGAACTGGTACTTGGCGAGCCCGCGCCCCGACACGGGCGTCGTCACGTACCAGGGTCGGCGCGAGGAGGAGGACGGGGGCGACGAGGACCTCATCGGCAGCGGTGACGGTGCCCAGTTCTTCGACTTCGAGGCGCGCGCGTCCGGCAGGACGACGGTGAAGCTGCTGTTCTGCCCGCACGGCCTGTGCGGGAGCGCCGCGGAGGTGAGCGCGAGTCCGGTCCCGACCGCCACGGACACGGCGGCCCCGACCAAGTCGGACGACGAGGTCGCCTACTACGTCTACACGATCACCGTCCGCTGACCTGCACGGGAACGGACCGACGGAACGACGGAACGGAACGGAATGACCATGGTCCACGACCGCTCCCCGCGCACCGACGACGAGGTGCTCGCCGCCACCGACGTCTCGACGCTGCTGCGCCACGGCCTCACCCGCGACGCCTTCCGCACCGCGCTCTTCGGCGACGGTGCGATCGCCGCCGCGGTCACCCTCGACCGGCTCGACGTGCTGCCGCGCTCGGTGACGTACGTGGCGAAGATCGTCCGGGCCGGCGGCCTCGCGTACGCGGCCGCGCTGCCCGAGCCGCTGCCGTCGGGGGCGGCGTCCGCCTGCCTGCGGGACTGGCTGGATATGGCGGCGCAGGTGGCCGAGGCGCCGGGTGACGAGACGCGCGCGGCGCGGTGGCTGGAGACGGTCGCGGAGATCGTCGCGATGCGCCGCGCAGGCCGGGCCGAGGGGGGCGAGAGCGCCTAGGGGCCTCGGGGGTTTTGGAGCCTCACGGGCCTTGAATGGCTTAGGGGCCTCACGGGCCTCACGGGCCTCACGGGCCTCACGGGCCTTATGGGGCTTAGGGGCAGCCTCGGGGTCTCACGGGCCTTATGGGTCTCAGGGGTCCTAGGGGTCGTCTTACACGCCCTAGGACTCCGTGGGTGGCCTGAGGGCTAAGGGTCGTACGGGTCCTGGGGGCGCTTCTTGCCGTCCAGCTCGTCCCACCACTCGTCGGACTTCGCGTCGCCGGAGGGGTCGTCCCACCAGCGGTCGTCGGGCCCGCGGCGGTTGGCGACGATCGCGGCGACGGGCGGAATCACCATCGCCACGATGCACATCGCCACCGCGGCGGGCACGGACCAGAGGCGCACGACGGCCCAGGCCAGGACGAACAGGCCGATGCAGAAGCCCATCATGGCGAAGTACAGGTGACGACGCCGCGAGTACATGCTTCAAGCGTAGGTCCGCGCCGCGTCAATAGACGAGCGCCTGCGTCCCGTCCGTCATCGCCTCCTGCACGAAGACCTGAGCACCGGCGATCCGGACGCCCTCGATGACGTCCTTCTCCGTGATCTCGCGGCGGGCCGCGCACTGTGTGCACAGCGTGATCCGCCCGGCCGCCAGGATCGACTCGATCAGGTCGGGCAGCGGCGCGGCGTGCGGCAGCTCGAACTCGGCGGCGCGACCCGGCAGCGCGAACCACGACGACTCACCGGTCAGCCAGAGCGAGACCTCCACGCCGCTGGCCACGGCCACCGCCGCGACCGTGAAGGCCTGCGAGCAGCGTTCGGGGGCATCGGCCCCCGCGGTCACCTTGATCACGAGCTTGTTCGCCATGGCTGAATCGTAATCAACTGCCGTACAACCAGGGATGTTGCCTGTGGGTCTCCTGTGCGCGCGGATACGGAATCCGCGCTTCGAGTTCCGTGGGGGACCCGTTGGATGACGAACGAATACCGCAGGGGGCGCCGGAGCCGTCCGTGCCCGTGGTGCCGGAGAGGCCGCGCCGCCGCGGCCGCACCACCCTGCTGATCGCCTGCGCCGCCCTGCTCGGCGCGGTCGCGGGCGTGTGCACCGGCTACGTCGTACAGGCGGACCGGGAGCCGACGGCGCTGCCGCCGTTGTCCCTGGCAGTGGTCGGGCAGGCGAAGGGCGAGGGGCCCCAGGTGGCGCCCCGGGCCCAGGACGGCGATCTGCGCAAGCTCCTCGCGCCCAGGCCTGCCGGGACGCAGAAGGCGGACGCGCGGCAGGGCTGGATGAACCAGTACGCCTTCGCGAACCGCTTCAAGGATCCGCGCTGGATGTTCGGGCAGCTCGCCGAGGGCGGCTTCCGCCGGGCCACCATCGAGGCCTGGCGGCGCGGCCAGTCCACGACGGAGGTCCAGCTCATCCAGTTCCGGGACGACACCGACTCCGGCTCGCGCAAGTTCCTGGACGGCCAGCAGAGCTACATGGGTGACAGCGACTGGGCGGGCAACGAGGGGGTGCCGCTCACCGGCAGCGGCAACGGCCGCGTCTACGTCTACGACAAGCCGCACACCGAGGCCGGCTACCTCCCGGTGTACCAGGCCAGGGCGCTCGCCGCCCGTGGCGACATCGTCATGGACATTCGCCTGTACGACACCAGGCCGATCCCCGAGAAGACCGTGATGTCTCTCGCGAAGCGCCAGTTGGAGCGACTGTGAGCGACCTGGACACACAGCTTTCCGAACCCGGGCCCACCCCGGATCCCGCCCCCGTCGCCACGGTTCCCGCTCCCGTCGCGGGGAGTGCGGCCCGCCGCTGGCCCGTCGTGGCCGTGGCCTGCGCCGTCGTGCTCGCCGTCGGCGCCGGCACCACCCTCACCGTCATGAAGGTGAACGCCGCCGACCGCTCGGCGCCCACCGAGGTGTGGGCGAAGCCGAAGGAGCAGAAGCAGGCGAAGCCCGGCCAGGCCAAGGCCCAGGGGCTCAGCGCCCGGCTGCTCCCGGTCCCCAAGGCCTACCGGCTGGGCCCGGACATCGACGAGTACGGCAACGACAAGGCCCTCACCGGCAGCGAAGCCACCGCCCGCCTCAAGAAGGGCGCGCGCAACCTGCCCTCCCGCCAGCGCGAGGCGCAGGAGAAGGCCATCGACAAGCTGAAGCTCAGGGGCATGGCCATGCGCAGCTACCAGCTGAGCGGCTCCATCGGATTCGGGTCCGACGACGCCAAGAAGTCCCTCGTCGTCGACATGCAGCTCGCCCAGATGCAGAACCGCAGGGCCGGGCGTCAGCTCAAGGAGTTCCGCAGCGAGTTCCTGCGCTCGGTCGGCGTGTTCCCCAAGGGGCCGAAGGTCAAGGGCCATCGCAACGCCGACTGTTTCCTCGCGCCCAAGGACAGCAAGGGCAAGCTCGAAATGGTCCTCTGCAGCGCGTACGAGGACGACGTGCTGGTCACCGCCACCGGGTACGGCCCCAAGCCGCTCAACACCGCCGAGGTCGCCGGCCTGCTCGCCCAGCAGCTCGACCGCCTGACGTCGCAGGGAGGGCAGCTCGTATGAGCGAGACACTGCAGCCGGCCGAGGAGCCGCAGCAGGCCGAGGCCCCGCGGCGGGCCGAGACGCCGCGGCGGGCCGAGACGCCGCGGCCGGCTGAGGAGCCGCAGCGGCAGGAAGCCGTGGCCGCGGACGTTCCGCAGCAGCAGGACCCCGTGGCCGCCGGGTCCCCGCAGCAGCCGGGTACCGGTCCTGCCGAGGAGGCCCCGCCCGCCCCCAGGGACCGGCGCGTCCTGCGCGCCGTCCTGCGCTGGACCGCCGCCGTCGTCGTCTTCGGCGTGATCGGCGCGGCCACCGCGTACGGCGTCACCGAGCAGAAACGCACCGATCTGCCGGGCCTGGCCACCGAGAGTGACGGCCGCTGGACCTTTCCGGCGATCGAGAAGCCCCCGCTGCCCGACGGCTCCCCGGCCCCCTTCGCCGACGGCAACGACAGCGAGACCCACTACGCCGATCTGCGCAAGCTCGTCCTGCCCCTGCCCCGGGGCGCCACGCCGGACAAGGCGCTGGCCGGGAAGGACGGTTGGCTGCCCACGTCCGTGTACCTCGACGCGTACGAGAAGGAGGGGCGCCAGGACCTGGGACAGCAGCTCAAGGACGACGGGCTGCGGCAGATCGCGGCCCGCGGCTGGACCACGCCCGACGGCACGCGTACGCGGATCTACGCGCTGCGCTTCACCTCTGCGGCCTTCACCCGGATCGTCCACGCCGACCTGACGGACAACGTGTCCTCCCCGGCGGACGCGCCGTACGCCGACGAGGAGTACGGCGGCTGGGCGGAGAAGGTCGACGTCCAGTACACGAAGCGGAACGTCTTCACGGAGGCGAAGCCGTACGGGAGGACGGCGGTGCGATACGCCTACATCGAGGCCGGTGACGTCATCGCCCTGGTGATCCAGTCCGGGAAGGCCGCCCTGCCGCCCCGGATCACCTTCCAGCAGACCGTCGTCCTGCAGAGCCAGCTCCTCGGCTGACCGCCGCACCCCGCTTGGGTGACCTCATCGAGAGAGCCGGGCCCCACCCGACTAAAGTGGGGCCCGGCTCTGTACCGACCACCGCTCACCGAGGAGCACCCCGTGCTTGAGGCCTTCTTCTCCACTCTGCTCGTTCTGGTCTGCGTCGGCGTTCTCGCGTTCGCCGGGCTGACCGTGAAGAAGCTGTACCAGGGCCAGCGCTGACCCCCACCAGAGAGACGCTTCGCAGACCATGATCGAGATCCCGTCCGACCTGCACCCCGACCTCGTCCCCCTGGTGTTCCTCCTCGGTAACTGGGCGGGCGCGGGTGTCACCGACTTCCCCGGCGCCGAGAAGGCGAACTTCGGGCAGGAGGCCTCCTTCACCCACGACGGACGGGACTTCCTCGAGTACCACTCGCACACCTGGATCCTCGACTCCGAGGGCAACAAGGTGAAGCCCCTGGAGTCCGAGTCCGGGTACTGGCGGATCGACAAGGACCGCAAGGTCGAGGTCGTCATGGTCCGTGACGACGGCGTCGTCGAGGTCTGGTACGGCGAGCTCGCCGACAAGAAGCCGCAGATCGACCTGGTCACGGACGCCGTCGCGCGCACCGCGGCCTCGGGCCCGTACACCGGGGGCAAGCGGCTCTACGGCTATGTGAAGAGCGACCTGATGTGGGTGGGCGAGAAGCAGACCCCCGAGGTCGAGCTGCGCCCCTACATGTCGGCCCAGCTGAAGAAGGTCGTCTCCCCCGACGACGTGGCCGAGATGGCCCGCAACCTCCCGGACCTGCCCGACGACGGCATCGCCTTCTTCAAGTAGTCCCGTCAGGTAGTCGCGCTCGCGCTCGCTCCCGCTCCCGTTGCCGTTCGCGTTCTTCGAGCGGTCCCGAAGTCGTCCCCGGCAAGTGGACCTACACTCGGCGGTGTGGTGAGCACCGACTGGAAGAGCGACCTGCGGCAGCGCGGCTACCGGCTGACGCCCCAGCGTCAGCTGGTCCTCGAGGCCGTCGACACCCTCGAGCACGCGACCCCCGACGACATCCTCTGCGAAGTGCGCAAGACGGCGTCGGGGATCAACATCTCGACGGTCTACCGCACCCTGGAGCTGCTCGAGGAGCTGGGGCTCGTCAGTCATGCCCACCTCGGGCACGGTGCGCCGACGTACCACCTCGCCGACCGGCACCACCACATCCACCTGGTGTGCCGGGACTGTACGAACGTGATCGAGGCCGACGTCGAGGTCGCCGCCGAGTTCACCGCGAAGCTGCGCGACACCTTCGGCTTCGACACGGACCTCAAGCACTTCGCGATCTTCGGCCGCTGCACCGACTGCTCCCAGCGGGACGGCCAGGACGCCAAGGAACAAGACGGCCCGCAGGAATCCGCGGCTCCGCAGGAATGAGCGGCTCCGCAGGAATAAGCGCGTCCGTGTGCTCGTCGTAGTGTCTGTGAACATGAAGAGCCCCCTCCTGTCCCTGCCCGGCGCCGTTCCCGCCGAGGGCGTGGACGAAGGCGTCGCCGCGCACTACGGCGACCTGTTCCGCGAGCAGCGCACCCTCGCCGACGGCAACGGCCTCGTCGACCTCTCCCACCGCGGCGTCATCACCGTCACCGGCGACGACCGGCTCGCGTGGCTGCATCTGCTGCTCACGCAGCACGTCAGCGACCTCCCGGCCGGCCAGGCCACCGAGGCGCTCGTCCTCTCCGCGCACGGCCACATCGAGCACGCCCTCTACATCGTCGACGACGGCACCACCACGTGGGCGCACGTCGAGCCCGGGACGCAGGAGGCGCTGATCGCCTACCTGGAGTCGATGAAGTTCTTCTACCGGGTCGAAGTCGCCGACCGCACCGAGGAGTTCGCCCTCGTCCAGCTGCCGGCCGGTTCGATCGCGCAGGTCCCGGACGGTGTCGCGGTGCGCGAGACGGCGTACGGCCGCGACGTGTTCCTGCCGCGCGCCGACCTGGAGGCGTACGCGGAGCAGAACGGGCCCGCGATCGGGCTCCTCGCCCACGAGGCGCTGCGCGTGGAGAACCACCGGCCGCGCCTCGGCTTCGAGACCGACCACCGCACCATCCCGCACGAGCTCGGCTGGATCGGCACCGCCGTCCACCTCCAGAAGGGCTGCTACCGCGGCCAGGAGACCGTCGCCCGCGTGCAGAACCTCGGCAAGCCCCCGCGCCGCCTCGTCTTCCTGCACCTGGACGGCAGCGATGTGCACCTGCCCCCGCACGGCGCCCCGGTCCGGCTCGCGTCCGACGGCCCCGAGAGCCGCAAGCTGGGCTTCGTGACGACGTCCGTACGCCACCACGAACTCGGTCCGATCGCGCTCGCCCTGGTGAAGCGGAACGTGCCGGTGGACGCGGACCTCATCGTGGACACGACCGCGGCCGCGCAGGAAGTCGTCGTCGAGCCCTAGCCACGCCGTGGCTACATCTCCAGAAGCACCGTGAACGGGCCGTCGTTCGTCAGGGACACCCGCATCTGCGCCCCGAACCGGCCCGTCGCCACGGTCGCCCCCAGGGCGCGCAGCTGCGCCACGACCTCGTCGACCAGCGGCTCGGCCACCGGCCCGGGCGCCGCCGCGTTCCAGGTGGGGCGGCGGCCCTTACGGGCGTCCCCGTAGAGCGTGAACTGGCTGATCACCAGGAGCGGTGCGTCGATGTCGCTGCACGACTTCTCGTCGGCGAGCATCCGTACGGACCAGAGCTTGCGCGCCAGTTGGGCGGCCTTCTCCTTGGTGTCCTCGTGGGTGACCCCCACGAGGACGCACAGGCCCTCGCCCTTGATCTCGCCGACCACTTCTTCGTCCACGACGACGCTCGCGCCGTCCACCCTCTGCACCACTGCACGCATACGGACCATCATGCCGTGCTCCCGAACCGCCCATCCGGGGCGGATTAGGGGCACTCGTGCACAGAGCGGCCACTCGGAGTGGCACGATGCTCCCACGCGGTGCACCGCGTCGGTCCGGTCGAGGGGACGGTAGGGACGCAATGAGCCACACATCGAGCATCGGGCAGCCTCCAGGGGCCCCCGTTTCGTTGACGCACGCCAGTCGCATCACCGGTACGAACCGCCTCAGCACGGCGCGCCCGCCGAAGCAGCGGGTCGCCGGCCCGGACTTTCCGGAGCCGCCCGGCCACGACCTGTCCGCGCTGCGCCTTCCCGAGCTGCGCACGCTGCGCCGCGAGGCCCAGCAGGACGAGGCCGACCTGAGCTACGTACGACGGCTGCTCCAGGGCCGGATCGACATCCTGCGCGCCGAGGTCGCCCGCCGCAGGGACCCCGAGGCGCCGGTCGTGGACCGGCTCTCCGAGATCCTCACCGACAAGACCGCCCGGCACCGCTCCTCCGCCCGCCACGTCACCCTCGGCACGCCCCGCAGCGAGGAGTACCGGGGCCTCGCCGCCGAGATGCTCGCCGAGGTCGAGCTGTCCGACCTGGACGCCCGGACGGACGATGAGCTGGACACGGCGATGGGCCGCCTCGTGCGCTACGAGCAGCAGGTCTCGCGCCGCCGCCACCTGCTCCAGTCGACGGCCGACGATTGCAGCGCCGAGATCGCCCGCAGGTACCGTGAAGGCGAAGCACAAGTAGACGACCTGCTCGCGTGACGCGGCCGCACCGGTGACCCCGGTGGCCCGCTGCGGGGCGGGTCTGTCCATGGCCCGCCATGGACCCGCCCCGGAAGGCCACCGATGTCCCCCTCCTCCGCCGCCGCCATACCCCCGGTCCTCGCCGAGGTCGTCCGTTCCGGCTTCGTCGAGGGCCATCACCGAGGCAGCCTGGTCGTGCTCGCCGCGGACGGGACCGTGGAGCTCGCCCTCGGGGACGTGACCGCTCCCGTCTTCCCCCGCTCGTCGAACAAGCCGATGCAGGCGGCGGGCGTGCTGCGCGCGGGCCTCGACCTGTCGGGCGAGCGGCTCGCGCTCGCGGCCGCGAGCCACTCCGGTGAGATCTTCCACCGCGATCTCGTCCAGAAGATGCTGTCCGAGCACGAGCTGACCCCGGCCGAGCTCCAGTGCCCGCCCGACCTGCCGCTCGACCCCGTCGAGACCGAGACGTACCTGGCGGCGGGCGCCGTGCGGGACCGGGTCACGATGAACTGCTCGGGCAAGCACGCGGCGATGCTGGCCGCCTGCGATCTGAACGGCTGGCCCAAGGACTCCTACCTGAACCCGGAGCACCCGCTCCAGAAGCTCATCCACGAGGTCGTGGAGGAGGCCGCGGGCGAGCCCGTCGCCGCGGTAGGTACGGACGGCTGCGGGGCGCCCCTGATGGCGATCAGCCTCACCGGCCTCGCCCGTGCCTTCCGCCACTTCGTACTCGCCCCCGAGGGCTCGGCGGAGCGCCGGGTCGCCGACGCGATGCGCACGCACCCCGAGTACGTCGCCGGTACGCGCCGTCCCGACACCTGGCTGATGCGCGAGGTGCCCGGCGTCCTGTCGAAGATGGGCGCGGAGGCGGTCCAGGCCGTGGCGCTCCCGGACGGACGGGCGCTCGCCTTCAAGATCGACGACGGCGCGACGCGCGCGCTCGGCCCGGTCCTGGCCCGCGCGCTGCGGATGCTGGGCGTGGACGGCGAGGTCGTGGCCCGCATCGGCGAGGCGCCGCTGCACGGCGGCGGGGGCGTCGTGGGGGAGATCCGCGCGGTCTTCTAGGCCCGGCAGCCGCCGGGGCGGGGCCACGCGGTAAACGGGTGGCCCCGCCCCTCGGACGCCGCTTAGCGTGACGGGATGACCCGCGACGACATCGACGTACGGCCGATCACAGATGACGAGTTTGCCGACTGGTCCCGCGCGCTGAACACCGGCTTCCTGCGGAGCACCCCCGACTCGCGGGAAACCCTCGACAAACGCAGGGAACAGGCCCGCGACTCCCGGATCCTGGGCGCGTTCGACGGCGGGCGCTGCGTCGCCACCTTCCGCTCGTTCCCTCAGGAGCTCACCGTGCCGGGCGGCGCGGCCGTCCCCGCCGACGCGATCTCGAACGTCACGGTCAGCGCCACCCACCGCCGGCGCGGCCTCCTGAGCCGGATGATGGCGAGCGACCTCGCCGACGCGAAGGCCCGCGGTGACGTCGTCGCGACGCTCATCGCCGCCGAGTACCCGATCTACGGCCGGTTCGGCTTCGGGCCCGCCACGTCGCTCACCGAGTGGGCGGTGGACGTGCCGCGCGCCGGGCTCGACCCGCGTCGGCCGGTCCCGGACGACGGGGGCCGTATCGACCTCGTCGACGGCGAGGACGTCCGCAAGACGGGCCCGGAGCTGCACGAGCGGCTGCGCGCGAGCAGGCCGGGAGTCATCGACCGCGACGGGTTCTGGTGGCGCCGCACCACCGGACGCCTCGAAACCCCGGAAGATCCCTGGAAAGAGCCCTTCTACGCGGTCTACCGCGCGCCGAACGGCGAGGTCGAGGGCCTGATCGTCTACGCCGTCGACGACAACTGGAGCGACACCAAGCAGCCGCACAACACGGCGACCGTGCGCGACCTGATCGCCGTCACCCCGGCCGCCGAGCGCGCCCTGTGGCACTACGTCTGTTCCGTCGACTGGATCGCGACCGTCCGCACGGGCCACCGGGCCCCGGACGACCTGCTGCCGCATCTGCTGCCCGACCCGCGCGCGGCCCGCGTCGTCACGCACGCGGACTGGCTGTGGGTGCGGATCCTGGATGTCGTACGGGCCCTGGAGGCGCGTACGTATACGGGGACGGGATCGCTGGTCCTCGAGGTCGGTGACGCGACCGGCCTCTCCGGGGGCCGCTACCGGCTGGACGCGGAGCCTGGGGGTGCGGTGTGCGCACCGACCTCGGAGGAACCCGAACTCACGCTGGACGTGAGCGAGTTGGGGACGCTGTGGCTGGGCGACGAGTCCGCGGTGCGGCTCGCCGCGCTCGGCCGCGTCAGGGAGGAGAGGGCGGGCGCCGCCGCCATTGCCGACGCCCTGCTGCGTACGTCCAGGCGCCCGTGGTGCCCGGACATCTTCTGAGGCGCACTCGGCGAGGTGCGCCGGCGTGCGTCTCCCGAACCGTGCTGTGGTGCTGACGTGCTGACGTGCTGACGGCGCGCTGTGACGCCGTGGCGTGACCGGGCTCCCGGCTCCCCTCCGGAAGGGAGCCCGGTCAGCCGCTCTGGGCCAGCAGCATCACGAGGATCACGGCCCCGATGCCGCTGATGAGGTTGTTCTTGGCCTTGAGGCCGATGGAGAGCGCGACGAACGCGATGATGCCCATCGGCCCGTACTTCCACTGGATCAGCTGCTCGAACCCGATGGCGAGGGCTGCTACGGCGATGGCGATGAACGGCATGTCTGGTCCCCCTTCAGTTCGGGAGTGATGACCAACCGGGCCAACCCTTGCGGATGTCCGACCATGTGGCTCAAGTTGGCAACCAACTCCACTGAAGTTATCTCCGCCTAGCGCCGACCCATAACCACCTTTCCCTCAACTCCCCAAAGATGGCGGGAAGTTGTAGGGTTCGTCTGTGGGTCCGGAACATGCCGCGGTCGACGGTCGCCGGGAGCCACCGGCGACGTATCGCCAGGTGGCCGACGAGCTGCGCGCCCGGATCAGGGCGGGCCGGCTGCGGCCGGGTGAGCGCCTGCCGACCCAGGCGCGCCTCGCCGACGAGTTCGGCGTGGAGCGCGCCGCCGTGCGCCAGGCCCTGAGCATCCTGCGCTCGGAACGCCTGCTCGCCGACGTGTCCAGGGGGACCCCGGCCACCGTCGCGCAGCACACGGGCCCCGCCTTCACCGGTCCCGGATCGTCGCCCCAGCCCACGATGGTGGGGCTCGGCCCGCGCGTCGCCGCCGCGTTCGGCGCCCGGCACGTCCAGATCGACGCCCTGTGCCTGACCGCGGTCTCGCTGACGCTCGCGATGGGGGAGCCGCTCCGTCAGATCCACGCCGGCCGTTCGAATCCGGCCAAGGTCGACGTCCGCGTCCTGCTGCCGAGCCGCGACATCGACCTCGCGTTCCCGACGCGGGTGGGCGCGGCGGACGCCCGGCTCAAGCGGAACTGGCTGGCGCAGCGCAACGCGCAGGGGCAGGTCCTGCGCCACAATCTCCTCGCCCTGCGCTCCACGCACGGGATCGACGTCCACGTCACGTTCAGGGCGCTGCCGTTCACGCCACCGATCAAGCTCTATCTGCTCAACGGCAGCGAGGCGCTGTTCGCGTACTACACACTGACCAGGCGGGGCGAGCGGATCGACCAGGAGTACCTGGAGACGTACGGGGTGCAGGGCACGCGGTCGGTGCTCTTCCCGCTCGAACAGGGGCGGGGGCTGCGGGAGACGACGTTCGTCGAGCAGTCCCACCTGTGGTTCGACAGCCTCTGGAACACGATCAGTTCGGACCTGACGCTCACGCCGTGAGGGCGCGCGGACCCGCGGGCCGAAGTCAGAGCGCGGGTCCGGCGAGCATCAGGGCCAGGAGTACGGCCCCGATGGAGCTGCAGGTGGGGCTCTTCGCCTTGACGCCGATCGTGAGGAGCAGCAGGCCGGTGATCCCGACGGGACCGTAGCGCCACTGGACCAGCTGCTCGAAAGTGATCACGAACACCGCGGAGAAGAAGGTGAGGACGGACATGGTGGTTCCTCCTTCGGCCATCTTGCTCAAAGTTGGCAACCAACTACTATGAAGTTGTCCCCACTTGGTCGTGATAAATAAACAACTCTTCAACAACTCCCGCCAAGTGGTGGTTAGTTGTAGCGTTTGGTTGTGACTCAGGAGAGCGTTGCAGTGAACGGCAGCAGAAGGTCCTCGCCCCAGGAGATCGCCGACGTCTTGCGGGAGCGCATCAAGGCGGGTGAGCTCCGTGCGGGCGAGCGGCTGCCGACACAGGCGGAGCTGGCCGAGGAGTTCGGCGTGGAACGCGGCGCCGTACGGCAGGCCCTGCGCTCCCTCCAGGAGGACGGCCTGCTCAGCAACGTGAGCAAGGGCAGCCCGCCGAGGATCGCCGAGCAGACCCCGGCCCGTGACGAGCCGCAGCGCACGATGGTCGGCCTGGCCCCACGCCTGTCCGAGGCGTTCGCGTCGCCGCAGGTGCGGATCGACGCCGTCTGCCTCACCGCGGAGACCCTGATGCTGGCGCTCGGCGAGCCGCTGCGCTTCATCCACGAGGGCCGCATACAGCCCGACTCGGTCGACGTGCGCATCCTGCTGCCGGGCCGGGACATCAATCTCGCCTTCCCGGTCTCGGCCACGGAGGAGGGCGACGCCGAACTCGTCCACAAGCGCTGGCTCGACCAGCGCAACGCGCAGGGCCAGGTGCTGCGCCACAACCTGCGCTCGCTGCGCTCCTCGCACGGCATCGACGTACGGGTCACCTTCCGCGCGCTGCCCTTCACCCCGCCGGTCAAGCTCTACCTGCTCAACGGGAACGAGGCGCTCCTCTCGTACTACCTGGTCACGCGGCGCGAGGAGGAGATCGAGAGCGGCACGCTCGACATGTACGACACGCTCGGCACGGAGTCGCTGCTGTTCTCGTTCGAGAAGCGCGCGGGGCAGCGGGACACAGCGTTCGTGGAGGAATCGCAGAAGTGGTTCGACGCCCTCTGGGAAACCATCACCACGGACCTGACACTCTCCTAGTGACTTCTGATGCAACGAAGCAGACTGTTCCGGTGGCTGAAGCGACGGAATCACTTCGGGAACTGATCAAAAGGGCGCGCTTCGTGCTCTTCGACTTCGACGGGCCGATCTGCCGGCTCTTCGCGGGGCACTCGGCGGAGCGGGTCGCCGTCGAACAGGTGCGGTGGCTGGAGGAGCGCGGCCTGCACGGTCTGCTCACCGAGGAGGAGCGCGCGGAACCGGACCCGCACGCCGTCCTGCGCGCCGTCGACCGCCGGCGCCCCGGCAGTGACCTGGTCGTGGAACTGGAGGAACGCCTCACCCAGCAGGAGCTCACGGCAGTGGCCTCGGCATGGCCCACGCAGTACGCCGACCCGCTGATCAGGACGTGGTACGCGGTGGGCGCCCACCTGGCCGTCACGACCAACAACTCCCCGGCGGTGGCGTCCCGTTACCTGGCCACACGCGGCCTCACGACCTGCTTCGCCCCGCACATCTACGGCCGAACCCAGGACCTCCACCTCCTCAAGCCCCACCCGCACTGCGTGCAACGCGCCCTCGGCGCCCTGGGCGCGACGCCCGGGGCGTCTCTGATGATCGGTGACACCCCCTCGGACTTCGAGGCGGCCACCGCGGCTGGCATCGCGTTCCTCGGCTACGCACGCAACGAACGCAAGGCGAAGGTACTGAGGGAGGCGGGAGCGGAGACGGTGGTGTCGTCGCTGGAGCCGCTGCTGGGGGTGCTGCGGGAGCGGGGGTGACCGCCCGGGCGCCTTCAGGCCTGCATCGTCAGCAGCACGAGCAGGACAGCGCCCACGGCGAGCCACCTCTCGCTGCGCATCCGGATGCTCGCGGTGATCAGGACCAGCGCGAAGAGCCCGAAGGCCCCGTAGCGCCACTGGACGAGCTGCTCGAAGCCGAGGACCACCAGGGTCGACAGCAACTGAATGATGACCATGTTCCCACCCCTTGGCATGTGTCTAAGAGCGATCAACTAGCCGTCCAATTGGACTGGTTGACTGAATTGGATTTCCCCTACCTGAATGATCGGGTAACCAACAGTCCGTATTGGAAGGCAAGTTGACCGGATTCGGTGTGCCCGCGGACTGAAAGAGGTACGGTCCCCTCATGGCCGGTGGGCGGGGACGTGACGGCGGCGGCAGGGAGACCTGGCGCGTCGCCGAAGAGCTGCGCGCCCGGTTGGCCGATGGCACCTACCCGGTCGGGAGTCTGATTCCGCCGCAGCGTGAGCTGGCCGACCGGTTCCACGTCTCGCGGGACACCGTGCAGCGGGCGCTCAGGGAACTCGCCGGCGAGGGCTGGATCGAGTCACGCCAGGGCAGTGGGTCCCGCGTACTCAAGAACCAGCGCATCCAGTCGTACACGGCGAAGGCGTCCCACGAGGGCCGTGTGTCGCTCGGACCGCTCATCAGCGAGGCGTTCGAGCAGCCCGAGGTCACCCTCGACGTCTACACGCTCACCTCGGAGTCACTCGACACGCACATCAGGGTTCAGGCCGAGCGGATCCGCTCGGGTGAGACCGCCCCGGAGAAGGTCGGGATCCGAATCCTGCTGCCGTCCGAATCCCTCAAGCTGCCCTATCCACAGGCAAAGGGCGATCCGGACGATCCACGCCTGCGGGAGCGTCTGCTGGGCATCACCCACCGGCACACCGTTTCCATCCGGCGCGAGCTTCGTCAGCTGCAGGCGGAGGGCCTTGTTCCCGTGGCGGAATTCCAGGTCCGCCACGTCCCTCTGACGCCGGCTTTCAAGCTCTATCTGCTCAACGGGGGCGAGGCGCTGCACGGTCCGTACGAGGTGATCGAGCGTCCCATCGTGCTGGACAGCGGCGAGGAGATACTGGCTCTCGATGTCCTGGGCCTGGGGGCGACGCTCACGCACTACGTGAGGGACGGCGATCCCAACTCCCGCGGATCCGTTTTCGTGGAGAGCATGGGGGCCTGGTTCGGTTCGGTCTGGAACCTGATCGCCGAACGCTGAAGCGCGCTGTCGGTCGAACGTGATGACGGCCGTATCCCCAATTGGCCCACGGTTCGACGGACTCGAGTCGTCGGGGTCCCGCGCGGCCATTAAGGTGTGCACAATTTCCACCGGATTCGCATGACTATCCAGGAGTGGCCCGTGGGCGGTTCGCCTGCGCCCTGTCCCCCCGTCTTCTCGGCTGCGACGGACTCTGCGTACATCAGCCTCATCACCCGCGCCAAGAAGCAGGGTGATCTCGTGCGGGGGCACCACAACCAGAACTGGGTGGGGCAGCCCGTCGAGGGCGAGCGCCGGATCCTGGGCTGTGCGCAGGACGAGTTCGTGATCGTGCGGGAGCCGATCGAGGACGCGCTGCCCGTGGTCATCAGGACCTGGCAGGACGAAGCGGCCATCCTCGACGCGGTGCGCGGGGCGCTGCCCCATGTGCCCAAGTGTCTGTTCAGGCGGCGGGGCACGACCGTGCTCAGTTTTGTGGAGGGCTTGCCGCTGTCCAGCGTCTGCCCCAGCGGCACCAAGGTCGACGGGGCCGTGGTCAGCGCCCTGGCGGAGCTGCTCGCCGACATGACGCAGGTCAAGCGGACCGCGCTGCCCGCATTGTCGCAGCACTGGCCACGGAAGAACCAGGGCAGGACGTCGTATCTGAGAGCCCTGGTGCTCGCCGCGGAGGAGCAGATCAGGCGGCCCAATTGGACTGCTTTTGGCGGTCTGTTCGCTCAGCTGGGCGTGGGCGAGCGCGCCCTGACGGACTACGCGGAGCGACTGCCGACGCTCATCAGCCGCCCGTTCAGCCTGCTCCACACCGATCTGCACCGCGACAACGTGATCCTTCCCTACGGCGACGGTCCGCCTCTGATCTGCGTCGACTGGGAGCTCGCCTCCTACGGCGACCCGTTGCACGACCTCGCCACCCACCTGGTGCGGATGCGGTACCCGGACGCCCAGTGGCGGGCGGTGCAGGACGCGTGGCGGAAGGCGATGCTGCAACGGCGCCCCGAAGCCGTGAACGGCTTCGAGCAGGATCTCGATCATTACGTGGACTTCGAGCGGGCCCAGTCCGTCTATCCGGACGTGATGCGGGCGGCGAACTCGCTTCTCGGCCACTACGGCCAGGCGGATCTGGAGGCCGCGGCGCGCGAGGTGCACCGGGCCCTGGCGACCGCGAGGGATCCGCTGAAGCTCACGAGCGTGCCGGACGAGTCCACGATCACGAAGATCCTCTACCGCTGGCAGAAGTCGCGGGGCGGACAGCACGCCGTCGACCGGGACACGGCCCAGTTCTTCTGGGTGCGCGACGACCGGGACCGGCCGCACCCCGACTTCCCCGATCCGGCGGTGACGCGAGCCCTGTACGCGGAGGGTGCCGCGCCCGCGGACCAGGTGTTCAAGGGGACGGCCAACCTGAGCACGGTCGTGGAGGTGAATGGTTTCCCCCACCGCGTCATGGTGCGGCGCAAGGCGAGTTCGGTCAGCCCGCTGGAGCGGCGCTTCCTCGACGAGTACGACGTCCTGAGGGCGATCGAGGAGGCCGGCCGGGACGTGCGTGCTCCGCGGGCGCTGGCCCGGGGCATCAGTGAGCTCGGGGACGAGTTCACCATCCATACCTACGAGGGGCCGGCGGACCGGCGCGGTAGACCGGCCCACCCCGTGGACGGGCTGACCCCGCGGGAGGCCGACGACCTGGTGGACCAGCTCTGCGAGCTGACGCAGGTCGACCACTCCTCGTTGAGCGGGGGAGGACCCGCCCAGGATTTCAGTCATCTTCTGAGAGCGGAGATGCGTCGGCTCGTACGGGAACTGCCGCGCAGCACCAAGGAATTCGGCAGGCAGCTCGGCCTGCCCGACCACGCTTTCCTGGACGACCTGCTGACGATAAGCCCGTTGGCCCCGCGTACGTCCGTCCTCCTGCACGGCGACCTCAACCCGTGGAACCTCGTGCGCCGCGAGGACGGCGGCCTCGTCCTCATCGACTGGGAAATGGCGATGGTCGGCGACCCCCTGTACGACCTGATCCGCCACATGCATCTGACGCCGACGGCTCCGGGGATCCAGGAACGGATGTTCGCCCGCTGGAGCCGTCAGCTGCCCGACGAGTACACCAAGGGCTGGCAGGACGACCGGCGCTTCTACCGCCGCCTGGAGACCGTCCGTTCCGCCTACGTGGACCTCGACCGGCTCGTCGCCAACGCCAGTCTCGACGCCCCCAACGTCCGCAGGGCGGTGGACTCGTACGCGATGACGCTCAACGCGGCGACGGCCAATCTGGGGCTCCGCACGCGATCCGTCACGAATCCCTATCTGGTCCGTGCGCTCCCGGGCGGGGACCAGGGCGGTACGCGGACGGCGGGGCCGCTTCCCGGCGCGTGACACCCGACCGCCCTGCGTACGCTTTCGCCCATGAGTGGCGACACCGGCGACATGGGCCTCCGTGAGCGGAAGAAGCAGCGGATGTATCAGGCGATCTCCGAGGCGGCCATCGGGCTGTTTCTGGAGAAGGGTTTCGACAAGGTGTCCGTCGCCGAGGTCGCGGCCGCCGCCGAGATCTCCAAGCCGACCCTGTTCCGGTACTTCCCCACCAAGGAAGACCTGGTCCTGCACCGGTTCGCCGATCACGAGGGCGAGGCCGCACGTGTCGTCGCCGGGCGGGGTGGGGGCGTGACGCCGCTCGCCGCGCTGCGGGCGTACTTTCTCGACGGGCTGGAGCGGCGCGACCCGGTGACCGGGCTGAACGACCACCCCGCGGTGCTCGCCTTTCACCGACTGCTCTACGGCACCCCTTCGCTGGTCGCGCGGGCCTACGGGTATCAGGAGCGGTCGGAGAAGATCCTCGCCGGCGCGCTCGGCGAGGGGGCCGGGGCGCGGCTCGCGGCCGGGCAGATCGTGGCCGTACAGCGGATTCTCGCTCTGGAGAACTGGCGGCGGATCGCCGAGGGGGAGAGCGCCGACGAGGTGTGGCCGGATGCCGTGGACGCCGCTGAGCTGGGGTTTCGGCAGTTGGAGTGCGGGCTCGGGGCGTTCGGGCATTTCGAGGGTCAGTAAAAAATGTTACTCGGTTACGTTATTCTCGTTCGGTGACCGATTCTGCCGATCTCCGTACCCTCGTCCAGGAACGCCACCACCACGACCTCTGCCGCGCCGCCCTCGCCGCGATGATCGAGGGCGCCGACGAACAGGTCGTCATCGGCGAGAACGCCTCCGCCTCCGGGGCCGACGCCGAAGTGCTCGGGTACCAGCTGCGCAGCAAGGCCAAGGAGCTGCACGAACTGCCCGAGGTCCCGCTCTTCTTCGGGCGCCTCGACTTCGCCGACGGTGACGGCGACCACGCCGGGCAGAGCTACCACGTGGGGCGGCGGCGCGTGGTCGAACACCCGTCCGCCCCGCCCCTCGTCGTCGACTGGCGCGCCCCCGTCTCACGCGCCTTCTACCAGGCCGGCCCCCAGGAACCGCAAGGCGTCGCGGTCCGGCGCCGCTTCGGATGGGCCCCCGCGAGCAAGGGCGACTCCGCCGATCTGACCGGCCTGGAGGACGAGTGGCTCACGGTGGACGGCGGGTCCGCGGAAGGGTCCGGGTCCGCTCCCGCCTCCGGTGCGGGCAGCCGCATCGTCGCCCGTGAGATCGAGCGCCCCCGCGTCGGCCCGATGCGCGACATCGCCGCCACCATCCAGCCCGACCAGGACGACCTCGTCCGCGCCGATCTCGCCACCTCCGTCTGCGTGCAGGGCGCCCCCGGCACCGGCAAGACGGCGGTCGGCCTGCACCGGGCCGCGTACCTCCTCTACACCCACCCCCAGCGCGTCCAGCGCGGCGGACTCCTCATCCTCGGGCCCAACCGCACCTTCCTCACCTACATCTCCGAGGTGCTGCCCGCGCTCGGCGAGAGCGGCGTGCGGCAGTCCACCATCGAGGAGATCCTCGTGGAGGAGAGCAGCACGACGGTGGCCAGGGCGCGGACGTACGAGGACGCCGGGGCCGCGGCCGCCGTGAAGCACGACGCCCGCATGGCCGAGGTCCTGCGCCGCGCCCTCTACTCCCGCGTGCGCCCCGAGGCCGTCACCGACTCCCTCGCCGTCCCCGACGGTTCGTACCGCTGGCGCGTGCCGGCCGGTGTGCTCGGGCGGATCGTGGCGGGCGTACGGGAGGAGGAGCCGCCGTACGCCGTCGGGCGGGAGCGCGTACGCAGCCGGGCCGTGCGGCACCTTCAGGAGCAGGCCGAACGCAGGTCGGGGCCGGTGAACAACCTCTGGTTGCAGAAGGTCGGCAGGGCACGGCCGATGAGCGCGTACGTCGACGCGGTGTGGCCCAGGGTGCGGCCGGAGGAGGTCGTGGCCGGGCTCCTCGGCGACCCGGACGCGCTCGCCGCTGCGGCGGACGGGATCCTCGACGCCGACGAGCAGCGGGCGATCCTGTGGGCGAAGCCCCCGCGCTCCTTCCGCTCGGCCTCCTGGTCGGCGGCCGATGTCGTCCTCCTCGACGAGGTCGCCGGACTCCTCGAACACCCCGCCGGCTACGGGCACATCGTCATCGACGAGGCCCAGGACCTCTCCCCGATGCAGGCCCGGTCGATCGCGCGCCGTGCCGCGTACGGTTCGCTCACCGTCCTCGGCGACCTCGCGCAGGGCACCACTCCGTGGGCGGCCCGCACCTGGGACGAGCTGCTCGGCCACCTGGGCAAGCCCGACGCCCTGATCGCGCCCCTGACGACGGGATTCCGCGTCCCCGGCGCGGTCGTCGCCCTCACCAACCGCCTCCTCGGTCTCCTCGACGTGGACGTGCCGCCCGCCCGTTCCCTGCGCCGCGACGGCGAGGTGAGGATCCGTCAGACGCAGGACGTCGTCGCGGAGACCGTCGACGCCGTGCGCGAGGCGCTGGCGCACGAGGGGTCCGTGGGCGTCGTCGCGGCCGATGACGAGACGGTGCGGCTGCTGCGAACGGCCCTGACGGACAAGGGGATCGAGGTGGGCGGGCCGGATGATTCGCGGGCGCGCGTGACCGTCCTCGGGGCGTCCGTCGCCAAGGGGCTCGAGTACGACCATGTCGTCGCCGTCGAGCCGGCCGCCGTGGCCGAGGCCGAGCGCCGCGGCCTGCACCGGCTGTACGTCGTCCTGACCCGCGCCGTGTCCCGCCTCGACGTCGTGCACAGCCGGCCGCTGCCGTTCTCCGCGGCGTCCTGAGCCGCCCGCTCACTTCGGGATGTCGAGCGCCGTCCCGTAGAGCCGCGTCACGCGGAGCCTGATCACCACGCGGCTCTCCTCGACCTGCCGGCCGAGGAACTCCGCCTCCTGCGCGGGGTCGTCGAACCCCGGCGTCATGGCGAGCAGTTCGCGCCCGGCGGCGTCGCCGGGCGTGGCCGTCACGTCCGACACCTCGGCCTCGCCCTCGGCGACGGCGAACGACCACAGGTCGGGGCCGGTGACGTGCAGCGCGGCATGCGGGTCGCTCCGCAGCTGACGGGCCTTGAGGCGGTCGGTCGTGGTGGAGACGCGCACGACACGCTCCTCGGGATTCCAGTGGTAGAGCACGGTGGACAGGTGCGGGTGCCCGGTGCGCCGCACGCTGGCCAGCGTCCCGAACCGGCCGCGGGCCAGCAGCAGGTGGAGCTCTTCGTCCGTGAGGGTCCGGGGTGCGGGGCCACTCTTCGCTGTCATGACGCCTCCGTGCGGTGTGGTGGTGGGTGTGGGGGCTGATCAGGCCGTCGTACGGGGCCTGCGCAGCACCCCGTACGCGATCACGAACGCGGTGACCAGCAGACCCGTACCGACCGTGAAGGCCAGGTGGTAGCCGCTGGTGAGGGCCTCGGCGCGGGTGCCGCCCTGTGCGGTGAGCGAGCGGGTGCGGGACGCGGCGAGCGTGGAGAGCACGGCGACGCCGACGGCCATGCCGATCTGCTGGGTGGTGTTGAAGAGGCCGGAGGCGAGCCCGGCGTCGGCCTCGCTCGCCCCGGACATGGCGAGCGAGGTGAGCGCGGGCAGGGCGAGGCCGAAACCGGCCGCGAGGAGCATCACCGGGAGGATGTCGGTGGCGTAGTGCGCGTGCACGGGGACCCGGGCGAGGAGTCCGAGTACGCCGACGAGGAGCGCGATTCCGGTGAGCAGCACGTTCCGTTCGCCGAAGCGGGCGTTGAGGCGGGCCGAGACGCCGAGGGAGACCACGCCGATGACGGCGGCGGCGGGGAGCATGGCGAGGCCGGTCTCCGCGGCGCCGTAGCCGAGGACTTGCTGGAGGTAGAGCGCGACCAGGATCTGGAAGGAGAACAGCGCGGCCACCATCAGCATCTGGACCAGGTTCGCCCCGGCGACGCTGCGCGAGCGCAGGATCCGCAGCGGCATGAGCGGCGTACGTGCCCTTGCCTGCCGGACGAAGAACCCGGCGAGCAGGAGCGCGGCGACGGCCCCGGTCCCGAGCGTGCGCGCCGAAGTCCAGCCGTACTCCTCGACCTTGACGACGGAGTAGATCCCGAGCATCAGGCCGCCGGTGACGAGCAGCGCGCCGGCCGTGTCGGCCCCCGCCCTGAGCCCGAGGCCTCGGTCGCGGGGCAGGGCGGGCACGGCGACCGCGAGGGCCGCGAGCCCGATGGGCAGGTTGATGAAGAAGATCCAGTGCCAGCTGAGGCCGTCGGTGAGCAGGCCGCCGAGGACCTGCCCCATCGAGGCCCCGGCGGCTCCGGTGAAGCTGAACACGGCGATGGCCCTGGCGCGTTCGCGGGGTTCGGTGAACAGCGTGACGAGGATCCCGAGGCTGACGGCGGACGCCAGCGCGCTGCCGACGCCCTGGAGGAACCGCGCCGCGATCAGGACCGCGGGGCTCGTGGCCACGCCCGCCAGGAGCGAGGCCGCGGTGAAGACCGCCGTGCCCACGAGGAACAGCCGCTTGCGTCCGACGAGGTCGCCGAGCCGCCCGGCGAGCAGCAGCAGGCTGCCGAACGCGATCAGGTAGGCGTTGACGACCCAGCTGAGGCCGGCCGGGGTGAACCCCAGATCGCTCTGGATGGCCGGCATCGCCACGGTCACGATGCTGCCGTCGAGGACCGTCATCAGCATCCCCGTGGCCAGGACGCCGAGGGCCGGCCACCTGGAGCGCTGGGGGGTGAGGAGTGCCGGAAGGGTGCGGAACGGTGCGGACACGGCAGGCATGTGCGGTCATCTCCTGTCAAAGGGCCACTGCGGGAGCCGCTGTGGGCCAACAGGAATGACCGTAGCAGATAGTTTTGTTGCAGACTATCTTTTACGGGCGCATGTAGGGGTGAGTAGGTGAGCGGGGGTGGGTGGCTAGCGCTGGCGTGCCCTCCGGGGTGCCGGGCGCGGGCTCTCGGGCGATGTGGCCAGGTGGCCGTCGACCAGGCGGTTCAGCGCGCGCAGCAGAACCTCGCGCTCCGCCCCGGGGAGCGAGCCGAGCGCCTCCTCGTGGACGCGGTCGGCGATCGCCTGGCTCTCCACGGCGACCTGCGCGCCCTTCTCCGTGACCGCGATGATCCGCGCCCGCCGGTCCCGTGCCGACGGGCGCCGCTCGGCGAGGCCCGCCTTCTCCAGGGCGTCGACCGTCACCACCATCGTGGTCTTGTCCATGTCGCCGATCTCCGCGAGCTGCGCCTGGGTGCGCTCCTCCTCCAGGGCGTGCACCAGTACGCAGTGCATCCGGGCCGTGAGGCCGATCTCGGAGAGGGCCGCCGCCATCTGTGTACGCAGCACATGGCTGGTGCGGTCGAGCAGGAAGGAGAGGTCCGGTTCGGTGCGGGTGGGCGCCATGGAGGTCATGCGTCCCAGGGTAGTCAATTTGATCCGTTACGGATTATCTGCAACTTGGCACACCCCTGGGAGCGCGTCCGGTGCACCCCGTCACCCGCCGACCCGCTCGCCGACGAACGCCTCCCACGTCCGCTCGCCCCTGGCCGCACCCGCGCGCGCCAGGTTCTCCCCGGCCCGGTACGCGCGGCCCGCCTTCCCGGGGATGCGGACCGGCAGCTTCGGCCTGCGCCTGCCCGTGGCCCGGAGGTAGCCGGCGCTCAGCTCGGCCATCCCGTACACCTTGGGACCGGCCAGGTCCGGTACCTGGCCGGCCGGCTCGCCGAGTGCCAGCTCCACCAGGCGGGCGGCGACGTCGCGCGAGTCGACCGGTTCGAAGCGGAGCCCGCCCGGGACCGGGAGCACCGGCAGCTTCGTCATCTTCTCGACCACGCCGAGGACGAGGTCGTTGAACTGGGCGGCCCGCAGCGTCGTGAACGGTATGCCGGACTCGGCGACGGCCCGCTCGGCGGCCAGTTTGTTCTTGACCCAGGCCACCGGGACCGTGTCCGCGCCGGTCACCGAGATGTAGACGAGGTGCTTCACCCCGGCCTGCTGCGCCGCCCGCACCAGGTTCCGGGTCGCCACGTCGTCGCCCTTGGGGCCGCCCGCGAGGTGGAGGACGATCTCGGTCCCCGTCAGCGCCGTGCGCAGTCCCGGGTCTTCTTCGTCGAGCAGGTCGGCGCTCACGTACTCGACGCCGTCGGCGGACTCGCGGCCGTGCCGGCTGAGCACGCGGACCGGGTGGCCGGCCTTGCGCAGCAGGGGCACGACGTGGCCGCCCAGCGTGCCCGTGCCGCCGGTGACCAGGATCGGTGCAGTCATGGCTACTCCCGTTGATTGCGCGGACCGGGGCTTCGCGCCCCGTCCGGGTCGGTAGGTTCTCGACGTCTGCTTCTTTGACCCGCGCCGAGCGAGGAATGTGACCGATGGACGAGAACGCATCGCTCTCCGAGCGTTTCGAGAAGGACCGGACCCGGCTGCGCGCGGTGGCCTACCGGATGCTCGGCTCGGTGACCGAGGCGGACGACGCCGTGCAGGAGACCTGGTTGCGCCTCAGCCGTACGGCCGACGCGCACGCGCAGCGCGAGGACGGGGAGGAGCGGGGGGACGGGGACGCGCCGGCCGGCATCGAGAACCTCACCGGGTGGCTGACCACGGTCGTGTCGCGCGTGTGCCTCAACATGCTGCGCGCCCGCGAGAACCGCCGTGAGGACCCCCTCGACGCGTACGTCCCCGACCCGGACGCCGCCCCGGAGGACGGGCGTGACCCCGAGGAGGAGGCGCTGCTCGCCGATTCGGTCGGCGTCGCCCTCCTCGTCGTACTCGACACCCTGACCCCCGCCGAGCGGCTCTCCTTCGTGCTGCACGACATGTTCGCCGTGCCGTTCGACGAGATCGGCCCGCTGATCGAGCGGACCCCGGCCGCGACCAGGCAGCTCGCCAGCCGCGCCCGCCGCCGGGTCAAGGGCGTCGCCCCGGCGCCCGACGACGATCTGCCGCGCAGGCGCCAGGTCGTCGAGGCGTTCCTGGCCGCCACGCGCGGCGGGAACTTCGACGCGCTCGTCGCCCTGCTCCACCCGGACGTGGTGCTCCACGCGGACCGTACGGTCATCCCGACCCCCGAGCCCGTCGTGGTCCGCGGCGCCGCCACGGTGGCCCGCGGCGCGATGGCCGCCACGGGCCGCGCCCTGTTCACCGGTACCGCGCTGATCGACGGCTCGGCCGGCCTCGTGATGGCGCCGGGCGGCCGCCTGTTCCTGGTGCTCGTCTTCACGGTCACCGGCGACCTGATCACGGGCATCGACGTGATCGCGGAACCGGAGCGCCTGCGCCACCTGGTCGTCACCGTCCTCGACGGTGATCCGGGCGATCCGTACGGGAAATAGGGCCGGACGAGGAACGGAGTCTCGCGGCGAGTGGCCGGACGCGGGCCCGGGCCCGGCCGTACGCTGGCAGCGTGACGCTCGATGACCTCGTAAGGCTGCGTCGGGCCCGGGACATGATGGACCGCGACTACGCGCAGCCCCTCGACGTCCCGGCCCTGGCGCGTGCCGCGCACATGTCGCCCGGGCACTTCTCACGCAGCTTCCGGGCGGCCTTCGGCGAAACCCCGTACAGCTATCTGATGACCCGCCGTGTCGAGCGGGCCAAGGCGCTGCTGCGGCGGGGCGATCTGAGCGTGACGGAGGTCTGCTTCGAGGTCGGCTGTACGTCGCTGGGGTCGTTCAGCTCGCGTTTCACCGAGCTGGTCGGCGAGACCCCGAGCGCGTACCGGGCCCGCAGTCACGAGCCGGGCGCGGTCATACCCGCGTGCGTGGCCAAGATCCTCACCCGCCCCGTCAGGAACGGACCGGCCGGGGGCGGGCACGTCATCGACGCTCAAGTCCTCGGCGGAGAACCGGAAACGGGCCCTCGCGCGTAGGTTTCACGCCGCCTTCCGGGTGGCGTGGCGCACTTTTGCAAGCAGTCGCTTGCAATAGTTAGCACAGGCGAGGCACTATCGGAGCATGGCATCGCTCAACGTCGGCAATCTCGGTGAGTACCTGCGCGAGCAGCGCCGCAGTGCGCAGCTCTCGCTCAGGCAGCTCGCCGATGCCGCCGGGGTGTCCAATCCGTATCTGAGCCAGATCGAGCGCGGTCTTCGCAAGCCGAGCGCGGAGGTCCTCCAGCAGGTGGCCAAGGCCCTGCGGATCTCCGCGGAGACGCTGTACGTGCGGGCCGGGATCCTCGATGCGGAGCGGGATCGGGAAGAGGTGGAGACGCGCGCCGTCATCCTCGCCGACCCCTCGCTCAACGAGCGCCAGAAGCAAGTGCTGTTGCAGATCTACGAGTCCTTCAGGAAAGAGAACGGGACCGAGGTACAGCACGACAGTCAGGAACACCCCGCCGACGGCCCCCGCACGGCCGGGAGCAGCGGTGCCGAACCCTCAAGCTGAAGCCGATGTGATCCGGGAGGACCACGCCATGGCCATCACCGACGACCTGCGTAAGACCCTCAGCAACCCGACCCCCCTCTACTTCGCCGCCGGCACGGCCGAGCTCGCCTATCAGCAGGCGAAGAAGGTGCCCGGCATCGTGGAGCAGCTGCGCGCCGAGGCCCCGGCCCGGTTCGAGGCCGTGCGCAACACCGACCCGAAGGACGTCCAGGAGAAGGCGGCCGGCCGCGCCAAGGAGGCCCAGGCGGCCATCCAGGCCAAGGTCACCGAGGTGCTCGGCACGCTCGACACCGACCTGAAGAAGATCGGCGAGTCCGCCCAGGACCTCGCGCTGCGCGGTGTCGGCGTCGCCGCCGAGTACGCCGTCAAGGCCCGCGAGACCTACGAGAAGGTCGCCGAGCACGGCGAGGAGACCGTGCGGGCCTGGCGCGGTGAGGCGGCCGACGAGATCCTCGAGGTCGCCGAGGCCGTCGAGCCCGACACGGAGCCCGTCGCCGTGGCCGACGAGCGGACCACCGCGAAGCCCGGTCCGGCCGACGCGTCCGCCAAGAAGCCGGTGGCCGTGAAGAAGGCCCCGGCCAAGAAGACGACGACCGCGAAGAAGACCGCGCCCTCCGGCAAGTAGCGGCACGGCGGGGTGAACAAAGCGGTACGGAGCGTACCGAAGGGCGGGCCGGGCACTTACCGAGTGTCCGGCCCGTTCACCGGGTACGGTGACCGCGTAGGACTGATCTGACTCGGGTGGTGGGCGTTGTGCTGATGTCGGCTTTCGGCGGCTTGATGTGGCTGCTCTACACCGCCATGCTCGTGCTCGCGGTGGTTGCTCTCGTGATGGCCGCGTTCTCGCGCGAGGACGCGTTCCGCGCGGCGGACAAGCAGAACAAGATGTTCTGGCTGATCATCCTCGGCATCGCGGTGGCGGTGAATCTGCTCGTCCCGATGCTGTTCCTCCAGCTCGCGGGGCTCGTCGCGACGATCGTCTTCTTCGTGGACGTGCGGCCCGCGCTCCAGCAGGTGTCGGGCGGCGGCCGGGGTCGCCGTGGCGGCGGCTCCAGCAGTGACGGTCCGTACGGGCCGTACAACGGCGGGCGCTGAGCCCTCCGGCTCCCCGGGGGCTCGGTCGCCCCCCCCCGGATCAGGGGCTAGTTCCCCCGGTCCAGGAGGACGACGGCCACGTCGTCCGTGAGGTCGCCGCCGTTGAGGTCGCGGGCCTCGTTCACCGTCGCGTCGATGAGTTCCTCGCCGCGCAGCCCCTCCACGAGCTTGCGGCGCACCATCTTCACCATGCCCTCCTGGCCCAGGCGCTGCTTGCCCTCGCCGACCCGTCCCTCGATCAGGCCGTCCGTGTAGAGCATCAGGCTCCACGTCGGGCCGAGCTCGACCTGACGGCGCGGCCAGCGGGCGCGCGGCAGCAGACCGAGCGCCGGGCCGTTGTCCTCGTACGGGAGCAGCTCGGCGCGCCGTCCCGGGCGCGCTATCAGCGGCGACGGGTGGCCCGCCAGGCACAGGCCCGCGCGGCGGCCGTCGGGGGAGATGTCGACCGTGCACAGCGTCGCGAAGATCTCGTCGTCCGCCCGCTCGTGCTCGAGGACCTGCTGGAGCGTGGAGAGCAGCTCGTCGCCGCACAGGCCGGCGAACGTCAACGCCCTCCAGGCGATGCGCAGTTCGACACCGAGCGCCGCCTCGTCGGGGCCGTGACCGCAGACGTCGCCGATCATGGCGTGCACCGTGCCGTCGGGCGTGCGGACGGCGTCGTAGAAGTCGCCGCCGAGCAGCGCGCGGGAGCGGCCCGGGCGGTAGCGGGCCGCGAAACGCAGCGGGGAGCCGTCCAGCAGCGGCGTCGGGAGGAGGCCGCGCTCCAGGCGGGCGTTCTCCTGGGCGCGCAGCCGGGACTCGGCGAGCTTGCGCTGGGCCACGTCGGCGCGCCTGCGCTCGACGGCGTAGCGCACCGCACGGCCCAGCAGACGGCCGTCCAGCTCGTCGCGGAACAGATAGTCCTGGGCGCCGACGCGTACGGCCTCGGCGCCGCGCTCCGCGTCGCCGGACGCGGTGAGGGCGAGGACGGCGTGGCGCGGCGCGAGGCGCAGGACGTGCCGGAGCGTCTCCAGCTCGTCGGCGTCCGTGGCCGCGCCGGGCGCGGGCAGGGCGAGGTCGAGCAGGATGCAGTGGACGTCATCGGTGAGGAGCCGCTCGGCCTCGGTGAGGTTGCGGGCGGTACGGACGCGGATCGGCTTGCCCGCCGAGTCGGTCAGTTCGGGCACGCCGAGGGAGGCGGTGGGGTCGTCCTCGATGACGAGGAGCGTCAGAGGGCCACCTCCGCCGCTCTGGGCGCCGGAGGCCGTGGGCTGCCGGGGCAGCGTGACGGACGGCGTCGGCACTGCCGGAGCCTGACCACCTTCCACGGCCGGGATAGCTCTCTGCCGCGGTACGGGTACGGGCATCGATCGGTTCCTTCCCTCCCCCCGAGGGCGTGGTGGAGCGAAGGATCGTCGCACCACCGACGGTGGACCTTAGCGGTAGGCGGCGTCGCAACGGAATGGTGAGAGGCAAACCGCCACTGTCATATGCCGCATCAACTAACGGAATTGGGCACGCCAGAGGGCCCGTCGGCGGTTTCGGGGATGACGAAGGTCACGTCGGTTCACCGCAACCGGAGGCGGGGGAGTGCGGTGGGTCACGTGGCCCAGCTCACGACGACGCCCCCCCGCAGTCCTTTACGCGTCGGGGCGGACGACCCCGAGGATCGCCATGGAGCCCGCGCCCGCGATCGTGACGTTCCGCCCGGGGCGCGGCGCGTGCACGATGGCGCCGTCCCCTATGTACATACCGACGTGGCTGGCGTCGTCGTGGTAGATGATCAGGTCGCCCGGGCGCATGTCCTTGACGGCGATGTGCTTGAGCTGCTTCCACTGCTCCTGCGAGGTCCGCGGGATCGGCCGTCCGGCCGCCGACCACGCCTGCGAGGTCAGCCCCGAGCAGTCGTAGGAGCCGGGACCCTCGGCGCCCCACACGTACGGCTTGCCCAGCTGGCCCGTGGCGAACGCGACCGCCTTCTTGCCCCGCGCCGACGCGCTGCCCTTGATGTCCTTCAGTACCCCCGAGCTGAGCCAGGCCGTCTGTCGCTTGTACTCGGCCTGCTGCTCCAGCTTCTTCAGCCGCTCCCGCTCCTCCTTCTCGAGCTGCGACTCGAGCTTCTCGGCGGCCGCGATCTTGCTCTTGATCTTCTTCTGCGCCCGGGCCTTCTCCTTGCGGCCGGCCTCGAGCTTCTTCCAGTTCCGCGTGGCGTCCTGGGCGTACGTCTGCAGGTCCTCCTGCGTGCGGGCCATCTCGCCCAGGAGCCCCTTGGTGGCGTGCTGCCCCTGCCGCATCCGGTCCGCGCCGTCCAGGAACCGCGACGGGTCGTCCGAGAGCATCAGCTGCGCCTCCGGCGGCATCCCGCCGTCGCGGTACTGCTGACGGGCCGCGGCGCCCGCGCGGGACTTCAGCCGGTCCAGCTTCTTCTGGCCGGCGACGATGTCCTTGGCCAGCTGGACGATCTGTCCCGACTGCTTCTCGGCCTTCTCCTCGGCCGCGTTGTACGCCTCCGTGGCGACGGCCGCGTCGTGGTAGAGCCCGTCCAGTTCGGCGCGGACCTGCTCAAGGTCCCTGCTCTTGTCGGACGTTGACGGCGGCGCGGGTCGCGCGGGACTCGCGTACGCGGCGCCGGGCGCCGTCAGTACGGTCAACGCGCTGACCAGCGCCACGGCCGCCATGACTGTCGTGCTCCGCCTGCTCATCGCGCTCCGCCCCCAAGCCGTGAAGACCCACCAAAACTGATTTACCGTCAGTAACTTACGGATGCCCTGGGGATGGTGCCACGCCGGCGCCGAATGTGACAGAGCCGGGCAACAACTCCCTATCCGCTCCCGGCCCGCCCCATCGGTCCCGCACGTCCCTGCCCCGCACCGTCTGACGTACGACCCCCGGAGATCGTTCCCTCGGGCTCCGGACGCGCCTTCGTCAGCCTCGAGGAGCCAACGCCCCCCAGGCGACCGTCACTTCTCCCTGCCGCCAGCGCGCGGGCCGGTCGACCACCGGCCAGTCCGCGCTCAGCGCCCGCGCCGTCCTGATCCACCGCTGCCGCGCCCCGTACGAGGCGTAGGGGGCGGCCGCGGCCCAGGCGCGGTCGAAGTCGCGCAGGAACGCGTGGACCGGCTCGCCCGGCACGTTGCGGTGGATCAGCGCCTTGGGCAGGCGCTCGGCGAGGTCGGAGGGGCGGTCGAGGGAGCCGAGGCGGGTCGCGAAGGTGACCGTGCGGGGGCCCTCGGGCCCGAGCGCCACCCACACGTGGCGGCGGCCGATCTCGTCGCAGGTCCCCTCGACCAGGAGCCCGCCGGGCGCGAGCCGGGCGGTCAGCCGCCGCCAGACGTCGGCGACCTGGTCCTCGTCGTACTGGCGCAGCACGTTCGCGGCCCTGATCAGGAGCGGGTCGTGGGGGAGAGGCACCTCGAAGCCGCCGTGGCGGAAGGTGAGGCCGTCCCGTTCATAGGGGAGGGCGGCGGCGACCCGGGCCGGCTCGATCTCGATACCCACCACGCGCGCGCGGGGTGCCACGGTGCGCAGGCGGTGCAGCAGCTCGACCGCGGTCCAGGGCGCGGCTCCGTAGCCCAGGTCCACGGCGACGGGGTGGTCGGCACGGCGCAGGGCGGCGCCGTGCGTGGCCGCGATCCAGCGGTCCATGCGGCGCAGGCGATTGGGGTTGGTGGTCCCGCGTGTGACCGTTCCCACGGGGCGGGAAGGGGGGCGCGGGCTCATGGGTACGAGGGTATGCGCCCGCCCCGGGCGCCCCAGGGTTGAGCCCCCGATGGTAATGATTCGGCAAAACGGAAATGGAGCGGAGACCTCCGGTGTTGGAGGGGCTGAAGGAGGGTTCGTGCCCGGGCTGGGTGCCCGCGGTTCCGCGCCCCCGACGAGTCGTGCCCGCAGCAAGGAGGACCGCCACGTGAGCCAGCACGTGTCCAGGCTCCGCCGTTCCGGGGCCTCGTCCCCGCGGCTCAGGTTCCCCGGCGCGCACCGCAGACCGCGTCGCGTGGCCATGCTGAGCGTGCACACGTCACCGCTTCACCAGCCCGGCACGGGCGACGCGGGCGGCATGAACGTCTACATCGTCGAGCTCGCCAAGCGCCTCGCCGCGATCAACATCGAGGTCGAGATCTTCACGCGCGCCACGACCGGCGCGCTGCCCCCCTCCGTCGAGCTGGCGCCCGGCGTCCTGGTCCGGCACGTGGACGCGGGCCCGTACGAGGGTCTCGCCAAGGAGGAGCTGCCGGCCCAGCTGTGCGCCTTCACGCACGGCGTGATGCAGGCGTGGGCGGGCCACCGGCCGGGCTACTACGACCTCGTCCACTCGCACTACTGGCTCTCCGGCCACGTCGGCTGGCTGGCCGCCGAGCGCTGGGGCGTCCCGCTCGTGCACGCCATGCACACCATGGCCAAGGTCAAGAACGCCGCGCTCGCCGAGGGCGACACCCCCGAGCCCGCCGCGCGTGTCATCGGCGAGACCCAGGTCGTCCGCGCCGCCGACCGCCTCATCGCGAACACCGCGGAGGAGGCCGACGAGCTCGTACGCCACTACGAGGCGGAGGCCGCCAAGGTCGCCGTCGTCCACCCCGGCGTGAACCTGGACCGCTTCCGTCCCGGCGACGGCCGCGCCGCCGCCCGGCACCGCCTCGGCCTGCCCCAGGACGCCCTCATCCCGCTCTTCGCGGGCCGTATCCAGCCCCTCAAGGCGCCGGACATCCTGCTCAGGGCCGTCGCCGTCCTCCTCGACGAGCGGCCCGAGCTGCGCTCGCGGATGGTCGTGCCCGTGGTGGGCGGGCCCAGCGGCAGCGGTCTGGCCAAGCCGGAGGGGCTGCAGAAGCTCGCCGCCAAGCTCGGCATCGCGGACGTCGTCCGCTTCCGCCCGCCGGTCGGGCAGGACCAGCTCGCGGACTGGTTCCGCGCGGCCTCCGTCCTCGTCATGCCGTCGTACAACGAGTCCTTCGGGCTCGTCGCCATAGAGGCGCAGGCGGCCGGTACGCCGGTGATCGCGGCCGCGGTCGGCGGTCTGCCCGTCGCCGTGCGCGACGAGACGACCGGCTTCCTGGTCCCGGGCCACGACCCGGCGGCGTACGCGCGCCGGCTGGGCGATTTCGCCGACCGTCCACAGCTTGTGGACAGCATGGGCGCCGCCGCCGCGGCGCACGCGCAGGGCTTCGGCTGGGACACCGCGGCCTCCGCGACGGCCGATGTGTACACGGCGGCCACCTACGAGCACCGCCACCCCCGTCACGTACCCTCGCTGCATGGCTGACAGCACCATGGCCGGCGCGGCGGCGGTCATCGAGCAGGTCCTCACCGAGGCCGAGCTCGAGTGGGAGAGCCCGGAGCCCGGCTCGTCGTACGTCGTGAAGCTGCCCGGGACGCGCAAGCTGTCGACGACGCTCTCGCTGCTCGTCGGCAAGCACTCGCTCTCGCTGAACGCGTTCGTGATCCGGCACCCGGACGAGAACGAACAGGGCGTCCACCGCTGGCTCCTGGAGCGCAACCTCCGTCTGTACGGCGTGAGTTACGCGGTCGACCAGCTCGGCGACGTCTACCTCACCGGCAAGTTGCCCCTCGCGGCCGTCACCCCGGACGAGGTCGACCGCCTCCTCGGCTCGGTCCTGGAGGCCGCGGACGGCGCGTTCAACACGCTCCTGGAGCTCGGTTTCGCGAGCGCGATCCGTCGCGAGTACGACTGGCGGGTGTCGCGCGGGGAGTCCACCCGCAATCTCGACGCGTTCACGAACCTGACCCAGCGCCCCGCCAAGTAGCGCCTCTCTCCTGCCGGTTGACCGTTGCGCGCCCCCTTCCGTCGCAGGGGTCGCCGTGGCATGCTCGCGGCCGACGCGGACATGAACGACGTTCACATCTTTGAACGTCTTGGATGTCTTCGACCTGAATCGTGTGGAGGGTGGCGGCGGTGGAGAACCTCAGCAGACGCGGGTTGTTGGGCAGCGCGATAGCGGTGGCGGCCGTGACGGTGACGGGAACCGGCGCGCGGGCCGCCACGGCACAGTCCGGTGAAGTCCCGCCCATCTGGCGCGAGTTCACCCGAACCCCCTACACGCACCCGCAGATCCCGTACGTCGGACGGGCCGGATACCGCGCGGGCCGCCAGGGCTTCGCCCGCCCCCGCGTCGTCGCCGACGTCGTCCGCGACTACGGCGCGCGCCCCGACGGCTCGGCCGACGCCGCCCCCGCGATCAACCGTGCCCTCGCCGACGCCGGACGGGCCGGCGGGGGCACGGTCCACCTGCCCCCGGGCACGTACCGCATCGACGACCTCATCCGCATCGGCCACTCCGGCGTCGTCCTGCGCGGCGCGGGCAGCACCCGCACCAAGCTGTACGCGACCCGCAGCCTCACCGAACTCATCGGCGTCTACGGCTCCCGCTACGGCGGCGACAAGTCCAGCTGGTCCTGGGCGGGCGGCCTGATCTGGCTCTGCCCCGAGGACCGCTTCCGCACCCTCACCGACGCGATCAGGGCGAAGGCCTGGCCCTTCGAGGGCTGGACGGGCAACAAGCGCGACGAGTGGGACACGCTGACGTCGGTCGGGCCCGCCACCCGCGGCTCCTGGTCGGTGACGGTCGCGGACGCGTCCCGCCTCTCCCGCGGCGACCTGGTTCTCCTGCGCCTCGCCGACGACCCCGGCCACACCCTCCTCGAACACATGGCGGGTGGCGGCCCGGGCCCCGAGGCGTACTTCTGGGACGACAAGACCAAGCTGACCTCGTACGTCCCCTACGAATGGCCCGTACGGATCGCATCCGTGCACGGCCGCCGCGTCACCTTCGAACGCCCGCTCCCCCTCGACATACGCCCCGAGTGGGACCCCCGGCTGACCACGCACGTCGGCGCCCTGACCGGCTCGGGCGTCGAGGCGCTGACCCTCGAAGCCGTCGAGACCCCGCAGTCGCAGCACCTCCTCGACAAGGGCTACAACGGCGTCGCGTTCCAGTGCGCGTACGACTGCTGGGCCGACGACGTCACCGTGCGCCACGTCGACAACGGCTTCGGCCTGGTCGCCGCGTCCGCGTGCACCCTGCGCCGCACGCGTGTCGCGGGCCGCGGCTCGCACCACCCGTACTTCTGCCGCGAGGGTTCCCACGACAACCTCGTCGAGTCGTTCACGATCGAGCAGCGCACCGTCCCCGCCCCCGCGGGCACGCAGCTGCACGGCATCAACGTCGAGGGCCTGTCGTCGTACAACGTGTGGTCGCGCGGCGAGATGGAGATGGGCACGTTCGACTCGCACCGCGGCATGCCCTTCGCGAACGTGCGCACCGACATCACCGTGAACAACAACGGCCGCCACGGCGGCGACGCGTCGGCGGGCCCCCTCTTCGGGGCGCGCTTCACCCACTGGAACATCCGCGTCACGAACCAGCGCGCCGGCCTGATGCGCCTCGACGGACTCGCGCCGTACAGCGCGACCGTCGCCGTCAACACGGTCCGCGAGTTCGACCAGACCGACGTACCGGACTTCACCGGGGACCTGCATGCGCGGCTTGAGCTGTACGGCGACGGGGTGTCGGACACGGTCCGGCCGCGGAACCTGTACGACGCGCAGCGGTCGTCGGTCAGGCGGTGAGCGTCAGGCGGTGAGCTCAGCCGGTGAACGTCAGGTGGTGAACGTCAGGCGGTGAGCTCAGCCGGTGAGCGTCAGGCGGTGAGTTCGGGCTCGGCCCCGGTCTTCTCGGCCCCGGTCTTCTCGGGGCCGGGGACGGGCGTGACGGGGTGCTCCTCCGCGGGCAGCCCTCGCATCAGGATCCAGTACCCGGCCGCCGCGACGGTCCCGATCACCGCGCAGCCCGCCCACAGCCACCCCGCGCCGAACCGGTCGATCGTCACGCCCGACGCGAGCGGCGCGACCAGCGCCGCCACCGACCACGACATGGAGTACATGCCCTGGTAGCGGCCGCGCCCGTGGGTCGGGGCGAGCCGCGCCACCAGGCCGGACTGCGTGGGCGCGTTGACCATCTCGCCGAGCGTCCACACGACGACGATCAGGGCGTACGCGGCCATCGAACCGGCGAACGCGGTGAGCGCGAAGCCGTAGCCGATGAGGAGTGAGGAGACTGTCAGGAGCCGGCCCGCGTCGCGCTTCTCGATGAAACGGGTCAGCGGGATCTGCAGCGCCACGATGACGATGCCGTTCACGGCGGCGACGAGCCCGACGTCCGAACTGCTCAGCCCCGCCTGCCCCATGACGATGGGCAGCCCGGACGAGGACTGCGTGAAGACGACGGAGATGAGGAACGACAGCCCCACCATCAGCATGTACCGGCCGTCGCGCAGGACGGTCAGCATGGTCACGTCGGCGACGGGCGCCGCGTCGGGCTTCGGCTCGGCGCGCTCGGGCCGCGACTCGGGCACCTTCACGAACACCAGGACCGCGCAGGCCAGCGTCATCGCGGCCTCCAGGAGGAAGCCGGCGGTGTAGCTGGCGGCGACGAGGAATCCGGCGTAGACGGAGGAGACGGCGAAGCCGAGGTTGATGGCCCAGTAGTTGAGGGAGAAGGCCCGCACGCGGTCCTTCGGCGCGACGAGGTCGGCCATCATCGCCTGCACGGCGGGACGCGAGGCGTTCGAGGCGACACCGAGCAGGAAGCCGGTCACCGCGATCCCGGCGGGGTCGCGCACGAAGGCGAGGACGGCGACGGTCGCGGCGGTCGCGAGCTGCGCGCCGAGGAGCGTGGGGCGCCGCCCGATCCGGTCCGCGAGCACCCCGCCGAGCAGCGACGCGATCATGCCGCCGAGCCCGATGAGCGCGGCGACCAGACCCGCGTACGACGCGGAGAAGTGGCGCTCGGTGGTCAGGTACAGCGCCATGAACGTGAGGACGAAGCCGCCCAGGCGGTTGATCAGGGTGCTGGTCCACAGCCACCAGAACTGGCGCGGCAGACCGGACACACTCTCGTGTGCGGCCCGTCTGAGTGCGGTGACGGACATCGGGACGGATCCCCCCTGGGGCGCGTGCGGCGTGGGTGCGGCCTGATGGGCCTGTAAGCGGCGCCGGCCATGTCCGTAACTTACGTGGGGGAGGGCGGCCACAGCCACTCAATTGACGGTCGCCGTCAATCGTCGGCGGACCCGCCCGCGCACCGCCCGGGACCGTACCGTCCGGCCCGTGGCCGGGCGCGCAGGGCGCCGGAGGCGTGGATTAGGCTCGGAGCCATGGCCGACGCACCGTACAAGCTGATCCTCCTCCGCCACGGCGAGAGCGAATGGAACGCGAAGAACCTGTTCACCGGTTGGGTGGACGTCAATCTCAACGAGAAGGGCGAGAAGGAGGCAGTCCGCGGCGGTGAGCTGCTCAAGGACGCAGGCCTGCTCCCCGACGTCGTCCACACCTCGCTCCAGAAGCGCGCGATCCGCACGGCCCAGCTGTCGCTGGAGGCCGCGGACCGTCACTGGATCCCCGTCCACCGCTCCTGGCGCCTGAACGAGCGGCACTACGGTGCGCTCCAGGGCAAGGACAAGGCGCAGACGCTGGCCGAGTTCGGCGAGGAGCAGTTCATGCTCTGGCGCCGCTCGTACGACACCCCGCCGCCGCCGCTGGCCCGCGACGCGGAGTACTCCCAGTTCGACGACGCGCGCTACGCGAGCCTCCCGCCGGAGCTGCGCCCGCAGACGGAGTGCCTCAAGGACGTCGTCGTCCGCATGCTCCCGTACTGGTTCGACGACATCGTCCCGGACCTCCTGGACGGCAAGACGGTCCTGGTCGCGGCCCACGGCAACAGCCTGCGCGCCTTGGTCAAGCACCTCGACGGCATCTCCGACGCCGACATCGCGGGCCTGAACATCCCGACGGGCATCCCGCTGTCCTACGAGCTCGACGCGGACTTCAAGCCCCTGAACCCGGGCGGCACGTACCTCGACCCGGACGCCGCCGCGGCGGCGATCGAGGCGGTCAAGAACCAGGGCAAGAAGAAGTAGCTTTCACGATCATGCCTCCCACCTGCGCAGACGGCGCGGATGGGAGGCATTTTCATGGCCTGGTACGTCCCTGGGGCCTCACCCTCGTCCACGCGGGGACAGGCCCTCTCGTCCCCTCCTGTGAGCGATCTCGTCACCCGTCCGGTCCGCACGGTGCCGCACATGACGGTGTCCGAGTGCGCAGCCACCGGACCGCACGCACGCTGGGACCGTCGGAGTCGTAACCAACGGTGAGGGCCATGATCGTAACGATGGTGTCGATGCCGGACGCGACCGTGACCCGTACGAACCTGTCCGAGGCACGTGAGCGGCTCGCCGCGGCCCGCTTCCTGATCGTCGACGTCGAGGTGCCGGAGGACGCGTCGGCGGGCGGCGGGGACGTAGCCCGTCAGCTCGGCCTGGAGGCTGAGGACCTGGCCTGGTTCGGCAGGAGGGACGAGCCCGCGCGGGCCGATTTTTTGGGGGAGAAGGCCGGCTTCGTCGTGCCCGTGGTCCACGACGATCAGATCACCTACATCCACGCGCTGGTGACCGAGCAGTTCCTGGTCACCGTTCACCGTGGCTGGGCGGGCATGGCGTCGAACATCTCCGCGCAGCTCCGGCACGAGAGGCCCCCCGACGTCGTGGCCGTGCTCTTCCTGCTGCTCCAGGAGGCGCTGGCGACCTTCCGCCGGGCCGCCGTGCAGGACCTGCTGCTGACGGAGGAACTCGAGGACGACATGTTCCAGCAACGGCGCCCCGAGCAGGTCTACCGCCTGTCGAAGCTGCGACGGCGCTCCGCCCTGCTGCACCACTCGCTGCTTCCCTACCTTCAGGTGGTGGACGAGGTCTTCACCCGCCGGATGCTGAACCCCAACTTCCCTGCGGAGCGGCAAAGGCTCGCCCAGGAGTTCCAGCACGCGGCGAGGCTGGTCCTGACGGACATCGAGTCCCTCCAGGACGCCTCCCGTCGTGCTTTCGCCAGCTACTCCTCCCTCGCCGCGGGCGAGCAGAACGGCGTGATCAACCGGCTGGCCATCGTGTCGACGATCTTCCTGCCGCTGACGTTCCTCAGCGGATTCTTCGGTATGAACTTCACCTACCTGACCGACGAACTGGAGAGCAAGGTCGTCTTCTGGCTGCTCGCCGTGGGACTTCAGGTGGCCGTCCTGTTCGTGGCCTTCTACGTACTGCACCGCACCCGCATCTGGCGGCGGCTGCGGGACGAGGACTAGGGCGACGGCGGCGACGGCGGCGACGGGAGCGGGAACGGGCACGGGGACCGTCCGTCTGATCAGGCCCGGAAAACGGGCGGTCGCAACCCGGGGCATGACGGAGCAGCTTTCACGATCACGCCTCCCACCTGCGCGGACGGCGCGGACGGCGCGGACGGGAGACGTGATCGTGAGCTGGGCTGGGCTGGGCTGGGGGGCGGGGGCCGGGGGGCGCCGGTTCGTGTCACCTCGCCGCCGGCTGGGCCGGCAGGTCGAAGACGTTGTCCGGGGAGATGATCTTGGTGATCGCCTGGCCGAAGAGGGTGCTCGGCTCCGAGTTGTCGTGGTTGATGTCCGTGTTCAGGAGCACCACGAGCGTCGCCTTGGCCGACGGCAGATAGATCGTCAGGGACTCGTAGCCCGGCAGGGAGCCGTTGTGGCCTATCCAGCCCTGGACGTTGAAGATGCCGAGGCCGTAGCCCGCGCCCGGGATCGTGGTCTTCGGGGTGATGAGGCGCTGCTTCTGCGCGGCGGGGCTGATCATCGCGTCACCGTTGGGGAACGTGCCCGTGGCGACCGTGGGTGCCCAGATGCGCAGGTCGTTCAGCGTGGAGATCATCGCGCCCGCCGCCCAGCCCCAGGACGGGTTCCAGTCGACCGTGTCCTCGATCTTCCCGTTCGCGGTCTGGTTCGTGTAGCCCTGCGAGCGCGGCTTCGGGAACTCGTTGCCGGTCGGGAACAGCGTCTGCTTCATGCCGGCCGGGGTGAGGATGTGGTCCTGGATGTAGTCGTTGAGGGCTTGGCCGCTCTCCTTCTCGACCACGAGGCCGAGCAGGATGAGGTTGGTGTTGGAGTAGTAGAACTGTTTGCCCGGCGCGAACAGCACGGGGTGCTTGAACGCGTAGTCGAGGAGCTGCTGCGGGGTGAACGGCCGCTCCGGGTCCGACGTCAGCGCCTTGTAGAAGTCGTCGTCCGCCGAGTAGTTGAAGAGTCCGCTGCGCATCTCGGCGAGCTGACGGATCGTGATCTTGTCGCCGTTGGGGACGCCGTCGATGTACTTCCCGATCGGATCGTCGAGGCCGACCTTCTTCTCGTCGACCAGTTGCAGGATCGACGTGACGGTGAAGGTCTTGGTCTCGCTGCCGATACGCATGTGCAGGTCGGGCGACATCTTCTGGCCGGTGCTCTTGTCGGCGACGCCGAAGGACTTCACGTACTCGCCCTTGTCCGGCGTCCACACGCCGACGGTCACACCCGGAACGTTCGCCTCGGCCATGACCTTCTGCACGGCGGTGTCGAGCTCCTTCTCCACGGCGGGAGTGAGCTTCTGGACCTGGCCCGGGGTCGCCGTCGCGGAATCGGACGGCGAGGGCGGGTCGGCGGCGCGGAAGGCGGAGGCGGAGCTGGAGCCGGCGGAGACGGAGGCCGGCGTGGCGAACGCGGACCCACCCGCCACCGGCACCGCGAGCGTTCCCACCGCCACGGCGGTCACAGCCCCCCTGCGCAATCCTCGGGTCGCATGCGTCATGAGCTGACTCCAACCATGTGAGGAGGAACCCACAGGAAGAACCCAGACCATCGTAGGGCGGGGCCCCACGCACCGCCTCTCCAGTCACCGGAGCCCCTGCAGTCACAGGGACCGGCGCGCTCACCGCCTCTCCGACAGCCCCGTTCACCGCCACCACTCGGCGTCCGTCACCTGAGGTCCACCCTCCGGTGTCCACCGGCCGGTCGACCCCGTCAGGTCAGTCGACCCCCCGCAGATAGACCCGGCTGCTCCGCGCATCGACCGGATGCACGGCCACCTCGAGGGAGTTCAACTCGCCCGCACAGGGCGCGCACACCGGTCCTCCGCGCACGTCCGCAAGTGTCTCCGGCTCCTTCAGCCCGAGGCGCGCGAACGGCGTCATGGGCTTCACCGACCGAGTCAGGGCCTCGGCGCGGTGGGTGAGCGGCTGCTCGGGGGCGAGCCCCGTCAAGAACGCGCCCACACGCGCGGTCGGCACCGTGAAGGCCAGCAGAAGACCGTCGTCCTGGAAACCGTTCTGGTAGGCAGCCCGCCGATCGGTGGCCTCGTCAGGAATCGATACGTGCATCAGCTCGCCGACCTCGGCGGGGGTCACGCCCGACTTCCAGGCGGGCACGTGCCGACGAGTGTCCGCACCGGCATCACGCCCGGCGCCGGTACCGCCCCCCGAACATGCCGTGATCAGGGCGAGGGCGACGAGGCCCAACGCACCGGCGGAGGTGCCTCGCCCGGGAGGCATCGAGGAGGGCCGTACCTTCACCGCGCATCCCCGTTGCGTCCGATGTCAGTTCGGGTTCCGTCCCGTCCGGGATCGGCCGGGTCAGGAAGCTTCGCGGGGCCCGACCCCAGGTCGTAGTGCTGCACAGAACCGCTGCCTCGCATGTCGAACTCCCTGGCCAGACCATCGATGAACCCGCCTTCCCGCGAGACCTGTCGCCAGATTTCCGGCCGTCAGGCTCTCAGACACTGTCCGGGACCGCGGCGGTTGCGCGACGGTATGGCCCCGGACGAGCGGATGGGCCCCGTCGTCAGCCGGGGTCCATCCGGCTTCACACGGTCGCAGAAGCGGCCTCCGTCGCTGTCGTCTCGGTCTCCGTCACCGCGGTCCCGCCCTGCAGTGCCGCCCGGCGCGCCCACACGTAGTACACGGGGGCCGTCACCAGCAGGCCCACGAGCCATGACAGGTCCGCGCCGCCGAGTGGGGCGACCAGCGGGCCCGTGTACAGCGACGTGGCGACGAAGGGGAGTTGGACCGCGATGCCGATCGCGTACGAGGTCAGGGCCACCGGGTTGAAGCGGCCGTAGCGCCCGCCGTCGGGCGCGAAGAGGTCGCCGAGCGCGTAGCGGCCGCGGTGGACGAGGTAGAAGTCGATGAGGTTGATCGCCGTCCAGGGGACGAGAACGACGAGCAGGACCAGGACGAGGTTCACGAAGCTGGAGACGAAGTCGCTGGACAGCGCCGTCGCGATGAGCAGCGCGCCCACGAGGACCACCGCCGAGACGACGCCGCGGGCCCTCTGGCGCGGCGTCCACGCGGGGCGGAACGTCTGGCAGATGGTGATCAGGGACAGCACCGCGCCGTAGAGGTTGAGCGCGTTGTGGTTGACGACCGAGAAGAGGAAGAGGAGCAGCACGACCGGGCCGAAACCGCCCGCCGCGCTGTCGAAGCCCGCCACCGTGTCGTCCGTGCCGGGCGACGCGAGGCCGATCACCGTGCCCGCGAGGAACGGCAGCGTCGAGCCGAGACACGAACCCCAGTACGTGGCCCAGAAGGTCGACGCCGTACGGACGGTGCGCGGCAGGTAGCGCGAGTAGTCGGAGACGTAGGGGGCGAAGGCCAGTTGCCACAGGGCGCTCAGGGACACCGTCGCGAGCCACCCCGCGAAGGTGAAGGAGCCCGCGGAGAAGAAGCCGTCGGGCAGGCCGCGCGCGACCACGACGGCGAGGCCGACCAGGATGCCCACGCCGAGCACCCATGTCGCGATCTTGTTGAGGGTGTGGATGAGGCGGTAGCCGACCCAGCAGATCAGTGCGGAGCCGAGCGCCCCCAGCACGATGCCCGCGTCGACCGGCACGGCGGGCGCGAGGCCGTGCAGCGACTTGCCCGCCAGGATGATGTTCGAGGCGAAGAAGCCTATGTACATCGCGGCCGCCACGACCACGATGAGCAGCGCGCCCACGCTGCCGAACTGCGCCCGGCTCTGGATCATCTGCGGGACGCCGAGCTGCGGGCCCTGCGCCGAGTGCAGCGCCATGAAGACGGCGCCGACGAGCTGGCCCACCAGGATCGCCGCGACGCTCGACCAGAACGACTGGTGGAAGACCTGGACGCCCATGGCGCCGGTGACCAGCGGCAGCGGCGCGATGTTCGTGCCGAACCACATGGTGAACAGGTCGCGGACGCGGCCGTGGCGCTCGTTCTCGGGGACGTGGTCGATGGTGTGCTGCTCGACGGCCGGGGCCGCCTCGGGTGTGGCGGGCATACGGACTCCCTGTCCGGAAAACGAGGGGGCGGGCGGGGGTGTTCGGGCATGCGGGTTGGTTGGGGAGTCTCGCCACCCTCACAATCCCCGGTCAAACATCGATTTCCCGGGAGTTACATCTGTTTTCAAGATGCAGACAGCTCGCGGGCGCCCGGGGCACAATCCCGCCATGGCCAAGGACGCGAACTTCACCCTCGTGCAGCTGAGGTACTTCCTCGCCGCCGCCGAGCTCGGCAGCATGACCGCCGCGGCGCACCGCATCAACGTCTCGCAGTCCGCGGTCTCCACCGCCGTGCACCACCTGGAGCGCGAGCTCGGCGTGCAGCTCCTGATCCGCCGGCACGCCAAGGGCCTGGAGCTGACGGCCGCGGGGGAGCGGTTCCTGCACGAGCTGCGCGGCTTCCTCACCCACGCCGACGAACTCGCCGAATCCGCCAGGAGCCTGGGCGCCGACCTCGTGGGCGAGCTGGCGGTGGGCTGCTTCCAGACGCTCGCCCCGTTCTATCTGCCGCGCCTGTTGCGGGAGTTCGGCGAGCGCCAGCCCTCCGTGCGCGTCGAGGTGGTCGAGGGCGACATCCCGGCCGTGCAGGAGAGCCTGCGCACGGGTGCCTGCGAGCTGGCGCTGCTCTACGACATGGATCTCGACGCCGACATCGAGTGCGAGGTCCTCGCGATGGCCCCGCCCTACGCCCTGGTCCCCGAGGGGCACCGGCTCGCGGGCGGCGGCCGGGCCCGCCTCGCGGACCTCGCGGACGAGCCGATGATCCTGCTCGACCTGCCCGCCAGCCGCGACTACTTCCGCTCCGTCGCCGCCAAGGCCGGCGTCGAGCCGCGCGTCAGCCACCGCACGAGGAGCTACGAGACCGTGCGCGCCCTGGTCGCCGCCGGATACGGCTGGTCGCTGCTCAACCAGCGGCCCGCGCACGACCGCACGTACGACGGTTCGAGCGTCGTCGCCCTGCCGCTCGCCGACCCGCTGCCCGCGCTCCCCGTCGTCCTGGCGAAGCTGCGCGGAGTCCGGCTGACGGGCCGCGCACAGGCGTTCGCGACGGCGTGCCGGGAGGCGCTCAGGTCCTGACGGCCCAGCTCAGGGCCGCACATCTGAAGCCATCTCCAAAACAGATCCAGTAACACGAAAAGATCTGTTGTACGGATGCAGGCTTCCCCTCGCATAGTGGTCGCACCACAGCCCACTCGCTCCGAGGGAGGCCGCTCATGACCATTGCTCCGGATCAACTCCTCACATCCCGCCAGGACTTCGTGGCCGCGATGGGGAACGCCGCGACGGGCGTGACCGTTGTCTCCACTGAAGGACCGGCCGGTCGCTTCGCCCAGACCGTCTCCGCCATGTGCTCCGTCTCCGCCGACCCGCCCTCGCTGCTGGTCTGTGTGAACGAGCGGAGCCCCCTCGCCGCGGCCGCCGTGCGCAACGGCGTCATCGCCGTGAGCGTCCTCGCCACCGGCCAGGCCCACGTCTCGGACGTGTTCGCGGGCCGCCCCGCCCACGGCAGCGGCCCGTACGACTTCGACTGCGCCGAGTGGGACGTGCTCGCCACCGGCGCGCCCGTCCTGCGCGGCGCGGCCGCCGCCTTCGACTGCCGGCTCGCCGACCCCGTCACGCGGGGCACCCACCAGGTCCTGTTCGGTGCCGTCGTCGCCTCCGCGGCCTCCGGCGCCCGCCCGCTCGTCCACCACGCCCGTACGTACGCCACCCCGAGCCCCCTCAACTCCCCCAAGGAGCACGGCGCATGATCCGCACCGGAGACCAGTACCGCGAGTCGATCCGCGACGGCCGCGACGTATGGATGAACGGCGAGAAGGTCACCGACGTGACCACGCACCCCGCGTTCAAGCCGCTGGTCGACATACGCGCCCGGATCTACGACATGGCGCACGACCCGGCGACCCGGGACTCGATGACGTACGAGGACGAGTCGACCGGCGAGGTCAACGCGATCCAGCAGAAGCCGCCGCGCACCCGCGAGGACTGGGACGCGAAGCGGGCGGCGACGGACGCCGTGCTGAGCGACGTCGGCGGGGTCGTCACCCGCGTCGGGGACGAGACGATCGGCGAGGTCTGGTCGCTCATCGACGGCCAGGACGTCCTCAACGCGATCAACCCGACGTACGCGGAGAACGTCAAGCGGCACATCGACCACGCGCTGTACGCCGATCCCTTCCACGTCTCGGCGAACACCGACCCGAAGGGCGACCGCTCCAAGCGCCCCCAGGACCAGGACCCGGACATGCTCCTCCACGTCGTGCGGGAGACGGACAGCGGCATCGTCGTGCGCGGCGCCAAGTACGAGACGGCCGCCGCCTACTCGAACCAGGCGTTCACGAAGCCGACGATCGCGAACTGGGGCGACTCCGAACTCTCCGACTACGCCCTCGGCTTCATCGCCGACATGGGTTCGCCGGGCCTGAAGTACATCTGCCGCACGGGCTTCGCCGGCAGCAAGCCGCCCGCCGACTACCCGGTCTCCAGCCGCTTCGACGAGGTCGACACCCTGGTCGTCTTCGACGACGTCGAGATCCCCTGGGAGAACGTCCTCTTCTACCGGGACACCAAGGCCGCGACCTTCATCCGCGCCACGCTCCACCGCTACAGCGCGTTCGCGTTCACGCAGCGCAACCTGCGGCTCGCGGACCTGATGATCGGCGCCGCGCTGTGGAACGTGAAGCAGACGGGCCTGGAGAAGCAGCAGGCCGTACAGGAGAAGCTCGCGACGCTGGCCTGCTACCGCGAGGGCATCAACGCGCACCTGACCGCGTCCATCGCCATGGCCGAGCCCAGCCCCGGCGGGCTCCTCATGCCGAACCAGTCGCTGCTGTACACCGGCCGCGTCCTGGCCTGCTCGCAGCTGCACGAGATGATGCACATCGCGCGCGAGCTGTGCGGCGGGCAGATCTGCATCACGCCCGACAAGGCGTCCTTCGACCACCCGGACACCAAGCCGTGGCTCGACAAGTTCTACTCGATCAACGAGCACTGGGTCGCCGAGGACCGCCGCAAGCTCCTCGCCTACGCCCGTGACCTGCTCAACTCGGACTACGCGGGCCACCGGCTGACCTTCCAGCTCTTCGCGCAGTCCCCGCCGTTCGCGCACCTCGGCGCGGTGTACCGCAACTTCGACTGGGAGGGCCCGCTCGACCTGGTGAAGGACGCGGCCGGCCTCAGCGACAACGTCCTCGGCACCCTCGGGAGGAAGGCCAAGTGACGACCCACCGGCGTGTCCGCCCCTTCAACACGGCGGACACCTACCCCGAGCAGGACCTGTCCAACGACCTCGCGCAGGCGGTCGTCGCCGACGGCACGGTGTATCTGCGCGGCCAGATCGGCCAGGACCTCGACACCCGCGAGAACGTCGGCGTCGGGGACGTCGCCGCCCAGGCCGAGCAGGCCATGGCGAACATCGCGATGCTCCTGGAGGAGTCCGGCAGCCGCCTCGACGACATCGTCAAGATCACCGTCTATCTGACGGACATCCGCTTCCGCGAGCCCGTCTACCGTGTCATGGGCCGCCGGCTCAAGGGCGTCCACTACGTCTCCACGGGCCTGGTCGTCTCGGCGCTCGCCCGCCCGGAGTGGCTCGTCGAGATCGACGCCACGGCCGTCATCCCGAAGGAGCGCCGATGACGTTCTCGATCGCCGCGCGGTGCCCGCGCACGGGCCGGTTCGGGGTGGCTGTCACCTCGTCCTCGCCGGCCGTCGCCGCGCGCTGCGCGCACGTACGGCCCGGAGTGGGCGCGGTCTGCTCCCAGAACGTCACCGACCCGCGCCTGGGCACCCGCCTGCTCGACCTCCTGGAATCCGGGGTGTCCGCGAAGACGGCCGTGCGCGAGGTGGCCGGCCAACCCCACGCCGAGTGGCGGCAGTTGACGGCCGTCGGCGTCTCCGGACCCGGCGCGGTCTTCTCAGGTGCGCGGACTCTCGGCACGTACGCGGAGGCGGTCGGCCCCGACGCCGTGGCCGCGGGGAACCTGCTGGCGGGCCCCGGAGTCCCCCAGGCGGTACTCGATGCGTTCACGGGCGCGGACCCTCAGGCTCCGCTCGCCCGCCGCCTCGTCGACGCGCTGACCGCGGGCGCGGCGGCGGGCGGCGAGGCGGGCCCCGTCCACTCGGCCGGGCTCCTCGTCGTCGACGCGCAGCAGTGGCCGGTGACGGACCTGCGCGTGGACTGGACCGAGGGCGACCCGATCGCGGAGCTCGCGGACCTGTGGAAACGGTGGGAGCCCCAGCAGGAGGCGTACGTGCAGCGGGCGCTCGCCCCGGACGCGGCGCCGAACTACGGCGTGCCGGGGGACGAGTGAGGCCCGTGCGCGAGGCGGTCGCGAAGGCGGCGCCCGAACTCCTCGCCCTGAGCCACCGCATCCACGCGAACCCCGAGGTGGCGTGGGAGGAGGAGAAGGCGGCGCGCTGGACCGCGTACGCCCTCGACGACCTCGGCTACGACGTCGTGACCGGCACCGCGGGCCTGCCCACCGCCTTCACCGCCACCGTCGGCAGCGGCCCGCTGCACCTCGCGATCTGCGCCGAGTACGACGCGCTGCCCGGCCTCGGCCACGCCTGCGGGCACAACGTCATCGCGGCGGCCGCGGTGGGCGCCGCGGCCGGACTGGCTCCGGTGGCGGACGAGTTGGGCCTCAAGGTCACCGTCTTCGGCACCCCGGCCGAGGAGGGCGGCGGCGGCAAGATCCTCATGCTGGAGCGCGGCGCCTTCGACGGGGTGCACGCGGCGATGATGGTGCACCCCGGTCCCGCGGACGTCGCCGAGGCCGACCCGTACGCGGTCGCGCACCTCAAGGTCCGCTACCACGGCAAGGCGGCGCACGCGGCGGCGTACCCGGAGCAGGGCCGCAACGCGGCGGACGCCTTCACCGTCGCCCAGGTCGCCATCGGACTCCTGCGCCAGCAGCTCCCATCCACCACGCGCGTGCACGGCATGGTGACGCGCGGCGGGGAGGCCCCGAACGCGATCCCGGAGCTGACCGAGGGCCGCTGGTACGTGCGCGCGGGAAGTCTCGAGGAGCTGTCCGCGCTCCAGCCGCGCGTCGAGAAATGCTTCGAGGCCGGCGCCCTGGCCTCGGCCTGCGACCTCGAAATGGAGCCGGAGTCCCGCCCGTACTCGGAGTTCCGCAACGACGCCGCGATGCTGGCCGCCTACCGGCGGGCGGCCGGATCCCTCGGCCGCACCTTCGACAGCCCCGGATCGCCGGCGGCCCGGATGAACCGCGCCTCCACGGACATGGGCAACGTCTCCCGCGTCCTGCCCGCCATCCACCCCTACCTGGGCATCAACTCGCTGCCCGCGGTCAACCACCAGAAGGAGTTCGCGGCGGCGTGCGTCACCCCGGACGCGGACCGGGCGGTCCTCGACGGCGCGCTGGGCATGGCGCTCACCGCGGTGGCCCTCGCGGGCGACGACCGGGAGCGGGCCCGGCTCACAGCTCCGGGCAGCCGGTGACCGTCCGCGCGTAGCCGAGGAGCAGGCGCCGGGCGACGTCCGGCGTCAGCTCGGCGTTGCGGCTGACGATGTGCAGGCCGTAGCCGTCCTCCAGCGCGACGAGATTGCGTGCGAGGTCGGCGACGGGCTCGGTGAGCGTGAACTCCCCCACGGCCGCGCCGACTTCGAGCACGGTCGCGTACAGGGCGACCTCGCGCGCGAAGAGGGACGCCATCAACGTCGCGTGCCCGGAGCTGCGGTCGGCGCGCCGGTGTAGCTCGAAGAGCAGTCCGTGCACGGCGTCTCCCGAGCCGCCCGGCAGCCCGCTCCCCACGAGGGCCCGCAGTCGTGCCACGGCTCCGGTCGCCCCGTCCACGGCCCCCTGCCGCGCGGCCAGATAGCGCTCCACGGCGCCCCGGTGCACTTCGAGGACCAGCTCGTCCATCTCCGGGTAGTAGTACAGGACCGACCCCGCCGACATGCCCGCCTCGGCGGCGATGTCCTTGATGCGCAGCCCCTCCAGGCCCCGCTCGGCGATGGCGCGTCCCGCCGCGTCGACGAGGGCCTCGCGGCGCGCCGTCTGGTTCTTCGGTCTCCCAGGCTTGTTCCCCATGGGTTAATTCTCTGTTACTCGGTTCAAATAAATCAAGTTCCTTGCGTCCATGGCATTGACGACCCGGCACCTCATTGTTTGAATCCGATCTCAAAGAAGTAGAGGGAGCCGCCGCATGAACACCCACGCAGACTGGCAGCGCCGAGCCGCCGAACTGACGCCACGCACCAGGGCGTTCATCGACGGCACATGGACCGAGGCGCGGTCCCGGGCCACCTTCCCCACCGTCAACCCGGCCACCGGCGAGGTCACGGCACACGTCACCCGGGGCGAAGCGCCCGAGATCGACGCGGCGGTCCGCGCGGCCCGCACGTCCTTCGACGACGGCCGCTGGTCCCGCACCGACCCCGCGGCCCGCAAGCGCGTCCTGCTCAGGCTCGCCGACCTGATCGCCGCCGACGCCGAGGAACTGGCCCTCCTCGATACCCTCGACATGGGCAAGCCGATCGCCGAGTCGTACGGCACGGACGTGCCCGGCGCGGCCGGCGTCTTCGCCTGGTACGCGGAGGCCGCCGACAAGCTGTACGACGAGATCGCGCCGACGCCCCCGGGCAACCTGGCGACGGTCCGCCGCACACCGCTGGGCGTGGTGGGCGCCGTGGTCCCGTGGAACTTCCCCCTCGACCTGGCGAGTTGGAAGCTGGCGCCGGCCCTCGCGGCGGGCAACAGCGTCGTACTCAAGCCGGCGGAGCAGTCCCCGCTGTCGGCCCTGCGTCTGGCCGAACTGGCGGCGGAGGCGGGTCTCCCCGACGGTGTGCTGAACGTCGTCCCCGGCATGGGCGACACGGCGGGCCGGGCCCTCGGGCTGCACGAGGACGTCGACACCCTGGTCTTCACGGGCTCGACGAAGGTCGCCCGCCTCTTCCAGGCCTACGCCGCCGAGTCGAACATGAAGCAGGTCTGGCCGGAGGCGGGCGGCAAGAGCCCGAACGTGGTCTTCGCCGACGCGGACCTGGACGCGGCGGCGGAGCGCGCGGCCTGGGGATTCGCGTACAACGCCGGCCAGGTCTGCTCGGCCAACACCCGCCTGTTGGTGGAGAGTTCGATCGCCGAGGAGTTCACGGCCCGCGTCGCCGAACACGCGGCACGCTTCGTGCCTGGCGACCCCCTGGACCCCGACACGAACCTCGGCCCGCTGGTGGACGAGGCCCAGGCCGTCCGGGTCCTCGGCGCGGTCGAGGCATCGGACGGCAAGGTGATCACGGGCGGCACGCGCGAGGGCGCGTACCTCACCCCCACGATCGTCACCGGTCTGCGCCCCGACGCGCCCCTGGCGAGCGAGGAACTCTTCGGCCCGGTCCTGACGGTCCACGCCTTCAGCACGGAGGCAGAGGCGATTCGGACCGCCAACGACTCCCCGTACGGCCTGGCGGCCTCGCTGTGGACGAGGGACCTGGCCCGCGCCCACCGCGTGGCGGACGCCCTGCGCGCCGGGACGGTCTCGGTGAACACGGTCGACGCGCTGAGCCCCCTCACGCCGTTCGGCGGCTTCAAACAGTCGGGCCACGGCAGGGACCTGTCGCTCCACTCCCTCGACAAGTACACGGGCCTGAAGACGACGTGGATCACGTACGCGTGAACCCGCACGCGCGACCGGGCCCGACGGCGACCGCCCGGACGGCCCCCCGACCCTCCACACGACCTCCCGAAGGGACGAACACCATGACCCTCACCCCCGCACAGCAGCTCGCCGCCACGGACCGGGCGCACATCATCCACCCCTACCTCCCCGGCACCGCCGAGGAGCGCGTGGTGATGACGGAGGGCAAGGGCTGCCGCCTCACCGACGCGGAGGGCCGCAGCTACCTCGACGCGACCGGCGGGCTCTGGCTCGCCCAGGTCGGCCACGGCCGCAAGGAGATCGCGGACGTCGCGCACGCCCAGATGCAGCAGCTCGAATACTTCACGAGCTTCTGGGAGTTCTCGAACGACAAGGCGATCCGACTGGCCGAGCGCCTCGCCACACTGGCCCCCGACAACCTCAACCACGTCTACTTCACGTCGGGCGGCTCGGAGGGCAACGAGGCGGCCATCAAGATGGCCCGCTACTACCACCACCGCCGGGGCGAGGGCTCCCGCACCTGGATCCTGGCCCGCGACAAGGCGTACCACGGCATCGGCTACGGCGGCGGCTCGGCCACCGGCTTCCCGGTCTACCACGAGGGCTTCGCCCCGATGATGCCGCACGTCAGCCACCTGACGCCCCCGTGGCCCTACCGCACGGAGCTCTACGGCGACGCCGACCCCACCGACTTCCTGATCGCCGAACTGGAGGGCCGCATCGCGGAGATCGGCGCCTCCAACATCGCGGCGATGATCGGCGAGCCCATCATGGGCGTGGGCGGCATGCTGGTCCCGCCGGCGGACTACTGGCCGCGCGTGCGCGAGGTCCTCGACCGCCACGGCATCCTCCTCATCTTCGACGAGGTGGTGACGGCGTACGGCCGCGTGGGCGAATGGTTCGCGGCCCAGCACTTCGGCGTGAAGCCGGACATCATCACGACGGCCAAGGGCATCACGTCGGGCTACACACCCCTCGGCGCACTCCTGGTCTCCGACGAGGTGACCGAGGCGCTGCTCCAGGACCACGGCTTCCCGATGGGCTACACGTACAACGGGCACCCGGTGGCGGCGGCGGTGGCGCTCGCCAACCTCGACATCATCGAGCGGGAGAACCTCCTGTCGCGCGCCGTCACGATGGGCGAGTACCTCCACGACCAGCTCACCGACGCGCTGGGCGACCTGCCGATCGTCGGCGAGATCCGCTCGGTCGGCATGATGCTGGCGGTGGAACTGGTCGCGGACCGCGAGACCCGCACCCCCCTCCCCATGAACCCGGCCCGCATGCCGCACGACGTGATCCGCAAGGAGACGGGCGTCATCGTCCGCGACTCGGCCCACAGCCTGGTCCTGTCCCCGCCGCTGATCATGACGGAGCAGGAGGCGAAGGAGGCGGCGACGGCGATGCGCTCGGTCCTCGAACGCACGACACCGGCGGGCGACATCACCAAGTAGCCCCGGGGCCCTGCCCCACGAACCACCGAGCGCCCCCATGCCACCCGCACCGTCCCACCCGTCCCCAGCTCACGAGGACACCGACGTGCCCGACTACAAAGAACAAGCAGCACCTCCACCCCCCAGCACGACCCCCGCGGACGCGGAAGGCACCCTCACCTCCGCGGAAAGCACGCCCACCTCCACCCCCAACCTCCACCGAAGCCTCCGCCGTTTCGACATCACGGCGATGGCGGTGGCCGCGGTGATCTCCTTCGACACGGTGGGCCAGATCGCGACGGGCGGCGGAGAGGCGGTGACGTGGACGGCGGTCATCGCGGTCGCGTTCCTCATCCCGTACGCGCTGCTCTTCGCGGAGACCGGCGCGGCCTTTCCCCAGGAGGGCGGTCCCTACGTCTGGGTGAAGCTGGCGTTCGGCCGGCTGACGGCGGCGATCACGACGCTCTTCTACTGGGTGACGAACCCGATCTGGCTGGGCGGCTCGCTCGTGTTCATCGCGGCCCAGACCTGGGACGGCTTCGTGTTCCGCCTGGGCCAGGGCACGTTCGCCGACTACGCGTTCAAGACGGTGTTCATCTGGACGGCGATCCTCACGGCGGTGGTCTCGCTGCGCAGAGGCAAATGGATCACGACGGCGGGCGCGGCGGCCAAGGTCCTCGCGCTCACCGTGTTCACGGCGACGGCAGTGGCGTACGGACTGGAGCACGGCTTCCAGGGGCTGACAGGAACGGCGGACCACACCACCGCCACCTTCACCCCCACGACGGCCGGGTTCCTGGCGCTCGTCCCGGTGCTCCTCTTCGCCTACGTCGGCTTCGAGGCCCCGAACGCGGCGGGCGAGGAGATGCACAACCCGCAACGCGACGTCCCCACGGCCCTCGGACGCTCCGCGGCGATCGCGGCGGCCTGCTACCTGCTCCCCGTCCTGGCGATCCTCTCCGTGGTCCCGCCCGGCAAGGTGACCGGCATCGGCGGCTTCATGGAGGGCGCCCAGACCATCTTCACGATCTACGGAGGCGCGAGCGGCGCACTCCTGAAGGCGACCGCGCTCCTCTTCGTCTTCGCGCTCCTCACCCAGGGCAGCGCCTGGATGATCGTCAGCGACCGGATGCAGGCGATGGCGGCGGCGGACGGCGGCTTCTTCAGCCGCAGGCTGGGCGCGTTCCACCCGACGCTGGGCACACCGGTGCGCACGAACCTGCTGTCGGGGGCGATCGCTACGGTGTTCATGGTGGCGGCGATGCGGCTCGCGGACGGCGACGCGGCGGCGGTGTTCTCGGTCGTCCTGACCGTCGCGGTGACGACGCTGCTGCTCTCGTACCTGACGGTGATCCCGGCCCTGGCGGTCCTGCGCCTGCGCCACAGGGACGTACCGCGCCCGTACCAAGTCCCTTTCGGTACGAAGGGGTTCATGATCTGCGCGGCGCTGGTCTACGCGTGGATCCTGACCGGCTCATGGGCTGCCCTGTTCCCGGGCACGCTGGAGGCGCTCCTCGGCATCGCGTACGAATTCCACGACACGTGGGGGGTGTCGCGGACGGCGTTCGAGGCATTCACGCTGGGCACGGTGGTCGCCCTGCTACTCATCGGCACCATCGGCCACACAGTGGCCGCAAAGGCGAACGCCCGCGCGCGTGTGCGCCGTTGACGCGCCCGCCGGGCGGGGCATGAACTGGGTGACAGGCAGTTCGCCCCGAGGAGGGAACACCATGGCCGAGTCCCCCACCCCCGAAGCCGTCGCAGAGCAGCCCACGGAAGTCGCGCAGCCGCACCGGCTGGTCCTGCTAGGCGCCTGCGGCTGCGGCTCGGGCTGCGGCTGCGGCTGCCAGTCGGGCGCGCCGTGCCAGTGCGGCGGCTGCTCGGGCTGACTGGACGGAACACGACGGGGGCCCCGCACCACACAGGTGCGGGGCCCCCGTCCGACACATCACCCCGAGAGAGGCCCGGCTCAGCGGCCGTCGACAGGCTGCGGCTGCGGCGGCTGGATCTCGTCGGCGTGCTCACCGGTCACCAGGTACACCACACGCTTGGCCACGGAGACCGCGTGATCGGCGAAGCGCTCGTAGTAACGGCCCAGCAGCGTCACGTCCACGGCGGTCTCGATGCCGTGCTTCCACCGGTCGTCCATCAGGTGCTGGAACAGCGTCCGGTGCAGCAGGTCCATCTCGTCGTCGTCCTGCTCCAGCTGGAGCGCGAGGTCGACGTCCTTGGTGATGATGACCTCGGCGGACTTCGCCATGAGCCGCTGTGCGAGCTGCCCCATCTCCAGGACGGTCGCGTGCAGGTCGTGCGGAACGGCCTTGTCCGGGAACCGCAGCCGGGCGAGCTTGGCGACGTGCTGCGCCAGGTCACCGCTGCGCTCCAGGTCCGCGCTCATCCGCAGCGAGGTCACGACGATCCGCAGGTCCGTGGCGACGGGCTGCTGGCGCGCGAGCAGGGCTATCGCCCTCGCCTCCAGGTCATGCTGCAGGTCGTCGACCTTCTGATCCGCCGCGATGACACTCTCGGCCAGCTTCAGGTCGGCGTCGAGCATGGCCGTGGTGGCGCGCCCGATCGCCGACCCGACAAGGCGGGCCATCTCGACCAGGCCCTCGCCGATCGAGTCAAGTTCCTCGTGGTACGCGTCACGCATACAACTGTCCCTCTCACTCACTGCGTGGGGCTGCTGTGCCCCACGCTCCCACGTTCGGCCCTGTACGCGTCCGTTTCCGTCACCTCAAATGAATCACCCCTGTATCCAAGGTGAACTCTGGGCGACGAGTGTTCGAGGTACCACTCGGACGGCTGTGGGCAGCGCTTGCGAGGCGCATAACCTGGAGGCATGGACGTGAACGCGGCGGTCGCCGCAGCGGCAGCGATCGCCGGGGTGTGCACCGGCGTGATCGCCATGCTGGCGTTTCGCTGGAGCGAACGCGACCAGAAACGCCCCACCCGTACTTCCCTGCACACGGACCCGGTCCTTCCGCCCGGCGTCGACACCGTCCTCTCCGTACTGCGCTCCTCCGCCGTCGTCCTGGACGAGGCGGACAGCGTGGTCAAGGCCAGCTCGGCGGCGTACGCCCTCGGCCTGGTCAGAGGCGGCAAGCTGGCCGTGGAGCCGATGCTCCTCATGGCCAGGGACACCCGCCGTGACGGAGAGATACGACAGGTCGAGCTCGACCTGCCCCGCCGCGGTACCGGCCGCGGGGACGCCCTCGCGGTCTCCGCGCGGGTGGCTCCCCTCGGCTCCCGCCTGGTCCTGCTCCTCGTGGAGGACCTGACGGAGGCCCGCCGCATCGAGGCGGTCCGCCGTGACTTCGTGGCGAACGTCAGCCACGAGCTGAAGACCCCGGTCGGCGCGCTCAGCCTCCTCTCCGAGGCGGTCATGGACGCGTCCGACGACCCGGAGGCGGTGGAGCGCTTCGCAGGCAGGATGCAGATCGAGGCGACCCGCCTGACGAACCTGGTCCAGGAGCTCATCGACCTGTCCCGGGTGCAGAACGACGACCCGCTGGAGGACGCCGAGCCGGTCCGCGTCGACGAACTCGTCGCCGAGGCGATCGACCGCTGCCGCCACCAGGCCGGCACGAAGCAGATCACCATGGCCGCGGGAGGCACCGCGGACCTCCAGATCTGGGGCAACCGCGGCCAGCTCGCCGCGGCTCTCGGCAACCTCGTCGAGAACGCCGTCAACTACAGCCCGGCCCGAACCCGCGTGGGCATAGCCGCGCGCAGGGTCAGCGCGCCCGGCGGAGACCTCATAGAAGTGGCGGTCACCGACCAGGGCCTCGGTATCTCCGACAAGGACAAGGAGCGCATCTTCGAGCGCTTCTACCGGGTCGACCCGGCCCGCTCCCGGGCCACCGGCGGCACGGGCCTCGGCCTCGCCATCGTCAAGCACGTGGCTGCCTCGCACGGCGGGGAAGTCACCGTATGGAGCTCCGAAGGCCAGGGCTCCACGTTCACCCTGCGGCTGCCGGAGGCAGGCGCGACCCGCGACCGCGGCCCAGGACACGTAGGCGGCGACGCATACGGACACCACGACGGCAACGACGCCGACGGGCCCGACGAGACAACCGCATACGATCCCATTCCTGCCGCCCCGGAGGTCCTTCCGTGACCCGAGTGCTCGTCGTCGAGGACGAGGAATCCTTCTCCGACGCCCTGTCGTACATGCTTCGCAAGGAGGGTTTCGAGGTCGCCATCGCGGCCACCGGCCCCGACGGACTCGACGAGTTCGAGCGCAACGGCGCCGACCTCGTCCTGCTCGACCTGATGCTGCCGGGCCTGCCCGGCACCGAGGTCTGCCGCCAGCTGCGCGGCCGGTCCAACGTCCCCGTCATCATGGTGACCGCCAAGGACAGCGAGATCGACAAGGTCGTGGGCCTCGAGATAGGAGCCGACGACTACGTCACCAAGCCCTTCTCGTCCCGCGAGCTGGTCGCCCGTATCCGCGCGGTCCTGCGCCGCCGGGGCGAGCCCGAGGAGGTCACCCCGCAGGCCCTGGAGGCCGGCCCGGTCCGCATGGACGTGGACCGCCACGTCGTCACGGTCTCCGGCTCCAAGGTCGACCTGCCCCTCAAGGAGTTCGACCTCCTGGAGATGCTCCTGCGCAACGCGGGCCGCGTCCTGACCCGCATGCAGCTCATCGACCGAGTCTGGGGCGCGGACTACGTGGGCGACACCAAGACCCTCGACGTCCACGTCAAGCGCCTGCGCGCCAAGATCGAGCCGGACCCGGGTGCCCCGCGCTACCTGGTGACGGTGCGCGGCCTGGGCTACAAGTTCGAGCCGTAGACCGCCGTGTGGCTGCGTCGGGACGTCCGGACGGAGTCCGGCGCAGCGCTTCGAAGCCCGTGAAGCGGTGCGAGGAGCGCACGGGGGAGGGGGCCTCGACGTCCACGTCAAGCGCCTGCGCGCCAAGATCGAGCCGGACCCGGGTGCCCCGCGCCACCTGGTGACGGTGCGCGGCCTGGGCCACAAGTTCGAGCCGTAGACCGCCGGGTCACGGTGGTGGCCCGGTCACGGAACGCCGAAGGGCGGGATCCCCACCGGGGGTCCCGCCCTTCGCCATTGCGTACGTACGTGATCAGTGCCCGGCGGCGGCGCTGCCCGAGGCCGACTCGGACGGCGAGGCGGAGCCGGACGGAGTGGCCGAACCGGAAGGCGTCGCGGACTCGGACGCGGACTCCGACGGCTCCGTGCTCGGCACGGCCGGGATCTCGCTCGGCCCCCACTTCTTGAAGTAGCTCTCGGCCGGCACGACGAACGACTGGATCTTGACGGCGCCCGTGGTGCTGAACGTGAAGGTCAGCGCCTTCACGTCACCGTCGAGGTCGGCGGTGCGGCTGTTGGGCAGCTGCGCGGACGCGTTGCCCTCCCCGCCGAGCACGAGGGAGCCGCCGGCCGGGATCGTCACGGTCTTCTTGCCGTCGGCGGCCGACAGCTCGGCCTTCTTGCCGACGCCGTCGAGCGCGATCGAGTCGAGGGTCTGGGGCTTGGAGCCATTGTTGAAGAGCGTCGCGGTCACGACGGCCGGACCCGTGGACTTCAGGTCGGGCTGCGTGATCACGGTGGCGTTCTGGATCCGGATGTCCCCGACGGAGGTCTCCGCGTTGTCCGGCTTGACCTCCAGCGTCTGGGCGTTGTTTCCGGCGCCGCACGCGGCGAGCGAGGCGATCGAGAACGCGAGGGCGGCGGCGGCGAGGGCGCCGCGTCGAAGGCTGCTGCTCACGGCGGCGGCAACTCCTTGAACGTGGGCGGTAAGGGTCTGGACGCCCTGGACGGGTGTAAAGCCGCCCTAAGGGTCTGTCAGCGGGCTTAGGTTACCGAGCCGTTCGCGCGCCGCTGCACCCGACCCGCCCCTAGGGGGTTTCGGATGGATCTCGGCACCGGCCGAACCCCCGCTCCGACCGTGGCGCGCACGGCCCGCCCCACCCGCGATCACACCCCCGCCGACCCCTTCGACCCCTCTCACCTCACCAAACGTGACAGGCCGCATTGGCCTCCCGTTCACCATTCGCATAAGGGCCACGGGACCGCCCCTGCGGATTTCCGGTAAGGAATGCATGGCGGTACGGAAAATTGATCACCCCCCACGGTGATCAATTCCGGATTCAGGTCGCACGCGTCTCCGACTCACCGAACGGAGTAGCGGAAGTGTGGCGCTTCGAACCGCGCAAACCGGGACGTTCAACCCTCTGCGGGGCCTTCCAGGTAGGTGTAACGTGCGCGTTTCGGCTCCGCCGGAGAGCCGCTCCGACCTGCGAATACCCCCTTCCGCAGGCCCTCCGCAGCACGTTCCGGTTGTGGTTGTCAAGCCCCGAGATATGCCCTGACCTGCGAAAACGCCATTCAGAAGACGCCGTTTCCGTGTTACCCTGGATAGCCACGGAAGGGGTACCTGTCACATGACGTTCAAGGTTGGCGACACCGTGGTCTATCCCCATCACGGGGCCGCGCTGATCGAGGCTATCGAAACTCGCCAGATCAAAGGCGTGGACAAGACCTACTTGGTGCTGAAGGTCGCGCAGGGTGACCTGACGGTGCGTGTGCCAGCGGACAATGCGGAGTTCGTCGGCGTACGTGATGTGGTCGGTCAGGACGGTCTCGACCGGGTCTTCGAGGTGCTTCGCGCGCCGTACGCCGAAGAGCCCACGAACTGGTCGCGCCGCTACAAGGCAAATCTCGAGAAGCTCGCCTCCGGCGATGTCATCAAGGTCGCGGAAGTTGTCCGTGACCTGTGGCGTCGGGAGCGTGAGCGCGGACTGTCCGCAGGTGAGAAGCGCATGCTCGCCAAGGCACGGCAGATCCTGGTGAGCGAGCTCGCGCTCGCTGAGAACACGAACGAGGACAAGGCCGAGGCCCTGCTCGACGAGGTTCTCGCGTCCTGACGCGTGCCCTGACCGGCACGCGGCTGCGACAAGAAGTCCCGGGTGAGAGCCCAGGCGCATGAATAATGCCGCGGTGCCCGCTGACCCTTGATGGTGTCGCCGGGCGCTGCGGCATGTTCGTACCCGCACTCTGTGCCTACTCGTGGCGCCTTACCCGCTGGACTCAGTTGGTGTGCCGGGCCCGGGCAGCTGGCTCGACCGGATGTCACGGAAGGGGTCCGGTCGAGGCGTCGCGCCCGGCACTGGTGTTGGCCATACCCACCTCGGTCGAGCACACAAACCTGAACGGAAGCGATGTCTGACGAAACGCGGCCCTCGCGCACCGCGGCCGTGATTCCGGCCGCCGGCCGGGGCGTACGCCTCGGCCCGGGCGCCCCCAAAGCACTCCGCGCGCTCAATGGCACCCCGATGCTCATCCACGCCGTCCGGGCGATGGCCGCCTCGCGGTCCGTCTCCCTCGTCGTCGTGGTCGCGCCGCCCGACGAGGCGTCCGCCGCCGAGGTGAAGACCCTCCTCGCCGACCACGCGCTGCCCGAGCGGACCGACTTCGTCGTAGTCCCCGGCGGCGAGACCCGCCAGGAATCCGTGAAGCTCGGCCTCGACGCCCTGCCGCCCGGCATCGACGTCGTCCTCGTCCACGACGCGGCCCGCCCCCTGGTGCCCGTCGACACGGTCGACGGCGTCATCGAAGCCGTACGCGAGGGGGCCCCCGCCGTCGTCCCCGCGCTGCCCCTCGCCGACACGGTCAAGCAGGTCGAGGCCCGCACCGACGGCGGCCCCGAGCTCGTCGTCGCGACGCCCGAGCGGGCCCGGCTGCGTGCCGTGCAGACCCCGCAGGGCTTCGACCGCGCGACGCTCGTGCGCGCCCACGAGACCGTCACCGACAACGTGACGGACGACGCCAGCATGGTCGAGCAGCTCGGCGAACCGGTCGTCGTCGTGCCCGGGCACGAGGAGGCCTTCAAGGTGACCCGCCCCCTCGACCTCGTGCTCGCCGAAGCCGTACTCGCCCGCAGGAGGGCCAACGATGGGTTCTGAGCCGCCGGTCATCCCCCTCGTCGGCATCGGCACCGACATCCACGCCTTCGAAGAGGGCCGCGAGCTGTGGTGCGCCGGCCTGAAGTGGGAGGGCGAGGGCCCCGGGCTCGCCGGGCACTCCGACGCCGACGTCGTCGCGCACGCCGCGTGCAACGCGCTGTTCTCCGCCGCCGGACTCGGTGACCTCGGTGCCCACTTCGGCACCGGCCGCCCCGAGTGGTCCGGCGCTTCGGGGCTCACCTTGCTGACCGAGGCCGCCCGCATCGTGCGCGAGGCGGGCTTCACCATCGGCAACGTCGCCGTACAGGTCGTCGGCCCCCGGCCGAAGATCGGGAAGCGGCGCGAGGAGGCACAGAAGGTGCTGTCGGACGCCGCCGGCGCCCCGGTCTCCGTCTCCGGCGCCACCACCGACGGCCTGGGTTTCCCCGGCCGCGGCGACGGCCTCGCGGCGATCGCCACGGCGCTGGTCGTCAGGGCGGGCTGAAATACCGCTCCGGGGGCGGATGTTGGCGCAGTATCGGGTACTCGTGCAGGCATCCCCCCAAGGAGTGAGGCTTCATGTCCGCCCAGCTGTCCGACGAGCTCAAGGCGTTGCTCGACACCCCCGTCTTCATCACCGTCGCCACCATCCAGCCCGACGGGAGCCCGCAGGTGTCGCCTGTCTGGGTGAAGCGGGACGGGGACGACGTGCTGTTCTCCACGACCGTCGACCGGCGCAAGGAGAAGAACCTGCGCCGCGACCCCCGCGTCACCGTCGTCGTGCAGCCCACCGACAACCCCTACGCGTACGCCGAGATCCGCGGCACCGCCGACCTCACCACCGAGGGCGGCCAGGAGCTCATCGACGAGCTGTCGCTCAAGTACACGGGCAAGCAGTACGCGGACTTCAACCCCCGCTCCGCCGACGACGCAGAGCGCGTCGTCGTGCGCATCACACCCCGCAAGGTCGTCGGCCGGATCTGAACGGCGGCCTGACACACGTCACAACGTCACGGTTGCGCCCCGTGTCCCCAAGGGGTCGCGGGGCACTGCCTTGGGCCCACTACCCTGGAGGCGTGACTATTCGCCTGCACGACACCAGCGCCCGGAAGATCCGTGACTTCGTCCCGCTGACACCGGGTTGTGTCTCGATCTACCTCTGTGGCGCGACCGTGCAGGCCGCTCCGCACATCGGGCACATCCGGTCCGGCCTCAACTTCGACATCATGCGCCGCTGGTTCACGTACCGCGGCTACGAAGTGACGTTCGTGCGGAACGTCACCGACATCGACGACAAGATCATCAAGAAGGCCGCCGAACAGGGCAGGCCCTGGTGGTCGATCGGGTACGAGAACGAGCGCGCGTTCAACGACGGCTACACCGCCCTCGGCTGCCTGCCGCCCACCTACGAGCCGCGCGCCACCGGTCATGTCACCGAGATGGTCGAGATGATGCGCGGCCTCATCGAGCGCGGCCACGCCTACGAGGCGGACGGGAACGTCTACTTCGACGTGCGTTCCTTCCCCGGCTACCTGGAGCTGTCGAACCAGGACCTCGACGACCTGCGCCAGCCGTCCGGCGACGGCGAGACCGGCAAGCGCGACCCGCGCGACTTCGCCATGTGGAAGGCCGTCAAGCCCGGGGAGCCCAGCTGGGAGACCCCGTGGGGCCGCGGCCGGCCCGGCTGGCACCTGGAGTGCTCGGCGATGGCCCACAAGTACCTGGGCACCGCCTTCGACATCCACGGCGGCGGCATCGACCTGATCTTCCCGCACCACGAGAACGAGATCGCCCAGGCCAAGGCCTTCGGCGACGAGTTCGCCAAGTACTGGGTGCACAACTCGTGGGTCACCATGAGCGGCGAGAAGATGTCGAAGTCCCTGGGCAACTCGGTCCTCGTGTCCGAGATGGTCAAGGACTGGCGCCCGATCGTGCTGCGCTACTACCTCGGCACCCCGCACTACCGCTCGACGATCGAGTACAGCGAGGAGGCCCTGCGCGACGCCGAGTCCGCGTTCGCGCGGATCGAGGGCTTCGTGCAGCGCGTCGTCGAGAAGGCCGGGGGCGTCGTCGCCCCCGCCGACGAGGTGCCGCCCGCCTTCGCCGAGGCCATGGACGACGACCTCGGCGTGCCGCAGGCGCTCGCGATCATCCACACCGCCGTCCGCCAGGGCAACAGCGCCCTCGCCGCCGACGACAAGGAGGCCGCCGTCGCCCGCCTCGCCGAGGTACGCGCGATGCTCGGCGTCCTCGGTCTGGACCCGCTCGACCCGCAGTGGGCCGGCGAGACCGACCGTGGCGAGGACCTGCACGGCGCCGTCGACACCCTCGTACGGCTCGTCCTCGAGCAGCGCGAGTCCGCTCGCGCCCGCAAGGACTGGGCCACCGCCGACGCCATCCGCGACCAGCTCGGCCAGTCCGGGCTCGTCATCGAGGACAGCCCGACCGGGCCGCGCTGGACGCTCGGCCCGCGCTGACGACCTGCGCGAATGTGCCGCTCGGGCCTCCGGGCGGCACACTTCATATACGTACGCACATACGCATCACACAGACAGGTAGATCATGGCCGCGAACAACCGCCGCATGTCCGGCAAGAAGGGCGCGCAGGTCGGCAGTGGCGGCCAGCGACGCCGGGGACTCGAAGGCAAGGGTCCGACGCCGCCCGCCGAGATGCGCAAGAAGCACAAGAAGAACCGCATCGCGAACGCCAAGGCCAAGCAGGCCGCCCGCCGCCCCGCGACGCTGAAGAGCCGCGGCGGCAAGGGCACGTCCGAGATGGTCGTCGGGCGCAACTCCGTCGTCGAGGCGCTGCGCGAGGGCGTGCCCGCCTCGATGCTCTACGTCCAGCAGTACATCGACAACGACGAGCGGGTGCGCGAGGCGCTCCAGCTCGCCGGTGAGCGCGGCGGCATCCACCTGATGGAGGCCCCCCGCCCCGAGCTGGACCGCATGACGAACGGCCTCAACCACCAGGGCCTCGTCCTCCAGGTCCCGCCGTACGAGTACGCGCACCCGGAGGACCTCGCCGCCGCCGCGTACGACCAGGGCCAGGACCCGCTGATCGTCGCCCTGGACGGCGTCACCGACCCGCGCAACCTGGGCGCCGTCGTGCGTTCCGTCTCCGCGTTCGGCGGCCACGGCGTCGTCGTGCCCGAGCGGCGCGCGGCCGGCATGACCGCCGGTGCCTGGAAGACCTCCGCGGGCGCCGCGGCCCGTACGCCCGTCGCCCGCGCCACGAACCTGACGCGCGCGCTCGAGGGCTACAAGAAGGCGGGCATCGCCATCGTCGGTCTCGCGGCCGACGGCGAGCACACCGTCGGTGACCTCGAAGCTCTCGGCGGGCCCGTCGTCATCGTCGTCGGCAGCGAGGGCAAGGGCTTGTCCCGCCTCGTCGGCGAGACCTGCGACTACCGCGTGCGGATCCCGATGCCGGGTGGCACCGAATCCCTCAACGCCGGTGTCGCGGCGGGTGTCGTCCTGTACGAGGCCGCGCGCCGCCGGTCCTGAGTCGGGTGTCCGGGCCGCGATCTTGACGCGGTCCGGACATTTGCACGCGCTCGAGGCAGTGTCCTAAACACACATCACTCGGTTAGATGAGTGTGGACACCAGAACACCCCGCACACCTACGGGGGACCGCTCGCCCGGATTCGGCCCCGGATTCGATTCCGGATTCGACGACGGTCCCGCGCTGAGCATGGTGAAGGTGCCGTGCGATCCCGCGCAGGTCGTCGTCAATCACGCGAGTTTCCGCGTGCAGCTGCCCAGGGCGCAGCAGACGCAGTCCCCTCGCATCGCCCGGCACCTGGGCTCGCTGGACCAGACCGCCCGCATCCCCGTCGTCGGCGCGGCCGCAGCCCGCCGCCGCGCCCCGGTCGTCTGGAGCGGCCGGTCCGCGCCCGGTGACCCCGGGGCGACCGGTCTCCTCCAGGCGGCCCGCAGAGCAGGCGAGAGCACGCTTCCCCGGCACGGCTTCGAGGGCGGGGAGGGCGGCGCCACCCAGGTCATCCCGCGCATCGACCTCGACAGCGACCTCAGGGACGACGCCACCGGCGAACTGCCCACGGTCACCGCTCAGGGCACCCGTCTCCTCCCGAAGATGCGCCAGTCCGGCAGCGCCTTCGAAGAGCCGCCGCCGTACGAGGAACCCCCTTACGACGACGGCGAGTTCGGCGACGACGAGTACGACGACGGGGGCGAGCGGAACGCCTCCCGGCGGCACGGCGCCGACCCGGTGCGGCACGCGTACTACCCCGGCCGCCGGATGAATCTCGGCGTCGTCCTCCTCCCGCTTCGCGTCTTCCTCGGCTTCATCTCCATGTACGCCGGCATGGGCAAGCTCTGCGACCCCGTCTACTTCGACGGCGGAGACCGCGGCTCCATGGTCAAGTGGCTCAACTCGCTGCACCCGTGGGCCCTCGCCGAACCCCTGCGCGACTTCGCCCTCCAGCACCCCGTCGGCGCCGGGCTGTGCATCGCCTTCCTCCAGGTCGTCGTCGGCGTGCTCACCGTGCTCGGCCTCTGGCAGCGCGTCGCGGCCGTCTTCGGCGTACTGCTCTCGGCCGCCCTCATCGTCACCGTCAGCTGGAAGACGGTGCCCGCCTACGACGCGCCCGACATCATCTACCTGGCCGCCTGGTCGCCGCTGATCATCGCGGGCGCGCCCGTCTACTCCGTCGACGGACGCCTCGCGGGCGGCGCCTGGCGCCGGCTCGGCCCGCGCGCCGAACTGTGGGAGCTGCGACGGTACGTGCTGCGCCGCGGCACCGTCGTGACGACCGTCGTCGTCGGCCTGACCCTGCTCATCGGCTCGCTGCTCGGCGGCGCCGTGCGTGACGCGGGCCGTGTCACCGCCCCCGGTCCCGGTGAGGCCCCGCGCAACGAACTGCCCGGCTCCCCGCTCCCGTCGGAGCCCGGCCGCAAGCAGCACCGCTCGCAGAGCCCGTCGGCGTCCAACACGCCTACGCAGGGCGCCACTTCGGCGAAGCCGTCCGGCGCCGCGAGCTCACCGGGATCCGCCCCGGCGACGGGCACCGCCAGCGGCGCGGGCCAGCCCAGCCAGACGCAGGGCACCGGTCAGGCGCCTCCGCGGTCTGCCCCGCCCGCCCAGCAGCAGCCCCCGGCGTCCAGCAGCGGGCCCTCCTCGAGCGGCGGTACGGGCACGAGTGGCGGCACCGGTACCGGTGGCGGCACCGGCGGTTCCGGTGGTTCCGGCGGCGGGGACAAGCCGGGGGGCCTCCTCGGTGGAGTACTCGGCGACTGACCACACCCCGTAGAAACCTGAAGGGGCCCGCACACGCTGTGTGTGCGGGCCCCTTCCCGTATCGGGAGCGCGGGCTCAACGCCCCGGCGCGGCCAGCTCCTTGGCGGCCTCGGTGAGGTCCTTCGCCGTGTCGATGGCCCTCCAGTACGCGCCCTGCGGGATCGGGAACCCGGCCAGGCGCTTGGCGCGGGCCAGGCGCGGGAACGTGGTGCGCTCGTGGTCACCGCGGTCCGGGAGCAGGCCCGTGAAGTCGGGGGAGAAGACGTAGACGCCCGCGTTGATCAGATACGGGGACGGCGGGGCCTCGACGAAGTCCGTGATGTGGCCGAACGCGTCGGTCTCCACAGCGCCCCACGGGATGCGGGGGCGGGCCAGGGCGAGGGTGGCGGTGGCGTCGCGCTCGGCGTGGAAGTCAGCCATCTCGCGCAGCGAGAACCGGGTCCAGATGTCGCCGTTCGTCGCGTACCAGGGCCGGTCGGGGTGCGGCAGGTGCGCGGCGGCGTACTTGAGGCCGCCGCCACGGCCGAGGGGTTCCTTCTCGACCACCGTGGTGACGCGCAGGGGGAGTTCGGCGCCGTCGAGCCACTCCTGGAGCACCTCGGCGAGATGCCCGCAGGAGACGACCGCGTCGGTCACGCCCTCCTCGGCGAGCCAGGCAAGTTGATGGCCGATGATCGGGGTCCCCGTGCCGGGGATCTCGACCATCGGCTTGGGCCGGTCGTCGGTGTAGGGCCGCAGGCGCGAGCCCTGGCCGCCGGCCAGGACGACGGCCTGTGTGGGGTGGTGCTGGCTGTGCGTGTGCGGGTCCTGGGCCTGGGCGCTCGTCATGCCCGCACTGTACGTCGGCCCCTTCCCGGCCGGCCGTGAGGGCGTCAGCCGCGCGCTGACGTGGCGACGCCCGTGGCGAACGCGGTGTCGCAGACGGGGCGGGCGAAGGACTGGGCGCGGGAGGGACCGTAGGCCTGCACGGCGGCGCGGCCCAGGGCGCGGGCGATCGAGACGCAGTGCTTGGCGAGGGACGGCCGCTCGTGCATCTCCTGCTGGAGGTGGGTGAGGGCGATACCGGGGTCCTTGTCCTGGAGCTCGAGCAGCAGCTTGTCGCGCAAAACGTCCTGGGGGGCACGCGACTTGGCGCGCGCCGAGACGTTCTGCGAGGAAGCGGTGAGGATCGAGTCCGCTGAACTGCCGGACCAGTTCACTCGGGTGACCGCGAGTGTGCCGGAGAGCACCAGCATCACCGGCAGGACGAGAGCGAGGGTGCGGCCGACGCGGCGGGCGGGGCCCCGGCCTCGGCGCGGCTTCTGGGTGTAGTTGGCGGAGTGCGTCACGCGAGTGAGCGTAGCGGTCGGTGATGATTTGGCGACATTTAGTCACTCGGTCGAGGGATGGGTAATCCGGTTTTGATTCACGCGTGTTGACGCACAGAGTTCGAAATGGCGGGTGTGCCGGGGTATTTGTCGACAATGCGGCGTGCGTGAGGGGGGAGAACGGCCGGAACGCGGAGGAGCCCCGCACCGAAGTGCGGGGCTCCACAGCGGAACGGGCGGGTGTCAGTCGGTGAGGCGCTCACCGGTCGACGAGGAGAAGACGTGGGTCTCGCCCGGACGCGGCACGACGTGGAGCTGGGTGCCCTTCTCGGGGACCTGGCGGCCGTTGACCCGGACGACGAGGTCCTTGGCCTCGCCACCGACCTGCGCGGTGCCGTAGACGTAGCCGTCGGCGCCGAGTTCCTCGACGACGTTCACCGAGACGGCGAGGCCGGCGGGGGCGTCCTCGGCGTCCTTGGAGAGGGACTTCGCGGCCTCGCCGCCGCCCGCCTCGACGATGTCGAAGTGCTCCGGGCGGACGCCGACCGTGACGGTGCGGTCGCCGGCGTCGGAGGCGGCCTTCAGCGCCTCGCGGTTCACCGGGACGACCGAGTTGCCGAACTTCACGCCGCCGTCGGTGATCGGGACCTCGACCAGGTTCATGGCGGGGGAGCCGATGAAGCCGGCGACGAAGAGGTTGGCCGGGCGGTCGTACATGTTGCGCGGCGAGTCGACCTGCTGGAGCAGACCGTCCTTGAGGACCGCGACGCGGTCGCCCATGGTCATGGCCTCGACCTGGTCGTGCGTGACGTACACGGTGGTGATGCCGAGGCGGCGCTGGAGCGAGGCGATCTGCGTACGGGTCGAGACGCGGAGCTTGGCGTCGAGGTTCGACAGCGGCTCGTCCATGAGGAAGACCTGGGGCTCACGCACGATGGCGCGGCCCATCGCGACGCGCTGGCGCTGACCGCCGGAGAGGGCCTTCGGCTTGCGGTCCAGGTAGTCCGTGAGGTCGAGGATCTTCGCGGCCTCTTCGACCTTCTGGCGGATCTCGGCCTTGTTCACGCCGGCGATCTTGAGGGCGAAGCCCATGTTGTCGGCGACCGACATGTGCGGGTAGAGCGCGTAGTTCTGGAACACCATGGCGATGTCCCGGTCCTTGGGCGGCAGGTGGGTCACGTCGCGGTCGCCGATGCGGATCGCTCCGCCGTTCACGTCCTCGAGACCCGCGAGCATGCGCAGGGAGGTCGACTTGCCGCAGCCGGACGGGCCGACGAGGACGAGGAACTCGCCGTCCTCGATCTCGATCTCCAGGCCGTCGACGGCCGGCTTGGTGGAGCCCGGGTAGATCCGGGTCGCCTTGTCGAACGAAACAGTTGCCATGGCTGTGAAGCCCCCTTCACCGGCAGGAACGTGCCGGACGATCCGAGTAAAGGTGGTGATCCGCTACGGCTGATGCCGCAGTGGTTTAGTCCACGCGGGTGAACTGTTCTGGACGGTACCTGTCGGGTGTCGGGTCTGTCAGTAGTCGGAGCGAAGGACCTTCGACGAAATATTCGACGGGGTGCCGCCCGTCGTTGGTTACACTGCTCGGGCTGCTGCCTCCTTAGCTCAGTCCGGCCAGAGCAACGCACTTGTAATGCGTAGGTCGTCGGTTCGAATCCGACAGGGGGCTCCCACGGGACGAAGGCCCAGGTCACGGGTGTGACCTGGGCCTTCGTCGTGCTTGGGGGGCTTGTCAGCCGCGGCCCGCCACCCGGTCCGCGGCTCGGGCCAGGCGGGAGGAGTCCGTCGTGTGCGTGGTGAGTTCGCGGTGGTCGGCGGCGTTGTAGGTGGCGTACATGCCGTGGACGCCCAGCCAGCGGAAGGGTTCCGGTTCCCACTTGCGGACCTTGTGGTTGACCCAGGGGAGGGTCGTGAGGTCGGTGGGGCCGGACTGGCCGGAGTCCTGCTGGACCAGGTCGCGCAGGGTGCGGGCGGCGAGGTTGGTGGTGGCGACGCCCGAGCCGACGTAGCCGCCCGCCCAGCCGAGGCCCGTCGCGCGGTCGAGGGTGACCGTGGCGCACCAGTCGCGGGGGACGCCGAGGACGCCGGACCAGGCGTGCGTCACGGCGACGCCCGCCAGCTGGGGGAAGAAGCGGGTCAGGAGCGCGGTGAGGGACTCGATGGTGGCGGGCTGGGTGCGGCCGTCGTTGTCGGTCCTCGAGCCGTAGCGGTACGGGACGCCCCGGCCGCCGAGCGCGATGCGGCCGTCGGCGGTGCGCTGGGCGTACATGTAGGCGTGCGCCATGTCGCCGAGGGTCTCGCGGCCCTCCCAGCCGATGGACTCCCACTGCGCGTCGGTCAGCGGCTCCGTGGCGATCATGGAGGAGTTCATGGGGAGCCAGGTGCGGCGCTGGCCCTTGAGGGAGGCGGTGAAGCCCTCGGTGCAGCGCAGGACGTAGGGCGCGCGGACCGTGCCGTACGGGGTGACGGCGTGCTTCGGCTTGATCTCCGTGACGGGCGTCGACTCGTGGATCGTGACGCCGAGCGCCTCGACGGCGGCGGCCAGGCCCTTGAGGAGCTTGACGGGGTGCAGGCGGGCGCCGTGCGGGGTCCAGGTCGAGCCGACGGCCCCGAAGACGCGGACGCGCTCGGCGGTCTCGCGGGCGCCGTGCAGGGTGCGGTCCTTCTCGCCGTACGCGAGTTCCGCCGTGTGGAAGGCCTTGAGGCGGGCCAACTGGGCCGGTGTGTAGGCGATTTCGAGTACGCCGCCCTGATGGATGTCGGCGTCGATCTCCTCTTCGGCGGCCGCGCGGATCACCTCGGAGACCGTGTCGTTCATGGCTTCCTGGAGGCGGACGGCAGCGTCGCGGCCGTGCAGCTTCGCGTAGCGGTCGCGGCCGGCGATGCCGTTGTAGAGCCAGCCGCCGTTGCGCCCGGACGCGCCGTAGCCGCAGAACTTCTGCTCCAGGACGGTGATGCGGAGGAAGGGCGCGGCCTTCTTCAGGTAGTAGGCGGTCCACAGGCCCGTGTAGCCGCCGCCGACGATGACGACGTCGGCGGACGCGTCACCCGGCAGGGGCTCGCGGGCGGTGGGGATGCCGTCGTCCGCGTACCAGAACGATATGCCGCCGTTGACGGTGGCCTGGGCGCCGTGCGTGCCGTTCTTGCTGCTCATGGCCCCGGACGTTAGCGCTCCGCAGGGGGGTTCGGGCAGGGGGGACGGCCGCCTTCCTGGATTTGCGAGTGATCGTTTCGCCGCGCTGTCCGGTCCCGTCGCCGCAGGAGCGTCAGCGGGTTCCAGGGCTCGCCCCGGTCGCGTACGAGGGGGTGGCAGGCCAGGCCGATCAGGACCGAGACGAAGTGCCCCAGGTCGGTGAAGGTGCGGCCGGTGAGGAGCGGGCCGCCGTAGACGACGAGGACGACGGCCAGATAGACGTAGCGCCACGGCGGGGCGAGCCGGTACGTGAGGACGCCGACGACGCCCGCGAGCGCGTAACTCACCCCCACATCGAGGGTGTCGACCGACGAGGCGGGCGCGTGGCCGTGGCGGATCGCCCACAGCAGGGCGCCCTCGCTGATCAGGGTCGCGAGGACATGCGCCGCCCCGACGACGGCCAGCCAGCGCCAGGTGTCGAGCCAGCGCTCGGCCTGCGCGTGGAACACCGTGTAGAGGACGGCGTACGGCCACCAGCTGCTGCCGTCGATCCAGAACAGGGAGGCGACGAAGACGCGGACCGGGTCGGTCGACAGCTCGTGCAGGTTCGTGGAGCGCTGGCGCAGGAACTCGTGCTCGAAGTGCGGGTCCATGTGGTGCATGGCGACCGTCGTGAAGAACAGGGCGGCCAGCCAGATGTAGGTGCCGGGGGCGTGCCGTACGTACGACCACACGGCGAGGGGAAAACGGCGCATGGACTGCATTCAGGCACGCACGTAGGGTCGTTCGGGTGATCGACATCCCGGACGGCCTGGTCGAGTCCCAGTACACCTATGCGGGTGAGCCCGGTCGCGCCTTCGTCGCCGGGCTCCCCGCGCGCGTGGAGGAGTTCGTCGAACGCTGGGACCTGCGCGTCGACGGGCCCGCGATGCACGGCATGGCCGCCCTGGTCCTGCCCGTGGTGCGGGGCGACGGGACGCCCGCCGCGGTCAAGTTCCAGATCCTCGACGAGGAGACCGAGGGCGAGCCGGTCGCCCTGCGTGTCTGGGACGGCGACGGCGCCGTCCGGCTGCTCGACCACGACGACGCCACGGGCACGATGCTCCTCGAACGGCTCGACTCCGGGCGGATGCTGGACTCCGTCGAGGACTCCCGGAAGGCCGTCCTCGTCATCGCCGAACTGCTCGCCCGGCTCACGTCCGGGCCCGCCCCGGAGGGGATGCGGCGGCTGTCGGACATCGCGGCCGACATGCTCGCCCAGGTGCCTTCGGCGCTCGCGGCCGTGCCCGGCCCGGCCGACCGCGCGCTGCTCGCGGACTGCGCGGCCGCCGTGCGTGAGGTCGCGGGCGAGGCGGGTGACCGGCTGCTGCACTGGGATCTGCACTTCGAGAACGTGCTGGCCGCCGAGCGGGAGCCGTGGCTGGCCATCGATCCGAAGCCGCTCGCCGGCGACCCGGGCTTCGACCTGAAGCCCGCCATCGACAACCGCTTCGACGCGGACGAGGTGGTGTGGCGGTTCGACGCGATGAGCGGGGTGCTCGGGCTCGACCGGGAGCGGGCGCGCGCCTGGACGCTCGGGCGGGTGCTTCAGGACTCCCTGTGGGAGATCGAGGACGGTCGGCCGCTGGTGCCGGACCATCTGGAGACGGCGCGCAGACTGCTCGGGCGGTGAGCGGGCCGGTCCGCGGTGAGTGGTCGGCCGCCCCGTGCGGGCCGCCCCGTGGTGACTGGTTAGCCTGCCGTCATGATTCGTACCGCCACGCCCGCCGACGTCCCCGTCATCCACGCCATGGTCCGTGAACTCGCCGACTACGAGAAGGCGCTGCACGAGGCGCGGGCCACCGAGGAGCAGCTGTGCGAGGCGCTGTTCGGGGAGCGGCCCGCCGCGTTCGCCCACATCGCCGAGGACGACACGACGGGCGAGCCCGTCGGCTTCTGTCTGTGGTTCCTGAACTTCTCCACCTGGCGCGGGGTGCACGGGATCTACCTGGAGGACCTGTACGTACGGCCCGAGGCGCGCGGCGGCGGCCACGGCAAGGCGCTGCTGACCGAGCTGGCGCGGATCTGCGTCGAGCGCGGTTACGAGCGCCTGGAGTGGTCGGTCCTCGACTGGAACGAGCCGTCGATCAACTTCTACAAGGCGCTCGGCGCGGCGCCGCAGGACGAGTGGACGGTGTACCGGCTGACGGATGAGGCGCTGGCCCGGCTCGGGTCGTAGCGCGACCGGGGACCCGGGCCCGGGTCACGGGATCAGGACCACCTTGCCGATCGTGCCGCGGTTCTCCAGGGCTCGGTGCGCCGCGGCGGCCTCGGCGAGCGGGAAGCGGGTCACCGCGGGACGCAGGCGGCCCGCCTCGGCCTCCCCCAGCGCGGCCAGCTCCAGCGTGCGGACCGGGTTGTCGCCGCCCGCGCGCCGCATCATCGGCGGGCCGAGCACCTGTTCCTGGGTGATGCCGCGCCGGGTGAGTTCGTCCGCGGAGAAGGTGAGGGGCTCGCCGTCGTGCAGGCCCTTGCCGGACCAGCCGAAGACGACGTGGACGCCGCCGGGGCCGAGCAGGTCGACGGCGGCCAGGCCCGCGTCGCCGCCCACCCCGTCGAAGACGACGGTCGCCTGGCGGCCGCCGAGGAACCGGCGGACCTGCTCGGGCCAGTCGGGCGCGGTGTAGTCGACGGCCAGGTCGGCGCCGTTCGCGCGGACGCGGGCCACCTTCTCGGGGCCGCCCGCGAGGCCGACGACGGTGGCGCCCGCGTGCTTCGCGTACTGGACGAGCAGGGTGCCGATGCCTCCCGCCGCGGCCGGGATCACGGCCACCGACGCGGGGCCGAGCGGGGCGAACTGCAGGATCCCCATCGCCGTACGGCCCGTGCCGATCAGGGCGACGGCCTCGGCGAAGTCCAGGCCGGGCGGGAGTTCGTGCAGACGGGCCGCGTCGATCACGGTGAGCTCGGCGTAGCCTCCGGGGGCGAACCCGAGGTGGCCGACGACGCGCTTGCCGAGCCAGGACGCGTCGGTGCCCTCGCCGAGCGATTCGACGGTGCCGGCGACCTCGCGGCCGGGGACGGTGGGCAGCGCGGGCGGCTCGGGTGCGGGGCCCTTCATGCCCTCGCGCAGGGCGGTGTCCAGGAGGTGCACGCCGGCCGCGGCCACGGCGATCCGGACCTGGCCGGGGCCCGGCAGGGGGTCGCCGGTCTTCTCGTAGAGGAGGTTCTCGGCGGGTCCGAAGGCGTGCAGTCGTACGGCGTGCATGGCGGGCTCCTTTGGGTGTGCGGTCTCTTGACGGCTCAGGTGCGCCCACCACCTTTCAACCTGAAGTGGACTTGAGGTCAAGAGTGGGCGTCAGGCCGCGCGGAGCCCCGGGCGGGACGCGGTGAGGGCCAGCGTGGTCGCCTCGACGGCGCTGTTGAACGACACCTCGGAGAGCACGCCGGGCGCCGCGACCTGGTCGCCCACCAGATACACGCCGTCCCCGCGGTCGATCGCGGGCCGGTCCCGCCAGGTCGTGCCGGGCAGATCGACCGCCCCCGTACGCCCGTTCGCGAGCGCGTCCCTGCGCCAGGTCACGCGGTCGCGCCAGCCGGGAAATCCCAGGTCCAGGAGGCGTTCGGCGCGTGCCGTGCCGTCGGCCTTCGACTCGTGCGGCGCCACGGGGATGTGGCCCTGGACGAGCTGCTGCCCGTGCGGCGCCAGACCCCGGTCCTGGGCCGTGAACCGCTCCAGCCAGGCCGGGAAGTCGAGCCCGGACACGATGAAGGCGTCGCCGCGGCGGGTGCGCACGGCCAGGTCGATCAGCGTCGTACGGCCGCTGTTCCACGTCAGCGACGAGTCCCCGAGGAGGCGGCGCGCCGAGTCGAGGGACGTCGCCACGATCACCGGCCCGCCGCCCGTGGGCACGGAGTCGACGCGGGACAGCGTCTCCACGCGCACGCCCAGATTCCAGGCCCGGGCCGCCATCCGGTCGATCACGGACGCCCAGCCGCCGCGCGGATAGTGCGCCTCCGGCGGCACCTTCGCGGCGCGGCGCAGGCGCTGCTGGACGAAGGCCGCGGAGAGGGCGCCCGGGTCGTGGTGGAAGAGCGCCACGGACGAGTAGTGCGCGGCCGCGCGGGCCCCCTCCTCGCCGACGTGGCGCGTCGCCCACGTCATGAAGTCCACGTCCACGGGCGCGTGTTCGGCCCGGTGGCGAAGGAGGCGCAGAAGGGCCAGCGGAGGGGTGCGGCGCAGGGCTCCGCGGTGGTGGAAGCGCAGGCGGGAGCCCTCGAGGGGCGGGATCGGGGCGAGCGGGCCGAGCAGGTCGCGCTGCTTCAGCCAGGTCCAGTGCGGGCCTCCGCTGTAGAGGGCGTGCGGTCCGTCGTGCGTGCGGTACGGGCCTTCGGCGGTGCGGGCGCGGCCGCCGAGGGTGTGGTGCGACTCGTACAGCGTGACGCGCGCTCCGGCCTCGGCGGCGGTGACGGCCGCGGTGAGGCCGGCGAATCCGCCGCCGATGACGGTGAGGTCGGGGGTGGTCGTTGCCATGCCGCTGTTCCCCTTCGGGTTGGGTGCTGTGCCTGTGTCCGTGCCTGTGCCTGTGCCTGTGCCTTTACGACTTACGACGGCTGTGCGCGGCGGAATGTGACATGGGCGGGGGAGCGGCGGCGGTCACCGATTGTCAGTGGCGGCGGGCAGCATGGGGGCATGGCGGAGAAACGAGTGGTGAGGCCGGCGAAGGCGGCGTCGGCGAAACCGGCGGCGGTGAAGAAGGCGCGGCGGCCCGAGGTGCGGCTGCCCCCGCTGGCGCCCTGGACCGGCGGCGAGCTCGAGCCGGACGGGGACTACGACGGGGTGGAGTTCACGGCGGCCGACTTCACCGGGCAGGACGGCGGGGGCGCCCGCTTCATGGACTGCGCGCTCGAAGGGTGCGGGCTCGACGAGACGCGGCTGACCCGCGCCCGGATCCTCGATTCCACGCTGACGGGGATACGGGGTGTGGGCACGGACCTCGCGGAGGCGACCCTGCGGGACGTCGAGGTGGCCGACGCCCGGCTCGGCGGGGTCCAGCTGCACGGGAGCGCGCTGGAGCGGGTCGTGGTGCGCGGCGGGAAGATCGAGTACCTGAACCTGCGCAAGGCGCGCCTGAAGGACGTCGTCTTCGACGGATGCGTGCTGGTGGAGCCGGACTTCGGGGGCGCGCGCCTGGACCGGGTGGAGTTCCCGGGCTGCGTGGTGCGGGGTGCGGACTTCACGGGCGCCGTGATGGCGGACGTGGATCTGCGGGGCGTGGCCGAGCTGGGGATCGCGCGCGGCGTGGACCGGCTGGCCGGTGCCGTGATCAGCCCGGCCCAGCTCTTCGACCTGGCACCGGCGTTCGCGGCGCAGATCGGGGTGCGGGTGGAGTAGGGGCGGCTGACGGAGGTGGGGGCTAGCGCTCGTCCGGGACGCGGGGGAAGCGGGCCTGGAGGTCCCAGATCGCGGGGTTGTCCGCCAGGTCCTCGTGCATGTCGGTGAGGTCGGCGATCACGTCGTGCAGGAAGTCGCGGGCCTCGCGGCGCAGCTCGGTGTGGGAGAACGTCAGGGGCGGCTCGTCCGCCTCCATCCAGTCGGCCTCGATGTCGACCCACCCGAAGCGGCGCTCGAAGAGCATCCGGTCCGTCGACTCGGTGAAGTCGAGCTCGGCGTACTGCGGCCTCGACGCGCGGCTGCCGCGCGGGTCACGGTCCAGCTGCTCGACGATGTCGCACAGCGCCCAGGCGAAGTCCAGCACCGGAACCCATCCCCAGGCTGTGGACAGCTCCCGGTCGGCCTTGGTGTCGGCGAGGTAGACGTCGCCGGCGAACAGGTCGTGCCGCAGCGCGTGGACGTCCGCGCGACGGAAGTCCGTCTGCGGAGGGTCGGGGAAGCGGCGGGAGAGGGCGTAGCCGATGTCGAGCACGTTAGTGATGGTGTCACGGCCGGGACGGGGTGCCGTTCATGGGCGGGAGGGGCTGCGCGCACGGCTGTCACGGGTCGCCGCGGCCGTCACATCCGCACAGGCGCCCCGGCGGTCGGGACGCGCTCAGCCCAGCAGCCGCTGCTCCTTCGCCACCGCCACCGCGCCCGCCCGGGTGTCCACGCCGAGCTTGTCGTAGATCCGGCCCAGGTGGGTCTTCACCGTGGCCTCGCTGATGAACAGCGCGCGGGCGATGTCCCGGTTGCCCAGGCCCTGGGCGAGCTGGCCGAGGATGTCGCGCTCGCGGTCCGTGAGGGACGGGCGCGGGCTGCGCATGCGCGCCATGACGCGGCTCGCGACCGGCGGGGACAGCGTCGTACGGCCCTCGGCGGCGGCCTGGATCGCGGCGAACAGCTCCTCGGGACGCTCCGCCTTGAGGAGGTATCCCGTGGCGCCCGCCTCGATGGCCCGGGTGATGTCGGCGTCCGTGTCGTACGTGGTCAGGACCAGGACGTGCGGGCGCGGGCCCCCCTCGGGCGGCGCGGTCGTGATGCGCCGCGTCGCTTCCACGCCGTCGATGCCCTCGCCCAGCTGGAGGTCCATGAGAACGACGTCCGGCGTCAGCTTCGCGGCGAGCGCCACCGCCTCGTCGCCCGTGCCGGCCTCGCCCACGACCTCGATGCCGGGCGCGCTGCCGAGCAGGGCGAGCAGTCCCGCGCGCACCACCACGTGGTCGTCGCACACCAGCAGCCGTACGGGGTCACTCATGAGGCCTCCAGCGGAATCGCCACCGACAGCACCGTGCCCTCGCCCGGCGCCGACTCGATCGTCAGGGTGCCACCCAGCTGCCGCGTGCGCGCCCGGATCGCCGGAAGGCCGTGCCCGCGCACGCCCGACTTCCGCGGGGGCTCGGGTGTGAAGCCGCGGCCGTTGTCCGCGATGTCGAGGACGACCTGGTCGCCGAGGTGCGTCAGCGTGATCGCGGCGGCCGTCGCGTCCGCGTGCTCCCGTACGTTCGCCAGGGCGCCCTGCGCGATCCTCAGCAGCGCGGACTCGACCCGGTCGGGCAGCGGGGCCGGGGTGCCCTCCGCGTGGAAGCGGACCGCGAGCCCCGCCTCCGACTCCCGCGCCGCCAGCGTGCGCAGCGCCTCGTCCAGGCCGCCGCCCGCGAGATCCGCCGGCGCCAGGTCGTGCACGAACCGGCGTGCCTCCACGAGGCCCCGCTCGGTCACCGACTCCGCGGTCCGCACATGGGCGCGGGCCCGCTCGGGGTCGGCGTCCCACAGCCGGTCCGCCGCCTGGAGCAGCATCTGCTGGCTCGACAGGGACTGGGCGAGCGTGTCGTGGATCTCCATCGACAGGCGCTGGCGCTCGGCGAGCGTCCCCTCGCGGCGCTCCGTCGCGGCGAGTTCCCTGCGGGTGCGCACCAGGTCGTCGATCAGGGCGCGCTGGCGTTCCGCCTGACGCTCCATGTGGACGAAGACGGCGGTCGCCAGGGCCGCGACGGCCGGCGGCGCGAGCAGCAGGTTCGGGTCGAAATCCCCCGCGAGACGCAGCTGCGCCCCGACGACGAACACCGTGAGTACGCCGATCAGGACGAGCGCGGCGCGGGCGGGCAGGGTGCGCAGGCCCGTGTAGAAGAGCGGGACCGCGCACCACGCGAAGCTCGGCGCGAGGACGACGAGGACCACCCACACGGCGACGACCAGGGCCAGCCAGGTGAGGCGGCGCGGGGTGGGGCGGGTGCCGATGCCCGGGCCGAGCGCGGGGCCGAGCACGTACAGGGCGGCCAGGACCACGGACAGCGCGATGATCCACGGGGTGCGGGCCTCGCCGGGGTGGCGCAGCAGGAACCGGGCGAGGGCTCCGCCGAGCAGCAGGAAGAACGCGGTGTGCATCACCGCCGCCAGCCAGCGGGCGTCCGGATCCCGCGTCCCGTGTGCCACGCCCGTACCCCTCTCCGCTTCCGTCGCCGCTCCGCCTCGGTGCTGCGGAAGCTTGGGCCACCGCACCGCGATCGCGCTGCTGAACTGGTCAAACACCCCCATTGTGGCCTGCTCGGGCGGTACGCGGGTCAACCGATCGGCTGACCCGGACGTCAGCCGAGCCGCGCTCCGGTCGCAGCCGGTACGTCGACGGTGCGGCCCGGTTTCCGGCCTGAGGATCGATACCAGAGCGACTCACCGACCGCCTCTGACCGACCCGACCGCCTCCAAGGAGCACCCGTCATGAAGAAGATCTCGAAGCGCGCCCGTGTCCTGACCGGTGGCGCCGTCCTCGCCGGCGTCGTCGCCGGTACCTTCGGCGCGGTCTCGGCCAGCGCGTCCGCCCCGGCCGCCGCCCCCGCCGCCGTGACCGCGGACGCCCCGGCCAGGAACCTCACCCAGTCCACGCACCTGACCACGGCCGCCGCCACGAAGGCCGCGCAGGCCGCCCTCGACGCCGCGAAGAAGGAGAACCAGCGCGTCTCCGTCGCCGTCGTCGACCGCAACGGCAACACGATCGTCACCCTCCGCGGCGACGGCGCCGGCCCGCAGTCGTACGAGTCCGCCGTGAAGAAGGCGTACACCGCGGTGTCCTGGAACGCGCCGACGTCCGAGCTCGCCAAGCGCCTCGAGCAGGCCCCGAACCTGAAGGACATCCCGGGCACCCTGTTCCTCGCGGGCGGCGCGCCCGTCGCGGCGAACGGCGCCCCGGTCGCGGGCATCGGCGTCGCGGGTGCGCCCTCGGGAGACCTGGACGAGAAGTTCGCGCAGGCCGGTGTCGCCGCGCTGAACCGCTAGTCGCGACCCCCCACCGACGTGGAGGCGCCCGCCGACCGGGAGGCGCCTCCACGGCGTTCGCCCCTACGATCGTCAAGTGCCCCACAGCCCACGATCCGCCTCCGCCGTCCTCGCGCTCGTCCTGGCCCTCGGCGCCTGTTCCGCCGCCGGTGACCACGGCACGCCGGGTGCCGCGGGCGTGCGGGACCCGTACTTTCCGAAGCTGGGCAACGGCGGCTACGACGCCACGCACTACACCCTCACCCTCGACGCCGACCGGCACCGGCTGACGGGCACCGCCGACATCACCGCGAAGGCCACCCAGGACCTCAGCGCGTTCAACCTCGACCTCAAGGGCCTGACCGTCGAGAGCGTCACCGTCGACGGGGAGAAGGCCACGTTCGAGCGGGCCGGGCACGAGCTGACGATCCGGCCGGCCGAATGGCTGCGGAAGGGCTCCGAGTTCCGCACGGTCGTGCGGTACTCCGGGAAGCCCGAGACCATCACCGACCCGGACGGCTCAGCGGAGGGCTGGCTCCCCACGGAGGACGGGGCCCTCGCGCTCGGCGAGCCCACCGGGTCCATGGCCTGGTTCCCCGGGAACAACCACCCCTCCGACAAGGCGACGTACGACATCCGTGTCACCGTCCCCAAGGGTCTGAAGGCCGTGTCCAACGGGGAGCTGACGAAGGAGCGGACGGCCGGCGGGCGGACGACGTTCGACTGGCACGTCCCGCAGCCCATGGCCAGTTATCTGGCGATGCTGGCGATCGGGAAGTTCGAGACCAAGGCCTACAAGACGCCCGACGGGCTGCCCGTGTACACCGCCGTGGACCCGGTCGAGGCGGCCGCGAGCGCCAAGGTCCTGACCAGGATCCCGGACGTCATGGCCTGGGAGTCGAAGACCTTCGGCCCCTACCCCTTCTCCTCCACCGGCGCCGTCGTCGACCGGGAGAACGACGCCGGGTACGCGCTGGAGACCCAGAACCGGCCCGTCTTCCCCGGCACCCCTCCGCTGTCCACGCTCGTCCACGAGATGGCCCACGAGTGGTACGGGGACTCCGTCACGCCGAAGTCCTGGCGGGACATGTGGCTCAACGAGGGCTTCGCGACCTACGCCGAATGGCTCTGGCAGGAACAGCACGGCGGCGACAGCGCGCAGGACACGTTCGACCGCTACTACGCGAAGGGCAGCGGGAACGCGATCTGGGCCTTCCCGCCCGCCAAGCCGTCCGGGGCCGCGAACATCTCGGCCCCGCCCGTCTACGAGCGCGGCGCGATGGTGCTGCACAAGATCCGCGAGACGGTCGGGGACGCCAAGTTCTTCGAGCTGCTCAAGAGCTGGCCCGCCGACCACAAGTACGGGAACGCGGACACCGCCGACTTCACCGCGTATGTGGAGAAGCAGAACCCGGGCAAGGATCTGGGGCCCGTCTGGGACGACTGGCTGTACGGAAACGGAAAGCCGGACCATCCGTAGTGGCGGATGGCCCGGCCGAATTCCCTTTCGAGCAGGGTTATTTCACGTTCACGGCGCTCCAGGTCGCCGCCACGGCCTGCTGCTCGGCGCTGTTCGCGCCGTACAGGTCGCCCGCCGCCTGAAGAGTGGCGGTGCGAGCGGCCGCGTAGTTCGTCGTCGACGTCATGTACGTGGAGAGGGCCTTGTACCAGATCTGCTCGGCCTTGGCCCGGCCGATGCCCGCGAGCGAAGCGCCGTTGGACGTCGGGGAGTTGTAGGAGACGCCGTTGATCGTCTTGGCGCCGCTGCCCTCCGACAGGAGGTAGAAGAAGTGGTTGGCGACGCCCGACGAGTAGTGCACGTCGAGGCGGCCGACGGTCTTGGACCAGTAGTCCGCGGAGCCGCCGTCCTTGCTGGGCTTGTCCATGTAGCGCAGCGGGGTGCCGTTGCCGTTGATGTCGATCTTCTCGCCGATGAGGTAGTCGCCGACGTCGCTGCTGTTGTTCGCGAAGAACTCCACCGACGTACCGAAGATGTCGGAGGTGGCCTCGTTCAGGCCGCCCGACTCACGGCTGTAGTTGAGCCCCGCCGTGGACGCGGTCAGGCCGTGGCTCATCTCGTGGCCGGCCACGTCGAGGGCGGTCAGCGGCCGCTGGTTGTTCTGTCCGTCGCCGTACGTCATGCAGAAGCAGGAGTCGGACCAGAAGGCGTTGACGTAGGCGTTGCCGTAGTGGACGCGGGAGTACGCGGCCTTGCCGTCGCCCGCGATGCCGTTCCGGTTGAACGCGCTCTTGTAGTAGTCCCACGTCTCCGCCGCGCCGTACGCGGCGTCGACCGCGGCGGTCTGGCGGTTCGTCACCGTGCCGTCGCCCCACCGGTCGTCGGCGTCGTGGAAGAGCGCGCCCGTGCCGGTCGTCCCGCCGTTCAGGTCGTACGTCTTGTGGCCGCCGCGTCCGCCGTCGACGAGGTCGAACCCGCCGCCGGCCGAGGCCGTGCTGCCCACCGTGACGGTGCCGCTGTACTCGCTGGTGCCGGTGCCGTTCTCGATGCCCTCGTACGAGTACAGCTTCTTGCCGGTGGCGGCGTCGGTGACGACGTGCAGCTCGCTCGGCGTCCCGTCGGCCTGTTTGCCGGTCACGACCGTCTCGTACGCGAGGGCCGGGGTGCCGGAGGCGGCCCAGACGACCTTGCGGACGTTCTTCGCGGTGGCGCTCTTGGCGTCCGAGGCCGCGACGGCCGACTTCTTGGCGGCGGTGGGGGCGAGTGCGGCGTCCGTCGACGCCACGGATATCGAGCCCTTGTGCGCCTTGGAGACGCCCTTCAGGTCGCCGTTCTTCGCGGTGTGCGTGACGAGGTCGCCGCCGAGCACGGGCAGACCGTCGTAGGTCCGCTCGTAGCGGGTGTGCGTCGTGCCGTCGGCGTCCTTGACGACATCGCGGACGACGAGCTTTTCCCCGCTGCCGAGGCCCAGTTGGCGGGCGGCCGCCGGGGCGTCGGTCTGCGCGGCCTTGAGGGCGGTGGCCCGCTGGGACGCGCTGAGCGGCACGGCCGTGGCGCCGGCGGTGCGGTCGGCGGCGGTCGCCGCGGTGCCGCTCTGCAGAGCCAGTACGACCATCGCGGCCGATGCGGCGAGAGCGGTGGCCCTCGCGGCGGTCCTGCGGCCGGCGGTGCGGGGAGCGGGGGAGTGGTGTGTCACTCGGACTCCTTCTGTGTCCAACGACCCGTGGGAGGTGACCCGTCGGGGTGGGGGGGCGCGGGGAGAGAGTGACACCGGGTGCACTGTGTTTGACAGGGCGCCGTCAAAGATTTAACAGTTCGTGTCCGAATGCGGGTGGTGGCTGTCCGTTATTTGCCGCTTGACAGGGAAGAGTCGGTCGGGAGAGTGCTCGCCGAGCGCACGCAGAAGGGCCCCGGCCGGGTATTCCCCGGCCGGGGCCCTTCAACTGCCTTGCTGCGGCGGTGACTCCGCTCAGGTCAGACGTTCACGCCGAAGTCCTGCGCGATGCCGACGAGGCCCGAGGCGTAACCCTGGCCCACCGCGCGGAACTTCCACTCCGCGCCGTTGCGGTACAGCTCGCCGAAGACCATGGCGGTCTCGGTGGCGGCGTCCTCGGAGAGGTCGTAGCGGGCGATCTCGGTGCCGCCGGCCTGGTTGACGATGCGGATGAACGCGTTGCGCACCTGGCCGAAGTTCTGCGAGCGGTTCTCCGCGTCGTAGATCGAGACCGGGAAGACGATCTTGTCGATGTCGGCCGGGAGGCCCGCCAGGTTGACGTTGATCTGCTCGTCGTCGCCCTCGCCCTGGCCCGTGACGTTGTCACCGGTGTGGACGATGGTCTGGTCCGGCGTCGCCTTGTTGTTGAAGAAGACGAAGTGGCCGTCCGAGTAGACCTTGCCCTGCGGGTTCACCGCGATCGCGGAGGCGTCGAGGTCGAAGTCGGTGCCGGTGGTGGTGCGGACGTCCCAGCCGAGGCCCACGGTGACGGCGGTCAGGCCCGGAGCCTCCTTGGTGAGCGAGACGTTGCCACCCTTGGACAGGCTTACAGCCATTGTTGGGAGTCCTTCCCTCGTTAGCGATGCGTGCGCTTCGTAGACGAAGCTACTCGTACCCCTATGAACGCCAAGGGGGGATCCAGGGTTCCAGGTGTCTTTACTTTCTTTACCCTCTTTCCCCGGGATGGGTGCGGCGCCGGGAAAAGGGGGTGACGCGGCGTGTGTCCAGGCGCGACCATGGAACCCATGTCCGGTCCTTACTTCATCCGCGGCTCGGTGGTCCTTCCGGAGGCCGAGCTCCTCTGGCGATTCTCCCGGTCGTCCGGGCCGGGCGGCCAGCACGTGAACACCAGCGACTCCCAGGTCGAGCTCCGCTTCGACCTCGCCAGGACGGAGGCGCTGCCCGAGGTGTGGAAGGCGCGGGCCCTGGAGCGGCTCGCCTCCCGCCTCGTCGACGGCGTCATCTCCGTACGGTCCTCGGAACACCGCTCCCAGTGGCGAAACCGCGAGACCGCCGCCGTGCGCCTCACGTCGCTCCTCGCCGAGGCCACCGCCCCGCCGCCCAAGCCGCGCCGCGCGACCCGCATCCCCCGGGGGATCAACGAGCGCCGCCTGCGCAACAAGAAGGCGCGGTCGGACACGAAGCGGGGCCGGTCGGGGCAGGGCTGGGACTGAGCGGCCTCACGGGGTCCGGGCGGGGGCTTCACCCCAACTGCCGGTACTTCCCCTTGAAGTAGGCCAGCGGTCCGCCGTCGGCGCTGGGCAGCGAGGCCGTGAGCACCCGGCCGATCACCAGCGTGTGGTCCCCGGCCGTCACCCGCTGCTCCGTGCGGCACTCCAGCGTCGCGAGCGCGCCGCCCACCAGGGGCGCGCCGGACACCTCGCCGCGTACGTAGGGGATGTCCTCGAAGAGCAGACGGTCGCTGATGCGGCCCTTCATCGCGAAGCGGCCCGCGATGTGGCGCTGACTCTCGGAGAGCACGGACACCGCCCACAGGGGCTGTTCGTCGAGCAGGTCGTCCATGCGGGAGCCGTTGCGCAGGCTGACGAGGACGAGCGGGGGGTCGAGGGAGACCGACAGGAACGCCGTCGCCGTCATGCCGACGTCCTCGCCCAGGGGAGCCGACGGGTCGTCCGGGTCGAGCGGCATCTCGCGCGCGGTCACCAGGACCACGCCCGCGGCCAGTCGGGACATGGCGGCGCGGAACTCGTCGTTGCTCACCCCCTCAGCATGCCCGGCCGAGGCGGGCGCGGGGACGAAAGCAGCGGTGGGGGTTGTGGGGGTCGTGCGGGTGGTGGGGGAGAGCGGGAAATTCTTCAGCGGCGGGGGAGTCTTCAGCACGTCTCGACGCTAGCTTCGGTGCCGTGCCCGCCACATCGGGCCTTGGGCCGAGGTCGGTCCTAGGACCTGTGGTGGGTGTCGTCCGCATATGGTGCTGATCGTCGGTTTTCTCCGTTCAGGAAGTGCAGGGGGCGTGCGCCGGAGCACCCCTCAACCCTTCATCTCCTCCTGTGACTTGAGTCACAGGAGCCATATTTTGTTGACCCTGTGTACCGAGTGGACAGCTCGCTGTGATTCAGTGGCGGAGACACTGCAAGAAGAGCGTGCACACGCACGTGCGGAATCGGCGATCAGAATTCTGGAGTGCTGTCGAGGTCTCGGGGAGAGCTGAGCATGGAGACCGAGTCGGAGCCGTACGTCCGTCTTGCGACCCTGCGGCAGCTTCACCAGGTCATGGCGGACATGAACACCGCCCGCAGCCTGGCCGACACCCTGCAGACGGTCTCCGACGGAGTCGTGAACGGCCTCGGATACGAGCTGGCCTGCGTCAATCTCGTACGCCCGGACGGTGACCTCGTCGTCGCCGCCTTCTCCGGTGACTCCTCCGCCGAAGCCCTCATCACCGGCCGGGTCGGCTCCCGCGCCTCCTGGGACCGCCGCCTGTCCATGGGCGAGGCCTGGGGCGACCTGCGGTTCATCCCGCACACCGAGGGCTGGGTCCTCGACGAGGACGACGTACCGCAGTGGTTCACCGACGGTCCGGCGCCCCGCTTCGAGGACGAGTGGCACCCGGCGGACCGTCTCTTCGCCCCGATGTACGCCACCGGCGGCTCCGGCGGCGAACTCCTCGGCGTGATCTCCGCCGACCGCCCGCGCAACGGCAGGCGCCCCGGCGCCTGGGGCCGTGAGGCCCTGCAGATGTACGCCTTCCAGGCCGCCATCGCCATCAGCAACGCACGGCTGCGCGCCAACATGCAGCGCGCCCTGGTCCGGCTCGAACGCGAGCAGCAGGCCCTGCGCGCCAGCGAGGAGTCCTTCCGCCAGGCCTTCGAGTACGCCCCCAGCGGCATGGCCATCGCCGAGATGGGCGGCGACCAGCACGGGCGGCTCCTGCGCACGAACGACGCCCTGTGCCGGCTGCTCAGCCGCCCGGCGTCCGCCATGCGCCGCTACTCGTTCTCCGACCTCGTCCACCCCGAGGACATCGGCACGCTGCTGCGCACCTCCGCCGAGGGCGGCCGCGCCGAGCTGCGCCTCGGACGGCGCGACGGCACCTACGTCTGGGTGTCCCTGCGGAACTCGGTGGTGGCCGACGCCGCCGACGGACCGCGCTTCCTGCTCACCCACGTCGAGGACATCGAGGAGCGCAAGCGCCGCGAGCTGCACCTCGCGCACCGCGCGTCCCACGACTCCCTCACCGGCCTGCCGAACTCGGCGGAGCTGCGCTCCCGCCTCTCGGCCCGCCTGTGCCGCCGCCCCCAGCTGCCCGAGCAGAGCGCCGTGGACTCCCTGGACGCGGCGTACGGGGACCGCACCGGCAGCTCGTACGACACGAACGGGCACGGATTCGACTTCGCGGGGGCCGCGGCTGCCGCCGCGGCCGGACAGCAGAGCGGCGGGTCCGGGCCCTCCGGCGGGATCTACGACGACTATGGCTTCGATCACCACGTCCACATCGTCGCGCCCGAGGGGGAGACCGACGACGGGACGAAGGGCCTGGCGGTCCTCTTCTGCGACCTGGACGGCTTCAAGTCGATCAACGACCGGTTCGGGCACCACACCGGAGACGCCGTTCTGATCGAGGTCGCACGGCGTCTGACCAGCGGTGTCCGTGACGGGGACACCGTCGCGAGGCTCGGCGGCGACGAGTTCGTCGTGCTCGCCGACGGGCTCGGCCGGGCCGACGCACAGGACCTCGCCGTCCGTCTGCGGAACGCGATCATTCCGCCCATCCGGGTCGACGGGAGGGCGGTCCGTGTGGGCGCCAGTTTCGGCATCGGCTGGGCGCACTGCGGGATGACGGCCGACGAGGTGTTGAAATCCGCTGACCAGCGGATGTACATCGAGAAACGGTCGCGTGCCAAGCAGCACCGACGGGCCGGATGATCTCCTTCCGCGGGTATCGGTGAGGTCAACGCCACCCCTTCGGACCACTCCCAGCGGGTACGCTCGCCGGGTAAGCGATACGTAGGGAGTGATCAGGGATGGCGCCCGCTGACAACGGCGCGAGCACGCCCGAGGACGACGATCCGTTCGGCTATCTGTACGCCGACGGACAGGCGGCCGGGGCGACACCGCCCAGCGGGGGCGGCGGCTACGGCTATCCGGGTCCCCGGTCCTACCACCAGGTCAGGCCGGTCGGTGAGCGGCAGTACGGGCAGCAGCCCCCGTACGGCCAGCAGCCGCAGCCGACCGCCGCGTACGGTCAGGCGCCCCAGCAGCCCCAGGCCTACGGCCAGCCGAACGCGCACTACTCGGCCCCCGAGACGCTGCCCGGCGGCGCACCGACCACGGTGACACCCACGCAGCACGGCGGCGGTGGCGGCCGGGGCCGCGGTCCCAACACCAAGGGCCTGCTGATCGGCGCGCTCGCCGTCGTGGCGGCCGTGGTCATCGGCATCGGCGTCGCGGTCCTCGGCGGCGACTCGAACGACGACGCGAAGGGCGGCGACGCGGGCGGGCAGCCGTCCGGCGGCTCCCAGTCGGTCCAGCCGAGCCAGACCCCGTCCAAGAGCGCCGACAAGCCGGTCGACCTCCCGAAGACGGACGCCAAGGCGCTGAAGCTCGAGGGCGGCACGGCCACCGCGTCGGACGTCAAGGGCGCCAAGGCCGACGGCGGCACCTATGTGGCCGGCTTCAACCAGGTGGGCGCCAAGCTCACCTGGACGGTCAACGGCATCCCGAAGGACGGTGCGTACAGCCTGCGCGTCAACTACGGCGTGCCCGGCAAGGACGCCAACGCGACCATCACGGTCAACGGCAAGGCGCAGACCCGCCCGCTCAACATGAAGAACTTCTCCGGCGCCAAGGAAGGCGACTGGGAGAAGGGGTGGACCAACACCTGGTCCGTCGTCCAGCTCAGCAAGGGCACGAACGCGATCGCGATCTCGTGCGAGCAGGGCAACCAGTGCGACGCCAACTTCGACCAGATGTGGCTGGTCAAGGGCACCAACGGCTGATCCACAGAAGTTTGCCGACAGCGGCCCGGGGCGTGCCCTAGGCCGCTGTCGCCGTCTGTTGCGTCACCGCGACCCGGCCGAGCAGTTCCTCGTACGCCGCGCGGTCGAACTCCCCGGCCACCGGGGCCAGTACCGTCGCCGCGGACAGGGCGACCGCGCGGGCCAGGCGGTCCGGCCACGGCAGGTCTTCCACGTAGCCCGAGAGCAGGCCGGCGACCGCCGAGTCGCCCGCGCCCGTCGGGTTGCCCTTCACGCGGTCCGGGGCGGGAGCGCGCCAGCTGCCGTCCGGGGTGACCGCGAGGAGGCCCTCGGGGCCCAGTGAGGCGACCACGGAGTGTGCGCCGCGGCGGCGGGCGTCACGGGTGGCGCGCAGCGGCTCGTGGGAGCCGGTGAGCTCGGCGAGCTCGTCGGAGTTCGGCTTGATGATGTCGGGGCGGGCCGCGAGCCCCCGGCGCAGCGGTTCCCCCGACGAGTCGAGCAGTACGGGCACGGACGCGGCGCGGGCCGCGCGGACCAGCTGGGCGTACGCGCCGACGGGGACACCCGGCGGCAGGCTGCCGCACAGGGCCACCGCGGACGCGGACGTGAGGAGCTCCTGGTAGGCCTCGGTGAACGCGGACCACTCGGCGGGGGCGACGAGCGGGCCCGGCTCGTTGAGCTGGGTCGTGTCGCCGGTCGTGGCGTCGACGACCGCGATGGTGCGACGGGTGGCGCCCGAGACCGGGACGAGCGCGTCCCGGATGCCGGGGGAGTCCACGAGCTGTTCCCTGAGGGCGCGGCCCGTGCCGCCGCCGGCGAAACCGGTGACGGTCACGTCGTGGCCGAGCGCGGCGAGCACGCGCGCGACGTTGAGGCCCTTGCCGCCGGGGCGTTCGGTGACCTTGGTGACGCGGTGCGACGCGTGCGGGTGCAGCGCCGGCACGTCGTAGGTGATGTCGAGCGCGGCGTTCAGTGTGACCGTGAGGATCACGAGACCCCAGCCCACCCCTCAGTTCGGAACTACCTTCAGTAACGCGGCCTGATCATGCCAAAGACCGGGCGGTAGGCCCAGACCTCAGGCGAGCCGGGGTTCCACGATCCACCGGCCCTTGCGCATGACGCCCTTGAGTTCGAAGTCCTCGTCGAGAACCACGAGGTCGGCGTCCTTGCCGGGCTCCAGCGAGCCCACCCTGTCGTCCACGCCGAGGAGGCGGGCCGGGTTGGCGGAGATCGCGCGGACGACGTCCTCGACGGGCAGCTTGTCGATGGTGGCGGCGCGCTTGAACGCGCGGTCCAGGGTGAGCGTCGAGCCGGCGATGGAGTTGCCCTCGACGAGCCGCGCGACGCTGTCCTTCACCTCGACCTCCAGGGTGCCGAGCATGTAGCGGCCGTCGCCGAAGCCCGCCGCGTCCATCGCGTCGGTGATGAACGCGACGCGCCCGCTGCCCACGTGGTGGAACGCCAGCTCCAGTGCGGCCGGGTGCAGATGCGTGCCGTCGTTGATGAGTTCGACGGTGATCCGCTCGTCCTCCAGGAGCGCCGAGATGGGGCCCGGGGCGCGGTGGCCGATGGCCGGCATGGCGTTGTAGAGGTGCGTGGCGACGGTGGCGCCCGCGTCGATCGCCTCGACGGTCTGCTCGTACGTGGCGTCGGTGTGGCCGATCGCGGCGATCACGCCGTGCTCGGCGAGGAGGCGTACGGAGTCGATGCCGCCGGGGAGTTCGGGGGCGAGGGTGAGCATCTTGGCCCGGCCGCGCGCCGCGTCGAGCAGCTTGCGGACCTCGGCCGGGTCGGGGTCGCGCAGGAGCGTTTCGTCATGGGCGCCCTTGCGGCACGGGGAGATGAACGGGCCCTCGAAGTGGATGCCCGCGATCTCGCCCTGCTCGGCCAGCTCGGACAGCAGGCCCGCGCGCTGGGTGAGGAAGTCCGTCTCGCCGGTGACGAAGGACGCGACGACCGTCGTGGTGCCGTGCAGACGGTGCGTGCGGACGCCCTTGAGGATGTCGTCGATCGATCCCGAGGTGAAGGAGGCCCCGCCGCCGCCGTGGTTGTGCATGTCGACGAAGCCGGGCACGACCCAGTGGCCGGTGAGATCGGTGGAGGGGGCGCCGGCCGGCGCGCTGCCGGCGATCTTCGCGCCGTCCACGATCACGCGTCCGTTCTCGACGACGCCGGCCGGCAGGACGACGCGGGCGCCGGAGAGAACATTCAGAGCGGCCATCAGGCGACTACCTCCGTGGAATCGGTGGACCGGGCGAGCAGATCCCAGGCGAGCAGGCCCGCGCCCAGGCAGCCGGCGGTGTCCCCGAGGGCCGCCGGGACGATCGTGGGCAGCTTCTGGAACGTCACGCGTTCCTCGACGGCGGCCCGCAGTGGTGTGAACAAGGTTTCCCCCGCCTCGGCCAGACCGCCACCGATGATCAGGGTGCGCGGGTCCAGCAGGGTGAGCGCCGTGACGAGCCCGTCGGCGAGCGCCTCCACGGCCTCCTGCCACACCTGCCGCGCCCTGGGGTCACCGGACTCGACGGCCTTGGCGCAGTCCGCGGCGTCCGCCTCCGGGTCGCCGGTGGCCTCGGCCCAGGCGAGCGAGACCGCCGAGGCGGACGCGTAGCGCTCCAGGCAGCCGCGCTGGCCGCAGCTGCAGTCCGTGCCGCCGGGGCGTACGACGATGTGGCCGATCTCGCCGGCCGAGCCGTGCGCGCCGGGTTCGATGCGGCCGCCGATGCCGATGGCGCCGGCGATGCCCGTGCCGAGCGGCACGAACAGGAAGCGGTCCGCGCCCTTGCCCGCGCCGAGCCGGCCCTCGCCGAGGCCGCCGGTGCGCACGTCGTGGCCGAGGGCGACGGGGATGCCGTCGAGCCGCTCGCTCAGCAGTCTGCGCATCGGCACGTCGCGCCAGCCGAGGTTCGACGCGTACAGGGCGATGCCGTGCTCGTCGTCGACGATGCCGGGCACCGCGACGCCGGCCGCGGCGGCCGGCTCCCCGAGGTGTTCCTCGCCGTACGCGCGCAGGTCGGCGGCGAAGCCGAGTATGGTCTCGACGACCGCGTCGGGCCCGCGCTCGCGGCCGGTGGCGCGCCGCGTCTGGTGGAGCAGGGTGCCGTCGGCCCCGACCAGCGCGGCCTTCATTCCGGTGCCGCCCACATCGAGGGCGATGACATGTCTCACGGGGACAGTCTCGCGCCTCAACCCGCGAGAGGTCTAGTCCACTTGCATGGATCTTGCGTCGATGTGTACGGATGGCGCGTTTCCGCTTTCCCGGCGAAGGCCCGTTGCGGGGGCGGAACCCGTGTGGTGTAGACCTTATGACCGGGCCTCGTGAGCATTCCGGGCCCGAAATCCTGACGAGCGACATCAAGAGGGTGGGAAACCGGCTGTGCAGCGGCGCATGACAGGTCTGACGGCGGCGGTGGCCGCGCTCGGCATGGCGGCGACGCTGGCCGCCTGCGGGGGCCCGGGCTCCGAGGACGTGACCCTGAAGCTGGTGGCCGCCGACTACGGTGACTCCCCGGCGAACAGCTCCCAGAAGTACTGGGACGCGCTGTCCGCCGACTTCGAGAAGAAGAACCCCGGCATCAAGGTCGACGTCAGCGTCTACTCCTGGAGCGACGTCGACGCCAAGGTCAAGAAGATGGTCGCGGACGGCCACGCGCCCGACATGGCGCAGATCGGCGCGTACTCCGACTACGCCGCGAGCGGCAAGCTCTACAGCGCGAACGACCTGCTCTCCATCCCCGTGCAGTCCGACTTCCTGCCGCAGCTCGCCGCCGCCGGCGAGGTCTCCCGCGTCCAGTACGGCATGCCCTTCGCGTCCTCCACGCGGCTGCTGTTCTACAACAAGACCCTCTTCGACGAGGCCGGCCTGACCCCGCCGCAGACCTGGGCCCAGCTCCAGGCCGACGCCAAGGCCCTCAAGGCGCGCGGCGTGAAGATCCCCTACGCGCTCCCGCTGGGCCCGGAGGAGGCGCAGGCCGAGACGATGATGTGGATGCTGAGCGGCGGCTCCGGGTACACGGACGACGTCGGCACCTACAGCATCGACTCCCCGCAGAACGTCAAGACCTTCGAGTGGCTGAAGGACGACCTGGTCGGCCAGGGCCTCACGGGTCCGACCCCGCCCGCCAAGCTCGACCGCGCACAGGCCTTCGCGGCCTTCACGCGCGGAGACGTCGGCATGCTCAACGGGCACCCGACGCTGATGCAGATGGCCGCCAAGAAGGGCGTCAGCTTCGGCACGGTGCCGATGCCCGGCATCCACGGCAGGGCCCGTTCGACCATGGGCGTCGCCGACTGGATGATGGCGTTCCGGCAGAACGGCCACAAGGACCAGGTCGGCAAGTTCCTCGACTTCGTCTACAGCGAGAAGAACGTCCTCGACTTCTCGCGCGAGTACGACCTCCTGCCGGTCACCAACTCCGCGTCGAACACGATGGCCGACGACAGGCGCGACCAGAAGCTCTCGAAGTTCCTCGGCGAACTGCCGAACTCGCAGCTCTACCCCGTCGGCAAGACGTCCTGGGCCCAGGTCAGCGCCGGCGTCAAGCGCGAGATCGGCTCGGCCGTCGGCCCCAACGGCAACCCGGGCGCCACCCTCGGCCGCCTTCAGCGCTCGGCCGACGCGGCGGAGAACGCGGAGTAGCGTCGCTGCCGTGAGCGAACCGCCGTACAGAGAGTCAGAGTCAGGGCCGGAGCCCGAGCAAGCGCCCGAGCCCGAGTCCGCCGAGGAGACGTCCGGCGCCCTGTCCCCCCGTGAGCAGGGCGTCCTCGCCCTGGAGCGGCGCGGGTGGGCGTCGGCCGGGGCCAAGGAGCGCGCCGTGCGCGAGGAGCTGGGGCTCGCCCCGGTGCGCTACTACCAGCTGCTCAACGCGCTTCTCGACGACCCGAGGGCCCTCGCCCACGACCCGGTCACGGTCAACCGGCTGCGCCGGGTACGGGACGCGCGCCGCGCGGAACGCTGACCCACGCGCCAGGAGTACGGTCCGCCTCCCGCGGATAGGCTCGGCGCATGGGCAGCCCTCAGCAGCACGACCTGCCGTCGCCTGTGACCTCCGCCGGGCGTGACGGCCTCGACGCACTCCTCTCGGACCCCGCGCGGGCCGTGATCGCGCTCGACTTCGACGGCACGCTCGCGCCGATCGTGCCCGACCCCGAACAGGCCCGCGCCCACCCCGGTGCCGTCCACGCGCTCGCCGCGCTGGCACCGCAGGTCGCGTCCGTCGCCGTGATCACCGGCCGCCCCGCGGGCGTCGCCGTGCGCCACGGCGGCTTCGCGGGCGTCCCGGGCCTCCAGCACCTCGTGGTCCTCGGCCACTACGGCGCCGAGCGCTGGGACGCCGTCACCGGCACGGTCCACGCCCCCGCCCCGCACCCCGGCGTCGCGGCCGTCCGCGCCGAACTGCCCGGCGTCCTGGAGTCCGTGGGTGCCTGGCGCGGCACCTGGATCGAGGAGAAGGGCCGCGCCGTCGCCGTCCACACTCGCCGCGCGGCCGACCCGCAGGCGGCGTTCGAGGCGCTGCGCGCGCCCCTGTCCGACCTCGCGGCCCGGCACGGCCTGATCGTCGAACCCGGCCGCCTCGTCCTGGAACTGAGGCCGCCCGGCATGGACAAGGGCGCCGCGCTCAGTGCGTACGTACGCGAAGTGGGCGCGACGTCGGTCCTCTACGGGGGCGACGACCTCGGCGACCTGCCCGCGTTCGCCGCCGTCGACGAACTCCGCAAGGACGGGGTGCCGGGCCTGCTGGTGTGCAGCGGCAGCTCGGAGGTCACGGAGCTGGCGGAACGGGCGGACGTGGTGGTGGACGGGCCGGAGGGAGTGGTGGGGCTGCTGTCGGGCCTGGCCGGCGCGATCAGCTCCCGGGCCTAGGGCCTCTCGGGCCTCTCGTCGGATCAGGCTGGGCTCGCGGGGTCCGGCACGCACATCTGCGGTGTTGTCGTCACTCGCCGACTCCCCGAGCTCTCGGCTGCGCTCGAGCAGGGGGACCCCCATGACCCCGCTCCCTGATCCAGCCCGGTCCGAACGAAAGGCCCTGGCCCCCGCCGCCTAACCCCGCAGCGCGTGGAGCTGGTCGAGGAACCACTGCGCGGGCGGCAGCGCGGTCGCCGCCGCTACAAGCCGCTTCGTGCGCTCGGCGCGCTCCCCGTCTCCCATGAGCAGCGCGGCGTGCAGGGCCTCGGCCGTCGCCGACACGTCGTACGGGTTCACCACGAGCGCGTCGTCGCCCAGCTCCTCGTACGCCCCCGCCTCCCGCGACAGGACCAGCGCGCAGCCCTCGTCGGAGACGACCGGGACCTCCTTGGCGACGAGGTTCATGCCGTCCCTGATCGGGTTGACCAGTGCCACGTCGGCCAGCCGGTACGCGGCCAGGGAGCGGGCGAAGTCGTCCTTCACATGGAGCACGACCGGGGTCCAACTCTGCGTACCGAAGCGGGAGTTGATCTCCTCGGCGACCCGGGAGACCTCGTCGGTGTATTCCCGGTAGACCGCGAGGTCCTGGCGTGACGGGTACGCGAAGGCGACGTGCACCACCCGCTCGCGCCACTCGGGGTGCTCGTCGAGGAGGATCCCGTACGCGCGCAGGCCGCGCACGATGTTCTTCGACAGCTCCGTGCGGTCCACGCGGACGATCACCTTGCGGTCCGGGCCGCCGATCTGCTCCCTCAGCGCGGCGAGCCGCTCCTCGACGTCGGGGCGGCGCGAGCGCTCGCGCAGGAAGTCCGCGTCCGCGCCCAGGCCGTGCACCCCGATCTCCGTGTCGAAGGTGCCGCCCACCACGGCCTCGCAGCACGCCGTGAACGTGTCCGCCCAGCGCCGCGTCAGGAACCCGAGCCGGTCCGCGCCCAGCATGCCGCGCAGCAGCTGCCCGGCGATGTCGTCCGGCAGCATCCGGAAGTAGTCGACCGGCGCCCACGGGGTGTGCGAGAAGTGCCCGATGCGCAGGTCGTCGCGCAGCTCCCGCAGCATCCCCGGCACGAGCGCCAGGTGGTAGTCCTGCACGACGACGGCGGCGCCCGGCGCGGCCTCGGCGGCCAGCGCCTCGGCGAACGCCCGGTTGTAGGCCTCGTAGGACGCCCACTGCGCACGGAACCGCGGCCCGAAGACCGGCTCCAGGGGCGTCTGGTAGAGCATGTGGTGGACGAACCAGAGGACCGAGTTCGCGATGCCGTTGTACGCGTCGGCGTACACCTCGGGGTCGATGTCGAGCATCCGCACGCCCGGCTCCCCGACACCGCGCCGCACCGCCTCGCGGTCACCTTCGCCGAGAGCCGCGCACACCCACATCGCGCTCGCGCCGTCCGGGTCCTGTCCGATCGCGGAGAGCCCGGAGACGAGCCCGCCCCCGCCGCGCCGCGCGTCGAGCGTCCCGTCGGCCCCGAGCTCGTAAGAGACCGGACCGCGGTTGGACGCGACGAGGATCTGTGCACCCTGCGTGGAAGCCATACGGGCAAACGTAGCCCGGCCCGTAAACGCTCAAACGTACGGCCGGACTCCACGGGAGCCCGGCCGTATACGATCCGCCGTTCGCCTGCGCCGTCGTTACCCGCGCGGGTCAGTCACGCCGGCTGCGCGCCGCCGCCACCGCGAGGACGCCGAGCCCGCACAGAGCGCCCGCGAGACCGCCGTACAGGAACGTGTCCGAGTCGCCGGTGTCGGCCAGTGCGCTGCCGTGCGAGCGGTGCGAGTCCTGAGGTGGGGCGGGGCGGGCCTGCTCCCGCCTGGCGGTGATGACCGAGGTGCACGGGTCGTCCGCGCCGGGCCGGGCCTTCGGGCAGTTGGTGCGCGGCACGCCGGCCGTCACGGTGATCGCGGTGGCCTCGCCCGTCGTGCAGGACGCCTTCACGCGCTGTGTGATGACGACCTTGCCGTGTGCCGCGACGTCACCCTTCCAGACGTACACGGACCCCCGCTTCGTGATGCTCCCGGCGGAGGCGACCGGGGCCGAGCCCGCCGTCACGGGCCACTCGACGGCGGCGCCGGTGCGCTCCCTGGCCGAGAAGTCGGCGATCGTGACGGTGTTCCCGGTCTCCTCGCACGGCGGCACGGCGGGCCGCTCCGGCACGTTCGTGATGCGCAGGGCGGGCGGCGCCGGGGGCGGCGGCTTCTCGATCTCGGGGGCGGTCCCGCAGCTCGGGTCGGCGCTGCCCGCCGCGCAGTTGGAGCGCGGTGACTGCACCTCGACGCCGCCGGGCAGCTTCCCGTCGCCGCGCACCGGGTCGTGGATCCTCACCGAGTACGTGACGGTGACGGTCTTCCCCGCGGGGATGTCACCGGTGTAGCCGATCCTCGGCGCGCTGTACGCGACGTGGCCGAGGTCCGTGCGCACGTCGCCGTTGTACGCCGCGTCGTCGAGGCTGCCGGTCAGGTCGTCGCTGAACCTGGCGTTCGGGTAGTCGAGCGAGCCGACGTTCTTCGCCGTGACCGTGTACGTCAGGATGTCGCCGGGGCGGGCCGTCTGCGGGCTCGCCGTCCTGGTGACCTCCAGGTCCGGGACCGGGACGGACAGCGCGAGCGCCGAGGGGACACGGGTGTCGCCCTGGGTGGTGAACGTCAGCTCGGTGGAGGTGGCGCCGGGCGGGATGGTCCCGGCGGGCAGCTCGAACGCCTTCGCGTCGACGCTCAGGTCGTCGGCCGCCTCCGGGGCGACGGCGCCGTCGCTCTCGCTGAGGTAGGAGTTGCCGGTGTGGGCTTCGGTGACGTTCTTGCCGTCGACCAGGAACCGGTCGCCCAGCGTGTTCCAGCCGCCCTCGTACGTGGAGACGCCCGCCCGCACCCTGCCGCCGCCCGCGCGGTGGAAGCCGTCCACGCCGATCGTGGTCGCCGGCGAGACGGGGCGCTGGAGGACGTGTCCGCCGTAGACGTACACGTTGCGGCGCTCCGGCGCGTACTCGGCGTTCGGGGCGCCGTACTTGTAGACGACGGTCATCGACCAGCCGGCCACGCAGCCCTTGCCGTCGGGCGCCCAGACGCCGCCGACCGCGACGGGGACGGGCGCGCCGGTGCCGGTGACGCCGGCGAACATGCTCGTGACGTCGGCCTCGCCCGTGTAGTAGTGCGGGCCGTTGATCGTCGCCGGGTCCTGGACCAGGTCCTCGACGGAAACCCTCGCAGCCGCGCCGCCGTTCACGCCCAGCACGGGTACGGCGGCGAGCGGGGAGCCCGGTGAGGGCCGCACATCGGCGCCGGAGATGTCGCACCGCGCGAGCCGCGCGCCGCTCGGGCCCCTGTACGTACCGTCGTTGCCGCCGAAGAACAGGCGGGCGTACGCCACCTTCGCGCCCGGCGGGATCGTCACCCGGCCGGTGCTGGAGCCGTAACCGGCCGTCGTACGGGCCGTGTTGACGCGCTGCATCACGAACGTCTCGTCGCCGCCCCGGCCGCCGCCGGCGGCGGCCGCGCAGCGCGTCGCGAGGTCGGCCGGCGCGGCCGGGCAGCCCATGACCGTGTTGCCGATGGTCACGAAGTCGCCGTACAGCGATTCGTCGTAGCGCTTGGTGAACGGCGCGACCACGTCCGCCGCGGCGGGGGCCGCGGCGCCGAGCGCCGTCAGTGCGGTGACCGTGGCGACGAGCGCCCCGGCGGTGCGGGTCGCGGCTGCGCGCAGCCGTCGCTCACCCGAAACTTGTCTGAGCCACATAAAGGGCAATGTAGGCAAAACATACGATTGCCCCTGGCTACGCCACGCGGCGCTCCGCGTACTCGGTGATTTGGGTCATCGGGGGGCGTTCCTCGGTGTCCACGTCGTGCGTGCGCGGCTCGAATCCCTGTTCCCCGCGCTCGAACTGGGTGAGCACCGGACGCACGAGATGCCCGCGTGCGAGCCGCAGCTGCGCGGTGCGGTAGATCGCCGCGGCCATCCGGCCGAGCGCCTGCCCGTCCTGGTGCCGGTGCTTGCGCACCCCCACGTCGACCTGCCCGAGCGCGTCCAGGCCCACCGTGTGCAGCGCGTCGACGAGAAGACCGAGCTCGACCCCGTAACCGACGGGGAACGGCAGGCGCTCCAGGAGCGATCTGCGGGCCGCGTACTCGCCGCCGAGCGGCTGCACGAACCCGGCGAGCAGCGGCCAGTGCAGATTGAGGACCGGGCGCGCCACCAGCTCCGTGACCCGGCCCCCCTGGCCCGCGGCGGACCCGAGCGGGCGGTCGTACATCGCCTTCACGAAGTCCACGCCGGGATCCGTGAGCAGCGGGCCCACGATCCCCGAGACGAAGTCCGCGGAGAACTCCTTCAGATCCGCGTCGACGAAACAGACGATGTCGCCGCCCGTCACGAGCAGCGAGCGCCACAGCACCTCGCCCTTGCCGGGCACGGCCGGGATCCTCGGCAGGATCGTGTCCCGGTGCACGACGCGCGCCCCGGCGGCCCGCGCGACCTCGGCCGTACGGTCCGTCGAGCCCGAGTCGATCACCACCAGCTCGTCGACCAGCGGCACCCGCTCCGTCATCAGGGCGCGACGGATCTCGGCGACGATCTCGCCGACCGTCTCCTCCTCGTTCAGCGCGGGCAGCACCACGCTCACCGAGGTGCCCGAGGCGCGCTTGGCGGCGATCAGCTGAGGGAGCGGACGGTCCGACACCGACCAGGAACGCCTGCTCAGCCAGCGCTCTACTTCTTCCAGCACGGTGCGCGGCTCCTCACTGTCTGAACTGTCTGATCACGAACTGTGATCCATCTCGCGGTTCGGACGACTATCTCAAGCGTCCAGGCCTTCGGTTACAGTCTTGAACAACGCCGGTGACCATCGCATGTCGGGGTCGCCGCCGCGCTTGAGTGATCAAGTGCCAGCTCAACAACCGAATAGCGCTCATCCAGAGGGACAGAGGGATACGGCCCGTTGAAGTCCCGGCAACCCTCCCGCCGACCTTGTCGAGGTCCAGGTGGGGAAGGTGCCAATTCCGTCTCGTGGCGAGATGCGCCGCGAGGAAGATGAGGAGAAAGGGCCTCGCCATCATGGCTGCGCAGACTGTCGCCACCACCACTTCCGTTGATCTCGGACCCGCATCGGCGCTTTCCTGCCGCGAGTGCGGCACCAGCTTCCCGCTCGGACCGATCTTCGCCTGTGCCGAGTGTTTCGGGCCGCTCGAAGTCTCCTACGACCTGCCGGTCGGCGACCCCGAGTCGCTGCGCAAGGAGATCGAGGCCGGACCCGCCAACATCTGGCGCTACGCCCCTCTCCTGCCCGTCCCGGCCGACGTCGCCGAGAAGCCGAACCTGAACCCCGGCTGGACCAAGCTCGTCAAGGCCGACAACCTCGCCCGTGAACTCGGCGTCGAGCAGGGCAAGCTGTTCGTCAAGGACGACTCCGGCAACCCCACGCACTCCTTCAAGGACCGCGTCGTCGCCCAGGCCATCGAGGCCGCCCGCGCCTTCGGCTTCACCACCCTGTCCTGCTCCTCCACCGGCAACCTCGCCGGCGCCGTCGGCGCCGCCGCGGCCCGCGCCGGCTTCCGCTCCTGCGTGTTCATCCCGCACGACCTGGAGCAGGGCAAGGTCGTCATGGCCGCGGTCTACGGCGGCGAACTCGTCGGCATCGAGGGCAACTACGACGACGTCAACCGCTTCTGCTCCGAGCTCATCGGCGACCCGCTCGGCGAGGGCTGGGGCTTCGTCAACGTCAACCTGCGTCCGTACTACGGCGAGGGCTCCAAGACGCTCGCGTACGAGATCTGCGAGCAGCTCGGCTGGCGCCTCCCGGACCAGCTGGTCATCCCGATCGCGTCCGGCTCCCAGTTCACGAAGATCGACAAGGGCCTCCAGGAGCTGATCAAGCTCGGCCTCGTCGAGGACAAGCCGTACAAGCTCTTCGGCGCCCAGGCCGAGGGCTGCTCGCCGGTGTCCGTCGCCTACAAGGGCGGCCACGACGTCGTGCGGCCGCAGAAGCCGAACACGATCGCCAAGTCCCTGGCCATCGGCAACCCGGCCGACGGGCCGTACGTCCTCGACATCGCCCGCCGCACCGGCGGCGCCGTGGAGGACGTCAACGACGAGCAGGTCGTCGAGGCGATCAAGCTCCTGGCGCAGACCGAGGGCATCTTCGCGGAGACCGCGGGCGGTGTGACGGTCGGCGTGACGAAGAAGCTGATCGAGGCCGGCCTGATCGACCCGACGCTCACCACCGTCGTCCTCAACACCGGTGACGGCCTCAAGACCCTCGACGCGGTCGCCGAGACGTCCCAGGCGACCGCCACCATCCGCCCGAGCCTGGACGCGTTCCGCGACGCGGGCCTCGCCCACTGAAGACCCGCGCACTCCCGCGACACCCGCACGGAAAGGCTGCAGCCCCCATGAGCGTCAACGTCCGCATCCCCACCATCCTGCGCACCTACACCGGCGGCAAGGCCGAGGTCGCCGCCGAGGGCGCGACCCTCTCCGAGGTCATCGCCGACCTGGAGAAGAACCACACGGGCATCGCGGCCCGCGTCCTGGACGACCAGGGCAAGCTGCGCCGCTTCGTGAACGTGTACGTGAACGACGACGACGTGCGCTTCGAGCAGGGCCTGGAGACGGCGACGCCGGCAGGCGCGGGCGTCTCGATCATCCCGGCCGTCGCCGGAGGCTGACCGTCGGGCACCGTGCCGGCGGCTGATCGCCCGGCCTTGCAAGGCCACACAGAGTCACCTGAATTGCCCCCTCCGCGAGAGAAGCGGAGGGGGCAATTCTGCATGGTTGAGCGCGGTAGAGTTGGGAAGCGAGCTTCGCGCCTGTGCCGAGCGCATATATGAAGTCGGCCGCCGCCCGACAAGAAGCAGCCAAAGTGCCCCGCCCTTATCGGGTGTTCGTGGCATTTGTCGGGCCCGAGTTGCCCCGGAATCCAATGACTCCGCCGCTTATTACCGCTCTGCCGTGCCCAGAATTCTCGTCCGATTGACCTGTTGCAGACGGCAGTTGGGCAGATACATTCAGCCGCGGTCGACGCGTTCCGGCGCACACCTCCAACCAATGGGGCGTGAGGTCTGACCCGGGTCCGCGAAGTGCGGGCCTGTGCAAGGGCCAGTAATAGGGGAGTTAGTCATGGCTCAGGGCACCGTCAAGTGGTTCAACGCGGAGAAGGGGTACGGCTTCATCGCGGTCGACGGTGGTGCGGATGTATTCGTCCACTACAGCGCCATCCAGATGGACGGATACCGCACCCTTGAAGAGGGTCAGCGAGTCGAATTCGAGATCTCGCAGGGCCAGAAGGGTCCGCAGGCGGACATGGTCAAGCTCGCCGTCTGATCTCGGCGCGATCGGCCACCGACACACTCACGCCGAGAGGCCCGTACCCCGCGAGGGGTGCGGGCCTCTCGTGCGTGTGCGGGCGGCTCGCGTGGGCCGCCCGCGGGGACCGCGCGTCTGCCGGAGGCGCTTGCACTCTCCTAGGTCGAGTGCTAATCATTGCGTTAGCACTCTGAAGGTGAGAGTGACAGAACTTGGATCGGGTCGGTGAGGCTCGCAGGCCGGGTGGGGCAAGGAACCACACGGCACGCAGGCCGTCCGTCGCGGGCACCAGCACGGTCCGTTTGCGTTTCCACCCCGTCCGGGAGGACCACTTCACATGGCCAAGATCATCGCGTTCGACGAGGAGGCACGGCGCGGCCTCGAGCGCGGCATGAACCAGCTCGCCGACGCCGTCAAGGTGACCCTGGGCCCCAAGGGTCGCAACGTCGTCCTCGAGAAGAAGTGGGGCGCCCCCACGATCACCAACGATGGTGTGTCCATCGCCAAGGAGATCGAGCTCGAGGACCCGTACGAGAAGATCGGCGCCGAGCTGGTCAAGGAGGTCGCGAAGAAGACGGACGACGTCGCCGGTGACGGCACGACGACCGCGACCGTCCTCGCCCAGGCGCTCGTCAAGGAAGGCCTGCGCAACGTCGCGGCCGGCGCCAACCCGATGGCCCTCAAGCGCGGCATCGAGAAGGCCGTCGAGGCCGTCTCCGCCGCCCTGCTCGAGCAGGCCAAGGATGTCGAGACCAAGGAGCAGATCGCTTCCACGGCCTCCATCTCCGCCGCCGACACCCAGATCGGCGAGCTCATCGCCGAGGCGATGGACAAGGTCGGCAAGGAAGGCGTCATCACCGTCGAGGAGTCGCAGACCTTCGGTCTCGAGCTTGAGCTCACCGAGGGCATGCGCTTCGACAAGGGCTACATCTCGGCGTACTTCGCCACCGACATGGAGCGTATGGAGGCGTCGCTCGACGACCCGTACATCCTCATCGTCAACTCCAAGATCGGCAACGTGAAGGACCTCCTTCCGCTGCTCGAGAAGGTCATGCAGTCCGGCAAGCCGCTGCTGATCATCGCCGAGGACGTCGAGGGCGAGGCCCTTTCGACCCTGGTCGTCAACAAGATCCGTGGCACCTTCAAGTCCGTCGCCGTCAAGGCCCCGGGCTTCGGTGACCGCCGCAAGGCCATGCTCGGCGACATCGCCATCCTCACCGGTGGCACCGTCATCTCCGAGGAGGTCGGCCTCAAGCTGGAGAACGCCGGTCTCGACCTGCTCGGCCGCGCCCGCAAGGTCGTCATCACCAAGGACGAGACGACGATCGTCGACGGCGCCGGTGACAGCGACCAGGTCCAGGGCCGCGTCAACCAGATCCGTGCCGAGATCGAGAACTCGGACAGCGACTACGACCGCGAGAAGCTGCAGGAGCGCCTGGCGAAGCTCGCCGGCGGTGTTGCGGTCATCAAGGCCGGTGCCGCGACCGAGGTCGAGCTCAAGGAGCGCAAGCACCGCATCGAGGACGCCGTTCGCAACGCGAAGGCGGCCGTCGAGGAGGGCATCGTCGCCGGTGGTGGCGTGGCCCTGCTGCAGGCCTCCGCGGTCTTCGAGAAGCTCGAGCTCGACGGTGACGAGGCGACCGGCGCCAACGCCGTGAAGCTCGCGCTGGAGGCCCCGCTCAAGCAGATCGCCGTCAACGGTGGTCTCGAGGGTGGCGTCGTCGTGGAGAAGGTCCGCAACCTTCCCATCGGCCACGGCCTGAACGCCGCGACCGGCGAGTACGTCGACATGATCGCCGAGGGCATCCTCGACCCGGCGAAGGTCACGCGTTCCGCGCTGCAGAACGCCGCGTCCATCGCCGCGCTGTTCCTCACCACCGAGGCCGTCATCGCCGACAAGCCGGAGAAGGCCGCCGCCGGCGGCGCTCCGGGCGGCATGCCGGGCGGTGACATGGACTTCTGATCCTGACGGATCGGTAAGTACATCTCTGTCGGCCCCCGGGACCACTTGGTCCCGGGGGCCGACGGCGTGTTGTCAGACCGCCTGCTCCTCGTAGGTGCGCCACGCGTCGCGCCCCGCCTGGGCGGCGGTCTGCGCCTGGTGGAGGGTCCGGGCGGCGAGCTCGCCGGGCGGCACCTCCCAGCCGCTGGTCCAGGTACGGCCCGCGCGGACCAGCTCATAGACCAGCAGGCCGACACCCGCCGCGGAGACCAGCATCCCGGCGCCGGTCAGCACGGCGCCGGCGGTCAGCCTCCCCTGGTCGGGACGGAACTCGGTCCAGGAAATCTTCGAGAACGTGCTCTCAGCCATACCTTCAGAATGCGCGACGGCTCGCGCGGGCGCATGTGGAGCGCCGGACGCCGTCAAGGCGCCCCGGTGGTCCCTCCGGGGCAGTTCCCGTCGTCGACGGTGAAGTCCACGGTGTCGTAGCCCATCGCCTTCGGCCGCTGCACCGCGTGGACGTGCAGACAGAAGGCGGTATCGGTGCCGCGGGCCTCGACCGAGAAGTCGGCGTCCTCGGTGCCGCCGTACCAGATCGTGGATTCGGGCGGGTCGGAGGCGAGGGTGACGGTGAGGGCGTCTTCCGGGCCCTTCCCGTGCCGCGCGATGTCCTGCGTCAGGATGTCCGCGTACAGGCCGGTGTCGGTGCCCGGGCCGGTCTTCTCCCGCGACAGCTGCGTCGTCGCGCCCGTCACCGCGGTCCGCAGGTCGTCACCGTCCCAGCCGCCCCGGAAGAGATCCGGGTGGTACAGCACGTAGAGCGCACCCGCCGCGAACAGCAGCGAGCCGACGATGAGGACGCGTCCGACGGGGTTGCGCGCGTTGTAGACGTAGCGGTTCGTGCCCCAGTTGCTCCGGACGAAGACGCGGTCGTCGTCCGGGTGTTCGCGGTCGTGGCTCATGAGGCCATTCTGATACGGCAGTTGAGGCCGGTTCATCCCCGTGGGTCGAAGGGCGGGTTGAGACCCGCCTCCCGCTTCCTTGAAGGGAGCGCTCGGGGCCGGCGACTTGAGCTCCGAATGAGCTTGTGGCCCGAATCTGCCAAACCCCGCCGAGCTCCGCCGCAGATGGCTGGTGGACCGGGGCCCGGCCCTGGCTGACCCCGCCCCCGACAGGGAGATCGGCAGATCCGGGCCAATCAGCCTCGCTTCCGGGGCAATCTCGCGCCACTGCCGGGGCGGGCGGGCGGACACGCCCTAGCGATCTCCCTTGAGATCCGTGATGAACGCGGACCAGGCCTCCGCCCGGAGCACGAGCTTCGGGCCGTCGGGGTTCTTGGAGTCGCGGACGGGGGCGAGGCCGGGGTGGTCGTGGGTGACTTCGAGGCACTCTCCGCCGCTGCCGCCGCTGTAGCTGGACTTGTGCCAGGTGGCCGTGGTCAGGTCAGGATCCTGGGGCGTGATCTTCATGCGCATAATCCTCCGCCACTGATGCGATCAGGGCTAGAGATTGCCTCGGCGTGAGGGCATTGGCCCTGAGTAGATCGTAGGACAGTTGATGGCGAGCCACCGTGGCGGGATCGTCCATCAACTGGCCTGTTCCGGAGGCGTCGACGAAAGACAGCGGGGGCGCGTCTTTGAAGTACATGACCTTGAGTGGCCCGTCCAGGGATGCATGTGCCCCCGCTGAGAACGGCACCACTTGGATGATTACCCGCCGCCTGCTCGCCAGTGTCGCGACGTGTCGCAGAGCCTCAGCCATCACCGCCGGTCCGCCGACCTCTCGCCGCAGAACCGCCTCGTCAAGGACTTCCCACAACAACGGCTTTGTTGGATTGTCGAGGAGGTGGGTCCGTTCCATCCGGGCAGCCACCAGTTTGTCGATCGCCTCTTCCGGAGCCGTGGGCTGGTAGGCCAGGAAGACCGCGCGGGCGTAAGCCGGTGTTTGCAGCAGGCCAGGGATCAGCAGCGACTCGTACTGTCTGATCTCGATCGCGACGGCCTCCGCCTCGGCTGCCTCCGCGAAGTGCTCGGGGTGCTTCGACTCGTTCGCCTTCACCCCGTGCCGGACGAAGAACCCCGCTGTCCCCAGCGCCTCGTCCAGCCGTTCCGCCATGTCCGGCAGGATCCTGCGCGTACCCGCCTCCATCTGGCCGACGTACGAACCGCTCACGAACAGCAGCTCGCCCAGAGCCTGTTGAGTGAGGCCGGCCCGCTCTCTCGCGTGGCGGAGTTCCTCGCCGACCATGACGCGGCGGGAGGCGGGGTCGAGGTCCTTCGGTCCGGTCACGTGCATCGACTCCCAGAGCAGCAAAGGGTTTGTTGGGCCGGTGGCTCTGGAAAGCGTAGGACCGGTCCCGTCACGCTGGGTGGTGAAAGCGGAACTTGGCGTGAAGGAGCGGGTGATGGTGGTGCGGGACGCGGAGCGGCTGCGGGTGGTCGAGGAGACCGTCGCGCAACTGCGGGCCGAACTCGGTGTGCTGGGCGTGCTGCTGCCGTCCCTGCGGGTCGACCCCGTGTCGGCGGCGGGGGAGGTCGGTTATCCGCTGGTGGACCTGGGGTGCGTGAATCTCGATACGGCGATGCGGCTGGCCGCCGTACTGCACGACAGGCGTGGCGCGTGAACATCGGCGCGTACGTGATCGACGTACGGGACGGACGCGTCGGGCAGGTCATGGGGCGTGAGGGCGGTTACGTGCAGTTGCGGCCGCCCGGCGGCGGGCGCGAGTGGGACTGTCCGCCGGAGGCGGTGGAGCCGGCGCCCGTCGCGGAGGAGCTGCGGGCGCGGGTGCGGGTGGTGAACCGGGAGGGGCGACTGCCCTGATCAGTTACGCGCCTCTTCGGGCGCGGGGAAGAGGCTGTGCAGCGCTTCCTGCTGGGCGGCGCCGACGAACTGGGCGATGGCGTCGGTGACCGTGGCGGCCAGGGCGGCCGAGGCCTGTCGCAGGAGGGTGCGGGCCTTGTCGGTGAGGGCGACCTCGACGCCGCGCCTGTCGCCGCAGGCCGAGGCGCGGGTGACGAGTCCGGCGCGCTGGAGCAGGGCCACCTGGTAGGTGAGGCGGGTCTTGGGGCGGCCGAGCAGGTCGGCTATGCGGGTCATGCGGACGCCGCCTTCCGTGGACTCGCCCTTCTCCTCCGCGAGCAGGCACAGGATGAGGAACTCGTCGTGGGAGACGCCGAGTTGCTCCTTGACGACGGTGCGCAGCCGCTGTTCCACGCCTCCGGTGGCCGCGAGCAGCAGCATCCACGCGCGCAGTTCGGGCGGCAGCAGGCCGGCGCCCGCGCTCGGACAGCCGGACGGGCTCTCGTCGGGTTCTGCCGCGTCGTCGCTCATGGGGCCCGAGTTTACCGGTTGTCCAAATTTGCCCTACCGGTTGTGCAAATTTGGATCAGTGGCTACCGTGAGGTGCACGAGTAATCCAAATTTGGATTATCGGAGCTCGGTGACCCGTGCTCAGTGATCAGCAATCGGGAGAAGTCATGACCGTCGCCGTGGAAACGGGGCAGTGGCAGCTCGACGCCGACGCCTCCACCATCGCGCTCAAGCACCGCACCATGTGGGGGCTCGTCACCGTCAAGGGCGCCTTCGGTGTCGTCGGCGGGGGCGGTGAGGTCCGGCCGGACGGGACCGTCACCGGGGCCGTGACCCTGGACGTCGCCTCGCTCGACACCAAGAACGCCAAGCGCGACACCCATCTGCGCTCGGCGGACTTCTTCGACGTCGAGAAGCACCCCGAGATCACCTTCGAGGTGCGGGGTGTCGAGACCGGCGCGGACGCCGCGGCGCGGGTGGACGGTCGGCTGACCGTGCGCGGTGTCAGCAGGCCGGTGTCCGTGCCGGTGCGGCTGACCCGGGAGGGCGCGGACGCGGTCACACTGGCGGCCGAATTCACCGTGGACCGGACGGAGTTCGACATGGGGTGGAACCAGCTGGGGATGCTGCGCGGGCTGACCGCCGTCGCCGGGTCGCTCCGCTTCACGCGAGTGCCGGGCGGCGTCCAGGAGAGCTGAGAGCCGGGGCCCGTGCGGGCCCCGGCTCTCAGGGGGAGCGAGTGGCCGGTCAGACCTTCGCGGGTTCCCTCGGTTCCGTCGTGCCCGCGGGGGCCGGGGACTCGCCCGCGGCGGCCTGGGTGTCCACGTTCAGGTCCACCAGCATCTGCTTGCTGAACCCGAAGAAGTACGTCGCCACGAAGCCCACGATGTAGCCGACCAGCAGGCCGGCGCCGTAGATCGCGACCGTCGTGCCGAGGCCCTTGTTGCCGTCGAGGAGGGGGAACAGGGCCCAGCCCGAGGGGCCGATCGCCGTGGAGCCGACCTTGTCGCCGATCATCGAGAAGAAGCCGACGAACGCGCCGCCCGCCGCGCCGCCCACGCACGCCGTGACGAAGGGGCGGCCGAGCGGGAGCGAGACGCCGTAGATCAGGGGTTCGCCGACGCCCAGGAAGCCTGCGGGGAGGGCGGACTTGATCGTCGTACGGATCGACTTGTTGTGCTTGAGGCGCTTGAACACCGCGATCGCACAGCCGACCTGGCCCGCGCCCGCCATCGCCAGGACGGGCAGCAGGACGGTGTAGCCCTGCTGCTCGATGAGCGTGGTGTGGATGGGGATGAGGGCCTGGTGCAGGCCCAGCATGACCAGGGGGAGGAACAGGCCGCCGAGGACCAGGCCCGCGAAGGCGCCCGTGTTGTCGAGGAGCCAGTTCGCCGCGGTGCCGATGCCCGTGGAGATCTCACCCGCCACGAACATCAGGCCGAAGATCGTGACCAGGCCGGAGACCAGGACCGTGAGGGTGGGCGTGACCAGCACGTCCACCGCCTCCGGGACCCACTTCCTGCACCACTTCTCGATGTACGTCGCGAGGACCGCGGCGCCCAGCGCGCCCAGCACGCCGCCCTGGCCGGGCGACAGCTTCTGGCCGAACGCCTCGATGTTCGCGACGCCCGCGTACACGATGATCGCCGCGACCGCGCCGCCCAGGATCGGCGTACCGCCGAACTCCTTCGCCGTGTTGAAGCCGACGAAGACCGCGATCAGCGCCATGAAGCCGGAGGCGATGGCGGCCAGGGCGGGGGTGACGCCCGGCAGCCAGTGCAGGTTGATCAGCAGGCCGTTGATGCCGGCGATGATGCCGCAGCCGATCAGGGCCGGGATCAGCGGCACGAAGATGTTCGCGATCCGGCGCAGGAACAGCTTGAACGGCGTCGCGTTCTTCGCCTTGCGGGACGCCCTCAACTCGGCGCCCTGGGCGGCGAGTTCGTCCGCCGTGACCGTGTGCGGCCCGGAGGCCGCGGGGGCGGTGGCGGGGGCGGCGGGTGCGGCGGCCCTGCCCTCCTCGACCAGGGTCTCGAACTCCGGGGTGACCCGAGCGACCTTTCCCGGTCCGAGGACGATCTGGTACGTCTCGTCGTCGACCACGCCCATGACGTCGGGCAGGGCCTTCAGCGCGTCCTCGTCGACGAGCGCGCGGTCGGCCAGGCCGAGACGGAGCCGGGTCATGCAGTGGGCTACGGACGTGATGTTCGATGCGCCGCCGACGAGAGGAAGGATCGCGGCGGCCGTGGCGCGGTTCTTTGAGTCAGCCATGGGTCGTGGTGCCTTGCTGTGCGTGGTGCGTGGGGGGTGGAGCAATACGGGACTGCGGGACTGCGGGGCCCAAAAAACGGGACTGCTGGACTGCGGGACTACGCGGTCGTGGCCGAGGCCTGGAGCGCGGCGCGCAGATGGCCCTTGCTGTCGGTCAGGAGGCGGGCGGCTGTCGGACCGTCGACCGATCCGAGGATCACGAGGATGGCGTTCTTCACCTCCCCGTCCGTCGCGGCGAGCGCGGCCTCGATGTCGGCGTCGTCCGCGCCGGTGGCCAGGGCGACGATCCGGCGGGAGCGGGCGCGCAGCTTCTCGTTCGAGGCGCGTACGTCCACCATCAGGTTCCCGTACGTCTTGCCGAGCCGGATCATGGTGATCGTCGACAGCATGTTGAGGACGAGCTTCTGGGCCGTGCCCGCCTTCAGCCGGGTCGAACCGGTGAGGAGCTCGGGGCCGACGACGACCTCGATGCCGTGGTCCGCGGCCGCCGCGAGCGCGCTGTCCGCGTTGCAGGACAGCCCGATCGTGAGGGCTCCCCGGCCGCGCGCGTGCTCGACGGCGCCGATCGCGTACGGGGTGCGGCCCGAGGCCGAGATGCCGACCACGACGTCGTCCGCCGTCAGACCCAGCGCGTCCAGGTCCTCGGCCGCGAGCTCCTTGGAGTCCTCGGCGCCCTCGACCGCCTTGACCATGGCGCTCGGGCCGCCCGCGATCAGACCGACGACCTCGCTCGGGTCGGTGTTGAACGTGGGCGGGCACTCGGACGCGTCCAGGACGCCGAGCCGGCCGGCCGTGCCCGCGCCCGCGTAGACGAGGCGGCCGCCGCGGGCCATCCGCTCGGCCGTGCCGTCGATCGCGGAGGCGATCTGCGGGAGCTGCTCGGCGACGGCGGTGGGGACGCTCGCGTCCTCGCCGTTCATGATCTGCGCGATCTCCAGCGTCGACAGCTGGTCGATCTCGGAGAGCTCCGGGCGGAACGCCTCGGTGGTGAGCGTGGCGAGCTGGGCGCGCAGCTCGCTGTAGTTGTCGGCGGCGTCGGTCGTGGAGGTCATGACGTGTGCGGCTCTTTCCGGTGCGGCAGTGGGGGCGGAGGAAGGGCGTGCGTGCGTCCCCTAGCGGGAGCCGCGCGGCGTGTGACGGTGCGCGAGCGCCTCGTACGACGCCGACAGGGCGGGGGCCGCCGTCTCGTACGTACGCTGCGCGACGCCCACGAACAGGCAGTCCACGACGAGCAGCTGGCTCGTGCGGGACGACATCGCGGCCGGCCGCAGCTCGCTCTCGCGCGCCGTGGACGTGGTCAATATGTGGTCGGCGTACTGCGAGACCGGGCCGTCGGGGCGGCCGGTGATCGCGATCGTGGCGGCGCCGTGCTCGAAGGCGACGCGCAGCGGCTCGATCACGTCGCCGGTCGATCCGGAGTGCGTGATGGCGATGGCGACGTCCTTGGCGCGCAGCTGCACGGCGTTGGTGATCGCCAGGTGCGGGTCGCCGTGGGCGTGGGCGATCAGCCCGATGCGCAGAAGCTTCTGGGCGAGGTCCTGGCCGACGAGGCTGGACGCGCCGATGCCGTAGATGTCGATGCGGCGGGCGCCCGCCAGCGCGTTCACGGCCGCCCCGAGCTGCACGGTGTCGAGGCCGGCCGCGGTGTCGGCGAGGGTCTGCTGCTCGTCGTACGCGAGCTTCGCGACGACGTCGGCGATGGGGTCGTCGACCGCTATGTCCGCGGTGACGGCGGGGGCACGGCCCGACTGCTGCTGGGCGGCGAGCCCGGCGAGGGCGAGGCGCAGGTCCCGGTATCCGGGATAGCCGAGGAGGCGGGCGGTACGGACCACCGTCGCCTCGCTGGTGCCGGTGAGCTCGGCCAGGCCGGTGACCGTGAGGGCCGCGCAGCCGGCCGGGTCCCCGGCCACGGCCTCGGCGACCCGCTGCATGGAGCGGGTCATCGACGGCGCGAGGGTCCGCACCTTGGCCGCGAGGGCGGCCGGGGCGGGCGGCGCGTCGCCTGCGAAAATTTCCTTCACGTTGCTGGTCACATTTGAAAGATATTTTCAGGGGGGTGAGACGTCAAGAGTCCTTCGACTGTGCCGTTCGGCACGTCACTCCGGGTCTTCCGGACGTTCTGGGAGCCCGTACGCCGAGGGAGCACAATGGGCTGCATGGACCACATCAGCCCCCTCGAACAGGCACTGCACGCGGCCCGCGCCCTCGTACTCGCCGACCTCGGCTCCGGCGAGGTCGCCCACGCCGACGTCGTCTCCCTGGTCGAGGACTCCATAGTGCACCGTCGCTGGTGGGTCGAGCAGTGGCCGGAGGGGGTCGACTACGTCGCCGGGCTCGTCGCACAGGACGTCCAGGACGGACTCCTCGAACGCTCCGGCCGCTGGCCCCTGTGCCCCGTGTGCGGCTCCGGCGAACCCCACGCCCTCGATGTGGAACCGGAGTTGGGACCCGACCCGCACTGGGTGTGCAGCGAGGCGGGTGTGGTCGTGGCGCCCGTGGGGTCCCTCGGTACCGTCGCGCGATGACTGTCTACATCGATCCGCCGACCTGGCCCGGCCACGGACGCATGTGGTCCCACGTGGTCAGCGACGTCTCCTTCGACGAGCTCCATCTCTTCGCCGAGCGGCTCGGCGTCCCGCCCCGCGCCTTCGAGCGCGACCACTACGACCTGCCGTCGCACCGCTATGAGGACGCGGTGCGGGCCGGGGCCGTGAAGGTCGGCTCGAAGGAGCTGGTGCGCAGGCTCACCGAGGCGGGGTTGCGGAGGCCGAAGGGGCGTCCCGCAGTGGGAGGTTGAGGTCCTTGGGGCCGGACGACGCCACGAGCTTCGTGGCCGATCCGCGGTGCAGGCGCAGTGACACGGCCGTCGCGCCGATCGCCGTCACCGTCATCGCCGCGCCCGCCCACGCCGTCGCCGGGTAGCCGAGCCCCGCGTCGATCACCGTGCCGCCGAGCCACGGCCCGCCCGTGTTGCCCAGGTTGAACGCCGCCGTCGTCGTCGCCCCGGCGAGCGTGGGGGCCGCGCCCGCCACGTTGAACATGCGGGCGTTCAGCGCCGGCGCCGTGTAGAACGCCGAGAAGCCCAGCAGGAACGACAGCACCACCGCCGCCACCGCGAACCCGCCGAGCAGCGCCAGTGCCACCAGGAACACCGTGGACGCCGCGATCCCGCTCAGCAGCACCCCGAAGAGATGCGCGTCGGCGACCCGGCCCCCGACCGTCGTGCCGACCAGCGCGCCGACACCGAAGAGCGCGAGGACCGTCGGGACCCAGCCCTCGTCCAGGCCCGCCACATCCGTGAGCAGCGGCGACAGATAGCTGAACGCGCAGAACACGCCGCCCGCGGCCAGCGCCGTCACCGTGATCGACAGCCAGACCTGGCTGTCCCGGTAGATCGCCAGCTCGCGCCGCGGCCGCGGCCTCTGCGCCGGGAGCGGGATCCGCGGGATCAGCGTCACCACCCCCACCAGCGCGATCGCCGACGCCACGGCCACCGCCCAGAACGCCGCCCGCCAGCCCAGACCGTCACCGAGGAAGGCGCCCGCCGGGACACCCAGCACGTTCGCGATCGACAGACCGCCGATCATCACCGCCATGGCCCGTGCCCGCTGGGTCACCGGCACCATCGCGATGGCCACCGCCGCGCCCACGGCCCAGAACCCGGCGCAGGCCAGCGCGCTCACGATCCGCGACGCGAACAGGACCGCGTACGTCGGCGCCAGCGCGCCCGCGACCTGGCCCAGGCCGAACACCGAGATCAGCGCGATGAGTGTGGTGCGGCGCGGCAGGCGCAGCGTCGCCACGGCGAGCAGCGGGGCGCCCACCACCATGCCGATCGCGAACGCCGATATCAGCAGGCCCGCCTGCGGGATCGTGACGTCCATGTCGTCGGCGATCGCGGGCAGGATGCCGGACAGCATGAACTCGGACGTGCCCAGCGCGAACACCGCGAGGCCCAGGATGTAGACGGCCGGCGGCATGCGGGTGGGGGCGCCCGCGGGGGTGTCTTCGGCGGTGTCGGCGGGAGCTTTTCGAGCGGAGTCAGGCATGACGTGACACAACGCGACGAGGTGTCGCCTAAATTCCCGACAGTTCGTAGGAGCAGAGGTCCGGCGTCGTCGCGATCCGTACGAAACCGGCGCGCTCAAGTACCCGTTGGGACAGCCCGTTGTCCAGGTCCGTGTTCGCCGTCACCGCCGTGACGCCGGGCTGCGACAGCGCCCACGTGGCTATCGCGGTCACCGCCTCCGTCGCGTAGCCCCGGCCGCGCGCCCCCTCCGTCACGTCGTAACCGATCTCCACGCGGCCCTCCTCGTCCGGCGGGCTGTGGAAGCCGATCCCGCCGACCGCGCGCCCGTCCTCGGTCCGCACGATCGCGTACGTTCCCCAGCCGTCGCGGTACGTGCCCGCCGCGTGCGCCTTCACCGTGATCCCCGAGCCGGTCCGGGTGCCGTCCGGTGCGTCGCCGTCCAGCCAGGCGAAGCCGCCCGACCCGCTGTCCGCGTTCAGGTCCCTGGCCGACTCCAGGGACAGCTCGTGCAGGCGTACGCGCGCGGCCGCGATGGTGAGGAGTGTCATGGGCCGAGGATGCGACAGCCGCACGTGCCGATCAACCGGTTTGCGGAGTCAGCAGGGCCAGCTCGGCCGTGAGGTTCTCGCGGGCCCGCTCCTCCCAGTGCGCCGCGCCGTACGGGGTGCGGAACAGGCGGGGCAGGGCGAGGAGTTGGCGCAGTACCGCGGCGCGGCCCTCGCGGAACGGCTCGTCCGGCACGAAGCCGTACTCCTCCCGGACCGCCGCCGCGTAGGCCGCGTACGCGCCCGGCGACTCCGCCAGGATCGCCAGGTCCGCGTCGCACAGGACCTCGCCGTTGTGGTCGTCCTCGTCCGGGTCGTGCGTCACCGTGAGCATGACCAGGCGGCTCACCTCGTCGATCTGCCGCTCCGTCAGGCCCACTTCCGCCAGGGCCCGTTCGGCGAGGCGCGCCGAGCGTTCCTCGTTCGTCGAGCGCTCGGGGAGGTACACCGCGTCGTGGAACCAGGCCGCGAGGCGGACCAGGGCCGGGTCGTCGGCGTGGTCCTCCAGTGCGTCGATGTGGTCCAGGACCGCCTTGAGGTGCGTCGTCGTGTGATAGCGGCGCTGTGGCTCCGCCCAGCGGGCAAGGAGGTCGTCCGCGTAGGCCTCCGGGGTCGTGGGGGTGGCTGTCGTGGGCTGCGCCGTGGCGAGTGTGTCCGCCCAGGCTTTCCTCAGGTCGTCCCGCATGCGGCGACCCTAGACCCTGTCGGCGGGGCCCGTCGGCAGGCCCCGTCGCTCTAGTCCGGGGGCGGCTCGTACGCGGCTGATCGCTTCTGGACGCCGGCCTCCTCGTCGTACTCGCCCAGAAGGACCACGCCGAGCGCCGTGGTCACGATGACCTTGGCCGCTCGCAGGACGTTTCCGAGGCGGTGGGGGTGGTGGGTCTCCGTGGCGGCGGTGGCACCGTGGGTGAAGGTCATGGTTGTCATGCCTCCATGGTGGAATACGGGCATTCCGCGCACATCGGTCCGGAGTCGTAGGTTGCGGCGGCGGGGGTGCGCCCTGGGGGTGACTCCGCCCCCTAGGGCCCTCTCCATGGCTCCCCGGGGAAATAAATGTGTTGGTCGTGTGTCGGGGCGGGAGTAAGGTGGTCCGCCTTGCCCGCCTCCCTCCGTGGAGTGCCGCCGCCCGGACGGAAACCGGCCGGCTGCCGTGTGTAACCGAACCCCCGGAGCCCGGAGGCATAGCCCGTGTCCCTCGACGACCCGCTTTCCCGCGAGCGCGCCCACCTCACGTCGTCCCGTGCCGCCCTGCGCGCCATGCGCGAGGACGTGGAATCCCTCGACATCGCCGACGTGACCGCGAACTGGGTGAACGCCGCCGTTCTGCAGCGCCAGATCGACGACCGGATCAAGGCCCTGGCCGATCTGTCGCACACCCCCCTGTTCTTCGGGCGGCTCGACTACCTGCACGCCCCCGGCGCCGACCAGGCCGAAGGGGCCGAGGGGGAGCGGTTCTACATCGGGCGGCGCCATGTTCATGACGCGGTGGGCGACCCGATGGTCATCGACTGGCGCGCCCCCGTCTCGCAGCCCTTCTACCGCGCCTCGAAGAAGGACCCGATGGACGTCGGGCTGCGGCGGCGGTTCGGTTACACGGGCGGGGATCTCACCGCGTACGAGGACGAGCGGCTGTCCGACCCCGCCGAGGCCGAGGTCGTGAGCGCGCTGCTCCAGGCCGAGATCGAGCGCCCCCGCGTCGGACCCATGCGCGACATCGTCGCCACCATCCAGCCCGAGCAGGACGAGATCGTGCGCAGCGGGCTCTCGGGGTCCGTGTGCGTCCAGGGAGGGCCCGGGACCGGTAAGACCGCCGTCGGCCTCCACCGTGTCGCCTACCTGCTCTACGCCCACCGCGAGCGGCTGGCCCGGACCGGGACCCTCGTCATCGGACCGAACCGGTCCTTCCTCCACTACATCGAGCAAGTCCTCCCCGCCCTCGGCGAGTTGGAGGTCAAGCAGGCCACCGTCGACGACCTCGTCGCCCATGTGGAGGTGCGGGGCGCCGACAGCGCCGACGCCGCCGTGATCAAGGGTGACGCGCGGATGGCCGAGGTGCTGCGGCGGGCCGTGCGCTCGCACATCACGCTGCCCGTGGAGCCCGTCGTGGTCGTGCGCGGGTCCCGGCGCTGGCGCGTGCCCGCGTATGAACTCGAGGAGATCGTAAGGGAGTTGATGGGCCGGGACATGCGGTACGGCGCCGCCCGCGACGCCCTTCCGCAGCGCATCGCCCACGCCGTTCTCGTACAGATGGAGCGGTCGGGCGAAGCCCCCGACGACCGTGTGCAGGACTCCGTGGCCAGGAACGCGGCCGTCAAGGCCGCCGTGAAGGTCCTGTGGCCCGCCGTCGATCCCGCGAAGCTCGTGCTGCGGCTGCTGTCCGACGCCGAGTTCCTCGCCGAGCACGCGGAGGGGGTGCTCGGCGAGGACGAGCAGAAGTGCGTGCTGTGGGAGCGTCCGGCGCGCAGCGTGCGGGCCGCCAAGTGGTCCTCCGCCGACGCCGTGCTGATCGACGAGGTCACCGATCTCGTCGCCCGTACGCACTCCCTCGGGCATGTCGTGCTCGACGAGGCACAGGACCTCTCGCCCATGCAGTACCGGGCCGTCGGGCGGCGCTGCACCACCGGGTCCGCCACCGTGCTCGGCGACCTCGCGCAGGGCACGACGCCCTGGGCCACGCGCAGCTGGGCCGAGGCGCTGCGGCATCTGGGTAAGGAGGAGGCCGTGGTCGAGGAGCTGACCGTCGGGTTCCGCGTGCCGCGCGACGTCATCGCGTACGCGTCCCGGCTGCTGCCCCACATCGCGCCCGGCCTCGCGCCCGTCTCGTCCGTCCGGGAGAACCCCGGCGCCTTCGAGGTCCGGGAGGCGGCGAACGGGGCCGACGACGTGGTCGTCGCGTGCGCGGAGGCGCTGGAGCGCGAGGGATCCGTGGGCCTCATCGCCGCCGACGCCCGCATCCCGGCCCTGGCCGAGGCCCTCGCCGACGCCGGGCTCACCTACCTGGGCCCCGGCGAGGAGACCACCGCGCAGACCCGCCTCACCCTCGTGCCGGCCTCGCTCGCGAAGGGCCTCGAATACGACTACGTGGTCCTCGACGAGCCCGCCGCCGTGGTCGACGGCGAACCCGACGAGCGGACCGGACTGCGTCGCCTGTACGTGGCGCTGACCCGAGCCGTCTCCGGGTTGGTCGTGGTCCACGCCGCGGAGCTGCCGGAGCAGCTCGGGGGAGCGCTGTAGGGCCCTACCTCCCCGCGTCGACCGCTTCCCGCCACGCGCGGACCGCGTCCGCGGACACCGGGGCCGTCCAGCCCTGGGGGCGGGCCGCGCCGCCGATGTGGAAGGCGTCGATGCCCGCCGCCTTCAGGCGCGGCAGGTGGTCGAGACGGAGGCCGCCGCCGACCAGGATCCGCTGTTCGTAACCCGGTTCGCCCGAGCGGGCCGCCTCCGCCGCGAGGACGTCGAGCCCGGCGTCCACGCCGTCCGGCGAGCCGGCCGTCAGATATGTGTCGAGGCCCGGCGCGTGCGCGAGCTGCTTGCGCAGGGCGTCGCGGTCCGCCGCCCGGTCGATCGCGCGGTGGAAGGTCCAGCGGCAGCCGTCCAGCTCCGCCGTGATGCGTTCGACCGCCGCGAGGTCGGGGTCGCCCGCCGGGTCGAGGAAGCCGAGCACGAACTCGTCGGCCCCTTCCGCGCGCAGCCCGCGCGCGGTCTCGGCCAGCGCGTCCAGGTCGCCCGCGGCGAAACCGTCCGCGAGCCGGATCATGACCCGCAGTGAGATGCCGACGGCCGCGCGGATCCGGCCGAACGTCTCGCGCGACGGGGTGAGCCCGTCCGCCGCCATGTCGGTGACCAGCTCGAGCCGGTCGGCCCCTCCTGCCTGGGCCGCGACGGCGTCCTCGGCGCCGAGCGCGATCACCTCCAGGACTGCACGCTTGCTCATGGGACCCCTTTTGTCGGCTCTGTCGGCTCTGTCGGTTACGAAGGCGGGTGCGGATACGGTGGCGGCCGGGCCCCCGGCCTGTCGTCCCGACAGGTCCTAGAGGTCTAGTCCAATAGGTCAGCCTACGCGCAGACGGCCCGCGCCGACAGGTGATCAGTGGCCGTGCTCCTGGGGATGATCACTCGCGCTCCGCCCGGCGTGCACCGTGAATTCCGCCGTCCGCACGGTGCCGTCGTGCTTGAAGTCCAGGAAGAGGCGGTACGTCCCGTTGCTGGGCGCCGTCGCCGTGAACGACACCTCCGGCCCGGGCCCGCCCTTGTTCGGGTGTACGTGGAGGTACGCGAGGTCGCCGGAGCGCAGGGCGACCAGGTGCCCGTACGAGCCGAGGTAGGGCTGGAGGTCGGTGACCGGCTTCCCGTTCCTCGCGACGCTCAGGGTCAGCTCGCTCGCCGCTCCCGCGCCGAGGCCGCCGCCCAGGCGCACCTCGTATCCGTCGCCGGCGTCGGCGGTCCGGGAGGCCGCCGGGAGGTCCCCGGGCGCGTACTTTCCGGCCACCGACAGGTCCGCCCCGAGGGTGAGGCCCTCCTTCTCCGTCCGCGGGGTGAAGTCGGCGAAGACGCGGTAGCCGCCCGCCTTCGGCAGCTCGACCGGCGTCCTCCAGGTGCCGTCGGCCGCGCGGGCCGGGTGCAGGTGGCGGTAGACCGTGAGGTCCCGCGAGGCCACGATCAGGTGCAGCTGCTTGCCGTGCTCCGTCCGGTACGCGGTGACCTTGCGGCCCGTGTCGTCCTTGGTGATCGCGAAACTCAGCTCGCTGCGCTCGCCGGCGGCCGCGATGTGCCGGGTCCGCAGGTCGAGCGTGTAGCCGCGCTCGGAGATCTGCAGCCCGCCCGGGACGGCGGCGGCCCCGGCGGCCGATGTGCCGTGCCCGGCGTGCCCGTCCTGCGCCTTCTCCGCTCCCTCCGCTTCCTTCTCATGTCCTCCACCCGCGTGTCCTGCCCCCGCGTGTCCTGCCGTCCTCTGTTCTCCCGCGGTGACGGGGTCCACGCCCTTGCCCACCCCGTACGCGGTGCCGAAGGTCGCGGCGACGGCGGCTGCGAAGGCGGTGATCTTCAGTCCGGTCTTCATGACGGCTCCTGGTGTGCGGACGGTGTCGATGTCTGGTGGCTGATAGCTCGACCATACCCCCAGGGGGTATGAAGTCAAGCGGCGTGAACGCTTGCGCCAGATACCCCCCATGGGTATAGATTGGATCTCGTGAGCGATACCCGCCCCGGGTACCGGAGCAGAGAGCGATCGAGGAGGCCTCATGTCGGTGCATCAAGCCGCCACCGCGCCCTTTGCCGCCCAGGCGGCAGAGGTGGAACTCGCCATCGGCGGCATGACCTGTGCCTCGTGCGCCGCCCGGATCGAGAAGAAGCTGAACCGGATGGACGGCGTGGAGGCGACCGTCAACTACGCCACGGAGAAGGCGAAGGTCACCTTCGCCGACGGGGTGGCGGTGGCCGATCTGATCGCCACGGTCGAGGCCACCGGGTACACGGCCCAGGAGCCGCCCCGGACCGTCGAGGAGAAGACGGAGGGAGCGGAGTCGGACGCGTCGGCCGACCCGCTCGCGCCGCTCCGGCAGCGACTGGTCACCGCCGTCGTGCTCGCCGTGCCGGTGGTGGCGATGGCGATGATCCCCGCCCTCCAGTTCGAGTACTGGCAGTGGCTGTCCCTCACGCTGACGGCGCCCGTCGTGACGTACGCGGCCTGGCCCTTCCACAAGGCCGCCGTCACCAACGCGCGGCACGGCGCCGCGACCATGGACACCCTCATCTCCGTCGGCACGTCGGCCGCGTTCCTCTGGTCGGTGTGGGCGCTCTTCCTCGGAACCGCCGGCACGCCCGGCATGACGCACGCCTTCGAGCTGACCATCGCCCGCAGCGACGGCGCCGGGAACATCTACCTGGAGGCCGCCGCCGGAGTCACCGCCTTCATCCTGGCCGGGCGCTACTTCGAGGCCAGGTCCAAGCGGAAGGCCGGCGCGGCACTCAAGGCGCTGCTCGAACTCGGCGCCAAGAACGTCACGCTGGTGCGCGTGGGCGGACGTGAAGGGACCGTCCCCGTCGGCGAGTTGAAGGTCGGCGACCGGTTCCTCGTACGGCCCGGCGAGAAGATCGCCACCGACGGGGCCGTGGTCGAGGGCGCGTCCGCCGTGGACGCCTCCATGCTGACCGGCGAGTCCGTGCCCGTGGAGGTCGCTGTCGGGGACGCCGTCACCGGCGCGACACTGAACGTCGGCGGACGCCTCGTCGTCGAGGCCACCCGCGTCGGCGCCGACACCCAACTCGCCCGTATGGCACGCCTCGTGGAGGACGCGCAGAACGGAAAGGCGGCGGCGCAGCGCCTCGCCGACAGGATCTCCGCCGTGTTCGTGCCGGTCGTCATCGGGCTCGCGCTGGCCACGCTCGGGTTCTGGCTCGGCAACGGCGCCGGGATCACCGCCGCCTTCACCGCGGCCGTGGCCGTCCTCATCATCGCCTGCCCCTGCGCCCTGGGCCTCGCCACACCGACGGCGCTGATGGTCGGCACGGGGCGCGGCGCGCAGCTCGGCATCCTCATCAAGGGCCCGGAGGTCCTGGAGACCACGCGGGCGGTCGACACGATCGTCCTGGACAAGACCGGAACGGTCACGACCGGCCGGATGACGCTGCTCGCCACGCACGTGGCCGACGGCACGGACATGGGTGAAGTCCTGCGTTTCGCGGGGGCGTTGGAGCACTCCTCGGAGCACCCGATCGCGCAGGCGATCGCCGACGGGGCCCGCGAGAAGGTGGGCGAGCTCGGCGTCGTCGAGGACTTCGCCAACCTTCCCGGCCTCGGCGTGCAGGGCATCGTGGACGGCCGCGCCGTACTCGTCGGCCGCGTCAAGCTGCTGGGCGAGTGGGAGATCCGGCTGCCCGTGGAGCTGGAAAGGGCGAGGGCGGAGGCCGAGGCGGCGGGGCGTACGGCCGTCGCGGTGGCCTGGGACGGGGAGGCCAGGGCCGTCCTCGAAGTCGCGGACGCGGTGAAGGAGACCAGCGCGGAGGCGGTACGGCGACTGCGGGACCTGGGCCTGACGCCCATCCTCCTCACCGGCGACAACGAAGCCGTGGCACGCTCGGTGGCCGCCGAGGTGGGCATCGACGAGGTGATCGCGGAGGTCATGCCGCAGGACAAGGTCGACGTCGTCAAGAGGCTTCAGGGCGAAGGGCGTTCCGTGGCCATGGTCGGCGACGGCGTCAACGACGCGGCGGCCCTGGCGCAGGCCGACCTGGGACTCGCGATGGGCACGGGAACGGACGCGGCGATCGAGGCCGGCGACCTGACGCTGGTCCGCGGCGACCTGAGGGCGGCGGCCGACGCGATCCGCCTGTCCCGGCGGACGCTGGGGACCATCCGCACCAACCTGTTCTGGGCGTTCGCCTACAACGTCGGCGCGCTGCCGCTGGCCGCGGCGGGCCTGCTGAACCCGATGATCGCGGGCGCGGCGATGGCGTTCTCCTCGGTGTTCGTCGTGGGCAACAGCCTGCGGCTGAGGAACTTCAGGCCGCAGTCGTAGGAGCGAGCGAGCAGGGCCCGTCCACACACGGTGGACGGGCCCTGCTCACGTGACCGTTCAGCTTCCCTGCCCGCCCGCGAGGAGTTCGTCGGCGTCGATGATGCGGTACGCGTAGCCCTGCTCGGCGAGGAAGCGCTGGCGGTGGGCCGCGAAGTCCTGGTCGATGGTGTCGCGGGCGACGACGGAGTAGAAGCGGGCCTCGTGCCCGTCGGCCTTCGGACGCAGGACCCGGCCGAGGCGCTGGGCCTCCTCCTGCCGGGACCCGAAGGTGCCGGACACCTGGATCGCGACCGTGGCCTCGGGCAGGTCGATGGAGAAGTTGGCGACCTTGGACACGACGAGGACGGAGATCTCGCCGTTGCGGAACGCGTCGAAGAGCTTCTCGCGCTGGGCGTTGCTGGTCTCGCCCTTGATGACGGGGGCGTCCAGATGCTCGCCGAGCTCGTCGAGCTGGTCGATGTACTGCCCGATGACGAGGGTCTGCTCGCCCTGGTGCTTACGCACGAGGGCCTCCGTCACCTTCCGCTTGGTCGCCGTCGTGGCGCAGAAGCGGTACTTCTCCTCGGCCTCCGCGGTCGCGTAGGCGAGCCGCTCGCTGTCGGTGAGATTGACGCGCACCTCGACACAGTCGGCGGGGGCGATGTAGCCCTGGGCCTCGATCTCCTTCCACGGAGCGTCGAAGCGCTTGGGCCCGATCAGCGAGAAGACGTCCGACTCGCGTCCGTCCTCACGCACCAGCGTCGCGGTGAGGCCGAGGCGCCGCCGGGCCTGGAGGTCGGCGGTGAACTTGAAGACGGGCGCGGGGAGCAGATGCACCTCGTCGTAGATCACGAGCCCCCAGTCGCGGGAGTCGAAGAGCTCCAGATGCGGATAGATGCCCTTCCGCTTCGTGGTCAGCACCTGATACGTGGCGATGGTGACGGGCCGGATCTCCTTCTTCGTCCCGCTGTACTCGCCGATCTCGTCCTCGGTCAGGCTCGTCCGCTTGACCAGCTCGTGCTTCCACTGCCGGGCCGAGACCGTGTTGGTGACGAGGATGAGCGTCGTCGCCTTGGCCTCGGCCATCGCGCCGGCGCCCACGAGCGTCTTGCCGGCGCCACAGGGCAGCACGACCACGCCGGACCCGCCGTGCCAGAAGCCCTCGACGGCCTGCTTCTGGTACGGGCGCAGCGCCCAGCCGTCCTCCGCGAGGTCGATCTGGTGCGCCTCGCCGTCCACGTAACCGGCGAGGTCCTCGGCGGGCCAGCCCAGCTTGAGGAGCGTCTGCTTGATCTGGCCGCGCTCCGAGGGGTGCACGGCGACGGTGTCGGCGTCGATGCGGGCGCCGACCAGCGGGGCCACGCGCTTGGAACGGAGGATCTCCTCGAGGACCGGCCGGTCCGTGGTGGTCAGGACGAGGCCGTGCGCCGGGTGCTTGGACAGCGTGAGACGCCCGTACCGGTCCATGGTCTCGGCGATGTCGACCAGGAGCGCGTGCGGGACGGGGTAGCGGCTGTACTCGACGAGGGCGTCCACGACCTGCTCGGCGTCGTGGCCGGCGGCCCGCGCGTTCCACAGCCCCAGCGGCGTCAGCCGGTAGGTGTGGATGTGCTCCGGGGCGCGCTCCAGCTCGGCGAAGGGCGCGATGGCGCGACGGCATGCGTCGGCCTGGTCGTGGTCGACCTCCAGGAGCAGCGTCTTGTCACTCTGGACGATGAGCGGTCCGTTCACATGTATCCCTTCCACCGCGCTCCGCGACGCGCGGGGCCAAACGTCCAGTGTGCCGCATGGCGCGTACGAACCGCGTACGGTCGGTCGCCGACGGGACGTGGGGACACGGACCCCGGCGTCAGGCCTCGGCCTCCAGCTCGGCCACCCCGGTCACCCGGTGCAGCGGATACGTCCGGACCTCGTCCGCGGTGTGGTCGTACGCGGTGACGAACCCGCCCTCCACCCGGATCGGGGCGATGACGCGCTGGCTGGCGGAGCCCTCCGCGTTCACATAGCCGATCCACACGGCCTCACCGGTCAGGACGGCCGCCTGCATCGTGGCCAGCGTGTCCGCCGCGCTGGTGCGGGGAAGCGCCCCGCTCTGCTCGCCCGGCGCATGCTTGCGCGGGGTCGTGGAGGCGAGGTCACCCGCGCGGATCGCGCGCACGGCGGCGGTCAGGAGCGTGCCGTCCGGAACCGGCGGCCCCTCCGGGACGGGCTCGGGGGCGCTGCGCGGCGGAGTGCGGTGGGCGTGGGCGCGGGTGATCAGCACATCGCCCTCGGGACTCTCCGCGGCGGGCGCGAACCCCATCTGGCGCAGGCCCTCCAGGAGCGCCGCGGGATCGGCCTGCGCGGCGAGGACGGTCGGCGCGAGCCGCCGCAGACGCAGGCCGGCCGAGCGCTTGTCGGCGAGGATCTCGCCCAGGAGCACGTCGTCGTCGCAGCGCACATACGCGGAGGCGGCGCCGATGCGCAGATGCCCGTGCTTACGGGCCACGTCGTCGATGAGGTACGCGAGGGGCTGCGGCACGGGCGTGCGGGAGTGCGTGTTCAGGAAGTCGTGCAGGTCGGAGGCAGTGCGCCCGGAGTCGAGGGCGCGCCGTACGGACCCGGGCGTGAAGCGGTAGACGGTCGCCCCGCCCTTGGACTCGACGTCGGCGAGGACGGAGAGCGCCTCGGCGAGCGGCCGTTCCAGGGGCCCGGGGGCGACGGCGGTCAGGTCGGCCTGCAGCAGGACATGGTCCAGCGGCTCCGGCAGCAGCGGCGCGAGCAGAGCGACAGCGGCCGCCTCCGCCGAAGTGGCAGCCGCGCCCCCGCCGTCGAGAAGCGTCCGCCCGTGCTCGGACAGGGCACCCCGTCCGGTGACGCCGAGCAGTTCCGCCTCCGTGAGGGTCCACCGGGCGATGCGGGCGCGCAGGTCGTCGGGGTCACCGGCGTCGTCGGCGGAGGTGGCGGCGCCGCGCAGGGGCCGCTCCCAGCGGAGCCGGGCGAGCAGGGTCTCGGGGTCCGGGGAGGCGCCCTCGGGGAGCTCGGACAGGAGCGCGAGCACGCGGCGGCGGACCTCGGGAGCGGCGGAGCGGTCGAGGTGCGGCCCGAGCGTGGAGAGGGTGCGCCCGGCGGCGGAGACGGCGGCGGTGCCGTCGCGCCCGCCGACCAGGCCGGACGTGCGGGTGGCGGGGAGCCAGGCGGCGACGAGCCGGACCCAGCGCTCGGCGGCGGGCTGCTCCAGCCAGTCGTCGTAGGCGGGCGTCGCGGCGTACTGCTCGTCGGCCTCGCCGTCGGAGGCGATGAGCCCGGCGGCGTAGGCGAGTTCGACCCAGAACGCGGCGAGGGGCTCGGTGGTGTCGAGGGCGGCGGCGGTGCGCTTGAGGTCCCGCACGCTGAGCCCGCCGGCCCGGAGGACGGCGGGCCCGCCCTCGTCCCAGTCCTTGAGGAGCTCCTCGACGGTGGCGAGCGCGGTGTAGGCCTGCCCGGCGGCGGTCGCGTTCACGACGGCGGGCCGGTGGGTGGCGGCCGGATCGACGGCGGGAGCCACGGGTTCCAGGGCGCGGTGGGCGCGTCCGCCACGCAGATGGAGGGCCGCCTCGCGGGGCAGGACGACGGTTCCGGGAGCCGTGGGCAGCAGGAGGCCGCGGTCGAGGAGCCAGCGCAGATGGGCGGCGGGTTCGGCGGTGACCTGGCCGTAGGGCGGGCCCCAGACGAGCCGGGAGAGGACCTCGACGGCGTCCGCGGGCGCTTCGTCGAGGAGGGCCGACATACGGGGCCGCTCGGTGAAGAGCGCGGTCAGTGAGGCGACGGCGGAGACCGGATCGTGTGTGGAGGGGAGGCCCGCGGCCGTCACGATCTCCTGGACGCGGCCCGGGGACATGCCCGCGGTGGCCTCGGCGACCGTCGGGCCGAGGCCCGTGGGGGAGGGCCGCTGGGGCGCGGGGGCGAGCAGCTCACGGGCGGTGCGCACGAGGCGGAGCCGGTCGTCGGGCCCCCAGAGCAGGGCCTGTTCGCGCAGGGCGGCGACGGCGTGCGGCAGGGCCGCGGCGACCGTACGGGCGTCCACGCCCGCGTCGTCCCCTTCGTCGCCGGCGAGCAGGGCCAGGAGCGTGCCGTACGTGGTGGGTTCCGGGGCGACGGCCAGCGCTTCCGCGGTCTGGAGCGTGAATCGGTCCAGGTGTTCGAGCGCGCGGATCACGGAGGCGCGGGTGCCCGCGCGGGTGGCCAGCTGGGTGAGGTCGCTCGGGACGGGGTTGAGCAGATCGGGGCGGGCGCGCAGGAGTGCGCCGAGGGAGGCGTCGTCGCGTGCGCGCAACGCCTCGGCGAGGGACCGGGGGGCCGTACTCCCCGCCCCGCTCCCGTCCTCGGCGGCGCGGTCCGGCTCGTGAGTGCTCATCCGGGCCACGGTAGCGCCTGACCGGCCCGCCGGGCGGCGGCCCCGCTGGGCCCGGAAGAGGCCCCCGGTGCCGGGCCGGGCACGGTAACGTCGTAAAACGGGTGAACGAACCGTCAACACCACCACCTCGGAGGGGACTTCGTGGGGATCGAGAGCGATCAGCTCGTCTTCGACTATCTGAGCCGCGTCGGGGACCTGGCCCAGCAGCGCCAGCTGCCCTCCGGCACCCGGATGCGCCTGGTGTCGGAGCTGCGCAACGAGATCGAGGCGCGGCGCGCGAAGACGACGGTGGACAGCCCGGCGGCGGTGCGCCGGATCCTGGAACGTCTCGGCTCGCCGGACGAGGTGGTCACGGGCGCGGGCACGGGCCGCGGTTCGGCGCAGCCGGAGGCGCCGAGGGCGGCGGTGCCCGTGCAGCGGTCGAAGGAGCAGCGGCCCAAGGAGCCGCGCCCGAAGGGTCTTCGGCGGATCGTGCCGGGCCCGCGCGCGGAGCCGCAGGAGGACGGGACGCCGCGGGACGCGCCGTCGCCGCCGCATCTGGCGGGGACGGACGAGCTGGGGGAGCCGGGCTCGGAGCCGGACTGGTGGCGGGTGGACAGCAGCCCGTTCGGAGTCGCGGACAGCGTGCCGGGGTTCGTGGGTGGCGTGGAGATCCCGGAGATACTCAGGCCGCCGGGCAAGGACGACCCGCGACTGCCCAGGGCGCGCAGGGCCGAGCCCGGTACGGAGGAGGAACTCCCGGACGACGAGCCGGAGACGGGAACGGGGAAGGGCACGGAGAAGGTGTCCGGAGGGCGCCGCCTCCCGTCCCTGCCCGGCTGGTCGAACCCGCTCCTGCTGCTCGCCGCCGCCCTCCTGGTCGCCGGCGCGGTCATGGGCAACTGGTTCGCGCTGGGCCTCGGCTGGATCATCGCGTACGCGTCGCGGCGGCTGAGCGAGGGCGAGTCGAAGGTGGCCGTGCTGTGGCTGCCGGGGCTTGCGGTGACCGCCGGGCTCGTGTGGCTGTGGGGCCGTAGCACCGGGCGCTGGGGCGAGCCGATCGCGGACGGGCGGATGAGCGACGCGATCGGCACGACGTGGCCGTGGGTGGTGCGGGCTGCGGCCGTCGCCTCCGCGCTCTTCGTGGTGTGGAGATCGCAGCGGCAACGGCCGTGACTCAAGGGCCTGTCACGCGGTCAGGTCCTTCTGGAACTCGTCGAGGATCTGGTGCGCGGCGGTGTAGCCGATGCCCGCGATCCACAGGTTGTCGTCGACCGTGAAGACCTTGCCCTCCTCGGACGCCTCGAGGTTCTTCCACAGGCCGCTCCTCATCGTCTCCGTCGCCTTGGCCTTGCCCGGGTCGCCGTAGGTCGAGGTGAAGATGACGTCCGCGTCGGCGAGGTCGATCTTCTCGGGGCTCACGTCGTACGAGAACCCGTCCTTGGCCTTGTCGGTGACGGCGGGGCGGCCCACGCCGAGGTCGCCGAGGATCGAGCCGATGTAGTTCTGCTTTCCGTAGATGCGGATGTCGGCGCCCTCGACGAAGCGGACGAAGTTGATGTCCGTCGCGGCGGCCTTCTCCTTGCCGCCGATCGCGGTGGTCACCTTCGCGATGTGCGCGTCGTAGTCGGCGACGACCTTCTTCGCCTCGGCCTTCCTGCCGAGCGCGTCGGCGTGGACCTGGAAGTTCTCCTTCCAGGCGGTGCCGGTGGACTCCGTCATCACGGTCGGGGCAATGGCGCTGAGCTGCTTGTAGCGCGCGCCGTCGCGGACCTTGCTGGTGAGGATGAGGTCGGGCTGCAGGGCGGCGACGGCCTCCATGTCGGGGTTGGCGATCTCGCCGACCTCCTTGATGCCCTTCACCTCGCTCGCGGGCAGGTAGGACGGGAAGCCCTCCTCCGTCGCCGCGTGGGTCGCGCCGACCGGCTTCACACCGAGCGTGAGCGCGGAGTCGAGTTCGCCGGTGTCGAGGACGACGACTCGGGTGGGGTGTCCGGGCACCTTCACGTCACCCATCGCCGTACCGACCGTGTGCGTCTTCGGGGATGCCGACGCGGCCGCGTCGGAGCCGGAGTCCCCGTCGGACGAGCCGCAGGCGGTCAGAACCAGGGCGCCGGTCAGGACCAGGGCACCGGCGGTCAGGGCGGGGCGGGCGCTGCGGGTCATGAGGCTGCCTTTCGGGAAAGGGAGTCGGACGGGGCGCCGGACCGCGCGCCCGCCTGCCAGGGCGCGCCGGGGACGATCAGCGGGGATCCGGTCACCGGGTCGGGGACGACCACGCAGTCCAGGCCGAACACCTCCCGTACGAGATCCGCCGTGACGACCTCGGCGGGCGGGCCCTCGGCGACGATGCGGCCGGACTTCATGGCGACGAGATGGTCGGCGTAGCGCGCCGCCTGGTTGAGGTCGTGCAGGACGAGGACGACGGTGCGGTCCTTGTCGTGGTTCAACTGACGTACGAGGTCGAGGACTTCGACCTGGTGGGCGATGTCGAGGTACGTCGTCGGCTCGTCCAGGAGCAGCAGTTCGGTCTCCTGGGCGAGCGCCATGGCGATCCACACGCGCTGGCGCTGGCCGCCGGAGAGCTCGTCGACGGAGCGGTCGGCGAGGGCCGCGACATCGGTGCGTTCCATGGCCTCGGTGACGGCGCGCTCGTCGGCGTCGGACCACTGCTGCCACCAGTGCTGGTGGGGCTGGCGGCCGCGGGCCACGAGGTCGGCGACGGTGATCGCCTCGGGCGCCACGGGTGTCTGCGGCAGCAGCCCGATCTGCTGGGCGATCTTCTTGGTGGGCAGCTTGGTGAGGGCTTCGCCGTCGAGGAGCACGGAGCCGCTCCTCGGCTTGAGGAGCCGCCCGAGAGCGCGCAGCGTGGTCGACTTGCCGCAGGCGTTGGGTCCGACGATGACGGTGACGCGGCCGTCGGGGACGGCGAGATCGAGGTCGTGGACGACGGTGCGGTCCTCGTAGGCGAGGGTGAGCGCGCTGGTGCTGAGCCGGGTCACCGGTTTCCTCCCGTGCGGCTGCGGATGATGAGCCAGATCAGGTACGGCGCCCCGACGGCGGCCGTGAGGACACCCACCGGGAGTTCGGTGGGGGAGAACAGCCGCCGGGCCAGCAGGTCGGCCACGACGACGATGAACGCGCCCAGGAGCGCCGAGCACAGGAGCGGGATCTGGGCGGTGCGGGTCACACGGCGGGCGATCTGCGGGGCGAGGAGCGCGACGAAGTCGACGGGTCCCGCGGCGCCGGTCGCGACGGACGCGAGGACGACGCCCAGGAGTACGAGGCCGAGGCGCACGCGGCCGAGGCGCACGCCGAGCGCGGTCGCCGTGTCGTCGTCCATGGCGACGGTGCGCTGGGCGCGGGCGGCCCACGCGACGAACGGGACGAGGACGAGGAGGGTCCAGCCGAGCGGGGCGGCCTCCGCCCAGCCGCGGCCGTTGAGGGAGCCCGTCATCCAGATCTGGGCCTGCTGGGCGACGAGGTAGTCGCCCTTCGTCATGAACAGCGTCGTCACCGACCGCAGCGCGATGGCGAAGCCGATGCCGATGAGGACGAAGCGCGTCGCGTGCAGCCCGCCGCGCCAGGCGAAGGCGTACACGAGGAGCGCCGCGAGGAGGCCGCCGAGTACGGAGAGGTAGGGCAGGACCGCGTACGACGTGACGCCGAACGTCATGGCGCCGACGGTCAGCGCGCTCGCGCCCTGGCTGATGCCGATGATGTCGGGGGAGGCCAGCGGGTTGCGGGCGACGGTCTGGATGAGCGCGCCCGCGACGCCGAACGCGGCGCCGACGAGGAGCCCGACGACCATGCGGGGGGCGCGCAGCGTGCCGACGACGAGTTCGTCCGGGGACGGCCGGCCGGTGATGACCTTGAGGACCTCGGCGGGGGCGATGAAGGACTCGCCGACGCAGAGATAGGCGAGGCAGGCGGCCGCGAGAAGGACCACGAGGAACACCGCGACGCCGGCGGCCCTGCGGTGCAGGAGGAACGCGGCGCGTCCCGCGCGGACGACGGAGTACCCGGCGGGGCGGACCCGGGGCGCGATGGTCGTACTCATGCGGGGACCGCCTTGCGCCGGACCAGGGTGACGAGGAACGGGACGCCGATCAGCGCGGTCATCACGCCCGCGGGCACTTCGCTCGGCGGGAAGACGACGCGGCCCACGGTGTCGGAGACGAGGAGCATGACGGGGCCGATGAGGGCCGCCATCGGCAGGACCCAGCGGTGGTCGCTGCCCACGACGGCCCGGGCTATGTGCGGAACGGCCAGGCCGATGAAGGCGATCGGTCCCGCGGCGGCCACTCCGACGCCGGTGAGGACGGTCGCTCCGAGGCCGCCGACGATCCGTACGGTCGCGACCCGCTGGCCGAGCCCCTTGGCGACGTCCTCGCCGAGCGCGAGCGCGTCGAGCCCCCGGGCGACGGACAGCACGAGGAGCACGCCGACGACGAGGAACGGCCAGACCTGGCCCACGATGTGGGCGTCCCGGCCGGACAGTGAGCCCACCTGCCAGAACCTGAACTCGTCCATGGCGGACGCCTTCGTGGTGAGGACGGCCGTGGTGACGGAGACCAGGAGCGCGTTGATCGCGGCGCCGCCGAGCGCGAGTTTCACCGGCGTCGCGCCGCCGCGCCCGCTGGAGGCGATGGCGTAGACGGCGACGGAGGCGAGCGCGGCGCCCGCGAACGCGAACCAGACGTAGCCGGTGAGCGTGTGGATGCCGGCGAAGGCGATCGCGAGGACGACGCCGACCGACGCGCCCTGGCTGATGCCGAGGATCCCGGGGTCGGCGATGGGGTTGCGGGTGATGCCCTGGAGGACGGTCCCGGCGAGGGCGAGCGCGGCGCCGACCATCAGGCCGACGAGCGTGCGCGGTAGCCGCAGGCCCCTGATGACCTCGGCGTCGTCGCTGTGGCCGCCGTGCACGAGCGCGTCGAGGACCGCGGACGGGGCGATCGCGCGGGCGCCCACGGCGAGGCTGAGCAGGACCGCGAGAACGAGGGCCACGAGCGCGGCCGCCGTCCAGACGATGCGTCGCCGCGCGGCGGGGGCGGCTGAGATCTGACCCATGGACCAATCCGAGGTTGGTAAGGCTTAGCTAAGCGGTAATCGTACGCCCAGGCACAATGGCCCTCATGGGTGCACACGAGAGCGCGAACGGATCAGCCGCGGGACCGACGGTCGGCTTCGACCTCGACATGACGCTGATCGACTCACGGCCGGGGATCAAGGACACCTGGCTGGAACTCGCCGACCGTACGGGCGTGCAGCTCGACGCCGATCTCATCGTGAGCCGGCTCGGCCCGCCGCTGGAGCAGGAGCTCGCGTACTGGTTCCCCGAGGAGCGGATCCCGGAGCTGGCCGACCTGTACCGGGAGCTCTACCCGGCGCACGCCATCACCGGGACGTACGCGATGCCGGGCGTGCACGAGGCCGTCGCCGCGGTGCACGCGGCGGGCGGCAGGGCGATCGTCGTCACGGCGAAGTACGAGCCCAACGCGAAGCTCCACCTCGAACACCTGGACATCGCCGCCGACGAGGTCATCGGCAACCTGTGGGCCGAGGGCAAGGCGACGGCGCTGCGCGAGTACGGCGCGTCCGTGTACGTCGGTGACCACACCGGCGACGTGCGCGGCGCCCGCACCGCCGACGCGCTGTCCGTGGCGGTCACGACGGGGCCGTGCGACGCGGCGGAGCTGCGCGAGGCCGGCGCGGACGTCGTGCTCGCGGATCTGACGGAGTTCCCCGCCTGGCTGGAGCGCTACGTCGCCGAGCGGGCCTGACGGCGCTGCACGGCGATCCCGCGCAGCACTCCGGCCGCGGAGATCAGGAAGCCGACACCCATCAGCATGCACACCGCGTAGGCGACGGGCGGGAACGGGTCGGTTCCGAGGAACAGAGGGGCCATCGTGGCCAGGGTGGCCACGGCTCCGACGATGAAGACGATGCCGCCGGCCTTGACGAGGCCGTCGCCGGGCCCGGCGGAATTCGCTTGGGTTTTGTCACGCACCCGACCAGGGTAGTTCCCAGCGCGAAGGAACAATCCGGGTTCCTCGGGCCGTCTTGTCACGGGCTCCTGGGCCATTAGCCTGGTGCCGGCGGGTCGGGCGGCCCGCTGCAGTGCTATCCAGAGCCGTTTCCAGCGCCGTTCTTCATCGCACGAGACGGCATGACGAGTACGAGGACGAGGACTTCACGTGCCTACCGGCAAGGTCAAGTGGTTCAACAGCGAGAAGGGCTTCGGCTTTCTCTCCCGCGACGACGGCGGCGACGTCTTCGTGCATTCCTCCGTACTCCCGGCCGGCGTGGACGCTCTCAAGCCGGGCCAGCGTGTCGAGTTCGGCGTCGTCGCGGGACAGCGCGGCGACCAGGCGCTCTCCGTGACCATCCTCGATCCGACCCCGTCCGTGGCCGCGGCGCAGCGCCGCAAGCCGGACGAACTGGCATCGATCGTCCAGGACTTGACGACGCTCCTCGAGAACATCACGCCGATGCTGGAGAAGGGCCGCTACCCGGACAAGGCCTCCGGCGCGAAGATCGCGGGCCTGCTGCGAGCGGTGGCCGACCAACTGGACGTCTGACCGCCCCTACGGGAACGCGAGCGCGCCCGGGCCGAGGCCGGGAACGACCCCCTCGGCCGCGGCGCGCGTCTGGGGCCGCGGATCGCCGCGGCCCTTCTTCTCCCCTTCTCTGCCGCCCTCGCGCCGCTTCGCGGGCTTCGGGCGGCTGTGCCGGACTCCGTCCGGCCGCTGGGTTCAGGGGAACGACAGGGCGCCCGGGCCGAGGGCGGGCACGATCCCCTCGGCCGCGGCGCGCGTCAGGAGGCCGCGGATCGCCGCGTAGCCGTTCTCGCCCAGGTCGGCCGTGAACTCGTTGACATACAGGCCGATGTGCTGGTCCGCCACCGACGGGTCCATCTCCTGGGCGTGTTCCTGGACGTAGGGGCGGGAGGCCTCCGGGTCGTCCCAGGCCATGCGCACCGAGGTGCGGACCGCCTCGGCGAGTCCGCGCAGCCGGTCCTCGCCCAGGCTCCGCTTCGCGATGATCGCGCCGAGCGGGATGGGCAGCCCGGTCGTGTTCTCCCAGTGCTCGCCCATGTCGGCGAGGGAGTGCAGTCCGTAGTTCTGGTACGTGAAGCGGGCCTCGTGGATGACGAGTCCGGCGTCGACCTTGCCGTCCCGCACGGCGGGCATGATCTCGTCGAACGGCATGACGACGACCTCGCCGACCCCGCCGGGCACGACGTCCGCGGTCCACAGGCGGAACAGCAGGTACGCCGTCGACTTCTCGCTGGGGACGGCGACCGTCTTCCCGGTCAGGTCGACGCCCGCCTCACGCGTGAGCACGAGCGGGCCGCAGCCCCGGCCCAGCGCGCCGCCGCAGGGCAGCAGCGCGTAGTCGTCGAGGACGTACGGCAGGACGGCGTACGACACCTTCAGCACGTCGAATTCGGGGGAACGGCGTTCGGCGACGCCGTTCGTGATGTCGATGTCGGCGAAGGTCACGTCGAGGGCGGGCGCCCCGGGGACGCGGCCGTGGGCCCACGCGTCGAAGACGAACGTGTCGTTCGGGCAGGGCGAGAAGGCGATCCTGAGATCTTCGGGGTGCGTCATGTGCGGTTCCAACTCTCCAGTACGGGCACGGACTTCCCGAACGCCTCGGTGAGCGCCGCGAGCGCGTCACCGATGCGCCAGGCCGCGCGGTCGCGGGGGCCGACGGCGTTGGAGACCGCGCGGATCTCCAGGACGGGCACGCCGTGCGCGGCGGCCGCCTCGGCGACCCCGAAACCCTCCATCGCCTCGGCGGCGGCGCCGGGGTGACGGTCCAGCAGCTCGGCGGCGCGGGCCGCGGTGCCGGTCACGGTGGAGACGGTCAGGACGGTGCCGGTGAGCGCGCCGGTGGCCGTGGCGACCTCCCGTACGAGGGAGGGCGGCGGGAGGTGCGTGACCGTGCCGAAGCCGAGTTCGGTGACGGGCAGGAAGCCGTCGGGGGTCTCGGCGCCCAGGTCGGCGGCGGTCAGCGCGTCGGCGACGACGACGGAGCCGATGGGCGCGTCCGGCTGGAATCCGCCGCCGATCCCGGCGGAGACGACCAGGCGGTACGGCCGCCCCGACAGGGCGGCGGTGGTGAGGGCGGTGGCGGTACCGGCCGCCGCGGCGGCGGGCCCGACGCCCACCGCGACGACATCGACGGCAGGGTGCGCGACGCCCGCCCCGGACAGGCCCCTGGCCACCGCGTCCCGCTCCGCGGGGACGGCGGTGGCGATCAGGACCCGCCCGCGCTCCGTCAGGCGTCCTTCTTGAGCTTGAACGACCACAGGCCGGTCGCGTTCGAGCCGCTGCCCTCGACGATGGAGACCGTCGTGGAGGTGCCCGTGGCGCCGTACTGCTGGTTGAAGAACACGCTGCCCGGGACGGTGCGATAGGTCTTCTTGCTGGCGTCGGTCAGCGGCTGACCGTTCATCAGCAGGGTCCAGCCCTTCTCCGCGATCTTCGGGTCGACGCCGAAGCGGACCGTCGCGTCGGGGTCGACCTTGATGGACTTGATGTCCTTGTTCTTGAGGCAGTCCTTCAGCGCGGAGGCGTCGAGCGCCTTGCCGTCGTTGTAGCAGGCGGCTTCCGACGTCACCGTGGAGCGGCCGACCGTGATGGTCGCCAGCGGCGTCGGCTTGTCGCAGGCCGAGAGGACGAGCAGCCCGGCAGCGACGGCGCCGGCGGCTGCCACGGTGCGGCGGTTGCGCACGGTGAAACGCAGGGAGGTCATGCGGGCAGGCTATCTGGCGGCCCGCACACACTCGCCATGCGGGTACGGCGTGCCGCATGCTCACGCCATCCGTGGTGGATCTCCCGCTCTCCCGGCCGTCCCTCACGCCACGCGGCTGCGTGCCTGGCCGCCGTGGCGCGCGGCGGCCAGCAGGCCCCGTACGGTCGTCAGCCAGCCCGTTCCGACGATCGCCGCGGCGACGCCGAGGCCCAGTGCTCCGTTCAGGGGCAGTGCGATGCCGATGGCGCCGCCGAGGACCCACGCCATCTGGAGGAGGGTCTCGGAGCGGGCGAACGCGGAGTTGCGGACCTCTTCCGGGACGTCGCGCTGGATCAGGGCGTCCAGGGACAGCTTGGAGAGGGCCTGCGCGAACCCGGCGACGGCCGCCAGACACGCCGTGAGGGCAGCGCTGAAGAACAGCGTGGCCGTGATCGCCACGCCCAGGACCGCCGCCACCACCGTCACGATGATGATCTCCGGCGCCCGTGATTTGAGCCACGCCCCGACGGCCGTGCCCAGCGCGTTGCCCGCGCCCGCCGAGATGCCGACGATGCTGAGCGACACGGCGGCGCTCTGCCCCGGCATGGGGTGCTCGCGCAGCAGGAACGCCAGGAAGAAGATCAGGAAGCCGGAGAGGCAGCGCTGCGAGGCGTTGACGAACAGCGCGTGCGTCACGGCCGGGCCGACCGTGCGCAGACCGGGGCGCTTCTGCTTGGTCGTCTCCTTGTGCGGGCCGTGCAGATGCCGCTCGTCGGCCGCGAGGAGGGCCCTCCCCTCGCCCTTCGCGGAGTCCACCTTGTGCGGCAGCTGAAAGGACAGGACCATCCCCGAAATGAAGATCACGAAGGCGCCGTAGAGGGGCCAGCGCGGCCCGAGCATCTGGAGCCCGGCGCCGACCGGCGCGGCCACACCGGTGGCCAGGAGCCCGCCCAGCGTCACTCGGGAATTGGCCTTGACCAGGGAGAAGCGGGGTGGCAGCAGGCGCGGCACGACGGCGCTGCGGACCACGCCGTACGCCTTGGACGCCACCAGGACGCCCAGCGCCGCCGGGTACAGCTGCACGCCGCCGCTGATCACCGCCCCGGACAGCACGATCGCGAGCAGCGCCCGCGCCAGCATCGAAGCGGCCATCGCGGCGCGCCGCCCGTGCGGCAGCCGGTCCAGGAGCGGCCCGACGACGGGCGCGAGGAGGGTGAAGGGCGCCATCGTGATGCCGAGGTACAGGGCGACGCGCCCGCGCGCCTCGTCCGTCGGCACGGAGAAGAACACCGTGGACGCGAGCGCGATGGTGATCATGACGTCGCCGGCGCCGTTCACCGCGTGCAGTTCGATCAGTTTTCCCAGACCCGACTCGCCCGCGCCGTGCGCGTGGGTCGCTTTGCGGATCCCGCGCGCCGTGCCGGTGAACGGCAGGTGCAGGGCGCGCCCAAACCCGCGGACCGCCCTGCGTACCGGGCCCGATCCGCCTGCTGCGCGCGACGACGACCTCGCGGAAGTCACTCAGCCATAGTGCCCCCGGAAGGTGGTGACTAGTGCCGATATCGGCGGAGCGGGTCGCCGCCGCGGCCCCCCGGAACCGCCCCGCCACGTGGTGCAGGACACAGCTACTTGTACGTCGGTGTGGGCGCACGGGCCGGGAGAAGGTAGCGTGCGTAACGCGCCTGCGGCAGCTGTGCTCGGCCGCGCGCCTCTCGGTCATCCCGCAGAATGGGTGACGTAGGTGCGCCCGAGGACGTTCGGGCGCGGACGTCGACGCGGCCCCCTGGTCCGCTCCGTCCGTACCCCCGCGCAAGGGTGGCGCACTCGTGAGACGGCGTAGGAGAGAAGCGATACCTGTGAGCGCAGCGACAACGCGAAGCCGCACCCCTGACCGTCTGTGCGCCGAGGCGGTAGGCCTCGCGCGGACCGCGGCCGAGGAAGCCGCCGCGCCAGGAGTCGTGGGCGAGCACGTCGACGTGGTCGTCGAGGGCGACCGGGTCGTCACGCACCTCTTCGAGTGCAAGGAGTTCGGCTACCGCGGCTGGCGGTGGGCCGTGACGGTCGCGCGGGCCTCGCGCGCCAAGGTCGTCACCCTCGACGAGACGGTTCTGCTGCCCGGACCCGACGCGCTCCTCGCCCCCGAGTGGGTGCCGTGGAGCGAGCGTCTGCGGCCCGGCGACATGGGCCCCGGGGACCTGCTCCCGACCGACGCCGAGGATCTTCGGCTCGAGCCCGGCTATTCGGGTGAGGACGCCCCGCCGCCGAACTCCGTGGTGTCCCATGAGATGGCCGAACTCGTCGAGGCGGAGGACGCCGAGCTGACGGTGGGACCGCCCGCGGAACTGCCCGTCGCGCCCGAGCGCGGCTCCATCGCGTCGGTCGCCGAGGAGCTCGGCATGCGACGCGCCCGGGTCCTGTCCCGATACGGCCTCCACATCGCGGCCGACCGCTGGGACGAGGCGTACGGGGCGAAGACACAGATGGCTCAGGCGGCGCCCGCCACCTGCGTGTCCTGCGGATTCCTCGCCCCGATCGGCGGCTCGCTCGGCCAGGCCTTCGGTGTCTGCGGCAACGAGTTCTCCCCGGCGGACGGCCGGGTCGTCTCCCTCTCGTACGGCTGCGGCGGCCACTCCGAGGCGGCCGTCATGCCGAAGCCCCCGCGCCCGGCCCCGCCGGTGATCGACGAGACACGCGTGGACCCGTTCCCGCTCCGCCCCGCGGCGGACTCGGGCTCGGTCCCGAGCGCCCCGGACGGTACGGAGGACCTGGGGCACTCGTAGCCCTCGCAGTTCTCTTTCCGCCCGCGCGGTAGCGTCTGCGTCGCCAGGGTTGGCCTGGGTGAACGGCAGAGGGAGACCACACCGTGAGCGTGAGCAAGATCGTGCGCCCGGCAGCCGAGGGGATGGACCCGTTCGGGACGGCCCGCCTGCGGCGTGGGGTTCTCGATGCCTGGGCGGGCAGCCCGGCCCGCTTCCGTGAGGACGCCAACGCCGAGGAGGACCTCGCCCTCGGCGGCTACCGCGACCGCCTCGTCGTCGAGCTCGCCCAGAACGCCGCCGACGCGGCCGCCCGCGCAGGTGGCACCTCAGGTGGTCGCTTCTCCCTGACCCTGCGCGACGGAGTGCTCGTCGCCGCGAACACCGGCGCGCCGCTGGACGCCGCCGGTGTCGAGTCGCTGTCCACGCTGCGTGCCTCCGCCAAGCGCGAGCAGGGCGCCGGCGCGGTGGGCCGGTTCGGCGTCGGGTTCGCCGCCGTCCTCGCCGTGACCGACGAGCCCGCGGTCGTCGGCCGCACGGGCGGGGTGCGCTGGTCGCTCGCCGAGGCGCGCGGCCTCGCCGCCGACACGGCGCGGCACAGCCCCGGCCTCGGCGACGAACTGCGCCGCCGGGACGGCCATGTGCCGTTGCTCAGGCTCCCGTTCGCCGCGGAGGGCTCGGCCCCGGACCCGTACGAGACCGTCGTGATCCTGCCGCTGCGCGACGCCGCGGCACAGGCGCTCGCGGCGCGGCTCATCGACGCCATCGACGACTCCCTCCTCCTCGCCCTGCCCGGTCTCGACGAGGTCGTCGTGGAGACCGAGTCGGGGACGCGCATCCTGCGCCGCAGGACCGACGGGCCGTACGTGGCGGTGGACGACGTGCGCGAGGACGCCGCGTCCGGCGGGCGCGAGAGCGTCACGACCCGCTGGCGTGTCCTCGTCCGCAACGGCCCGCTCGAAGCCGCGCTCCTCGCCGACCGGCCCCTCGAAGAGCGCCTCCGCCCGCACTGGTCCGTGACCTGGGCCGTGCCGGTGGACGCGGACGGCGCCCCCGAGCCGCCCCGCAGCGCGCCCGTGCTCCACGCGCCGACCCCCAGCGACGAGCCGCTCGGCGTGCCCGCGCTGCTCATCGCCTCGTTCCCCCTCGACACGACCCGGCGGCACGCCGCCCCGGGACCGCTCACCGACTTCCTGGTGGAGCGCGCCGCCGACGCCTACGCCGAACTCCTCGCCGGATGGCGCCCGGTGAGCACCGCCGTCCTCGGCCTGGTGCCGGGCCCGCTCGGCCGGGGCGAGCTGGACGGCAGCCTGCGCGGGGCGATCCTGGCCCGGCTGCCGCGCACCGCGTTCCTGCCGCCCGCGCTGCCGCGCACGAAGGACGACGCCGACGGACTGCCCGAGACGCTGCGGCCGCGCGAGGCCGAGGTCGTCGAGGGCGCCGGCGCCGAGACCGTGCAGGTCCTCGCCGAGGTCCTGCCGAGCCTGCTGCCCGCCGGACTCGAACGCCGCGTCGAGCTGCGGACCCTGGAGGTCGCCCGGGTCCCGCTGACGGAGGCGGTCGACCGGCTCGCCGGTCTGGAGAAGGAGCCGGGCTGGTGGCGGCGCCTGTACGACAGCCTCGCGGGCGTCGACCCGGACCGGCTCACCGGGCTCCCGGTGCCGCTGGCGGGAGGGCGTACGACGATCGGGCCGCGGCAGGTGCTGCTGCCCATGCCGGACGCGACACCGGGTGAGACGCTCGCCCGGCTCGGCCTCAAGGTCGCCCACGTGGACGCCGCGCACCCCCTGCTCGAGAAGCTGGGCGCGCTGCCCGCGACGCCCCGAGCCGTCCTGACGACGCCTCAGGTGCGGGCGGCCGTCGCCGGTTCGCTGGACGACGACGCCTGGTCCCTCGACGACGACGGCCCGGTCGGCGTGGACGAGCTCGCCGAGCTGGTCCTCACCCTCGTACGGGACGCGAACCTGGAGCCCGGGGACGAGCCGTGGCTGGGCGCGCTCGCGCTGCCCGACGACGAGGGTGAGCTGGCGCCCGCCGGTGAACTCCTGCTGCCCGGAAGCCCGTTCGCGCAGGTCGTCCGCGAGGGCGAACTCGCCATGGTGGACGGCGACCTCGCCGAGCGGTGGGGCGAACAGCCCCTCGCCGCGTGCGGCGTCCTCGCCGGGTTCGCCCTGGTCCGCGCCGCCGACGTGGTCCTCGACCCGGACGAACTCGACCCGCGCGACAGCGACTTCGCGGAGCCGGACGACGCGGGCCTGCTCGACGCCGTCGACGTGTGGTGCGAGGACGTACTCGACCGGCTGCCCGACACCCCCGTGCCGCCCGTCGCCACCGAACTCGTCGCCGTGCGCGACCTGGACCTCGTCGACGACGACCGCTGGCCCCAGGCCCTCGCCCTGCTCTCCCGCCCGCCGCTGCGCGACGCCCTCACCCAGCCCGTACGGGTCCTGCTGCCCGACGGCACGCACGAGATCGTCCGCCCGTACACGGCCTGGTGGCTGCGCGACCACCCCGTCCTCGACGGCCGCCGGCCGGCCGGCCTGCGCGCGGCGGGCGGCGACCCGCTGCTCGCCGGGCTCTACGACCCGGCGGACGCGACCGGGTTCGAGGACGAGCAGGTGCTGCGCGCGCTCGGCGTACGCACCTCCGTCGCCGCGCTCCTCGACGAGCCCGGCGGCGCGGCCGAGCTCCTCGACCGGCTCGCCGACCCGGAGCGCGAGGTCGGCGCGGCCCAACTCCACGGCCTGTACGGGGCGCTGGCCGACCTGGACCCGGAGCAGGTGACCCTGCCCGACGAGCTGCGGGCCGTGGTGGACGGAGAGGTCAGGGTCGTGGACGCGGCCGACGCCGTCGTCGCGGACGCGCCCGATCTGCTGCCCCTGGCCGGAGGGCTGGCCCTGCTGCCGGTGAGTCCGGGGCGGGCCGCGGACCTGGCGGACCTGTTCCAGGTGCGACGGCTGAGCGCGACCGCGGACGCCGAGGTCACACAGGAGGGCGCCGAACATCCGGTGCCGGAGTCCGTACGGACCCTGCTCGGACCGGCGACCCCGCAGACGTACGTCGAGCACGAGGAGCTGTTCGTCGCCGGGGTGGAGGTCGACTGGCGGCGCACGTCCGACGGCACGGTCCACGCCTCGACCCTGGAGGGCGTGGCGGCGGGCCTGGCGTGGGCGGCGGGCCAGTGGCCGCGCCGCTTCGAGGTCGCGGCCCTGCTGGAGGACCCTTCCCGCACAGCGGAGTTGGCCCGGGACCGCTGGTTCGACTGAGGCGGAATTTTGTGATCGTAAACCGGTCACAAAATCTTCACCCCGCGTACAACCAGAGGCCCGCATCGCTCGTCTGATCTTCCGAGTCAACAGACTCCTAGATCACTTGGGTCCCGCGTGACAGCAGCAGCACCGCGGGACCCCTTCTCCAACTTGGGGAACACATGCGCATCCGTGCCACTGTGGCCGCCGCGACCGTCTCCGGCGCCCTGGCTCTCACCGCGTTCGCCGTGCCCGCCGCGCAGGCCGCGGACCAGCCCACCCCGGCGCAGGCCCGCGCCCTGGTGCAGCAGCTGACGGCCCAGAAGTCGGGCCAGCAGGCGAAGTCGCTCCGCGCCGCCGACGACACCGCCACGCCGTATCAGCTCGACCTGTCCTTCTCCAAGGTGAGCGTCAACGGCGGCAAGCCGATCGTCGCCGGCACCACCAAGCAGGTCACTGTCCCTGTCACCTACACCGTGACCCACGGCGCCGATGTCGACATCTTCGCCGACGACTTCATGCTCGACGTGGACATCTACCGCGGCACGATAGACGCCCCGGACAACGTCCTCATCGGCGACAACTGGCCTGCCTGCTCGGTCGTCTCCTCGACCGTCGCCACCTGCAAGGGCACGCTCGACATCTACCCGCAGGAGGAGCTGATCAACGACGACGCCGGCGCCAAGTGGAAGGCCGAGGGCTACGCCATCGCCTTCAACGGCCAGGACCCGGACGCCGCCGACTTCGACGCGAGCAAGGTCGGCGTGGCCGAGCAGTACGGCCTGACCGCCCCTGCGCTGCAGCGTTACTCCAAGCTGACCACCAACGCCGCCCCGGAGCCGGTGAAGAAGGGCAAGACCATCACGGTCACCGGCTCGCTCACCCGCGCCAACTGGGACACCAGCAAGTACATGGGCTACACCAAGCAGTCCGTGAAGCTCCAGTTCAAGAAGAAGGGCGCCGCCAGCTACACCACCGTCAAGACGGTGACGTCGTCCTCGACCGGCGGCCTGAAGACCACGGTGACGGCGGCCACGGACGGGTACTGGCGCTACAGCTTCGCCGGCACCTCCACCACCCCGGCCGTGACCGCCACGAGCGACTTCGTCGACGTGCAGTGACCACCCCGCGGTAACCCCTGACGGGGCCCCCTCGCTGACGGGGCCCCTCACACGGGAAAGCGGCGGTCGACCCAGCGCCATGCGTATTCCAGGGCGACCGCCGCCACCGCCGCGATGCCGACCGCCGTCCACGGCATCGACGCACCCACCAGCTTCAGCGCGAAGAAGTCCTGGAGCCACGGCACCACGAGGACGAGCAGGAACGCCGCGCCCATCGCGGCCACCAGGCACACCCGCCACCACGTGTAGGGCCGCGCGATGATCGCGAGGACCCACATCGAGACGAGGAACAGCGTCAGCGTCGCCGAACTCGTCTCGGCGTCGAGCGCGCCGGAGCCCGTGTAGTAGTGCCGGGCGATCACGTACGTCACGAAGGTGGCGGTCCCGGCGACGACGCCGCCCGGGATCGCGTACCGCATCACGCGCCTCACGAACTGCGGTTTGGCCCGCTCCTTGTTGGGCGCGAGCGCCAGGAAGAACGCGGGGATGCCGATCGTCAGCGTCGACAGCAGCGTCAGGTGCCGGGGCAGGAACGGGTACTCGATCTGGAAGCAGACCACGAGGACGGCGAGCAGTACCGAGTAGACCGTCTTGACCAGGAACAGGGACGCGACGCGCGTGATGTTTCCGATGACGCGGCGGCCCTCGGCGACGACCGACGGCAGCGTGGAGAAGCTGTTGTTGAGGAGCACGATCTGCGCGACGGCGCGGGTCGCCTCCGAGCCCGAGCCCATGGAGACGCCGATGTCGGCGTCCTTGAGGGCGAGCACGTCGTTCACGCCGTCGCCCGTCATCGCGACCGTGTGCCCGTGGGACTGGAGGGCGCCGACCATGTCGCGCTTCTGCTGCGGGGTGACGCGACCGAACACGGTGTTCTCGTCGAGGGCCTTGGCCATCCCGGCCTGGTCGGCGGGGAGCGTGCGGGCGTCGACCGTGTCCTGGGCACCCGCGAGGCCCAGCTTCCCGGCGACGGCGCCCACCGACACCGCGTTGTCCCCGGAGATGACCTTCGCGTGGACACCCTGGTCGGCGAAGTACCGCAGCGTGTCCGCCGCGTCGGGCCGCAGCCGCTGCTCCATCGCGACCAGGGCGACGGCCTCGGCGCCCTTCTCGACCGCACGGTCGTCGAGGTCGCCGCGGGCGCGGGCCAGGAGCAGGACGCGCAGGCCGCGGTGGTTGAGCTCTTCGGTCTCGGCGAGCACCGGGTGCCCGGCCGGCAGGAGAACGTCGGGCGCGCCGAGCAGCCACGCGCTGGTGGTGCCGTCGCCCTCGCTGAACGCGGCGCCGCTGTACTTGCGGGCGGAGGAGAAGGGCAGCGACTCGGTGCAGCGCCACTCCTCGCTGTCGGGGTAGGCGTCGATGATCGCCTGGAGCGAGGCGTTGGGCCGCGGGTCGGACTCGCCGAGCGCGCCGAGCACCTTGCGTACGTAGCCCTCGTCGGCGCCGCCGAGCGGACGCAGCTCGGTGACGTCCATGCCGCCCTCGGTGAGGGTGCCCGTCTTGTCGAGGCAGACGGTGTCGACGCGGGCGAGGCCCTCGATGGCGGGGAGTTCCTGGACGAGGCACTGCTTGCGGCCGAGGCGGATCACGCCGATCGCGAAGGCGACGGAGGTGAGCAGGACGAGCCCCTCGGGGACCATCGGCACGATGCCGCCGACGGTCCGCGCGACGGAGTCCTTGAAGTCGTTCTCCTTGACCACGAGCTGGCTGATGACGAGGCCGATCGCGGTCGGGACCATCATCCAGGTGACGTACTTGAGGATGGTGGAGATGCCGGTGCGCAGCTCGGAGTGGACGAGGGTGAAGCGGCTGGCCTCCTCGGCGAGCTGCGCGGCGTAGGCCTCGCGGCCGACCTTCGTGGCGGTGAAGGCGCCGCCGCCGGCGACGACGAAGCTGCCGGACATGACCTGGTCGCCGTGGTGCTTGACGACGGGGTCGGCCTCGCCGGTGAGCAGGGACTCGTCGATCTCCAGCCCGTCGGCCTCGGCGCACACACCGTCCACGACGATCTTGTCGCCCGGCCCGATCTCGATCAGGTCGCCGAGGACGATGGCGGAGGTGGAGATCTCGGTGGCGCGCCCGTCGCGGCGGACCGTCGGTTTCGCCTCACCGATGACGGCGAGCGAGTCGAGGGTCTTCTTGGCGCGCAGCTCCTGGATGATGCCGATGCCGGTGTTCGCGAGGATGACGTAGCCGAAGAGGCTGTCCTGGAACGGCGCGACGAACAGCATGATCAGCCAGAGGACGCCGATGATCGCGTTGAACCGCGTGAAGACGTTCGCGCGGATGATCTCGGTGGTGGAGCGGGAGCTGTGGACCGGTATGTCGTTGATCTCGCCGCGCGCGACGCGCTCGGCCACCTCGCCGGTGGTGAGCCCCCTCGCCCGCTGGGGGAGCGGCACCGGGTGGACGGGGTCCAGCTCGGAGCCCGCGTCGATGTGCGTCATGCAAACGACAGTACGGGCGGATTTGCGGCTTCACCCCTCGGGTGCGCCAAAGATCCGACTCCGGGAGGACGTGGCGGGGCGGGGACCGGTCCCGTGGTCGTACGCGGACGGGGCGCCGGCCACTGCCCGGGGGCCGGGCAGGCCGCTACTCGGGTGCCGGGCCCGCTTCGGCGGCCGCGCGCTTGAGCGCCGCGTCGCGTCCCCGTACGTACCAGATGCCGATGAGTCCGAGTCCGGCGCCGGCCAGGCAGGTCCACACCCACCAGGTGTGGCCGTGGTCGTCGAACCAGCCGTAGAACGGCAGCTGCACCAGGAAGAGGACGAACCACAGGATCGTGCCGCCCGTGATGGTGGCGACCACGGGCCCTTCAAGGGGCTCGGGTGCCTCGTGCTTGGGGGTCCACTTCTCCATGGGCACAGCTTACGAGGAGCACGAAACGACATCTTCAGTCGCCCCGGAACCCTTATGGGTCAAGGGTCTACGCGCGGAGATAGCGAATTCTTGCTCATATGTTCATACTGAAACGGCCTGAGTCTGGCCACTTCTGTTCGTAGAAAACGCCAAACAGCGCCCCCACAAGCACACGATCCAGAGGTCATCCATGTCCAGCTCGGCCCCCGCCCCGGTCGATCTCATCGAGCCGCCGTCGGCCCCCAAGAACGGCCTCGACCGCTTCTTCAAGATCTCCGAGCGGGGCTCGACGGTCAGCCGGGAGATCCGTGGCGGCTTCGCCACCTTCTTCGCGATGGCCTACATCATCGTGCTGAACCCGATCATTCTCGGCAGCGCGAAGGACATGTACGGGCACCAGCTCGACAACGGCCAGCTGGTCACCGCGACCGCGCTCACCGCCGCCTTCACGACCCTGCTCATGGGTGTCATCGGCAACGTCCCGATCGCGCTCGCCGCCGGCCTCGGCGTGAACACCGTCGTCGCCCTCCAGCTCGCGCCCCGCATGTCGTGGCCCGACGCGATGGGCATGGTCGTCCTCGCGGGCTTCGTCGTGATGCTCCTGGTGGCGACCGGTCTGCGCGAGCGCGTCATGAACGCCGTGCCGCTCGGCCTGCGCAAGGGCATCGCGATCGGTATCGGCCTGTTCATCATGCTGATCGGCCTGGTCGACTCGGGCTTCGTCTCCCGTATCCCGGACGCCGCGCACACCACGGTGCCGCTCCAGCTCGGCAGCGACGGTCACCTCAACGGCTGGCCCGTCCTCGTCTTCGTGCTCGGCGTGCTGCTCACCCTCGCGCTGATCGTGCGCAAGGTGCCGGGCGCCATCCTGATCTCCATCGTCGTCATGACGCTCGTCGCGGTGTTCATCGAGGCGGTCGCCAACGTCCCGAGCTGGGGCCTGACGACGCCCAAGTGGCCCGGCAACCCGGTCGAGATGCCGGACTTCGGTCTGGTCGGCCAGGTCAGCCTGTTCGGCGGCTTCGACAAGGTCGGCCTGCTGACCGGCATCCTCTTCGTCTTCACCGTGCTGCTGTCGTGCTTCTTCGACGCGATGGGCACGATCATGGGTATCAGCGACGAGGCCAAGCTGACCGACGAGAACGGTCAGATGCCCGGCATGAACAAGGTCCTCTTCATCGACGGCATCGCCGTCGCCGCGGGCGGCGCCTCGTCCTCGTCGGCCACCACCTGCTTCGTGGAGTCCACCGCCGGTGTCGGCGAGGGCGCCCGCACCGGTTTCGCCAACGTGATCACCGGCGGTCTCTTCGCCGTCGCGCTGTTCCTCACGCCGATCGCCACGATGGTCCCGTCCCAGGCCGCCACGCCCGCGCTGCTCGCGGTCGGCTTCCTGATCCTGTCGGGGTCGATCGGGGCCATCGACTGGAGCGACTACACGATCGCCATCCCGGCCTTCGTGACGATGCTGATGATGCCGTTCACGTACTCGATCACCAACGGCATCGGGATGGGCTTCATCACCTTCACCCTGCTGCGGGTCGCGGCGGGCCGCGCCCGTTCGGTGCCGGTCGCGATGTACATCGTCGCGGGGGTATTCGCCTTCTACTACCTGATGCCGGCGCTGGGTCTGACCTGAGCGCCCTGACGGGGCGCGGGAAACCGCGCACCCGGCTCCTGACGGCCCGCAGGTCCTACGCGGCCCCGTAGAAAGCCTCTGTCTTCTCGACGGACGTCGCGAAGCGTTCGTCGAAGTCGTCCCGAATGAGCGTCCGGACCACATAGTCCTGGACGCTCATTCCTCTTTTGGCGGCGTGGGCCTTGAGCCGCTCGAGCAGCTCACCGTCTATCCGCAGGCTGAGCACTGTCGATCCCATGCGCAACAGGGTCGCGGGCCCCTGTCCGCCCGCGTGTCACTTTTCGTGGCCACGTCACTCATATGGGTGACGGAGGGGGTCGCGGAGGGTTCAGTGGGCGGAGTCACGGGAATCCGAGTGGTCTTTAGAAAGAGTAATGAGTTAAGCTAAGGACATGCCGGACCTCTCCCATGGCGACGACGCAGCCGCCGTGAACGCCTTGCGCTCAGCGGTGATGCGCCTGTCGCGCCGACTCAAGCACCAGCGGGTCGACGAGTCGCTGAGCCCCACAGAAATGTCGGTGCTCGGCACCCTCGCCCGCTGCGGCAGCGCGACTCCGGGCGAACTCGCCCGCAAGGAGCACGTGCAGCCGCCGTCGATGACCCGCATCGTCGCGCTGCTGGAGGCCAAGGGGCTCGTCCGGCTGGAGCCGCATCCCGAGGACCGGCGACAGAAGGTCGTCACCTCCACCGAGCAGGCCGAGGCCATGCTCGAAGAGAGCCGCCGCAAGCGCAACGCGTGGCTGGCCTCGCTCGTGGAGAACCTGGACGAGGACGAGTGGGCCAAGATCCGCGCCGCCGCCCCCGTCCTGGAGAAGCTCGCCCACCTGTAAGCCCCTGTGCCATGCCCTTCGGGGCGTCGTCGACCTGCCGTTCACGGCCGCCAAGGAGGCGAACCCGCATTGAGTACGGGACCCGGAGCAGACTCCGCCCCCGCACCAACCGCCCTCGACAAGACCGACCGCCCCCGCAAGAGCTCGATGTTCAGCTCGCTGAAGATCCGTAACTACCGGCTCTTCGCGACCGGGGCCGTCGTTTCCAACACCGGCACCTGGATGGCCCGCATCACCCAGGACTGGCTGGTGCTCAGCATCACCGGCTCCTCGGCGGCCGTCGGTGTCACCACGGCCATGCAGTTCCTGCCGATGCTCCTGTTCGGCCTCTACGGCGGCGTCATCGCCGACCGTTTCGCCAAGCGGAACCTCCTGTTCGTCACCCAGGGCGCCATGAGCCTGTCCGGGCTCTTCCTCGCCGCGCTCACCCTCACCGGGAACGTCCAGGTCTGGCACGTCTACCTCGCGGCCTTCTTCACCGGCCTCGTCACCGTCGTCGACAACCCGACCCGCCAGTCCTTCGTCTCCGAGATGGTCGGCCCCGACCAGGTCCGCAACGCGGTCAGCCTGAACTCGGCGAACTTCCAGTCGGCACGCCTGATCGGTCCCGCGGTCGCGAGTGGACTCACCGCTGCCGTCGGTCCGGGCTGGGCGTTCCTTGCCAACGGCCTCTCCTTCCTCGCCCCGCTCACCAGCCTCTGCCTGATGCGCACCCGCGAGCTGCACCACACCCCCCGCGCCCCGCGCGGCAAGGGCCAGCTCCGCGAGGGCCTCGACTACGTCTCCAAGCACCCCGAGCTGATCTGGCCGATCGTCCTCGTCGGATTCGTCGGCACCTTCGGCTTCAACTTCCCGATCTGGCTGAGCGCCTACGCCGACGACGTCTTCCACGGCGGGGTCGGCATGTACGGCGTGTTCAACACCCTCATGGCCCTCGGCTCGCTGGCCGGTGCGCTGCTCGCCGCGCGGCGCCGCTCCACCCGGCTGCGCGTCCTCGCGGGAGCCGCGGTCGGCTTCGGTGTCCTGGAGGTCGTGGCCGCGTTCGCGCCCGACGTCTGGGTCTTCGCGCCGCTGATCGTGCTGCTCGGCATCCTCGGCCTCACGGTCAACGTGACCGCGAACTCGTCCGTCCAGATGGCCACCGACCCCGAGATGCGGGGCCGCGTCATGTCCCTGTTCATGATGGTGTTCACGGGCGGTACGCCGCTCGGCGGGCCCCTGTTCGGCTGGATCGCCGACCAGTACGGGGTCCGGATCAGCTTCGCGCTCGGCGGCCTCGTGTGCGCCACGGCCGCGGTCGGCGTCGCACTGATGCTGGCCCGCGCCGCGAACCTGCGGCTGAAGCTCGACCTGCGCCGCGGACAGCAGCACGTGCAGTTCGTACCGCGCGAGCAGCTGGCCACGGCGGCGTGAGCCGAGGGGCCTGACCGTCAGACGCGCCGGGCGAGCACCTGGCCCGGCCAGACGCCGTCGGGCCCGATGAACGACTCGGTGCGGACGAAGCCGTTCGCCTCGTAGAACGCGACGAGCTTGCCGTCGTCGCCCGCGTAACAGTCGACGCGCAGGAGCGGGACGCCCGCCCTGCGCGTCTCCTGTACGGCGTGGGCGAGCAGCGCGGCGCCCGCCCCGCTGCCGTGCCGGGCCGCGAGCAGGTGGACGTAGCGCTCGGGCTCACCGGCCGGCTCCACGTACGAGCCTGGCCCCTTCGAGAGCGTCAGCGTGCCGACCGGGGTGCCGTCGATCTCCGCGATCCACGGTTCGCCCTTGGCCACGTACTCCTCGACCATCTCCACGGCCCGCGGACGCTGCGACCACGGCCTCTCGCCCCACTGCCCCGTACGTCCCTGTGACACCAGCCACTCCATGGCCCCGTCGAACAGGCCGACTATCGCCGGGATGTCCGCTGCGCCGCCCTTTCTGATCTCCATACGGGGACACTAACCCCGTGAGACTTTTCGCAGCAGTGCTTCCGCCGGACGAGGCGGTGGCCGAACTGGAGCGCGCCGTCGACCAGTTGACAGGTTCCGAGGGGGCCGAGGGCCTGCGGTGGACCGGCCGCCCCGGCTGGCACTTCACGCTGGCCTTCTACGGCGAGGTACCGGACGAGACCGTGCCCGAGCTGTCGAGGCGCCTGGAACGGGCGGCGGCCCGCACCGCGCCCTTCCCGCTCGCCCTGCGCGGCGGCGGGCACTTCGGGGACCGGGCCCTGTGGGTGGGCGCGTCCGGTGACGTGGCGGCGCTGCGGCGGCTCGCCGAGCGGGCCGGGGCCGCGGCCCGCAAGGCCGGCCTCGACACGGAGGACCACCGCCACTACCGGCCGCACCTCACGCTGGCCCGTGGCTCCGGAGCCGTCCACCTCACGCCGTACGCGGCGGCCCTCGACACCTTCACCGGCGAACAGTGGACGGTCGGCGAGCTGGCACTCGTCCGCAGCCGGCTGCCGACGTCCGGGGTACGCGGCGAGCGGCCCCGCTACGAGAAGGTCGGCGGCTGGCCTCTTTCGGCCACGGGTTAATCTCGAAGCGTGGACCCGAAGAGCCGTAACCGGATCATGGCCGTTGTGCTGGTACTGATGTTCGCCGTCGTCGCGGTGGCGGCCGCGGTCGGAAAGTGACCGCGGCCGCGCCGCGCCGTACCCGCAGCCGCACCGCTACCAGGCCGCGCGAGGCCCCGGCTCTACCAGGCGAACGCCTCCGGTGAGGGCCCCGGGCCCGGGAAGATCTCGTCCAGGCCCGTGAGGACCTCCTCGCTCAGTTCCAGCTCGACCGCGCGCAGCGCCGAGTCGAGCTGCTCCGAGGTACGCGGGCCGACGATGGGCCCGGTGACGCCGGGACGGGTCAGCAGCCAGGCCAGCGCCGCCTCGCCGGGCGCGAGGCCGTGCTTGTCGAGCAGGTCCTCGTAGGCCTGGAGCTGGGCGCGCGTCTCCGGGTTCGCGAGCGCGTCCGCGGCCCGGCCGCTCGCGCGACGCCCGCCCTCGACCTCCTTCTTGATGACCCCGCCCAGCAGACCGCCGTGCAGCGGCGACCAGGGGATGACCCCGAGGCCGTACTCCTGCGCGGCCGGGATGACCTCCATCTCGGCGCGGCGCTCCGCGAGGTTGTAGAGGCACTGCTCGCTGACGAGCCCGAGGGTGCCGCGCGCGGCCGCCTTCTCGTTGGCCTGGGCGATCTTGTAGCCGGGGAAGTTCGACGATCCGGCGTACAGGATCTTGCCCTGCTGGATCAGGACGTCGACGGCCTGCCAGATCTCCTCGAAGGGGGTCTCACGGTCGACGTGGTGGAACTGGTAGATGTCGATGTAGTCCGTCCCCAGCCGCTTGAGGCTGGCCTCGACGGCGCGGCGGATGTTGACCGCGGAGAGCTTGTCGTGGTTGGGCCAGGGCGAATCGGTGCCCGCGCCGGCCATGTTGCCGTAGACCTTCGTGGCCAGGACCGTCTTGTCCCGCCGGTCGCCCCCCTGGGCGAACCAGCTGCCGATGATCTCCTCGGTGCGGCCCTTGTTCTCGCCCCAGCCGTAGACGTTGGCGGTGTCGAAGTAGTTGATCCCCGAGGCCAGCGCCGTGTCCATGATCGCGTGGCTGTCGGCCTCGTCGGTCTGCGGACCGAAGTTCATCGTGCCGAGAACGAGCCGGCTGACCTTGAGTCCTGTGCGTCCGAGCTGCGTGTACTTCATGAGTCCCCAGCCAACGGCGTGGAGTGGACTCTAGGCAAGGCCCCCGGGCCGGGCGTTCAGCGGACCCCACGCCTGCCGCATCGCCCGCGCGAACGTGTCCGCGAGCTTGCGCTCACCGCTCGCGTTCGGGTGCGTGCCGTCGTACGTGTCCACGTGGATGTCGTACGACTCCGGCACCGATGCGAGAAGCAGGGGGGAGTGGCCCGAGTCGAGGTCGGCGACCGCCTTCGCGAGGAGGGTGTTGAAGTGCGCGACCTCCGCGGCGAACGGCGCGTCCGTCTCGGCGCGCACGTTCGGGATGACCGGCAGCAGGACCATCCGCACCCGCGGGTTCGCGGCGCGGGCCCCGGCGACGAAGCGACGCACGTTCTGCGCGGTCTGCTCCGCATTCGTGTAGAAGCCGAGATCGATCAGGCCGAGCGAGATGAGCAGGACGTCGGTACGCGCGAGCGCGACCGCCTCCTCGATGACGGGCGCCATGTGCAGCCAGCCCTCGCCCCAGCCCGCGAGGTGGGCGCGCGGGAACGCGGGGTCCGCGTCCGCGTAGTCGTGCGACACCGCGGCGTTCGCCGTCTTGTCGTAGAGCGTCTCGCGCGGCCCGGCGATCTCGAACACGCCGTCGCCGTACGCGGCCCGCAGATGCTGCCACATCCGGTAACGCCAGGTGAGTTCGCCCGCGCTGCCTATCGTCATCGAGTCGCCGACGAAAGTGAACCTGAGCATCCGCTCATCATCGCGGATCACGGGCGGGCGGAGTGTGTGACGCTGAGCACGCCCTGGCAAGCTGGGGGCATGCGTTCGTTTCTGGGTGCGGCCGGAGCCGCCGTCGTTCTCGCGTTCGGTGCCACCGCTCCCGCCGTGGCGGACGACCCCGGCAGCGACGGGTTCACCATCAAGGACCCCCGGATCACCGAGTCCAGCGGCCTCGCCGCGTCCCGGATCCACCCGGGCATCTACTGGACCCACAACGACAGCAGCGACGGCGCGTACCTGTACGCGATCGACGGCAGGACCGGCGAAACCGTCGCCACCCTCACCCTGACCGGCGTCGGCGCCCCCCGTGACGTCGAGGCCATCTCCATCGGCCCCGACGACAACCTCTACGTCGGCGACATCGGCGACAACCTCGGCGGCAAGTGGTCCCACGTGTGGATCTACAAGCTGCCGGAGCCGAAGGAACTGCGCGACCAGACCGTGCGGGCCACGCAGTTCACCGTCCAGTACGCGGACGGGCCCCGCAACGCCGAGGCGCTGATGGTCCATCCGAAGACCGGGCGCGTCTACATCGCCGAGAAGAACGAGGACGGCGGCGGCCTCTACGAGGGCCCCCAGAACCTGTCCGCGTCGGGCACGAACGTCTTCCGTCGCGTCTCCGGCATCGACCTGTGGGTGACGGACGGCGCGTTCTCGCCCGACGGCAAGCACCTCGCCCTGCGCGGCTACTTCGGCGGGATCTCGTACGCCTGGAAGGACGGCAAGCCCGAGCGCGAGGGGCAGTTGAACGTGCCGATGCAGCCCCAGGGCGAGTCCGTCACGTACACCGTCGACGGGAAGACGCTGCTCTACGGGAGCGAGGGCCGGGGCAGTTCGGTGGAGCCCGTACAGGTCGGCGGCGAGTCCGGGGACGACTCGAAGTCACCCTCGGGGAGCGGCGATTCGGGCGACGGGCGCATCGGCACGGGCCTCAGCGCGAGCGCGGTCGGGCTCGTCGCCGTGGTCATCGTCGTCTTCGGGATCGGGCGGCTGCTGAGGCGGCCGAAGAAGTAGCGCAGCCGGGGCAGGCACTCCCCGGGCGCTCTGTCACCCTCTACGCGGATGGGGCGCCCGGCGAAGTGCCGGGCGCCCCATCCGCGTAGAACCGGTGCGACTAGAGCTTCTCGATCACGTAGTCGATGCACTTCGTCAGTGCCTCGACGTCCGCCGGGTCGATCGCCGGGAACATCGCGATGCGCAGCTGGTTGCGGCCCAGCTTGCGGTACGGCTCCGTGTCGACGATGCCGTTGGCGCGCAGCACCTTGGCGACCGCGGCCGCGTCGATCTCGTCCGAGAAGTCGATCGTGCCGATGACCTGCGAACGCTTCGCCGCGTCCGTGACGAACGGCGTCGCGTACTTCGAGTCCTCGGCCCAGCCGTACAGGCGCGACGAGGAGTCCTTGGTGCGGGCCGTCGTCCAGGCGAGACCACCCTGGCTGTTCATCCACTCCAGCTGCTCACCGAGCAGGAACAGCGTCGCGAGCGCCGGGGTGTTGTACGTCTGGTTCTTGCGGGAGTTGTCGATCGCCGTCGGCAGCGAGAAGAACTCCGGGATGTGACGGCCCGACGCGTGGATGCGCTCGGCGCGCTCCAGGGCGGCCGGCGAGAACGCCGCCAGCCACAGGCCGCCGTCCGACGCGAACGACTTCTGCGGAGCGAAGTAGTAGACGTCCGTCTCGGCGATGTCGACGGGCAGACCGCCGGCGCCGGAGGTCGCGTCCACCAGGACGAGGGCGCCCTCGTCGGCACCCGCCACGCGCTTGATCGGGGCGGCGACACCGGTGGAGGTCTCGTTGTGCGTGAGGCCGTACACGTCGACGCCCGCCTCGGCCTGGGGCTCGGGGTGCGTGCCGGGCTCGGAGGCGATGACGGTCGGCTCGGCCAGCCACGGGGCCAGCTTCGAGGCCTTCGCGAACTTGGAGGAGAACTCGCCGAAGTTCAGGTGCTGCGACTTGTTCTCGATCAGGCCGTGCGTCGCCACGTCCCAGAAGGCGGTGGAGCCGCCGTTGCCCAGGATCACCTCGTAGCCCTCGGGGAGCTGGAAGAGGTCCTTGACCCCTTCGCGCACCCGGCCGACCAGGTTCTTGACCGGGGCCTGGCGATGGGAGGTGCCGAGCAGGGACGTGCCGGTGGCGGCCAGGGCGTCCAGCGCCTCCGTGCGCACCTTGGAGGGGCCCGCGCCGAAACGTCCGTCGGCGGGCTTGATGTCAGCGGGAATCTGGATCTCAGCCACGGGGCGAGCCTAGCGGCTCGCGGGAGCCTGGAATCACCGTGTCCGCCCGGTGAGACTCATGGTCCCGTCACGGGGCTCCGCCCCGGACCCCGCTCCTCGAACACCGGAGGGGCTGAAATGACGTCCCGACGATTCGCGTCAGCCGAACAGCCGTACCGGCAGCTCGAACAGGTCGTTCTGGGTGACCACCGGCTTGTTGCGCAGGGCGGTGGGCGGGACGGCGAGGGTGAGGTCGGGGAAGCGGGCGTACAGGGCGGGCAGCGCCACCGCCGCCTCCAGGCGCGAGAGCGCCGCCCCCGGGCACACGTGCGGGCCGTGACCGAACGAGATGTGCCGGTTCGGGGAGGTGCGGGTGATGTCGAAGTCACCCGCGCCGGGACCGTGGGCGGCCTCGTCCCGGCCGATCGCCCCGTACGACACGATCAGCGCGTCGCCCTTCGCGATCACCTTGTCGCCGACCGGTACGTCCTCGGCGGCGAAGCGGATCAGGACGTGCGACGTCGGTGTGGCGTAGCGCAGCGTCTCCTCGACCACGGCCTCCCACGGCACCTCGCCGGAGAGGACCTGGGCGAGCTGCTCGGGGTGGACGGACAGGTTCACCACGGCGTTGACGATCAGCGAGATCGTCGTCTCGTGGCCCGCCGCGACCATGAGCTGGAGCGTGGAGACGATCTCCTCGTCGGTGAGCCGGTCGCCGTCGTCGCCCGCCGCCAGGATCAGCGCGCTCGTCAGGTCGTCGCCGGGCTCGGCGCGCCGGGCCGCGACCGTGGCCGCCATGATCCCGGCCAGCTCCGTCAGCGTCGCGACGACCTCCGCGGGCGGGGTCTGCGTCGAGAAGAACTTCTCGAACAGGACCTTCAGGCGGGGCAGCGCCGAGTCGTCGATGCCCATCAGGTCGGCGATCACGTACATGGGCAGGGGGTAGGCGAACGCGGCCTTGAGGTCGACGGTGGTGCCGTCCTTGGGCAGGGCGTCCAGGAGCTCCCCGGTGCGCCGCGCGATCCGGTCGCGCATCAGCTCCACCCGGCGGGGCGTGAGGGCCTGCGCGACGAGCGTGCGCAGTCTGCGGTGGTCCTCGCCGTCGACCGTCAGCATGGAACGGCCCGGGTTGGCGAGCCCGATCAGCGGCCAGTCGGCCGGGATCTCGCCGCGCCGCCACGCGTCCCACACCTCGATGTCCTTCACCAGGCGCCGGTCCGTGAGGAGTTGGCGCGCCTCCGCGTGGTGCGTGACGGCCCATACGGGTACGCCGCCGGGCAGCTCGGCCTCGGCGAGGGGTCCCGCGGCGCGCAGTGCGGCGCTCTCGGCGTCAAGGTCGGTGACGAACGGGTCGAGGGCTATGCGGGGCATGGGCGTTGCTCCTGTCGTGGCGAACTGTTGTTGTTCCCGGGGGAGATGCATGCTGGGGGACATGGCTGCCACCGTGGGAAACCAGGACCCGGAAGGTATCGCGAGGGCATTGCGCGGCGTCGTGCGCGGAGAGGTCGACTTCTCCGCTGCCGCGCGGGCCCTGATGACCATGGACGCGTCGAACTACCGGAGAGTTCCCGTCGGCGTCGTGGCGCCGCGTGACGCCGAGGACGTGGCGGCCGCGCTCGCGGTCTGCCGGGAGCACGGGGTGCCGGTCGTGGCGCGCGGGGGCGGTACGTCGATCGCGGGGCAGGCGACCGGGACGGGCGTGGTCATGGACTTCACGCGGTACATGAACCGCATCGTGGACGTTGATCCGGACACGCGAACTGCCGTGGTGCAGCCGGGAGTTGTGCTCGACCGACTCCAGGAGGCGGGCGCGCCGCACGGCTTGCGGTTCGGGCCCGACCCGTCCACGCACAGTCGGTGCACGCTCGGCGGCATGATCGGGAACAACTCGTGCGGGTCGCACTCGGTGGCCTATGGAACGACAGCTGACAATATCCGTTCTCTGTCATCTGTCATCTGTCAATCCAACGGTGACATTCGTCAGCGCACCCTGGCCCGTGGCTGGCAGGGCGCCCCCGACGGCCTCCGCCCGTTGATCGAGGGCGAGTTGGCGCTCCTGCGCACCGGATTCCCCGACCTGCCGCGCCGTATCTCCGGGTACGCCGCCGACGCCCTGCTTCCCGAGAACGGGGTCGACCTGGCCCGTTTCCTCTGCGGCACCGAAGGCACCCTCGGCATCGTCACCGAGGCGACCGTCCGGCTCGTCGAGGCGCCACGCGCGTGTGCCCTGGCGGTACTCGCCTACGCCGACGAGAGCGCCGCCGCCGAGGCCGCCGCGGGGCTCCTGCCGCACGGGCCGCTCACCGTGGAGGGCATGGCCGCCGACCTCGTACGGGAACAGGCCGGCCTGCCGAAGGGCGGCGCCTGGCTGTTCGTCGAGACCGGTGGCGACACCCCGGCGCAGGCACGCGCGCACGCCGAGGCGATCGTGCGGGCCGCGGCCGACGGCACCACGGACTCCCTCATCGTCGACGACGCCGCGGGCCGGCGCGCCCTGTGGCGCATCCGCGAGGACGCCTCCGGCACCGCGACCCGCATGCCCGACGGCACCGAGGCCTGGCCCGGCTGGGAGGACTGCGCCGTGCCACCCGCCCGCCTCGGCCCGTATCTGCGGGACTTCCGGGGGCTCCTGTCCCAGCACGGCCTGCGCGGCACCCCGTACGGGCACTTCGGCGACGGCTGCATCCACGTACGCATCGACTTCGACCTGCTCGGCGAGGCCGGTGTGCGGCGCTTCCGGCAGTTCTCCGAGGATCTCGCCGAACTCGTCGTCGCCCACGGCGGATCGCTGTCCGGGGAGCACGGCGACGGGCAGGCCCGCGCCGAACTCCTGCCGAAGATGTACGGGCCCGAGCTGGTGGACCTCTTCGGGCGGATCAAGGACGTGTGGGACCCGGACGGCCTCCTCAACCCCGGCGTCCTCGTGCGCCCCGCCCGCCTCGACGAGAACCTGCGCTTCGCCGTCCTGCCGCGCGGCCCCGTCGACGTCGAGTTCGCCTACCCGCACGACGGCGGCGACTTCTCCGCCGCCGTACGCCGCTGCGTGGGCGTCGCCAAGTGCCGTACGGAATCGGCCCCTTCGGGTGGTGTCATGTGCCCGTCCTTCCGGGTGACCGGTGAGGAGGCGCACTCCACGCGCGGGCGCGCGCGCCTGCTGCACGAGATGCTCGCCGGCGAGGTCGTCACGGACGGCTGGCAGTCCACGGAGGTACGGGATGCGCTCGACCTGTGCCTGTCGTGCAAGGGGTGCCGTACGGACTGTCCGGTCGGCGTCGACATGGCCACGTACAAGGCGGAGTTCCTGCACCACCACTACGAAGGCCGCAGGCGCCCCGCGGCGCACTACTCCATGGGGTGGCTGCCGCGCTGGCTGCTTCTCGTGCAGCACGCGCGCGCGGCGGGCGTCGTCAACACCCTCGCGCGCGTGGGGCCGTTGGCCGCTCTCGGCAAGCGGCTCGGCGGGATCGCCTCGGAGCGGAGGATTCCGCGGGTGGCCACCGAGACGTTCAGCGCGTGGTGGCGGCGGGATCTGCGGCGAAGGGTGCGGGTGGCCCGGCGGGGCGGTGCGGCGCGGTTCGGGGGTGACGGGCCCGAGGTGGTCCTGTGGCCGGACACGTTCACGGAGCACCTCGCGCCGCAGGTCGGGCAGGCCGCCGTGCGGGTCCTCGAAGAGGCGGGGCTCTCCGTCCTGCTGCCCCCGACGCGCGTCTTCGATTACAGGCCGGACGGGCTCTCGGCGGTCGCCGGGCTCCTCCCGTCGCGCCGCGGCCGTGTCTGCTGCGGCCTCACCTACGTCTCCACGGGCCAGCTCGACCGCGCCCGCGCCGTCCTGCGCCGCACCCTCGACCTGATGCGGCCGGTCATCGACTCGGGCCTGCCCGTCGTCGTCCTGGAGCCGAGCTGCGCTGCCGCGCTGCGCACCGACCTGCCGGAACTGCTGCCGGACGAACCGCGCGCCCGGCGTCTCGCCGAATCGGTCCTCACCTTCGCCGAGGCCCTCGAGCGGCTCGCCCCGCACTGGGACCCGCCCCGCGTCGACCGCCCCGCCGTCGGCCAGACCCACTGCCATCAGCACGCGGTCCTCGGCGACGCGGCCGAGCGCCGCCTGCGTGAACGGGCTGGTCTGGACGGTGAGTTGAGCGGCGGCTGTTGCGGCCTCGCGGGCAACTTCGGCTTCGAGGAGGGGCATTACGACGTGTCGGTGGCCTGCGCGGAGGAGCAGCTCCTGCCGGCCGTCCGCGCCGCCGGCGACGGGGCGGTGGTCCTCGCGGACGGCTTCTCGTGCCGCACGCAGCTGGAGCAGCTGGAGCGCGAAGGGGGCCGGCCGGGGCGGCATCTGGCGGAGGTCCTCGCGGAGGCGCTGGGGATCGCTCCGTAGGGCGCGCGTTCCGTCGGACGGGCTTGTCTTCTTGGGGCACTCCAGGGGGCGCGTTCCGTCGGACGGGCTTGTCTTCTTGGGGCACTCCGGCGGGCGCGTTCCGTCGGACGGGCCTGTCCTCCTGGGCCGCTCCGTGGGGCGCGTCTCGCCCCGGGCGGCACGCCTCCCCGCGTCACTCCGTAGATCGCGCCCCGTCGGACGGCACGACCTCGTGGGCGAGTGCGACCAGGTCCCGCACGGCCGGGTGGCGTGGGCCGTCGCGCCAGGCGAGGACGACGGGCAGGTCGGGGGCGTCGGTCAGCGGGACGTAGACGACGCCCGGGTGCGGGTGCATGCCGGGAGTGGCCGTCGTCGTGACGCCCACCGCGCGGTCGGCCGCGATGGCCGCGAGCCAGTCGTCCGTGTTCGCCACGGTGATCGTCGCGGTGGGCCGGGCGGCGGGCGGCCAGAGGTCGAGGGCGGTGGTGCCGGAGACGGTGTTCACGGCGATGGTGTGGCCGGAGAGGTCGGCGAGGGTGAGCGCGCCGCGCGCGGCGAGGGGGCTGTCGGACGGTACGGCCGCGACCCGGCTCTCCGTGTGCAGGAGTTCAGTGATCAGGCCCGGCGCGTCCACGGGCCCGCGCAGCAGTGCGAGGTCGACGGCGCCGCGGGTCAGCCCGGCCGTGCGGTCGTCGATGCGCAGGAGTTCGAGCGGCACGTCGGGGTACCGCTCGCGCCAGCGCCGCAGCAGGGGTGTGGTGTACGGGCCCGCCGCCGACCAGGCGTGCCCGAGCCGCAGCGGGCGCCGCACGGCGCGGACGGAGTCCAGGGCGTCCTCGAACGCGGCCACGGCCGCCGCCGCGCTCTCCTGGAACGCGCGCCCTTCGGCGGTCAGGGCGAGGTGGTGGGTGGAGCGGTCGACGAGCCGGACGCCGAGCGCGTCCTCAAGGGTCGCGAGGGTGCGCGAGACGGCGGGCTGGGTGAGTCTGAGCCGGGCGGCGGCGCGTGTGACGTTGCCCTCCTCGGCGATGGCGAGGAAGCAGCGCAGATGGCGCAGCTCCAGCGAGTGGAGGGCATACGGACCGCTCATGCCTGCGGAGCATAACGGGAGCACAGTCGGCATTTCACGGACCGCGCGGGGCGGTCTTAGCGTGGCAGGAGGGCTCGCGTCGCGCCGAACGTACCGGCGGTGGAACGTCAGCCGTAAAAGGGGTCCACGATCATGACGTGGTGTACTACCTTGGACGTTGAAGTCCACCCTATTGAACTGTGAGGGGTGGCGGTGAAAGGGAAGGCTCAGACGTGAACGTCTCACGGACCGACCGGGCGGCGACCGGCGCCGACGCGGCGGCCGCCGCACTGGTGCAGCCGGAGGTCGCGGTGGCGCAGCCGGAGGTGGCGGGCGCTCCCGCCGCACCCGAGGGCGCGCCGAACGGCTCCCGCTGGGGCGCGCTCGGCCCGGTCGGACTCGTGCTCGGCGGCTGTGTGTCGGTGCAGTTCGGCGCGGCCGTCGCGGTCACCCTGATGCCGCGCGCCGGTGCGGTCGGCGTGGTGACCCTGCGGCTCGTGTTCGCCGCGATCGTGCTGCTCATCGTGTGCCGGCCGAAGCTGCGCGGTCACTCGCGCGCCGACTGGGGCACCGTCGTCGCCTTCGGCGTCGCCATGGGCGGCATGAACATGCTCTTCTACCAGGCGGTGGAGCGGATCCCCCTGGGCCCGGCCGTCACCCTGGAGGTGCTCGGCCCGCTCGCCCTGTCGGTCTTCGCCTCCCGCCGTCTGGTCAACGCCGTCTGGGCCGGCCTCGCGCTCTGCGGCGTCTTCCTGCTCGGCGGGGGCGGTTTCGGCGGACTGGACCTGGTCGGCGCGGCCTTCGCCGTCTCGGCGGGCGGCATGTGGGCGGCGTACATCTTCTTCAGCGCCCGTACGGGGCGCAGGTTCCCGCAGGCGGACGGGCTCGCCCTGGCGATGGCGGTCGCGGCTGTGATCTGCCTGCCGCTCGGCATCGCGGAGTCCGGCTCGAAGCTCGTCGTGCCGACGACGCTGGCCCTCGGCGCGGCCGTCGCCGTCATGTCCTCGGTCCTCCCGTACACCCTCGAACTCCTCGCGCTGCGCCGCATGCCCGCGTCCACCTTCGCGGTCATGATGAGCCTCGAACCGGCCATCGCCGCGCTCGCCGGATTCCTCATCCTCGACCAGGCCATGTCCGCCCTCGGTGCCCTGGCGATCGCCCTGGTCATCGCGGCCAGCATCGGCGCGGTGCGCACGCAGGTCGGGCGGGGGCGGGCGAAGATGCCCGAGCCGGAGGCCAAGAACGTGCCCGCGCCCGAGACCAAGGGAATGCCCGCGCCGGAGACCAAGTAGCCCGAGGGCCGAAGTGGGCCGAGCGTCAGGCTGGTTGACGCGCGGGTGCGGCGGACGTCGGTGAAGGGCTGAGCAGGGCCCCCGACGTCCGCCGCACCCGTTTCGCACCCCCTCCCTCTGGCCAATTTTCATACAAGCACGCTTGATTGTTTCTCCGGGCGCTGCCATGCTCCGGGGCACGCCGTCGTGCCCCGAGGGGAGCGCATCGTGTCCGACCCGTTGGCCGTGCTCGAGGATCTGCGCAGTGAGAGCGCCGAACTCGACCGGATCGTCAGTGAACTGAGCGAGGACCGATGGGCCCTCGCCACGCCGGCGCCCGGCTGGAGCGTGGCCCACCAGATCGCGCATCTGGCCTGGACCGACCACTCCGCCCTGCTCGCCGTCACGGACGCCGACGCGTTCGCCGCCCTGGTGCGGGAGGCTGTCGCGGCGCCCGACGCCTTCGTCGACGCGGGGGCGGAGGAGGGCGCCGCGCTGCCGCCCGCCGAACTCCTCGCCCGCTGGCGCACGGGCCGCGAGGAACTGCTCCGGGCCCTGGTCGCCGCCCCCGCGGGGACGCGTTTCCCCTGGTACGGGCCACCCATGTCGGCCGCCTCCATGGCGACGGGACGCCTCATGGAGACCTGGGCCCACGGGCAGGACGTGGCCGACGCGCTGGGCGTCGGCCGCAAGCCCAGCGACCGGCTGCGGCATGTGGCCCGCATCGGGATCCGGGCCCGCGACTTCGCCTTCGCCGTACGCGGGCTGACCCCGCCCGCCGAGGAGTTCCGCGTCGAACTGACCGCCCCCTCCGGCGACCTGTGGACGTACGGGCCCGAGGACGCGGCGCAGCGCGTGACGGGATCCGGGCTCGACTTCTGCCTCCTTGTCACCCAGCGGGCACACCGCGACGACGTCGACGTGCGGGCCGAAGGCGCCGACGCCGACCGGTGGCTGGACATCGCCCAGGCCTTCGCGGGACCGCCGGGACCGGGCCGTGAGGCGAAGGGAGACGGGCGGTGACCGAGGACGTGCTGCGCATAGGCAACGCCTCCGGCTTCTACGGCGACCGCTTCGACGCCCTGCGCGAGATGCTCGAAGACGGCCCCCTCGACGTCCTGACCGGCGACTACCTCGCCGAACTGACCATGCTCATACTCGGCCGCGACCGTCTGAAGGACCCCGCGCGCGGCTACGCCCGCACGTTCCTGCGCCAGCTGGAGGGGACCCTCGGCCCGGCGCTCGACAGGGGCGTGCGGATCGTCGCGAACGCGGGCGGGCTCAACCCGGCCGGGCTCGCCGACGCCCTACGGGAGTTGGCGGGCCGGCTCGGTCTCCATGCGCGCGTGGCGCACGTCGAGGGCGACGACCTCTCCCCGGGCGGGCGCTTCCCGGGCGCCCTCACCGCCAACGCCTACCTCGGCGGAGCCGGGATCACCGCCTGTCTCGCCGCCGGCGCCGACATCGTGGTCACCGGCCGCGTCACCGACGCCGCCCTGGTCACCGGGCCCGCGGCCTGGCGCTTCGGGTGGGAGCAGGACGCGTACGACCGGCTCGCGGGGGCCGTCGTCGCCGGGCACATCCTGGAGTGCGGGACCCAGGCGACGGGTGGCAACTACTCCCGCTTCGCCGGGCGGGCCCGCGATCTGCGGCGCCCCGGCTTCCCGCTCGCCGAACTCCACGCGGACGGCTCCTGCGTCATCACCAAGCACCCCGGCACGGGCGGGCTCGTGACCGTGGGGACGGTGACCGAACAGCTCCTCTACGAGACCGGCGGCGCCCGCTACGCCGGACCGGATGTGACGGCGAGACTGGACACCGTACGGCTCGCGCAGGAGGCCCCGGACCGCGTCCGCGTCGACGGCGTACGCGGCGAGGCCCCGCCCCCCACCCTCAAGGTCGGCCTCAACCGGCTCGGCGGCTTCCGCAACGAGGTCGTGTTCGTGCTGACCGGTCTCGACATCGAGGCCAAGGCGGCGCTCGTGCGGGAGCAGATGGACGAGGCGTTCGGCCGTGCCAAGTCCCGCCCTGATCAGGTCACTTGGGAGCTGGCGCGCACGGATCGGGCGGACGCGGACACGGAGGAGACCGCGAGCGCGCTGTTGCGGCTCGTCGTCCGGGACGGCGACGCGGACGCGGTGGGCCGCACGCTCAGCAGCGCCGCGATCGAGCTGGCCCTCGGCAGCTACCCCGGCTTCCATGTGACGGCCCCGCCGGGCAAGGGCGCGCCGTACGGGGTGTTCGAGGCGGCGTACGTGGACCGGGCCGAGGTCGAGCACGTCGCCGTACTGCCGGACGGGGAGCGGAAGGTGATCACGTACGGCGGCGCCACCCGCGCCCTCGCGGACATGGCCGCACCACCCCTGCCCGCACCTCTGCCACCCGGCCCCACCCGGCGCGCCCCCCTCGGCCTCGTCGCGGGCGCCCGCAGCGGCGACAAGGGCGGGGACGCGAATGTGGGGGTCTGGGTGGGCGGAGACGGGGTCGGCAGCGGGGACGGAGGCGGCAACGGGGACGGCGCCGGCAATGGGGGCGGGGCCGGCGAGGGGGACCGGGCCTGGCGGTGGCTCGTCCATGAACTGACAGCTGACAGATTTCAGAGTCTGATATCTGAAAGTCGTCATCTGACAGTTGTCCGGCACGTGCTGCCCAACCTCCGCGCCCTCAACTTCACCGTCACCGGCCTCCTCGGCCAGGGCGTCGCCTCCCAGCACCGTTTCGATCCTCAGGCCAAGGGGCTCGGCGAGTGGCTGCGCTCCCGTCATCTGGACATACCGGAGGTCCTGCTGTGACCGTTCTCGCCTCGGCTCTGGACGTCGGCGGTGCCGACTTCGCCGTTCACCGCGAGGCCATGCTCGGCAAGCTCGACGCGCTCGAAGCCGAGCACGCCAAGGCGCTCGCGGGCGGTGGTGAGAAGTACGTCCAACGGCACCGCAAGCGCGGCAAGCTGCTCGCCCGCGAACGTATCGAGCTGCTTCTCGACCCCGATACCCCCTTCCTCGAACTGTCCCCCCTCGCGGCCTGGGGCAGCGACTACACCGTCGGCGCCTCCCTCGTCACGGGCATCGGGGTCGTCGAGGGCGTCGAGTGCCTGATCACCGCGAACGATCCGACGGTGCGCGGCGGAGCCAGTAACCCGTGGTCCCTGAAGAAGGCCCTGCGCGCCAACGAGATCGCGTTCGCCAACCGGCTGCCCTGCATCAGCCTCGTCGAGTCCGGTGGCGCCGACCTGCCGTCCCAGAAGGAGATCTTCATTCCGGGCGGCGGCATCTTCCGTGACCTCACGCGCCTCTCCGCCGCCGGGATCCCCACCGTCGCCGTCGTCTTCGGCAACTCCACCGCCGGCGGCGCCTACATCCCTGGCATGTCCGACCACGTGATCATGGTCAAGGAGCGGGCGAAGGTCTTCCTCGGCGGGCCGCCCCTGGTGAAGATGGCGACCGGCGAGGAGAGTGACGACGAGTCGCTCGGCGGCGCCGAGATGCACGCCCGTACGTCCGGGCTCGCCGACTACTTCGCGCTCGACGAGCGGGACGCGATCCGGCAGGCCCGCCGCGTCGTCGCCCGCCTCAACCACCGCAAGGCGTACGCGGATCCACAGCTTGTGGAGCCGCCCGAGTACGACAGCGACGAGCTCCTCGGCATCGTGCCCGGCGACCTCAAGGTCCCCTTCGACCCGCGCGAGGTCATCGCCCGGATCGTGGACGGCTCCGACTTCGACGAGTTCAAGCCGCTGTACGGGTCGAGCCTCACGACCGGCTGGGCGTCGCTGCACGGCTATCCGGTCGGCATCCTCGCCAACGCGCAGGGGGTCCTGTTCAGCGAGGAGTCGCAGAAGGCCGCCCAGTTCATCCAGCTCGCCAACCAGCGCGACATCCCGCTGCTGTTCCTGCACAACACCACCGGCTACATGGTCGGCAAGGAGTACGAGCAGGGCGGCATCATCAAGCACGGCTCGATGATGATCAACGCGGTCAGCAACAGCCGTGTGCCGCACCTGTCCGTCCTCATGGGCGCCTCCTACGGCGCCGGGCACTACGGGATGTGCGGGCGGGCCTTCGACCCCCGTTTCCTGTTCGCCTGGCCGAGCGCCAAGTCGGCCGTGATGGGGCCGCAGCAGCTCGCCGGCGTGCTGTCGATCGTGGCCCGCCAGTCCGCTGCCGCGAAGGGGCAGCCGTACGACGACGAGGCGGACGCCGCGCTGCGCGCGATGGTGGAGCAGCAGATCGAGTCCGAGTCCCTGCCGATGTTCCTGTCCGGGCGGCTGTACGACGACGGGGTCATCGACCCGCGCGACACCCGGACCGTGCTCGGCCTGTGCCTGTCCGCGATCCACACGGCGCCCGTGGAGGGCGCGCGCGGTGGATTCGGCGTGTTCCGGATGTGAGGCCCATGACCACGCGAATGATCACCTCTGTACTCGTCGCCAACCGCGGCGAGATCGCCTGTCGTGTCTTCCGCACCTGTGCCGAGCTGGGCATCCGGACCGTCGCCGTGTACTCGGACGCCGACGAGGACGCCCTCCACGCGCGGGTGGCCGATGCCGCCGTGCGGCTGCCCGGGGCGTCGCCCGCCGAGACGTATCTGCGCGGCGACCTGATCGTGAAGGCGGCCCTGGCCGCGGGCGCGGACGCCGTGCACCCCGGGTACGGGTTCCTGTCCGAGAACGCCGACTTCGCGCGGGCCGTCGCCGACGCGGGCCTGACCTGGATCGGCCCGCCGCCCGAGGCGATCGAGGCGATGGCCTCAAAGACGCGCGCCAAGGAACTCATGGGCATCGAGCCCCTGAAGACCGGTGACATCACGGCGGGAGACCTGCCCGTCCTCGTGAAGGCGGCGGCCGGCGGCGGCGGTCGCGGCATGCGCGTCGTACGGGAACTGACCGATCTGGAAGAGCAGTTGGCAGCCGCCGGCGCGGAGGCGCTGAGTGCCTTCGGGGACGGTGAGGTGTTCGTCGAGCCGTACATCGAGGGCGGCCGGCACGTCGAGGTGCAGGTCATGGCCGACGCGCACGGCACCGTGTGGGCGTTCGGCACCCGTGACTGCTCGCTCCAGCGGCGCCATCAGAAGGTCATCGAGGAGGCGCCCGCGCCCGGTCTCACTCCTGAACTGGAGGCGTCTCTACGGGAGATGGCCGTGCGGGCCGCCCGCGCCACCGACTACCGGGGCGCCGGGACCGTCGAGTTCCTCGTCGCCGACGGCAAGGCGCACTTCCTGGAGATGAACACCCGCCTCCAGGTCGAACACCCCGTCACCGAGGCCGTGTTCGGCGTCGACCTCGTGGCGCTGCAACTGCGCGTGGCCGAGGGTGAGCCCCTGGACGAGGAGCCGCCCACCGCGCGAGGCCACTCGGTCGAGGCCCGTCTGTACGCGGAGGACCCGGCCGCCGGCTGGGCCCCGCAGACCGGCACGCTGCACCGGCTGTCCGTCCCGGAGGCCGTACGCCTGGACACCGGGTTCACCGACGGCGACCCGATCGGGGTGCACTACGACGCGATGCTCGCCAAGGTCGTCGCCCACGCGCCGACCCGCGCCGAGGCCCTGCGCAAGCTGGCGGGTGCCCTGGAGCGGTCCGTGGTGCACGGCCCGGTCACCAACAGGGAGCTGCTCGTACGGTCGCTGCGGCACGACGAGTTCATCGCGGGTGGCGCGGACACCGGGTTCTACGACCGGCATCTGGCCGCGCTCACGGCGCCGGGCCCGGACCCATACGCACCGCTCGCCGCGGCCCTCGCGGACGCGCACGGCCGGTCCCGGTTCGGCGGCTGGCGCAATGTGGCCTCGCAGCCGCAGGTCAAGCACTACCGCACCGAACCCGACGGGACCGAGCACGAGGTGCGTTACCGGCACACCCGCGACGGTCTGGCCGCGGACGGTGTACGCGTCGTCCGCGCGACGCCGGCGCTCGTCGTGCTCGAAGTGGACGGCGTGGTGCGGAAGTTCGACGTCGCGGTCCACGGGGAGCGCGTGTACGTGAACGGTGCCGCACTCACCGCCCTGCCCCGCCTGCCCGAGCCCGTCGCACGCCAGGAGCCGGGATCCCTGCTCGCGCCCATGCCCGGCACCGTCGTCCGGCTCGCCGAAGGCCTCGCCGAGGGCGTCACGGTCGTCGCGGGACAGCCCCTCGTCTGGCTGGAGGCGATGAAGATGGAGCACCGCATCACCGCTCCCGCCTCCGGCACGCTCACCGCCCTGCACGCCGCGCCCGGCCGCCAGGTCGAGGTCGGCGCCCTGCTCGCCGTCGTACAGGAGGATCAGTCGTGAACGCTCCCGTCCTCGAATCCGAGGAGCACCAGGCCCTGCGCTCCGCCGTCGCCGCTCTCGGCAGCCGCTTCGGCCGCGACTACATGACCCGCGTCGTCCGCGAGGAGGGCCACCCCGAGGAGCTGTGGGCGGAGGCCGCGAAGCTCGGGTACCTGGGCGTGAACCTGCCCGAGGAGCACGGCGGCGGGGGCGGCGGCATGTACGAACTGTCGCTGGTCCTGGAGGAGTTGGGCGCCTCTGGTGCGCCGCTGCTGATGATGGTCGTGTCGCCCGCGATCTGCGGCACCGTCATCTCCCGCTTCGGCACGCCCGGGCAGAAGGCGGCCTGGCTGCCGGGTCTCGCCGACGGCAGCCGCACGATGGCGTTCGGGATCACCGAGCCCGACGCGGGCTCCAACTCGCACCGCATCACCACCACCGCCCGCCGCGACGGGGACAGCGGCGACTGGATCCTGTCCGGGCGCAAGGTGTTCGTGTCCGGCGTGGACATAGCCGACGCCACCCTCGTCGTGGGCCGTACCGAGGACGCCCGTACGGGCAGCCTCAAGCCGTGCCTGTTCATCGTGCCCCGCGACGCCGAGGGGTTCGGGCGGCGGCGGATCGACATGGAACTCCAGGCGCCGGAGAAGCAGTTCGAGCTCGTGCTCGACGACGTACGGCTGCCGGCGGACGCGCTCGTCGGTGACGAGGACGCCGGCCTGCTCCAGCTGTTCGCGGGCCTCAACCCCGAGCGCATCATGACGGCCGCGTTCGCGATCGGCATGGGCCGCTTCGCGCTGGCCAGGGCCGTCGGGTACGCGAAGGAGCGCAGCGTCTGGAAGTCGCCCATCGGCGCGCACCAGGCCATCGCGCACCCGCTCGCGCAGGCCCACATCGAACTGGAGACGGCCCGCCTGATGATGCAGAAGGCGGCCCACCTGTACGACGCGGGCGACGACATCGGGGCGGGCGAGGCCGCGAACATGGCGAAGTACGCGGCCGCGGAGGCCTGTGTGCGGGCCGTCGACCAGGCGGTGCACACGCTGGGCGGCAACGGGCTCACTCGCGAGTTCGGCCTGGCCTCGCTCATCACGGCGTCCCGCGTGGCCCGCATCGCTCCCGTGAGCCGGGAAATGATCCTGAACTACGTGTCCCACCAGACCCTGGGACTGCCGAAGTCGTACTAGCGACCTGAGCCGGAGATCCGGGCCCCTGGGAGTGTCCGGCGGATCGTGGCCGGGCTCTCCCCGTGGGGCGCCGTGAAGTACGTCATAGTTCCGTCGGCGGATCGTGCCGGTCCCTTCGTGGCTGTCATCGGCAACGGCCCACTCCCGTAGGTGAATCCGAGGCCGCCCCGTCGACCGGCCGGGCGGCATATCACTCCCGGTCACGGCGGGGCGACTTAGGTAACCCTTCCCTGTGGTCGGGGGTGCCTGGTACTGATGGTCGGGTTCTGCTCAGCTCATCGGAAGTCTCGCCATGAACCAAGACAATTCCCCTGGCCTCATACCCTTCACGATCGACCTGACCTTCGAGGAGGCCCGGCGCCGTGCCGAGGTCGTGGCCGCGCTCGGCCCCGACTGGGATCCGGTGGCCGTCCTGCGGGGCGAGGACGAGGCGCACGCCCTCCTCTACTCGGGTCTGGACGCCGGGCAGCAGCGCACCTACGACCTCTTGGTGGAAGCCGGTGTCCTGCCGGGAGAGGAGCCGGGCCGTGCGGCTTCCCATTGATCCGCAGGCGGACATCGCCCGGCGCGCCTGGGTGGCCTGCCCCGTCTGCGACGACGCCCGCCACTGCACACCCTGCGCCGACCGCCGCAACTGCCGAGAGCACTGGCGCTACCTGATCTCCAATCAGGGGCCGGTCCTCCACCTCCAGTGCCCGCAGTGCACTCATATGTGGTCCCTGAACACCCGGCCGGGCGTGACCGGGCCCGACGGCAGAACACTCTGACCCGCGGCCGGACGGCCGGATCCTGATTCATGCAGGCATGCTTGATTGTTTCTGTGCCCGCTGCCACCCTCTGAACGTCACGCCCACGTGACCGGAGAGGGGCCGTGCCGCGCGCCGCCTCGGGAAAGATCCTCCGCCGACAGCTCAGGGAGACATCGTGAGCACGGAAAAGACCCTGGTCCACTCCTCGCACGAGCGCGGGATCACCACCCTCACCCTCGACTCCCCGGCCAACCGCAACGCCCTCTCGGCAGCGCTCGTCGCCGAGCTGGCGGACGCGCTCACGGCGTGCGGCAAGGACGACGCCGTACGGGCCGTCGTCCTCACCCACACCGGCAACACGTTCAGCGCGGGCGCCGACCTGAAGTCCCCGCCCCCGCCCGAGGCCCTGGTCGCTCTCCTGCGGCAGATCGTCGCGCTCGACCGGCCCGTCGTCGCGCGGATCGCCGGGCATGTGCGCGCGGGCGGGCTCGGTCTGCTCGGGGCCTGCGACATCTCGGCCGCCTCGCACGCCGCCTCGTTCGCGTTCACCGAGGTCCGCATAGGGGTCGCGCCGGCCGTCATCTCGCTGCCCCTGCTGCCCCGCACCGACCCGCGCGCCGTCGCCCGCTACTACCTGACGGGTGAGCGCTTCGACGCGGCGGAAGCGGTCCGCATCGGGCTCCTGACGACGGCCGGCGACGACGTCGACGTGGCCCTCGCCCCCGTCCTCGACGGGCTGCGCAGGTCGTCCCCGCAGGGCCTGGCCGAGACGAAACGGCTGCTCACGGCTAAGGTGCTGGAGGCCTTCGACCGGGACGCGGCCGACCTGAGCGTGCTCTCGGCCCGGCTGTTCTCCTCCGCGCAGGCAAGCGAAGGGATGACGGCCTTCCTCGAACGACGGGATCCCGCATGGGTGCTGTGACCTCATCCGGTACGGCGGTGGAGCGCGCCCCCAAACAGGACCGCAGCCGCGCCACCCGCCGGCGGCTCCTCGAAGCGGCCGTGTCGTGCCTCGCCGAACGCGGCTGGTCGGGGTCCACGGTCTCCGTCGTGGCCGAACGGGCCGGGGTCTCGCGCGGCGCCGCCCAGCACCACTTCCCGACCCGCGAGGACCTGTTCACGGCCGCCGTCGAGTACGTCGCCGAGGAGCGCTCGACCGCGCTGCGCGCCCTGCGTCCCCGTGGCCGCACCGAGGTCGTCGCCGCCCTCGTCGACCTGTACACGGGCCCGCTGTTCCGGGCGGCCCTGCACCTGTGGGTGGCCGCGTCGAACGAGCCGCAGCTGGGCGGCCGCGTCACCGAACTGGAGGCCCGCGTCGGCCGCGAGACCCACCGCATCGCCGTGGAACTCCTGGCCGCCGACGAGTCGCGGCCCGGCGTCCGCGAGACCGTGCAGGGGCTCCTCGACATGGCGCGCGGCCTCGGCCTCGCGAACCTCCTCACCGACGACGGGCCGCGCCGCGAGCGGGTCGTCGCGCAGTGGGCCGCGATTCTGGACGGGGCGCTGGGGTGACCCGGGGCAGGTGACGCAGGGGAACGGCGCCGCACGGGAATCCGCGCGGCGCCGCTCGCTCCGCCGAGGGCGCTGCTCAGCCCGACATCTCCCCGTACCCCTCGATGTCGCGCGGGTCGCGGGTGCCCGGCCCGATGTAGCGGGCCGAGGGGCGTACGAGGCGGCCCGTGCGCTTCTGCTCCAGGATGTGCGCCGACCAGCCGGCCGTGCGGGCGCACGTGAACATCGACGTGAACATGTGCGCCGGGACCTCGGCGAAGTCCAGCATGATCGCCGCCCAGAACTCCACGTTCGTCGCCAGGACCCGGTCGGGCCTGCGGGCGTGCAGCTCCGCGAGGGCCGCCTTCTCCAGCGCCTCGGCGACCTCGAAGCGTGGCGCGCCCAGCTCGCGGGCCGTGCGCCGCAGCACGCGCGCGCGGGGGTCCTCGGCGCGGTACACGCGGTGCCCGAAGCCCATGAGGCGCTCGCCCTTGTCGAGCGCCCTCCGGACGTACGCTTCCGCGTCGCCCGTGCGCTCGATCTCCTCGATCATGCCGAGGACGCGGGAGGGCGCGCCGCCGTGCAGGGGGCCCGACATGGCGCCGACGGCGCCCGACAGGGCGGCCGCGACATCGGCGCCCGTGGAGGCGATGACGCGCGCGGTGAACGTGGAGGCGTTCATGCCGTGCTCGGCGGCGCTCGTCCAGTACGCGTCGACGGCGGCGACATGCTTCGGGTCGGGCTCGCCGCGCCACCGCTTCATGAACCGCTCGACGACGGTGTCAGCCTTGTCGATCTCGCGCTGCGGCACCATCGGCCTGCCCTGCCCCCGGGCCGACTGGGCGACGTACGAGAGGGCCATGACGGCGGCGCGGGCGAGGTCCTCGCGGGCCTGCGCCTCGTCGATGTCGAGCAGTGGTTTCAGGCCCCACACGGGCGCGAGCATGGCGAGCGCGGACTGTACGTCGACGCGGATGTCGCCGGAGTGGACGGGGATGGGGAACGGTTCGGCGGGCGGCAGGCCCGGGTTGAAGGCCCCGTCGACGAGCAGGCCCCAGACGTTGCCGAACGAGACCTGGCCGACCAGATCCTCGATGTCGACGCCCCGGTACCGAAGGGCGCCGCCCTCCTTGTCCGGTTCGGCGATCTCCGTCTCGAACGCGACGACTCCCTCGAGGCCGGGCACGAAGCCGGGGGCACTGCCGGGGTCAAGGCCGGGGTCGGACATCAGGCGGCTCCTCTGAATGTGTACGACTCTGCGGGTGTACGGCTTCTGCGGTGTACGGCTCTGCGGGTGTACGACGCAGGACCGCGGCGGTCGGGTGCGGTCCGCATGGGCGTAACCGTTCTGCGGCGGTGAACTCACGGGCCGGATCGGTCACCCCGGTGATGCCCCGTTCGGCAGGCGGTCACCCAACCGAAGGGGCGGCGGGACCGACGACGATATCCGTTGGTGCCACCCTTGGGGAGAGCACGCGGCACTCAGTGCCACTCAGTGATGAACTCCACGCGGCCGACTGCCCCACGCGTACGGCAGGATGACCGCGTGAGCGACCACGACCACCACGCACCCCAGAATCCCGCCGTCATGCGTGCGCAGTACCGCCCGCCGGGTGAGGGACTCCTGGAGGAGGACGTCCCCGCTCGCCCGATGGAACTGTTCGAGCTCTGGTTCAACGAGGCCACGCGGGCGCGCGGCGTCCTGTACGAGCCGAACGCGATGGTGGTCTCCACGGCGGACGCGGCCGGCCGGCCGAGCTCACGCACCGTGCTGCTCAAGGCCTACGACGACCGGGGCTTCGTCTTCTACACGAACTACGGCTCCCGCAAGGCCCGCGACCTGGCGGCGAACCGCGAGATCGCGCTGCTCTTCCCCTGGCACCCGATGGCCCGCCAGGTCATCGTCTCCGGCACCGTCGCCCACACGAGCCGCGAGGAGACGGCCGCGTACTTCCGCTCCCGCCCGCGCGGCTCCCAGCTCGGCGCGTGGGCCAGCGCCCAGTCGCAGGTCCTCACCTCACGCGCCGAACTCGACACCGCGTACGCCGAACTCACCGAGCGCTACCCGGAGGGCGAGAACATCCCGGTGCCCGACCACTGGGGCGGCTTCCGCGTCACCCCGCGCACGGTCGAGTTCTGGCAGGGCCGCGAGAACCGCCTCCACGACCGGCTGCGCTACGTCCGCGAGCCGTCCGGCGCCTGGCGCGTCGAACGCCTCGGCCCCTGACCCCCGGGTCGGCCGCTACGAGGTTCCGCCGCTGGTGAGCACGCCGTCCAGGAAAGGCTCGATGGCGGAGCGCAGCGCCTCCGGCCGGTCGTAGTGGACGAGATGCCCGGCGTCCGCGATCTCCGCGTACTCGCCCCTGGGCAGGACGCGGACCATCTCCTGCGCCTCGGCGCGGCCCAGCTCGCCGTCGAGGCCGCGGACGACGAGGGTGGGGCAGCGGACCTGGGCCAGCTCCTCCCAGTGCGCGTCGTAGACCCACGTGGCCCGGGAGACCAGCATCTGCCGGTGGTCGAACACGGGCCGCCAGCCGTCGGGGCTCTCCGTCATGACCTCGGCGTAGAACTCACCGCGCGAGGGCTGGGGCCGCTCCACCCACGGGTCGTCCTCGCCGAACCACTTCCGTACGTCGGCGAGCGTGGCGAAGGGCGAGGGCCAGGCGTCGAACCAGTCCTCCCACTCGCGCTGGGACGCCGCCCCGAGCGCGGAGGCCCGCATGTCGCAGATGATCACGGCCCGGACGAGGTCGGGGCGGCGCGCGGCGAGCTGCCAGGCGGTGAGCGCGCCCATGGAGTGGCCGATGACGACGGCCGGCGCGAGGCCGAGCTGGACGAGGGCGGCCTCGGCGTCCTGGATGTACGCCTCGCGGTCGTAGGGGCCCTCGGGGGGCTTCTGGCTCTGGCCGTGGCCGCGCTGGTCGAGCGCCACGGCACGGTGGCGTTCGGAGAGCCAGCGGGCGGTGCCCGCCCAGTGCGAGGCCCGGCCCATCAGGCCGTGCAGTAACAGCACGCCGGGGGACTGGTCGACCTCGCCCGTCTTGGGAGGGTCGGCGAACTCCCACGCGGCGAGACTCACGCCGCCCGCCCCGGTCACGTCGATACGCCGCGCCATAGGCCCTGGCACCCCCTTGTGGTCGCGCCTGCAATCGCGTACCCGCGCACGTTATCGAACTCTTTTTCGAAAACGCGGTCGTTCTCGGCAACACCCCTCGTTCGAGTGACCACGCTCAAGGATTGACCGCCGCCGCCGAGGGGAGATCTTCAACGGGAGGCGGACCGCTCGGGGAAATCGGTCCGAAGGGGATGACCCTGGGAGCTCGGGGCTCCGGGTCAGCACAGGGGAGGACAGGCCCCGGCGCCGTAAGGCGCCGGGGCCCTCTGTCTGTCTGCGCCCTGTCTGTCTGCGCCCCGTCTGGGTACGTCGGCACATCGTCCTGCCCCCCTCCCCGCCCGCGCGGCCGGACCGGTGGGGACCCGAAACCGAGACGGTCAAGAGTCCTCAGGTCATATGCCTCTCGCGACAGCCTTGCACGCAAAACGTCCGCGCGCTGCGATTCCGCGCAGTGAATCTTGGTTTCTGCGAGAGTTCTCGGGGAATGCGAGGAGGTCCCAACTGCGCCTGTGGGAACAGGAGTTGACGCGCCAGTAAGTTACCCCGGGTCAGGGCGCCCGGCGCCGGCTCAGCGCTTGGCGACGAACACGTGCGAGGCGATGTCCGCCTCCAGCTCCGCCGCCTCACCGCTGCTGCCCACCAGGACCCCGCCCGGCGACGCCGTCACGCTGACCACGGAGCCCGGCTGGATGCCCGCACGCCGCAGCGTGTACATCAGCTGAGCGTCCGTCTGGATCGGCTCACCGATCCGGCGCACCACGACCGTCTTGCCGTCCGTGCCCGGGTCGAGATCGGCGAGGGACACCATGCCCTCGTCGAGGAACGGGTCCGCGCCGTCCTTCTCGCCCAGCTCCTCGAGCCCCGGGATCGGGTTCCCGTACGGCGACTCGGTCGGGTGCCGCAGCAGCTCGAGCACGCGGCGCTCGACCGCCTCGCTCATCACGTGCTCCCAGCGGCAGGCCTCCGCGTGCACCTGCTCCCACTCCAGGCCGATCACGTCGACGAGCAGACACTCGGCGAGGCGGTGCTTGCGCATCACGCGCGTGGCCAGCCGGCGGCCCTCGTCCGTCAGCTCCAGGTGGCGGTCCGTGGCCACGGCCACCAGGCCGTCGCGCTCCATGCGGGCCACGGTCTGGCTCACCGTCGGGCCGCTCTGGTCCAGCCGCTCGGCGATCCGGGCGCGCATGGGGACCACACCTTCCTCTTCGAGCTCGAGGATGGTGCGGAGATACATCTCCGTGGTGTCGATCAGTCCGGACATACGTGCCCCTCGATTAGCTCTGCTAGCTCACCGCTAGCTCGTGCGCTGGCCCTGAACCCAATTCTGACGCATAGCGCTGACAACCGTGCCGCGCCGGGGGAACCGGGCTCCGTACGGCAGGAACGTATTGACAGGGCACTGGTCCGGACCGCAACGTGATGCGCGGCATGCGGGCAGTAACGACGAAGGGGCTCCGCCGATGAGCGACAGCAAGCTGGCCGGTCAGTACCTCGACGCCGCGATCGGCCTGCTGAGGCGGGTGCGCGACGAGGAGGACCGCAACATCGCGGCCGCCGGCACGCTGCTCGCCGACACGGTCGCCGACGGCGGCCGGCTCTTCGCGTTCGGCGCGGGGCACTCCTCGCTCGCCGCGCAGGACGTCGTCTACCGCGCGGGCGGCCTCGCCCTGATGAACCTGCTGTCCGTACCCGGGGTCGTCGGAGTGGACGTCATGCCCGCCACGCTGGGCTCCGCCCTGGAACGCGTCGACGGGCTCGCGGGCGCCGTCCTGGACTCCAGCCCGGTCCGCGCGGGCGACGCCCTCGTGATCATCTCGCTGTCCGGCCGCAACTCCCTGCCCGTGGAGATGGCGATGAACGCCCGCGCGCTCGGCCTGCGCGTGATCGGCGTGACGTCCGTGGCGTACGCCGAGGAGACGAAGTCCCGCCACGCGTCGGGCACGTTCCTCAAGGACCACTGCGACATCGTCCTCGACTCCAAGATCGCGGTCGGCGACGCGGAGCTCACGTACGACACCGTCGACGCCCCCTTCGGGCCGGCCTCCACGATGGTGGCCAGTGCCCTGATGCAGGCCACCATGGCGACGGCCGCGGCCGAGCTCGCCGACCGCGGCATCCAGCCGCCGCTCCTGCGCTCGGGGAACGTGGACGGCGGCCACGAGTGGAACGGCCGCGTCTTCAGCGAGTACGGCGACCGGATCTTCTACCGCCACTGACGGCAGGGGCGCGGCTACCGGTCGAGGACCCGCGCCAGGTCGAGCGTCCCGGCGATCCGGGCCGCGACGCTCTCCGCGTACGTGGCGTCGGCCCGCTCGAACTGTGTGCGGCTGGGCCCGCGCAGGAACGTCACCACGCCCAGCGTGCGCGCCCGGCTGCGCAGCACCGCGCACAGGGCGTGCACCGTGCCCTCCGGCCACTGTCTGGCCTCGGCCCACTCGTGCGCCCGCGCCGCCTCACGCCCGCTCGCGCTCGCCCGGACCGAACCCGTGCGCTCCACGCACTGCAGCGCCGGGTGGCCCTCCGGATAGCGCACGGGCAGCGTCGTGCGCGACACCAGCAGGCTCGGCCCCGGCGCCCCCGAAGGCGTCGCGGCCGCCCGCGCGAGGCGCACCGGACCCGTGGGGTCCCCGTCGGCGTCGCGCTCCGACCGGCCTGCCTGCTCGTCGCCGACGACCAGGTCGATCAGCGCGTGGTCGGCGAACCCGGCCAGCGCGAAGTCCAGATGGATGGTCGCCGCCTCCGCCGGGTCCTCGCACTCGGCGGCGGCCCGCGTGGCCCGGTGCAGCTGGTTGGCCCGGAACCGCAGCTGCGCCGCCTCCTGCTCCGTCTGCTTGGCCTCGGTGACGTCCTGGAACAGCCATCCGACGCCCAGCGGTACGGGTTCCTCGGCCAGGGGTGAGGCGAGCCGGACGAAGCCGCTGCGCCAGCACCTGCGCGCGTCGCCCTCCGGGAGCCGCACCGTCACCCACAGCTCGGCGGGGGCCGGCGGGGCGCCCTCCGCGAGCACATGGGCGAGCACGCTCTCCAGTTCCTCGACGCCCTGCGAGATCAGGTCGCCGAGGGGGCGTCCGAGCAGCGCGGTGCGGCCGGAGCCGAGCGCCCGCGCGGCATGGACGTTCACGACGGCGGGCCGCAGGTCGGCGTCGACGAGGACGACTCCCCAGGACGCGTCCTCGAAGAGGGCCTCGCTCAGGGCGATCGACCGTTCCAGGTCGATCTGCGTGTGGACCTCGCTGAACGCGCAGTACAGCCCGGCCGGCTTGCCGTCGGGCCCGCGCACCGCGGCGGACTGCGTACGTACGAGGATCCGCCCGCCGGCCTTGGTGAGCAGCGCGAACTCGTGGACCTGCCGGCCCGGCGCCCGCATCGCGGCCATCAGCCGGGCCTCGACGTCGTCGGCGTCGGCGGTGCGCACCGCCCACCCGGAGAATCCGCGCCGTCCCACGGCCTCGGCCGCGGACCAGCCGAGGATCCGCTCGGCCTCCCGGTTCCAATGCGTCACGATCCCGTCGGCGTCGAACGCGCAGAGCGCGGCGTCCATCCCGTCGAGCAACGCGGCAAGAAGATCGGCCCCGTCCCGCTCGGGCTCGTCGGGCCCGAGCTCGTCGGTGGCCCCACTACGCCGGGAAGCACTCACCTGGCACCCCCTGCAGGCTGTGTCCGCGTGTTCCGCACTTCAGATCATTCAACTCGAACGTGACGCAGCACACACGGAGTTCGGGGAAATCGTTGCGTCCCGGAGGTCCGGGGGAACGTTCCTTCCTTGATCACAGCCTACGACCTCGGGCACGGGCCCAGCGGTGGGCCCGTTAATTCGCTTGAAGGCTGCCCGGACCCTTCTTAGGGTGGGGGTACACACGAAGGGAGGTGGTTCGGCAGATGTATGCATACCGGACGCGTGAGGTGACTGCGGGCTAGCAGCCCGGCGTCGCATCTCGGTTTCGGCGCCGGACCAGCACGTGAGAGTTGCGTGCAGCCGGCCCAATCCCAAGCAGTCGCCCGACCCGCGAGCCGCCGGTACGTCCGGCCGGCTTCCGCCCGTCCCGTACGGGAGGAGACCTGGCTCGCGGGTCGTCTGCGTGTGCGGACGGCCCCGCCCACCTGAGATCAGGTGAAGACGACCGTCCGGCGCCCGTTCAGCAGGATCCGGCGCTCGGCGTGCCACTTCACGGCGCGGGCCAGTGCCTGGCACTCCACGTCGCGGCCGATCGCCACGAGCTGGTCCGGCGTCACGTCGTGGCCGACGCGCTCGACCTCCTGCTCGATGATCGGGCCCTCGTCGAGGTCGGCCGTCACATAGTGCGCGGTCGCGCCGATCAGCTTCACGCCCCGTGCGTGTGCCTGGTGGTACGGCTTGGCGCCCTTGAAGCTCGGCAGGAACGAGTGGTGGATGTTGATGATCCGCCCGCTGAGCTCCTTGCACAGGTCGTCCGAGAGGACCTGCATGTAGCGGGCCAGGACGACCAGTTCGACGCCCTCGGCACGCACCAGGTCGAGGATCTGCGCCTCGGCCTCGGGCTTGTTGTCCTTCGTCACCGGGATGTGGTGGAAGGGGATGTCGTACGACTTCACGAGCTCCGCGAAGTCCGTGTGGTTCGAGACGACCGCCGCGATGTCGACGGGCAGGGCGCCGATCCGGGCGCGGAACAGCAGGTCGTTCAGGCAGTGGCCGAACTTCGACACCATCAGGACGACGCGCATCCGCTCCGCGGAGCGGTGGATCTGCCAGTCCATGTGGAAGGAGTCGCCGATCGCGGCGAAGCTGGCCCGCAGCTTCTCCGCCGTGACGGGCGCGTCCGCCGAGAAGTGGACCCGCATGAAGAACAGGCCCGTGTCGTGGTCGCCGAACTGCTGGCTGTCCTCGATGTTGCAGCCGGTCATGAAGAGATAGCTCGACACGGCGTGCACGATGCCCTGCTTGTCGGGGCAGGAGAGAGTCAGGACGTACTGCTCGGCGCCGGACGCGGGGGACTGCTCATTCATGCAGGCAAGGGTCCCATACACGTAACCCCCGCGGGGCCGCCGTCCCGCTGTTCGGACGGCAGCCGGGCGGCGCTCAGGCCGCGCGCGTCATGATCCGCAGGACTTCGAGGGTGCGGGGCGCCGCGTCGGGGTCGTCGCCGTCGCTCGTGGCGAGCGCGACGTGCGCGGCCCGCGCGGAGTGCACCGCTTCCGGCCACGCGTGATGGTCGAGATAGGCGGAGACGGGGGCGTCGGGGCCCACCTGGTGCATGATCCGCAGCACGCGCAGCACGGCGGTGTCGACGAGCTGAGCCTCCTGGGAGTCCCGGAAGATCGTGCCGACGTACTTCTCGGCGGACCAGTTGTCGAGCCAGGTGTCCTCGACCAGGCGGTACACGGCGTCGGTGACGTCCCCGAACCCGTCCACACCCGCGAGCCAGACGTTTCGCTGGAACGCGGGGTCGGAGAGCATGTGCAGCGCGGAGCGCACATTGCTGCGCCAGCGCCACCACGGCATGTCGTTGAGTGGCATGCCGCCCATGGTGGAGGAGCGACGGCCGCGACGGGAAGACTTCTCCGAGCTTTGCACGGTCATCGATCGTACGTGCCGTCCCCTTCGGCCCGTCCCGCCCCCCGTAATTCACCTCCGCGTCACCGCACGTTGACCACAGGTCACTCGCAGGTTAGGGATGCGGCGGAATCGTGCAGGTTCATGACTGGCCGGCGTCGCACCACTGTCCCGCGTACCTCCCGCACCCTTCGTTCCACCGTGCTTTCGGCGGCGGTGTGGGCGGCTTGTGCGTCGCTCGCCGCCGGATGCGGAATCGTCTCCGACGTCACGGGGGGCTCCAAGGACCCCGTCACGGTGATGACATGGGCGCCCGAGAAGACCCAGGCGACCAACATGCCCGGCATGCCCGCCATGGCACGCGCCTACGCGCGCTGGGTCAACGCCCACGGCGGCATCGGCGGCCGCGACCTCAGGGTCATCACCTGCAACGACAACAACGACACCGTGGGCGCCGCCCGCTGCGCCAGGGACGCCGTCGAGCAGAAGGCCGTCGCGGTCGTCGGCTCCTACAGCCAGCACGCGCGTTCCTTCCTCGGGCCCCTGGAGTCCGCCGGCATCCCCTACATCGGTGGCTACGGCGTCACCGACGAGGAGTTCGCCAGCCCCCTGTCGTATCCGGTCAACGGCGGCCAGCCCGCCCTGATGGCCGGGAACGGCCGGCAGCTGGCCGCCGCGGGCTGCGACCGCACCTCGCTCGTGCGCCCCGACACCGTCGCCGGCGACCAGTTGCCGCTGCTCCTCGACACGGGCCTGTCCGCGGGCCGCAACCGCGCGTCCGACGTGCGCGCCGCCGAGGACGCCACCGACTACACGGAGCAGGCCCGCCAGGCGCTCCTGCGGGCCGGCGCCGACCCGGTCGGGAAGGGCTGCGTCACGGCGGTCCTCGGCGACCGCACGGACACGTTCTTCGACTCGTTCCGCCGCACCCGCGACTCCTATCCGAAGGTGCGGATCTCGACCGTCCTCGGCAGCGTCGACCAGACGGTCATAGACCGCTCGGGCGGCAAGTCGGGCGTCTACGAAGGGGCGTACGTCACCGGCTGGTACCCGGTGGCGACCGACCGGCGGTGGGCGACGATGCGCAAGGTCATCAGCGAGCAGGCGTTCGGCGACAACCGGATCGACCCGGCGGACGCGGGCGTGCAGACGACATGGATCGCGTACACCGTCCTGAAGCAGGTCGTCGAGTCGCTCGGCGACGGTGACGTGACGGCGCGCACGGTGCGCGGGGCGCTCGACGGCGGCCTGAAGGTGCGCACCGGCGGTCTCACGCCCACGTTGAGCTGGCGCTTCGAGGACATGATCGCGGCCAGCGGCTTCCCGCGGCTCGTCAACGCCGACGTCACCTTCCAGGTGGTGCGCGACGGGCGGCTCGTGGCCGCGCGCCGCGGACTCGTCGACGTGTCGCGGACGCTGGAGGCGACCCCCACGGGCTGATCCCGCCCAGGCCGCCTCCGTACCGGTCGGAGCCGGCACATCGGCTAGAGCTGGTACGGCTTGCGCTGCGGGAGGTTCCACTGCGTCGCGATGCTGTTCCACAGCTTCGACGCCTGGGTCTTCTGCGTGGAGGCCGTGCCGCTGGCCTGGTCGCCCGCGCGGCGCTGCGGGGTGGGCTTGGCGTGGCCCTTCTTGCAGCCGTTCTTGCCCGCGGCCTGGTCGGCCCACGCCGCGTAGTGGCTGTCCGCGGAGGCGGAGGCCTGCCACGCCTTGGTGAGGGCCTGCGTGAGCGCCGCGTTGTCGGGCAACTTGTCCACTTCGAGCGCGGCGAGCCGGGTCACGAGCCCGGTGCGCTGGGTGGCGGCGCCGCGCAGGTCGCCGGCGGCCTTGCCGAGGTCCTTGCAGGCACCGATGTTCGCGACGGCCCTGATCACTGTGTCGCGGCTGTTGTTCGAGTCGGCGAGGAGCTTGTCGAGCGCGACGGCCTGCGCCTTGGCGGGGTCGGCGGGCGTCGGGGACGAGCTGTCCGGGGCACCGGTCGCGGCGGCCGGCTTGGCGTCGTCGCCCTTGTTCTCGTCGCCCCCGCTGCTGATGAGGGCGCCCGCGCCGATGCCCACGACGAGGATGCCGACGCCGACGGCGGCGATGAGCGGCACCTTCGAGCCGGTACGGCTCTGACCCTTGCGGGCGGCGGCCCGCCCGGTGGGCTCGTACGGGGCCTGCGGCTGTCCGGCCGGGCCGGGTCCGCCCGGTCCGCCGGGGCCCGCGGGTGCGCCGGCGCGCGGGTCGAAGCGGGGCATCTGCTGCGTCGAGGCGGGCGCGTCCGGCTCCGGCTCGGTGCGGAAGAGACTGTCGAACTCGGCCGGGGGCTGGCGGTCACCGGGGGCGCCGGGGCGGATGCCGTAGGGCGCGCTCGGCGGCGGCGACGAGGGCACGGGCGCGATGTACTGCGTGGCGTCGCTGTCGGTGCCCGCGGGCGGCACGGGCGCGGAGCCGTACGGCTGCTGCTGGGGCGGCATCTGGCCGGGGGCGTTCGCGCGGCCCAGGTACTGGGTGGCGTCGGCGGGCACCTCGGGCGGCAGGGCCCCGGGCGCGACCGGCGCGATGTACTGCGTGGCGTCCGCGTCGGAGGGCGCGGTCGGGGCTATGTACTGCGTCGCGTCCGAGGCGGAGGCCGGCGGCATGGGCGCGGAGCCGTACGGGGCGTCCGTCGGCAGCGGGGCGGCCGGGGCGCCGGCGGGCGGCAGCGGCGCGGAGTAGTGCTGCTGCGGCGCGGCCGGGGGCAGCGGGGCCGCGGCATGCGGCGCGTTCTCACCCGGCAGCGCGGGCGACGCGGACGGCGCGCCCCACTCGTACGTGGGCATCGGGCCGCCGGAGGCCGCCTGCGCGGACTCGGGGCCCCACGGCTGGCCCCAGGGGCTGCCGCCCGAGGGGGCGACGTGCGACTGGTCGCCGAAGGTACCCGGCAGCAAGGGCTCGCTGCCGTCGGCGGGCAGCACGACGCCTTCATGTGCCTGCCGCACCGAGGGAAGGTGCGGATCCTCGCCCTGTCCGCTCTGCTGCGTCACCGGGACTCCTACGACTGGGGGACCTTCGGAATCGTCGGCTCACGCTACCGGGTCCCCGCACAGACGTGCCACGCAGCTCAGAACCCCACAGCCTCCCCACACCCTCAAGTAACAAAACAAGCCCGCGGAACGCTGATTAGCGCTCTCCCCAAGCGGGTTGAGGCGTCCGTCACACAAGCTTCACGCGTACGTCTCCTGCACGCCGCTCACAACTCCTCACGCCGCCTGAAGATCGAGGCGCGCACCGAACTCCCGGACCACGGGTTCGTCCCGGTACGGCTCCAGGCGCTGCCGGAAGTCGTCCAGGTACTCGGCGCCCCGGTTCGAGCGCAGCGTGCCGAGGAGTTCCACCGCGCGCGTCCCCGTCTGGCAGGCCTGCTCGACCTCACGCTGCTGTACCTGCGCCGTGGCGAGCAGCACCAGACCGATCGCCCTGCGTCGCGCCCGCGACTGAGGGTGCCCGGCCAGGGACGCCTCGGCCTGCCGACGCGCCGCCTCGGCCTGCCCCAGGTCCCGGTAGCAGTGCGCCAGTTCGTCCGCGAGATACGCGGCGTCGAAGTGCGCGATCCAGGCCGGGTCGTCGCCCGAGTCCGGCTCGGCCCGCTCCAGCGCGGCCAGCGCGCTGCCCGCCACCGCCTGCGTGGCCCGCGCGTCCCCGAGCAGGGCGTGGCCGCGCGCCTCGGCCGCGTAGAACATCGCCTCCGCGCGAGGGGTCACCCGCCCGCGCGCCCCCTCCTGCGCCGCGCGCGCCAACTGGGCGATCTCGCGTGGGTTGCCGAGCTGCGCCGCCAAGTGGCTCATGGACGCGGCCAGTACGTATCCGCCGTACCCGCGGTCCCCGGCGGCCTGGGCGAGGCGCAGCGACTGGATGTAGTACCGCTGGGCGAGGCCCGGCTGTCCCGTGTCGACGGCCATGTACCCGGCCAGCTCCGTCAACCGGGCCACCGCCGCGAACAGTTCACGTCCCACGGCCTCCCGGTACGAGCCCGCGAGCAGCCCCGACACCACACTGTTCAGATAGTGGACGACCACCGGCCGCACGTGTCCGCTGCCGTACTGGTGGTCAAGGTCCGTCAGCGCCTGGGTCATCGCCCGCACGGCCGCCACGTCCGACGTCCCGACCCGCGGCCCCGCCGACCGGGCGACCTGCGAGTCGGGCACGGAGATCAGCCAGTCCCGGCTCGGCTCGACCAGGGCGGACGAGGCCACCGACGACCCGGACAGGAAGTCCCTGCGCCCCACGTCGCTGCGCCACAGCTCGCACACCTGCTCAATGGCGCCGAGGACGGTCGGCGAGAACTGGAGGCCGACGCCCGAGGCGAGGTTCTTGCCGTTGGCCATGCCGATCTCGTCGATCGTGACCGTGCGGCCGAGCTTGCGGCCGATGGCCTCGGCGATGATGCCGGGCGCCCGGCCGCGCGGCTGCTGGCCGCGCAGCCAGCGCGCCACCGACGTCTTGTCGTAGCGCAGGTCGAGGCCGTGCTCCGATCCGCACATGTTGACCCGGCGGGCCAGTCCGGCGTTCGAGCAGCCGGCTTCCTGGATGAGCGCCTGCAGCCGTTCGTTGGGCTGTCGCGCTACGAGAGGCCTTGCGGCCATGGCGTACCCCCTGTGTGCACCGTGGACCATCGGGCGGACTCGGGCCTGTCGTCACGCTCCCGGTCGGGCCCGCCTTGAGGTGATCAATGCCCTGAGATCAAACGGAAGATGCGCCACAAAGAAGGGCAAAAGAAGCAAGAGCCCCAACTGGTGGCCGGTCGGTGGACAGCACCCTCGTCTGGTCCTCCGGGCTGGCTACCCCCCGGCCGGGGCCGTTCCTCCCGCGCGCCCCCGCCCATGCATCCATGCGCCCCACGTGCAGGATCGGTGCTGCGGGCCCCCGCGCGCGTGCGCCCGTAACCCCGGGTGGCGGCGGGAGTTGAGAACGTCGTGGAAGAGACCATCGGAGTCACCTCGGCAGTCACCTCGTCCGTCACCTCGCCTCCCCAGATCCCCCAGCAGCGCGGAGAGGCCCTCCTCGACGCCGCCGTGCGCTACGCGGAGGAACGCCACTGGGACGTGTTCCCCGGCACCTGGCTGGAGGTCGACGAGGGCAGGCAGCACTGCTCCTGCGGCGACGCCAGGTGCGCGGCCCCCGGTGCCCACCACGCGCGCGAGGACTGGGCGAACCAGGCCACCGGGAGCGCGACCGCCGCCCGCCGGCTGTGGTCCAAGCAGCCCGCCGCCTCGATCCTGCTGCCGACGGGCCGCACGTTCGACGCGATCGACGTGCCCGAGACCGCCGGGTTCCTGGCCCTGGCCCGCATGGAGCGCATGGAACTCACCCTCGGCCCGGTCACCTGCACCCCCGACCGCCGGATGCAGTTCTTCGTCCTGCCGGGCGCCGCCGCGAAGGTCCCCGACCTGGTCCGCAAGCTGGGCTGGCCGCCCGCCTCCCTCGACCTGGACGCGCTCGGCGAGGGCTCCTACGTCGCCGCGCCGCCCACCCGCTTCGGTGGCCGGGGCGCCGTCCAGTGGGCCTGCCGCCCCACCGCCGCGAACCGCTGGCTGCCGGACGCCGAGGAGCTCATCTCCCCACTGGCGTACGCGTGCGGGCGGGAAGGCCGCCGCTAGAACACAGCAGCGCGTCCCGCGGCCACGTATCGTGCGGACGGGCCCCTGCTCGCGCGGAGTTCGAGAGCTTGGGGGAGGGCGACGGCGACGAAGGACGGCGGGCTGCACAGTGACCGAGGCGGGGACCGAGGCCGGTGCGCCGGCCGTACGCGTGAAGGACCTCTGGAAGGCGTTCGGCCAGAGCGTCGCCGTCGCGGGGATCGATCTCACCCTTCCCGCGGGCAAGTTCATCGGCCTCGTCGGGCCGAACGGCGCGGGAAAGACGACCACCCTGTCCATGGTCACCGGACTGCTCCGGCCCGACCGGGGCGCCGTCGAGGTCGTCGGCCACGACGTGTGGCGTGACCCCGTCGAGGTGAAGGCCCGCATCGGCGTGCTCCCCGAGGGCCTGCGCCTGTTCGAGCGGCTCTCGGGGCGCGAACTTCTCGCGTACACGGGCAGGTTGCGCGGCCTGCCCGGCGCCGAGGTCGACAAGCGCGCCGCCCAGCTCCTCGACGTGCTCGACCTCTCCGGGGCCCAGCACAAGCTCGTCGTCGACTACTCGACCGGCATGCGCAAGAAGATCGGGCTGGCCGCCGCTCTCCTCCACAATCCCGAAGTCCTCTTCCTGGACGAGCCGTTCGAGGGTGTCGACCCGGTCTCCGCGCAGACCATCCGCGGCGTCCTGGAGCGCTACACCGGTTCCGGGGCGACCGTCGTCTTCTCCTCCCACGTCATGGAGCTCGTCGAGTCGCTCTGCGACTGGGTCGCCGTCATGGCCGCCGGCCGCATCCGCGCGCAGGGGCCCCTTGCCGAAGTGCGCGGCGACGCGCCCTCCCTCCAGCAGGCGTTCCTCGAACTCGTCGGCGCGAACGGCCGCGACACGATCTCCGACCTGGACTGGCTGGGAGGCGGCCGGTGACCACGACGACCGTCACCCTGGTCCGCCTCAAGCTGGCACTCCTGCGCAACGGCCTGCGCGGGTCCACGGGCCGCCGCGCCGCCTACATCGCCACGCTCGTCGTCGTACTCCTCGTCGCCGCGCTCCAGCTCATCGGCCTGATCGCCCTGCGCGGCAGCGCGCACGCGGCGACGCTCTGCGTCATCCTCACCGCCGTACTCGCCCTCGGCTGGGCGGTGATGCCGCTCTTCTTCCCCTCCGGCGACGAGACCCTCGACCCGACCCGCCTCGTGATGCTCCCGCTGCGGCCGCGTCCGCTCGTGAGGGGCCTGCTCATCGCGTCCCTCGTCGGGATCGGCCCCCTGTTCACGCTCTGTCTCGCGGTCGGCGCGGTGATCGCCCTGGCGCACGGGGCGGCCGCGTCCGCCGTCGCGGTGGTGGCCGTCGCCCTCACCCTGCTCACCTGCGTCGCCCTCGCCCGCGCCGTGGCCGCCGCCAACATCCGGCTGCTCACCAGCCGCAAGGGACGCGACCTCGCCGTCCTCAGCGGGCTCGTCATCGCCGTCGGCGCCCAGGTCGTCAACTTCGGTGCGCATAAGCTCGGTTCGTCCGGCGGGCTCGGGGCGCTCGACCCGGCGGGCGACGTACTGGCCTGGATCCCGCCGGCGTCCGCGATCGGCGCCGTCGACTCGGTCAGCCACGGCTCGTACGGTGTCGCGGCGGCCCGCCTCGTCCTGTGCGCGGCCGCCCTCGCCGGACTCCTGTACGCCTGGCAGAGCGCCCTGACGCGCCTCATGACGTCCCCCGACGGCTCCACGCTCCAGGCCGCCGAACCCACCCGCCGCAGGCGCACGTCCCGCGGCCCCCGCCTCCTGCCCGACGGCCGCACCGGCACGGTCATGGAGCGCGCCCTGCGCTATGTGTGGCGCGACCCGAAGACGAAGGCTGCCTGGGTGACGTCCCTCGCCATCGGCCTGATCGTGCCGGTCTTCAACGCGCTCCAGGGCACCGGCTCCATCTACTTCGCGTGCTTCGCCGCCGGAATGCTCGGCATCCAGATGTACAACCAGTTCGGGCAGGACACCTCGGCGTTCTGGATGGTCGCCATGACCATCTCCTCGCCGCACGACGCCTATGTCGAACTGCGCGGCCGCGCCCTCGCCCTCCTGACGATCACCCTGCCGTACGCGACGCTGGTCACCGTCGTCACGACGGCGATGCTCGGCGACTGGCGGGCCCTGCCCGAGGTCCTCGGCCTCTCCTTCGCGCTGCTCGGCGCGATGCTCGCGACCGGCGCCTGGTCGTCGGCCCGCTTCCCGTACTCGATCCCCCAGGAGGGCTACAAGAACGTCGCCCCGGGGCAGGCGGGCCTCGCCTGGATATCGATCTTCGGCGGGATGGTCGCGGCGGCCCTGCTGTGCGCCCCGGTCATCGCCGTCGCGATCTGGCTGCACGTGTCGGGTGCCGGGTCCGCGGCCTGGCTGCTGCTGCCGGTCGGCGCCGCGTACGGAGCGGGGATCACCCTGGCGGGCCTGCGCCTGGCCGCCCCGCGCACGGCGGCCCGCCTGCCGGAGATCCTCGCGGCGGTCAGCAAGGGATGACGCGTGCCGCGGGGCGCCGTCACATCCTGCTGAGCGACGCCGTCGCGTAGAGGACGTCGTGGATCGCCTCGCGGTCGCCGTCCTGTCCGGCGGCCGCCTCCTCCGGCGTGACGTGACCGGCCGCCAGGCGGCAGAACTCGACGCCGTCCAGGGCGACATGGGCCACCTCGTGCTCCGCCGAGCCGACCGCGCCGGGGGAGTCCAGGGAGATGAGCCACTCGCCGCCGCCCGCCCCCTCGACCTCGAGGCGCAGGCTGCGGCCGGGCGCGCCCGCGGCGACGAGGCCGCGGGCGGGTGCGGCGAGGCCCGCGCGGCGGCGCCCCGCGAGCGAGTCGGGAAGCAGCCGGGCCGCCAGGTCGATCATGCGGTTCAGATGGCGGGGCGACGGCGGCTCGTACGGGTAGTCCACCGCCTCGGCGATGTCCTCGGCGTGCACCCAGCACTCGAAGGCGCGGTCCAGCATCGAGTCGCGCAGTGGCAGGGTGAAGTCCCCGTACGGGACGGCCAGCTGACCGGACGTGCGGGTGCGGCCCGCGGAGCCGCTCGTGTCGGCCGCGAACGACACCGTGCGGATCACGGCGTGCGACTGCTCGCGCCAGGGGCCGCGGACGGCGCGGGTCGGCGGGAAGTGCGAGGCCTGCCAGAACGTCTCCGTGCGGCTCTCCGGGGTACGGCGCTCCTCGGGCGTGACGCCGAACAGAGGGTCGTCGAGGCCGAGTGCGACGGCGACCAGGCCGTCCACGCTCATCAGGTGTGTGAGCACCCCGGCGACGGTCGTCTTGCGGCTGACCCGGTCGTCGCCCTCGTACCAGCGAAGCCGTATGGGCGCGTGCCACTCGGAGTCGCCGATGTCCTGGAGCAGGGCGTCGAGGCGGGCGGTCTCCGCGTCGTACGGAGCGGCCCACTCGGGGACCGGGATGCGGGGCGGACGCCGGGTCAGGCAGCCCTCGAGGACGCGGGAGCGCAGCATCGGGTCGAGGTCGAGGCTCTCCTCGGAGTGCAGCAGGCCCACGGCGTCCCGCAGCCGCAGCGCCTCCTCGGCGCACGGGCCGCAGCCGCCGAGGTGCTCCTCCACGGCGACGCTCTCCTCGGCCGAGCACGCGGCCAGCGCCCACGCGCCGAGGAGGGACTTCAGGACACGGTGCTCCAGCACGAGCGGCTCGGGGACGTGGTCCGGCAGCGGGCGCCCGGTGTCCTCCACGGACGAGCGCGGCGTCGGTATCCGGGCGCTCGCGGCGGCGTCGGAACGCCCGGCGCCCCCGGGCTCGCCGGAGCCGTCACGGTTGTCGGGGTCGTCGGGCTGTTCGGCGTTGCCGAAGGGGTGGGGCCCGCTCACAGCGCCCTCCCGTGTCCGTGAGGCCCCGGCGGGGTGCCGGAGGTTCCGCTGTCGTGGGCCGTGGACAGGAGCTGGAGGCCGAGGCGCAGACGGCGGCGCGCCTCGTCCTCGGTGACGCCGAGGTCGACCGCGGTCTGGCGGTAGTCCCTGCGCTGGAAGTAGGCCAGCTCGAGCGCGGCGCGCAGCGGGGCGGGCATCGACGTGACGATGTAGTCGGCGCGGGCGGCGGCGGAGGCGTGCCGCACCCTGCGCTCCAGATCCTCCGTGGTGCCCTCTCCGCTGCGGACGAGCGCGGCGGACTCGGTCTGGCGCAGGCGGTGGACCGCGCGCCGGTGGGTCAGCGTGGCGATCCAGGAGCGCAGCGGCCCCTGCTTGGGGTCGTACGCGTCGGGGTTCTCCCAGACATGGGTGAAGACGTCGCGCGTGATGCGGTCGGCCGCGTCCTCGTCACCGAGCACGCGGTGCGCGAGCCCGTGCACGAGCGACGCGAAGCGGTCGTACAGCTCGCCGAGCGCGGCGGCCTCCCCGTGCGCGAGCCGCTGCTGCATCCTCCGGTCCCACCGGGTCGGAGTCTCCTTGGCCATGCGGCCCCCTCACCGTGTGCCTTCCCTCGAATGTAGTCGGGCCCGCCGACAACGCACGTGTCTTTGTGGCAAAGGTCGACCTGCCCGGATGCGGATGGTAAGGAGACGGTCACGATGCGCGGACCTTTGGCGCCGGAAGCGACCCAAAATCCGATCACTTGGGTCTTAACCGGGCCATATGTGATACGTCTGCAGTGGTGTTTCAGCGCCACGCGGTCGGGCAGCCGCGAAAGAAGACAACCGTAAGCAGGGGTTCCGGATCAACGAGAGGCGTAGCGCGTGACGCTCAGAGTGACCGAGGGACAACAGGATGGCTGGGCCGTCGTGCGGGTGTCCGGCGAGATGGACATCGCCACCTCTCCCGCGCTGCGCCAGCAGGTGCACGACGCGGTCGCGGACGGCCGGCACAGTCTCGTCCTCGATCTCTCGCAGGTCCTTTTCTGCGATTCGAGCGGGGTCGGCGTGCTGATCGCGGCCCGCCGACTGATGCGTTCGTGCCGCGGCGAGCTCCGGCTGATCCTGCCCGCCAAGGGAGCCGAGGACGGCTCGCACGTCAACCGTGTCCTGTCGGCGCTCGGTGTGCGCCGCCTCTTCGAGGTGTACCCGGACGTGCTGACCGCCGTGAACGACGAGGCGTCACCTCTCTCTGCCTGACGCACACCCGCGCGTCCGGGCGGCCGAGCACGGAAGTTGTTGCGGAATTCCTCCGGTCTTGGCACAAGCGTCGCGGTGAGGGCCCCCGCCGCCGCTCCACGACGTACGCTCCCTGGCGAGAGGACGGGCAGAACCCGTACCACCACCGATGCGAGAGGCGGTCGAGGGGACATGGACCACGCCGAGAGCACCGATCACGCCGAGTACGAGCGCAGGATCACTGCCCGCTTCGCCGGCTTCGACCAGGACGGCAACGGCTACATCGACCGCGAGGACTTCGTGACGGCGGCCAAGGGCCTGCTCGCCGAGTTCACCACGACGGCGCGCTGCGACAAGGGCCAGGCGCTCTACGCCGGCGCCGAGGCCTTCTGGCAGGGCATGGCCGGCATAGCGGACGTGGACGGCGACCAGCGCGTCACCCGCGAGGAGTTCGTGACGGGCGCGGTGAAGCGGCTGCGGGACAACCCGGACCGGTTCGCGGAGATCGCCCGCCCCTTCCTGCGGGCCGCCATCGCCGTCGCGGACCAGAACGGCTCGGGCTTCACCCCCACGGCCGCGGAGCGCGTCCTGCGCGTCCTCGGCGTCGACCCGTCCCTGGTGGGACCGGTCGCCGCCGCGCTGGACGCGGACGGCGACGGGCGGATCTCCGAGGAGGAGATCGTCACCGCCTTCGCCCACTACTTCACCGTTTCGGAATAGCGCTCTCCGGGCTTGTGCCCGCATAGCGCTCGCGCAGCTTGTACTTGAGCACCTTGCGCAGGGTGTCGTTGCGCGGAAGGGCGTCCACCAGCTCCAGCTGTTCCGGCAGCTTGTGCGTGGACAGCCCTTCCGACCGCAGATGGGACGCCATCGCCTCCAAGGTCAGCGGCTCGGTGCCGTCGCGCTGGACGACGACCGCGCACACCCGCTCGCCGCGCTCGGGATCCGGGAGCCCGACGACCGCCGCGTCACCCACCGCGGGGTGCGCGTGCAACAGGTCCTCGATCTCCTTCGCGGAGATGTTCTCGCCCTTGCGGATGATGATGTCCTTGGCCCGCCCGGTGAGCACCAGATGCCCCGTGTCCCTCACGTGTCCGAGGTCGCCGGTGACGAGGAATCCGTCGCCGTCGAAGGCGGCCGCCGACTGCACGGGGTCCAGATAGCCCTGGCAGACGGCCTCCCCGCGCAGCCTGACCTCGCCGTCCACGCCGCATGGGACCTGCTTGCCGTCCGCGTCCGTGACCCGGATCTCCATGCCCTCGGGGGGCTTCCCCTCCGTCGTCGCGAGGTTCTCCGCGGTGTCGTCGGGGGCGCCCATCGTGATCATGGGGACCTCGGTCATGCCGTATCCGTGGGTGAGCTGACAGCCCATCTCCCGTACGACCGCGTGGTAGATCTCGGGCGGCTTGGGCGCGCCGCCGCCCGCGAGGAGCCGCAGCGTCGGGATGAGCCGGTCCGCCGGGGACTTGCGCTGTTCGGTCAGGAACATCGAGTAGAAGGCCGTGGAGCCGCCCGCGACGGTGACCCCGTGGCGCCGGTAGCCGTCGAGCGCGTCCGGCAGCGCGAACTGCTCGAACATCACCGCGGGGAACCCGTACAGGAGCAGCATGACCGTGTAGTCGGGGCCCGCTATGTGCGCGAAGGGGAACGCCATCGAGCCCACGTCGGACGCCGACAGGTGCAGGGCGTGCGCGAGGCAGGAGCCGCCGGCGATCAGTGAGCGGTCGGTGTGCAGGACGCCCTTGGGGTCGGAGGTCGTGCCGGAGGTCCAGTAGATCCAGCGCACGGACGTGCCGTCGGAGGGCGGTGGCGGCAGTACGGACGGGTCGCCGTCGGGCAGCGTGTCGTACGCCTCGAAGATCCCGCGCGCGCCGAGGCGCCGGGCCATCTCCGTGTGGTCGAAGCCGCGCCACACGCCCGGGGTCGCGAAGAACTCGGCCTTCGACTCGCGCAGCGCGAAGCCGACCTCGCGGTCCCGGTAGAAGGGGATGACGGGGGACTGGACGGCGCCGATGCGGGCGAGGGCGAAGGACAGCAGCGCGGTCTCGATGCGGGTCGGGAGCTGCCAGGCGACGACCGTGCCGGGGCGTACGCCCATGTCGTACAGGCCGGCGGCGACCCGCTCGCCGCGGTCGCGCAGCTCGCCGAAGGTCAGGCGCCGGTCGTCCTTCGCGTCGGGGGCGGACTGGATCAGTACGGGGGTGTGGGGGGTGAGGGCGGCGCGGCGCTCGATCAGCTCCCAGAGCGTCCCGGCGGCGCCCAGGGCGTGTGCGGTGTCGTTCACTGCTCCCCCTCGGAAAGACAGGCCGTACCTGACGGATAGTCAGATCGTGCGGAGAGCGTAGAGCGCTGCGCCTTGTCGGTCCAGGGGTGCGGGGCTAGCCTGCTATCTGACGACCCATCAGAAACAGTGCCAGAAGCAGCATCAGAAACGCCATCAGAAACTGTCAGGTGAGGGGACACGATGGACCCGATGGAACTGCCCCGGATCATCAGCGTCGACGACCATGTGATCGAGCCCGCGCACCTCTTCTCGACCTGGCTTCCGGCGAAGTACCGGGACCGGGGGCCGCAGCCGCTCACCGCCGGGATCGGCGAGCTCGCCTACGTGGCGGGCAAGTACCAGATCACCATGGACCCGGACGGGCCCCCGACGGACTGGTGGATCTACGAGGACCTGAAGTTCCCGTACAAGCGCAACATCGCCGCCGTCGGCTTCGACCGGGACGACATGACCCTCGAAGGCATCACGCGCGCGGAGATGCGGCGCGGCTGCTGGGACCCGAAGGCCCGCCTGGCGGACATGGACCTCAACCATGTCGAGGCCAGCCTCTGCTTCCCCACCTTCCCGCGCTTCTGCGGCCAGACGTTCGCCGAGGCCAAGGACAAGGAGGTGGCGCTCGCCTGCGTGCGGGCCTACAACGACTGGATGGTCGAGGAGTGGTGCGGCGACAGCGGGGGCCGCCTCATCCCGCTCTGCATCATCCCCCTGTGGGACATCGACCTCGCCGTCGCCGAGATCCGGCGCAACGCCGCGCGCGGCGTCAAGGCCGTGACGTTCTCCGAGATCCCCACCTACCTGGGGCTCCCGTCGATCCACTCCGGCTACTGGGACCCGTTCTTCGCCGTGTGCCAGGAGACCGGGACGGTCGTCAACATGCACATCGGCTCCAGCTCGCAGATGCCCGCCGCGTCCCCCGACGCCCCGCCCGCCGTGCAGGCCTCGCTCAGCTTCAACAACGCGATGGCGTCGATGATGGACTTCCTCTTCTCCGGGGTCCTGGTGAAGTTCCCGACGCTCAAGCTCGCCTACTCCGAGGGCCAGATGGGCTGGATCCCGTACGCCCTGGAGCGCGCGGACGACGTCTGGGAGGAGCACCGGGCCTGGGGCGGGGTGCGCGACCTCATCCCCGAGCCGCCGTCGACGTACTACTACCGTCAGATGTTCTGCTGCTTCTTCCGCGACAAGCACGGGGTGGCGTCCCTCGACGTCGTCGGCCGGGACAACGCGACCTTCGAGACGGACTACCCGCACGTCGACTCGACCTTCCCGCACACCAAGGAGGTCGCCCTCGACCATATGAAGGGCCTCGACTCCGAGACGGTCTACAAGCTCATGCGGGGCAACGCGATCCGCATGCTCGACCTGGACCTCGACAGGTAGCGGGCCGCGCCGTGGATCTCACGTACACGGACGAGGAAGAGGAGTTCCGGGCGCGGCTGCGGGAGTGGCTCGCGTCCGTGCTTCCGGGGCTCCCCCCGAAGCCGTCCCCCGACGACTGGCCGGGCAGGCGCGCCTACGACCTCGGCTGGCAGCGCAGGCTGTACGACGCCGGGTACGCGGGCCTGCACTGGCCCGCCGACGCGGGCGGCCGCGGTGCCACGCCCACGCAGCACCTCATCTTCCTGGAGGAGACCGAGAAGGCGGGCGCGCCCTATGTGGGGGCCAACTTCGTCGGGCTGCTGCACGCAGGGCCGACGATCGCGGCCGAGGGGACACCGGAGCAGCGGGCGCGCTGGCTGCCGCCCGTCCTGCGCGGCGACGAGGTGTGGTGCCAGGGGTTCAGCGAGCCCGACGCCGGGTCCGACCTCGCGGCGCTGCGCACGCGCGCGACCCGGGACGGCGACCACTATGTGGTGAGCGGGTCCAAGATATGGACCTCGCACGCGGAGGTCGCCGACTGGTGCGAGCTCCTCGTGCGCACCGATCCGTCCGCCCCGAAGCACCGGGGCATCTCCTGGCTCGCCATGCCGATGGACGCGCCCGGGATCACCGTGCGGCCGCTGCGCACGCTCGCCGGGTCCGCCGAGTTCGCCGAGATGTTCCTCGACGACGTACGCGTCCCGGTCGCCAACCGGGTCGGTGAGGAGAACGACGGCTGGCGCGTGACGATGGTGACGCTGTCCTTCGAACGGGGCACCGCGTTCGTGGGCGAGGTCGTCGCCTGCCGCCGCGTCCTCGGCGAACTGGCCGCGCAGGCCCGCAAGAACGGCCGCTGGGACGACGCCGTACTGCGCCGCAGGCTCGGCCGCCTCAACGCCGAGTTCCGCGCCCTGTGGCGGCTCACCCAGTGGAACGTCAGCGAGGCGGAACAGGCGGGCGGCGTACCCGGCACCGGCGGCTCGGTCTTCAAGCTGCGGTACTCGCACGCCCGTCAGGAACTGTTCGACGCCGCCGCCGAGGTGCTCGGCGTCGCCGGAGCCCTCGACACGGACCACGAGTGGACCCTCGACCGCCTGTCGTCCCTCTCGTACACGATCGCCGCCGGCACCTCCCAGATCCAGCACAACATCGTCGCCGAACGCATCCTCGGTCTGCCGAAGGACCGGCCGAAGGATCTCCAGAAGGGAGGGCGGTGAGCATGCGCTTCCAGCTCACCGACGACCAGCGCGCCCTGCGCGACGGCGTACGCGACCTGCTCGCCGGCCGCTTCGACCGCGACGCCCTGCGCACGGCCGTGGACACGCCCGGGCACCTGGACCGGGCGCTGTGGCGGGCCCTGGGCGACGCGGGGTTCTTCGCCCTGTGCCTGCCGGAGGCGGACGGCGGCGTCGGCCTGGGGCTGCCCGAGGCCGTCCTCGTCTTCGAGGAGGCGGGCCGGGTCCTGCTGCCGGGCCCGCTCGTCGCCACGCACCTCGCCGCGGGCACCGTGCCGGGTGCCGCGACCGGCGAGAGCGTCGTGACGGCGCCCGCCGGGGAACTCCTGCCGTGGCGCGACGCGTCGGACGTCGTCCAGGGCGACGCGACCGGCGCCGTGCCCCTGTCCTCCGTCGACCCGCTCACGCCCCTGCACAAGCTGCCGGGCCCGCACGCGCCCCGCAGCCCCGAGGCCGTACTCCTCACCGCCGCCGAACAGCTCGGCTCCGCCACGCGCACCTGCGAGCTGGCGGTCCGATACGCCGGTGAACGCGAGCAGTTCGGGCAGCCCATCGGCGCGTTCCAGGCCGTGAAGCACCTGTGCGCCCAGATGCTCGTACGGGCCGAGCTGGCCCGTGCGGCCGTGTACGCGGCGGCGGTCACGGCCGACCCGGTCGAGATCGCCACCGCCGAGCTGCTCGCCGACGAGGCGGCCGTGCGCAACGCGCGCGACTGCGTCCAGGTGCACGGCGGCATGGGCTTCACCTGGGAGGCGGACGTGCATCTGCATCTCAAGCGGGCCTGGGTGCGTGCCGCCGCGGGCCGTACGACGCGCGAGACGGAGGAGGAGCTGGCGGCGGCGCTGTGACGTCCGGGGCCGTGTACGGCGCGGGGCGAACCCGTGTACGGACGGTCACGGAACGTCGATATCGGGTTGTGTCCTGCGCGGGACTCGTCACGGCACGGAGTCGGGGTCCCGCTCGGGTACCTTGTGTGGGATGCGAGTGGTTCCGAGTCCGAGCCATCCCGGTGTTGCCCCTGAGGCGGCTCCGGATCCGGCGATGCGCGCCGTTCGCAGCGCACGGGAGGGCCGCGCGCCTGCCCGTTCGACTCCCCACAGCACGCGTCGCACAGTATGGCGCACGCGTACTCCTTCGCGCTGGAATATGCCCGAAGCGCTTGTTGGGGTGACTGTACGTCAACCATGCTGTCTTCCAAGGGGATCACGGTCCGTGAGCTCCTTGACTTGTCACAGTCCCGAGGCGATGTGTCCGCCGGTTCGGATGGTGTGAGCGGTGCAGGTGCTTCAAGTTCAGCTGGAGGTCGGGGCGGATCCCGCGGAGGTGGGCCGAGCCCGCAGGTGGGCGCGCTCGCGCCTCGCAGGGTCCGGGATAGAGGCCGATGAGCCACTGGCGGAGACGCTCATCCTGATCGTCTCCGAGCTCGTCACCAACGCCGTGGTGCACACCGGCTGTCCGGCCGTGCTGCGCATGCTGCTGCCGGGCGTCCCGGCGGAGGCCAGTATCGGCACGGTCCGCGTGGAGGTGGCCGACGCCAGCGACCGGCCCCCCGCGCCGCGGCACGCCGACGGGGAAGAGACCAACGGCCGCGGCCTGGAACTCGTCGACGGCCTGGCGGACCGCTGGGGCTGGCGGCCGGAGGGCACGGGCAAGGCCATCTGGTGCGAGATCGACCGCTGCGGCGCTCAGGGCGCGGGGGCGGGGGCGTATCCGGGGATGGCGTACGAGGCGGTGTAGTTCGCGCTCCCGGTGCCTCTCGGGGTGGCAGTGGGCGTCCCCGTGCGCCCGAGTGCGCCTGAGTGCGTCGGTTCGAGCCGGGCGTGCGCCGTCATAAATGTCACATAACTGGCAAATCTCCTTGCGGGTGTTGACGCCGAGTGTCCGTTTGATCACGCTTGTGGTCAGCGATTCGTGGCGAGGGGACGCCAAGGGTTCCGGTGACGGGAGCCCTCGGCGAGTACGGGTCGTGCCGCGGCGGCCGGCTCTCCCAGGGGCCGGGGGAGCAGGGCCCGGGCGCCGGGGGCCGGGCGGCGGTGCGGCTCGCATCGCCGTCCGGTTCTGAACTCCCGTACGGGACAAGCCACTTGCGCCCTACAGGATCGCGACCGGGGCCACGGGTGTGCCGGTGCCGCCGACGAAGGGCTCGGGCATCGCCGACAGCAGGAACGCGTAGCGCGATTCTTGTGCACAGGCTGTGGACAAGTTCTCCAGATTCCAGTTCTGGCCCTGGAGCATGCCCATGTCGACCAGGTCGAGGGCGTGCACCGGCAGCCAGAGGTTCTCGATCTCCGGCGGGAAGATCTCGAAGGTGAGGGTGTCGTTCGCGACCGCGGCCACGTCGCGCGCGTGGAACCACTCGGGTGTGCGCACGGACAGGCCGGGCGACGGATAGCCGTACGCGTGCTTGTCGCCCGCCAGGTACGTCTGGATCTGGCCGGTGCGGACGAGGACGATGTCGCCGGCGCGGACCGTGACGTGGCCGAACTCCGCTGCCTCGTCCAGGTCTTCGGGTGTCACGGCGTGGTCGCCGGGCAGCCGGTCCACGCCCTTCGCCGCGGCGACGTCGAGCAGGACGCCGCGCGAGACGATGTGCGGGGCCTTGTCGATGCCGCTGAACTGCGCGCCGCCGTGCGCCGTGATCGTGTCGGCGGGGCGGCCGTTGTAGATCCGGCCCGAGTGCGAGACGTGTGTCAGGGCGTCCCAGTGGGTGGCTGTCTGGAGCCCCATGGTCACCGCGTCGTCGCTGGTGGCGACGGTTCCGGGGCCGAACAGTTCGTGGTTGATCTGGACCATGGTGTGGAGCGGGTTGACGCGGCCGGGGATCATCCCGGTCTGCACCCCGTCCTCCTTGAGGGGCAGTGCGAGCGGAATCCGGCGGCCGGTGCGGACGGTCGCCGCGGCCTCGCGCACGACCTCGTCGGTGACCAGGTTGAGCGTGCCGATCTCGTCGTCGGCGCCCCAACGGCCCCAGTTGTTGACGCGCTTGGCCATCTCGTGGAACTCGGCAGGCAACGACATGAGTGCTCCCCGGGGGCTTGTCTTCGGGTATCTGACGGGTCATAGAATCTAACGATCCGTCAGAAACCGCGGGAAGGGGCCGGACGTGGGGAACTTCTTGGCAGGCAAGGTGGTGGCCGTCACCGGGGCCGGACGCGGCATCGGCAGGGCCGTCGCGCTCGCCTGTGCCGCCGAGGGCGCACGGGTCGTGGTCAACGACTACGGGGTGTCCATCGAGGGCGGCGAACCGGCGAGCGAGATCGCCGAGTCCGTCGTCAAGGAGATCGAGGCGGCCGGCGGCGAGGCCGTCGCCGTCGCCGACGACATCTCGACCATGGCGGGCGGACAGCGGATCGTCGACGTGGCGCTCGCCCATTACGGACGGATCGACGGCGTCGTCTGCGTCGCCGGGATCCTGCGCGAGCGGATGCTGTTCAACATGTCCGAGCAGGAGTGGGACCCGGTGGTCGCCACGCACCTGAAGGGCACGTTCACCGTGTTCCGGGCCGCGTCCGCCGTCATGCGCAAGCAGGGGTCGGGCACGCTCATCGGCTTCACCAGCGGCAACCACCAGGGCTCCGTGGCGCAGGCCAACTACAGCGCCGCCAAGGGCGGGATCATCTCGCTCGTGCGCAGCGCCGCGCTCGGACTGCACAAGTACGGGGTGACGGCGAACGCGGTCGCGCCCGTCGCCCGTACCCGTATGTCGGCGAACGTGCCCATGGAGCTCAAGGAGATCGGGGAGCCGGAGGACGTCGCCGCGCTCGTCGTCTATCTGCTCAGCGAGCGCGCCCGCGCCGAGAAGATCACCGGGCAGGTGTACACGATCGCCGGGCCGAAGATCGCGGTGTGGGCCCAGCCGAGGGAGCTGCGCTCGGGCTACGCGGAGGGCGGCTGGACCCCGGACAAGATCGCGGACTTCCTGCCGGGCACCGTCGGCGTCGATCCGATGCCGATGCTCGCGCAGCTGGAGGCGATGGCCGAGGCGGCCGCGGCGAAAGCGCGGCCCAATCAGTGACGTCGAGGCCGGGGGCGGAGGCGCGTTGTGGAGTTCGGGTTCGAGGATGAGGACGAGGCGTTCCGGCGGGAGGCCCGCGCGTGGCTCGCGGAGCACCTCACCGGCGAGTACGCCGTCGCCCGGGGGCGCGGCGGGCCCGGGAGCGAGCACGAGGACGCCGGCGTACGGCGGTCCTGGGAAAGGGAGTTGGGCGCGTCCGGGTGGATCGGGCTCGGCTGGCAGCGGGGCGGGTACGGCAACCGGGTCGCCTCGCTGACGCAGCAGGTCGTCTGGGCCGAGGAGTACGCGCGGGCCCGGGCGCCCGCACGCCACGGGCACATCGGCGAGAACCTGCTCGCCCCGACCCTGATCGCCTACGGCGACGAGGCGCAGCAGCGGCGCTTCCTGCCGCCCGTCGCCTCCGGCGAGGAGCTGTGGTGCCAGGGGTACAGCGAGCCCGGCGCCGGTTCCGACCTCGCGAACCTGCGCACGGCCGCCGTGCGCGACGGGGACACGTACCGCGTGAGCGGGCAGAAGGTGTGGACGTCGCTCGCGCACGAGGCCGACTGGTGCTTCGTGCTCGCCCGCACCGAGGCGGGCTCGCGGCGCCATCACGGCCTGTCGTTCCTCCTCGTGCCGATGGACCAGCCGGGCCGGATCGAGGTGCGGCCCATCCGGCAGCTGACCGGCACGAGCGAGTTCAACGAGGTGTTCTTCGACGGGGCGCACGCGCGCGTGGAGCACGTCGTCGGCGGCGAGGGGAACGGCTGGCGGGTCGCCATGGGGCTGCTCGCCCTGGAGCGCGGCGTCTCGACGCTCGCCCAGCAGATCGGCTTCGCCGCCGAGCTCGCCGAGGTCGTACGGACCGCGGTGCGTACGGGCGCGGCCGACGACCCGCTGTTCAGGGACCGCCTCGTGCGGCAGTGGGCCGAGCTGCGCGTCATGCGGTTCAACGCGCTGCGCACGCTCGGCGGCGCGCAGGACCCGGGCGCCCCGAGCGTCGCCAAGCTCCTGTGGGGCCGCTGGCACCAGCGCCTCGGCGAACTCGCCGTCCGGGCGCGGGGCGCGCTCGCCGCCGCCGGGCCCGGGGACTGGACGCCCGACGGTACGTACGAACTCGACGCCGCACAGCGGCTGTTCCTCTTCAGCCGGGCCGACACGATCTACGGCGGCTCGGACGAGATCCAGCGCAACATCATCGCCGAGCGCGTGCTCGGGCTGCCCAGGGAGACGAGGGAGTCGTCATGAGGGGTGTCGTGTTCGACGGGGTCCGGGCCGACGTGGTCGACGATCTCGAGATACGCGATCCGGGGCCGGGGGAGGTGCTCGTCGCCGTCGCGGCCGCGGGGCTGTGCCACAGCGACCTGTCGGTGATCGACGGGACCATCCCGTTCCCGGCGCCGGTCGTGCTCGGGCACGAGGGCGCGGGGGTCGTGGAGGCCGTCGGCTCGGGCGTCACGCATGTGGCGCCCGGGGATCATGTGGCGCTGTCCACGCTTGCCAACTGCGGCGCCTGCGCGGACTGCGACCGTGGGCGGCCGACCATGTGCCGCAAGGCGATCGGGAGGCCCACGCAGCCGTTCTCGCGGGGCGGCACGCCGCTCTACCAGTTCGCCGCGAACTCCTCGTTCGCCGAACGGACCGTCGTGAAGGCCGTGCAGGCCGTGCCGATCCCCGCGGAGATCCCGCTGACGTCGGCCGCGCTCATGGGGTGCGGGGTGCTGACCGGCGTCGGGGCCGTCCTCAACCGGGCGCGCGTCGGCCAGGGCGACACCGTCGTCGTCATCGGGACCGGCGGGATCGGCCTCAACGTGCTCCAGGGGGCGCGGATCGCGGGCGCTTCTCGGATCGTCGCCGTCGACGCGAACCCCGACAAGGAGGCGGTGGCACGGCAGTTCGGCGCGACCGACTTCCTGACCTCGGCCGACGGGGTCAGGGACGTCCTGCCGACCGGCGCCGACCACGTCTTCGAGTGCGTCGGCCGCGTCGAGCTGGTCCGTCAGGCCGTCGACCTCCTCGACCGGCACGGCCAGGCCGTACTCCTCGGCATGCCGGGCGCCGACGCGGAGGCGTCCTTCGTCGTCGCCTCGCTCTTCCTCGACAAGTCCATCCTGGGCTGCCGCTACGGCTCCTCGCGGCCTCAGCGCGACATCAGGCTCTACGCCGACCTGTACCGCCAGGGCCGGCTGCTGCTCGACGAGCTGGTCACGGAGACGTACCCCGTCGAGGACTTCGCGAAGGCGGCGGAGGACGCGCAGCAGGGGAGGGTGGCGCGGGGGGTGCTGGTGTTCTGACCCGCGCCTGCGCTGCCTGATCAGCGCCTACGTCGGCTGACCGTACCTACGCCGGTGACCCGCCCCTACGCCGGCCGGCCCGCGCCCGCGTCGGCCGACGGTGCCTGTGCTGTCCGGCCCGTGCCCTGCGGGTTCGTCGCGTGGAACGTGCGGCGGTAGGCCGTGGGGGTCACGCCCAGCGCCGTCTGGAGGTGCTGCCTCATCGACTGCGCCGTGCCGAAGCCCGACTCGCGCGCCACCTGGTCCATCGACAGGTCGCTCGACTCCAGCAGGTGCCTGGCCCGCTCCACCCGCTGCTGGGTCAGCCACTGGCCCGGGCTGACGCCGGCCTCCTCGCGGAAACGGCGCGTGAAGGTGCGGACCGACATTGCCTCCTGGGCGGCCAGGTCCCGCAGCTGGAGCGGTTCGTGGAGGCGGGCCAGGGCCCAGGCGCGGGCCTTGGTCGTGGTCGCGAGCTGGGGTTCGGGGACGGGGCGGTGGATGTACTGGGCCTGCCCGCCGTCGCGGTGGGGCGGGACGACGGTGCGGCGGGCCACCTCGTTGGCCACCGCGGCGCCGTGGTCGCGGCGGACCAGGTGCAGGCAGAGGTCGATGCCCGCGGCGACCCCGGCCGACGTCAGGACGTCCCCGTCGTCGATGTAGAGGACGTCGGCGTCGACCTTGATCTTGGGGAAGAGCCGCTGGAAGTGCTCCGCCGACGCCCAGTGCGTGGTCGCCGGGCGCCCGTCCAGATAGCCCGCCGCGGCGAGAACGTAGCTGCCGGTGCAGATCGACACCATCCGCGTGCCGGGCCTGACCCGCGCGAAGGCCGCCGCCAGCTCGTCGGTGAGCACGCCCTCGTCGAGGACGGGCCCGTGCTCGTACGACGCGGGAACGACCACCGTGTCCGCGGTCGCGAGCGCCTCCGGGCCGTTCCTGATCAGGACGGCGAAGTCGGCGTCCGTCTCCACGGGGCCGGGTTCCCTGACCGAGCACGTCACGACCTCGTACAGCGGCCGGCCCTCGGGGTCCTTGGCGCGGGTGAAGATGCGCTGGGTGATGCCGAGTTCGAAGGGGAGCACGCCGTCGAGGGCCAGGACGACCACGCGGTGGGGGCGCCGGGTGCGGGCTGCGGGAGTCTCGGGCATGACTCCGAGTGTATGGCCCGATCCTAACGAAGGCTGTCTTTCGGGCCACTCGTCCGGGGTGGGCCCGTGATCCGATGCTGTCTGCTGTGACGCACCCAACGGACATGACACCGACCACCGCGGCCGAGGGCTCGCCCGGCGCGGGCGCCTCCCGTCCGCCGCGCCCCCGTCCCCGTATCCACCGCGCCTGGTTCGTGGCCGCCGTCACCTTCGTGACGATCATCGGCGCCGCCGCCTTCCGGTCCCTGCCGGGGCTGCTGATCGACCCGCTGAACGCGGAGTTCGGCTGGTCCCGCGGCACCATCGGGCTCGCCGTCTCCATCAACCTCGCGCTGTACGGGCTGACCGCGCCCTTCGCCGCCGCCCTCATGGACCGGTTCGGCATCCGGCGCGTGGTCGCCGTCGCCCTGGTCGTCATCGCGGCCGGCTCCGGTCTGACCGTGTGGATGGACTCGGCATGGCAGCTCCTGCTGTGCTGGGGCCTGCTGGTCGGGCTCGGCTCCGGCTCGATGGCCCTCGCGTTCGCCGCGACCGTCACCAACCGCTGGTTCACCGCCCGGCGCGGGCTCGTGACCGGCATCCTCACGGCCGCGTCCGCGTCGGGGCAGCTCATCTTCCTGCCGCTGCTCTCATGGATCGTCGAGACGCACAAGTGGCGGCCGGCGGCCGTGACGGTGGCGCTCGCGGCGCTCGCCGTCGTGCCGTTCGTGTGGCTGCTGCTGCGCGACCACCCGGCCGACGTGGGCACCACCCCGTACGGCGCCGAGGAGTTCGTCGAGAAGCCGCCGCCCGTCACCGGGGCCGCCCGCCGCACCGTGGGCGTGCTCTTCAAGGCCGTCCGTACGGGACCCTTCTGGCTGCTCGCCGGGACCTTCGCGATCTGCGGCGCCTCCACGAACGGGCTCGTGCAGACGCACTTCGTGCCGGCCGCGCACGACCACGGGATGCCGATCACCGCGGCGGCCTCGCTGCTGGCCGTGGTGGGGGTCTTCGACGTCGTCGGAACGGTGGCGTCGGGCTGGTTCACCGACCGCTTCGACGCGCGGCGGCTGCTCGCGGTGTACTACGCGCTCCGCGGCATCTCCCTGCTGTTCCTGCCCATGCTCCTCGCGCCGTCCGTCCACCCGCCGATGATCTTCTTCATCGTCTTCTACGGGCTCGACTGGGTCGCCACCGTGCCGCCGACCCTGGCCCTGTGCCGCGAGCACTACGGGGAGGACAGCGCGATCGTGTTCGGGTGGGTGCTCGCCTCGCACCAGGTGGGCGCCGCGCTCGTCGCCTTCCTCGGCGGCGTCGCCCGTGACACGTTCGGCTCGTACGACGTCGTCTGGTACGCGTCCGGCGCGCTGTGCGCCGCGGCGGCCCTGATGGCGCTGGTCATCCGGCGCCGGAGCGCACCCGGCCCCCTGGTGGCCGGACTCGCCTGATCACTGCTCGAAGCGGCCGAACGCGCCCTTGTGGAACAGCAGCGGGGACGCCTCGCCGTCCCCCGTCCCGAGCGCTTCCACCCGGCCCACCACGATGAGGTGGTCGCCGCCCGTGTGGACGGCGTGGATCGTGCAGTCGACCCACGCGGGCGCGCCCGCGATCCGCGGCGAGCCCGTCACGGGCGCCGCGTCGTGCTCGACGCCCGCGAACTTGTCCGCGCCGCTCACCGCGAAGGACCGGCACAGCGCGCCCTGGTCCGCGCCCAGTACGTTCACGCAGAAGACGCCGGCGCTCGCGATGCGCGGCCAGGTCGTGGACGTGCGGGCCACCATGAACGCCACCAGCGGCGGGTCCAGGGAGAGCGAGGAGAAGGACTGGCAGGCGAAGCCCGCGGGGGGAGCGCCTGGATGTGCGGGCGGCGCCGTGACGACGGTGACGCCGGTGGCGAAGTGCCCGAGGACGCGGCGGAACTCGCCGGGGTCCAGTGGCGCCCGCTCGTCCTCGCCCACGGCCCGTAGCTCCGGACGCGGCAGTGCGTCCACCGGCTCGGCCGACGTGGGCGCACCGACCGACCGGAGGTACCTGACCACCGTCGCTGCCATTCCTGCGTGTCCCATCACACCTACGATTGAAGCTGACGATGCGTCAGATAGGAAGTGGCGGGCCTGAATTCGATGACGGCCACCGGCCGCGGAGTCGGCTACCGGCCCTCGTACGTCGCCTCGCGCCGCTCCTTGAAGGAGGCGACGCCCTCCTGCGCGTCCGCCGTCGTCATGTTGATCTCCTGCGCCGCCGCCTCCGCCGCGAACGCCGTCGCGCGGTCCGACTCCAGGGACGCGTTGACCAGCTGCTTGGTCATGGCGATGGCCCGGGTCGGACCGCTCGCCAGACGCGCCGCCCACTCCTGGGCCGTCTTGCGCAGCTCCCCGTCCGGGACCGTGCGGTTGACCAGGCCCAGACGTTCCGCGTCCGCCGAGGAGAGCGCGTCGCCGAAGAACATCAGCTCCTTGGCCCGCTGCGGCCCGATCAGGCGCGGCAGCAGATAGGCGCCGCCCCCGTCCGGGACCAGGCCGCGGCGCGCGAAGACCTCGATGAACCGGGCCGACTCCGCCGCGAGCACCAGATCGCAGGCGAACGCCAGGTGCGCGCCGATGCCGGCCGCCGTCCCGTTGACCGCCGCGACGACCGGCTTCTCGCAGTCCATGACCGCCGCGATCAGACGCTGCGCGCCGAGCCGGATCGTGCGGGCGACGTCGCCGGGCACGCGGGGCCCGGTGGCCGGAGCGCCCCGCAGGTCCGCGCCGGCGCAGAAGCCCCTGCCGGTCGCCGTGATGACGACGGCGCGCACGTCCGGGTCGCCGGAGGCGCTGTTCAGGATGCCGATGATCTCCTCGCGCTGGTCCCAGGTCAGCGCGTTCATGGCCTCGGGGCGGTTGAGCGTGATCCAGGTGACGGCGTCGGCGGTCGTGCACTCGATGGTGGCGGACATGACCTCTTCTTCTCTGTGCGGAGGGCGGGCACGGGCGGTGGGCGGTACCGGCGGATCTCAGTGGCAGACGGCGAGCGCGTCGAGCGCCACCGCGCCCTGGCCCCGGGGGAGCACCATGAGCGGGTTGATGTCCAACTCGGCGAGTTCGTCGCCCAGTTCGAGGGCCATGCGCTGGACCCGCAGGACGACCTCGACCAGCGCGTCCAGGTCCACGGACGGCGCCCCCCGCATCCCGTCCAGGAGGGGCCTGCCCCGTAGTTCGTCGAGCATCGCCCGCGCCTGGTCCTCCGCGAACGGCGGCACCCTCACCGCCGTGTCCCGCAGCACCTCCACGAGTACGCCGCCCAGGCCCACCGTCACCGTCGGGCCGAACAGGTCGTCCTGGGTGACCCCGACGACCATCTCGACGCCCCGCTCGACCATCTGGCAGACCAGGACGCCGTCCAGGTCGAGACCCTCGTAGCGGGCGATGTCGGTGAGTTCCCGGTAGGCGTCCCTGACCTGGCTGGCCGAGGTCAGGCCGACCTTGACCAGGCCCAGGTCCGACTTGTGGGCCAGCCGCGCGCCGGACGCCTTCATGACGACGGGGTAGCCGACCTGCCCGGCCGCCCGTACCGCCGCCGCGGCGCTGGTCACGAGCTGCTCGCGCGGCACGCGGATGCCGTACGCGCGCAGGAGCTGCTTCGCGGCGTGCTCGCTGAGCTGGCGGCCCGGACGCATCAGGGCCTGCGCCTTGCGGAAGGAGGGGGAGGGCGTGCGGGGCGCGTCGGTGAACGGGGAGCGGTAGGCGGCGGTGAACCGGTGGTGGTCCAGATAGGCGCGGACGGCCGTGATGCAGTTCCCGAACGTGCGGAACGTGGCGAGGCGCGAGGAGCCGAGGAGCGTCTCGCGGTAGGCGTCCTCGGTGCCGAGGGGCGAGCCCCAGACGACACAGATCAGCTTGTCCGTGCGCTCCGCCGCCTCCGCCAGGTCCCGGGCCAGCTTGTCGCTCATCGGCGGGAACGGGCCGGTGATCGGGCAGATCAGCACGCCTATGGACGGGTCCTGGAGGATCGACTCGATGATCTTCGGGCCGCGCCAGTCGCCGACCGGGTGGCCGCCGTTGTCGATCGGGTTCGCGACGTTGAGGTACTCCGGGATCCACTGGTGCAGCTCCTGCTGCTTCGCCTCGGACAGCGAGGGCAGGGTCAGGCCGGCGCGGGTGGCCAGGTCGGCGAAGTGGGCGCCGGTGCCGCCCGATATCGAGTAGACCGCCACCCCGTCCGCCCGCGGGGGCCTGGCCCGCGCCAGCAGGGCCGAGGTGTCCTGGAGTTCGTCGAGTCCGTCGACCCTGATCACGCCGAACTGCCGCATCGCCGCGTCCACCACCGTGTCCGCGCCGGTGAGCTTGCCCGTGTGCGAGGCCGCCATGCGGGCGCCCGTCTCGGTCCGGCCGACCTTGACGGCGACGACGGGTACGCCGCCTCGCGCCGCGCGGTCCGCCGCGAGGAGGAAGGCGCGGCCGTCCTTCAGGCCCTCCACGTAACACGCGATCGCCCCGACCTCGGGCTGCTCGGCGAAGTACGAGATGAAGTCCGCCGTCTCCAGGTCCGCCTCGTTGCCCGTGGGCGCCCAGTGCGAGAGCCGTACGCCCAGCTCCTGCATCGTGTAGAGCGGACGGCCCTGGTGGCCCGACTGCGTGATGAGGGCGATCGCGGGTCCGTCGAGGTCGTCGCGGAACTCGGAGAACGCGTTCAGGTTTGTGTTCGGGCCCAGCAGCCGCATGCCCGAGCGGCTGACCGCCGCGGACAGGGACGACTGCGCGGCCGCCCCTTCCTCGCCGGTCTCCGCGAAGCCCGACGCGAACGCCACCGCGAACTTCACCTTGGCCTGGGCCAGTTCCTCGATGACCGGCAGCGGGTCCGAGATGAGGAGTACGGCGAGGTCGACGGGTTCGGGCAGCGCGGAGACGCCCGCCGAGCACGGGATGCCGAAGACGGTCTCGCGCGTGGGGTGCACGGGGTGGAGGCGGGCGCCCACGCGCTCCGCCCACGCGATCAGCTGGCGCGTGATGCCCGTGTTCGGGCGGCCCTCGGCGTCGGACGCGCCGATGACCGCTATCGCTTCGGGCCGGAAGAAACGGTCCAGGTCGGGCACCTCGCGGTGCAGTGGCCTGCCGCTCACGTCCAGGTCGTCCGCCCTGCCGTGCACGGCAGGTGCCGGCTGCTCTCCGCAGGCGATCGTGCGGGCCCGGCGGGGGTCGGTGGTCAGGGTGCCGTATGTCGATCCAAGCATCGGGTCCGCCCGCTCCTCGACTGGTGCTCACTAACTGACGTAGTGTCAGATTACTGAACTGACGCTGTGTCAGGAACAGGGCTGCACGCAAAGGCTGTTACGGGTGTTCCCACGGGCGGGCGGGTTGGAACGGCGGGATGTGGCCACTGTGGGCGGGTGTGGCGGAGGGGATGCGGGCGGATGACGCCATGCGGGCATGCGGGCATGCGGCCCTGCGGGCGTGACGGCGGGCATGTGGAGAGGTGACGGGGTGGCGGTGGCCGGGGTCAGCCCGCGATCGCCTTCGCGATCTTCCGTGCGTCCAGGGCCAGTTCGCGGAACATGCCGCTGATCGGGTTCGAGTACCCCGTGAAGTAGAGGCCGGGCGCGGCGGGGTTCGTCCGCCGGCCGTGCGTGGTCGGGCGGCCCCGGTCGTCCAGGACGCCGAGGTGACCGACCAGGTCCTCCAGTGCGCGGCGGTAACCCGTCGCCGCGATCACCGCGTCGGGGGCGATGTGCGTGCCGTCTGCGAGGACCACCTTGCCGTCCTCGAACGCCTCGACGGCCGCGACGGGTTGGACCTCGCCCGTGCGCACGGCGTCGATCAGGCCGACGTCCTGCACGGGGATCGCGCCTTCGCGCGCCCGCGAGTAGAGGCCGGTCGTAGGTCTGGGCAGGCCCTGTTCCGTCAGGTCGGGCACGCTGAGCCTCGCCATGGGGCGGGCCAGGCGGTCCACGATCGCCACGGGCAGCCTGCGGCACAGGATGCCCGTTCGCTGCGCGGGCCAGCCCGCGGTGGACCGGCGCACGATGTGGGGCGCCGTGCGGACCGCGAGCCTGACGCGGGACGCGCCGCCCTCGGCCAGGTCCACGGCGATCTCGGCGCCCGTGTTGCCGACGCCGACGACGAGCACGTCGCGGCCCGCGTACGGCTGGGCGTTGCGGTAGTCGCCCGCGTGGAGGAGCTCGCCCGTGTACGAGGAGCGGCCCGGCCAGTCCGGCAGGCGCGGGGTGTGGTTGTAGCCCGTGGCGACCACGACGGCGCTCGCGGCCAGTTCGCGCCCGCCCGAGGCGCGTACGAGCCAGCCGTCCTCCGTGCGCTCCACGCGGGAGACGGTCACGCCGGTGACGATCTCCAGCCGGTGGAACTCGGCGTACTTCTCCAGGTAGCGCACGACGTCGTCGCGGGACACCCAGCGGCCGAAGCGGCGCGGGATCGCGAGGCCGGGGAGCCCGGAGAGCTTGCGGGTGGTGTGCAGGTGGAGGCGGTCGTAGTGGCGGCGCCAGGACGCCCCGACGTGCTCCGACTTCTCCAGGATCACGGCCCGTACGCCCCGCTCGCGCAGTGCCGCGGCCGCGGCGAGGCCGCCCGGGCCGCCCCCGATGACGTACACGGGGCGGTCCTGGGGGCGTGCGGCGGGCGCGGGCTCGGTGACCATGAGTGCGAGCGTAATCACGGTTCGATTTGATGGGTCTCGGTCAAGACCGGAATCGGTTGCGAATTCATCACGGCGTACGCCCCTTGCGGTGGTGCCCCCGCGTGCGCTGAACTGACGTTCCGTCAGAAACGGAGAGGAGGGCCCCGGTCGTGGACTCGATCTGGCTCGACGGCGTCGAATGGCTGGCCGTGCTGCGCATAGGCCTCGGACTGTGGTGGCTGGAGAGCTGGCGGCACAAGGACAAGAAGGGCTGGTTCGAGCGGGGCACCGGCATCGCCTGGGCCGCCGACGTCGCCGCGAAGCACCGGTGGAACGCCGTACGCAGCGGCTTCGGCGCGGTCGTCACCCCCCGGCCGAAAGCGATGGCGTACATCGTCGTCTACGCCGAACTGGCCCTGGGACTCGGGCTCGTGGTGGGCCTGCTGACACCCGTGGCCCTCGTCGGCGGGCTGCTCCTGAACCTCCTGTACCTGGTCCTGATGATCCACGACTGGGCCGAGCAGGGACAGAACGCGATGATGGCCCTCATCTCGCTCGTGGCGCTCTTCGCCATGTCCTGGCAGGCCTGGTCCCTCGACGCGGCGATCGGACTGTTCCTGTGACTCTTCCCGCGACCGTACGGTTCGACCTCCCCGAGCCCGACGCCTTCACCCGCCCCTACTGGGACGCGGCCGCCGACGGGACGCTGCTGCTCCGCCGCTGCCGCGCGTGCGGGCGGGCCCATCACTATCCGCGCGAGTTCTGCCCGCACTGCTGGAGCGAGGACGTCGTGTGGGAGCGGGCGTCCGGGACGGCCGTCCTCTACACCTGGTCCGTCGTCCACCGGAACGACCTGCCGCCCTTCGGCACCCGCACCCCGTACATCGCGGCCGTCGTCGACCTCGCGGAGGGCCCGCGGATGATGACGGAGATCGTGGACGCCGACGGCGACGAGCTGCGCGTGGGCATGCCGCTGGAGGTCACCTTCCGTCAGGTGGACGACTTCTCCGTCCCGGTATTTCGCTCGCGGACGTGAGGGGACGGGCGGCACCATGCGGGCATGACAGAGAGCCCCGCGTCCGTGCCCGGCTGGCACCTTACCGCTGACGTCGACGACTTCCTCGCCCGCGCGGGCGGCTACCTGCGCGCCGAGCCCGCCCTGCACACGGTCGTCCTCAGCGTCACCGCGAGCCTGCGGGAACGGGGGCCGGCGGTGTACGGGGCGCAGGGGCAGCTCTTCGGCGTGCTGTACGGACCGGACGGCGGCGTGTGCGGGACGTTCCTGTGGACGAAGCCCTTCCGGCTCCATGTCAGTCCCCTGGACAGGGAGCAGGCGGACGCGCTCGCCGTCGCGCTCCAAGGGCGTGCGGTGACCGGTGTGTTCGGGGTCGACTCGGCCTCCGCCGCCTTCGCCGACGCCTGGCAGTCCCGCACGGGAGCGGGGGCCCGCCGGGCCATCGAGCAGCGCCTGTACCGGCTCGGGGACCTCACCCCGCCGCTGCCCGCACCCGCCGGGCGGCCCCGCGTCGCCACCGAGGCGGACCGGGAGCTGCTGGTCCGGTGGCGCACCGCGTTCGACGCGGACACCGGCACTCCGGGCGGCGCCTCGCAGGAGTGGGCCGACGAGCGGATCTCGTACGGCGGCGTCACCCTCTGGGAGACCGCGGACGGCGTGCCCGTCTCCATGGCCGGCGTGACCCGCCAGGCCGCCGGAGCGGTCCGGGTCGCACCCGTCTACACACCGAAGGAGCTGCGCGGCCGCGGCTACGCGGGAGCGGTCACCGCCGAGGTCAGCCGCGCCGCCCGGGCCGCGGGCGCGAGCGAGGTGCTCCTGTTCACCGACCTCGCCAACGCGACGAGCAACGGCCTGTACCTGCGCATCGGCTACCGCCCCGTGCGGGACTTCGCCGTCCACACCTTCACCGCACCCGAGAACGGCTGACACCTCGTGATCGACACCTTTGAGATACGTGGCCACGGACTGCTTCTGCGCGGCTGGCGGGCCGGGGACGAGGGGGATGCGGCCGCGGTGCTGCGCGGGCTCGGTGACCCCGAGTTCCGGCGCTGGAACACCCCTCTCGTCCCGGTCGACGACCTCGCCGCCGCTCACGCGTACCTGCGCTCACGCCAGGAGGCGCTGGCGAGCGGCGAGTCCGTGGCGTGCTGCGTCACCGACGAGAGCACCGGGGAGGTGCTCGGGAACGTCGCCCTCAGCGCGATCACGCCCGCGTTCCGCAGCGCCCGCGTCGGCTACTGGGTGCTGCCCGAGGCGCGCGGGCGCCGCGTCGCGACCCGCGCGCTGAGCCTCGCGTCGCGGCTGGCCTTCGGCGAACTCGGCCTCTACCGGATCGAACTCGACCACGCGCTCGGGCACGAGGTGTCCTGCAAGGTCGCCGAGCGCGGCGGATACCGGTACGAGGGCACGCTGCGGGGTGCGATGTTCGAGGCGGGGCGGCGGGACGCCTTCCGGGACATGCACCTGCACGCCCGCCTCGCCACGGATCCCGAGCCCCCGGTGGCGTGAGGCCGCCCGGTCACGGCCAGAGCAGCTCCCGTACCCAGCCCGCCTTCGTGGAGCGGTACCTGAGGCGGATGTGGCGGCGGCGGGCGTCGCCCTGGAAGAACTCCACCTCGCGCGGCGCCAGCGCGTAGGCCGTCCAGGTCGGGGCGGGGGCGGTCGGGTCGGCCTGCGCGCGCTCCCAGGCGGCGGCCGAGGCCGAATCCAGTTCCTCCTGCGAGCCGAGGACCTCACTCTGGTGGCCGACCAGGGCCGCCGCCAGCGCTCCCGTCGAGCGGACGTGGAGGTCGGCCTGGCTCACCTCGGGCGACTCCGCGGTGACATCACCGCGTACGCGGATCTGGCGGCCCCGCGCCGGCCAGTAGAAACCGAGCGCGGCCCGCGGGTGCGCGGCGAGCTGGCGGCCCTTGGCGCTGCCCACGTGGGACGCGAAGTGGAAGCCGTCCTCGTCGGCGCCGTGCAGCATCACGGTACGGATGTCGGGCAGGCCGTCGCCGTCCACCGTGGCGAGGGACGGGGTGTGCGGCTCGGTCTGGCCCGCGGCGACGGCCTCGGCGAACCACTCGACGAAGAGCGGCAGCGGGGCGGACGGGGCCGCGGACGGGTCGAACCCGGGAAGTTCGGTGTCCCAGACGCGCAGGGACTTCAGGATCTCTCGCAGTTCCGGCATGCACCGATTCTGGCGGTACACGCGATCGCCCCGCCGACCGGTCCGACAGGAAGGCGGGGCGACGCGTACGCCGGACGGCCGAAGCCCGTCGGGCGAGGCCCGTCAGATCAGGTCCATCGCCGCGACCTCGTCCGGGCTGCCGTAGCTGACCGGGCCCTGGAAGCGGCGGCGGGCCGTCGCGAACCACCACACCGTCGCGATCACGAGGACGGCGACCAGTGCGATCGGCGCGTAGTTGAACGACGTCGCGTTGATCGGGGACGCCTGCGGCAGCATGAACAGGACGCTGCTCGCCACGATCCAGACCACCGCGACCGCCGCCACCGGCTTGCCCCAGCGGCCCAGGTTCCACGGCCCCTGCTGGAAGTCGTCGTGGCGCAGGCGCAGATAGATCGGGACGGCGTACGCGAGGTAGAGGCCCACGACGTTCACGCTCACGATCGCGGTGAACGCCGTGTGCGACCACCAGCCCGGCACCACGAGGACCAGCGAGCAGGCCGCCGCGAGCCACACGGCCTTCACGGGCGTGCGCGTACGCGAGGAGACCGAGTGCCACCAGCGCGAGCCCGGCATGGCGCCGTCACGCGAGAAGGCGAAGATCTGGCGGGTGTTGCTCGTCATGTTGGCCAGGCCGCAGAACAGCATCGAGCCGATGACGATCAGCAGCAGGAGCTTCGCCGTCGTCATGCCGAGCGCGTCGATGAGGATCTGCACGGGCGGCGCCGACGCGCTCGCCTCCGCCGCGTAGTCGCCGATCGCGAAGACGAGGGCCAGCATCAGGATCAGGCCGGTGACGGCGGAGTAGCCGATCGACCGCATGATGCCCTTCGGCGCATTGACCGTCGCCTGGACCGTCTCCTCCGACATGTGGAAACTGCCGTCGAAGCCGGTGAACGTCCAGCTGGTCACGAGGAGGCCGAGCAGGGCCGCGTAAATCCCGTTGGAGAAACCGGTGTTGTTGGTGAACTGCGTGACGACCGACGCCGACTGGTGGTGGTCCGGTACGGCGATCAGCGCGACGACGATGACCACCATGCCGATGAGGAGCCACCACACGGAGATCCGGTTGACCAGCGCCACCAGCTGCACCGTGTACGTGTTGGCGAGCGCCTGGAGCAGCAGGATCACCGCCGTGATGAGGACCGTCTGCTGCGCCGTCGCGTGGTACGACGGCCACTGCATGACGAGGAACGCCTGGATGAACGTCGCCGCCGCGTAGCCCGTCGCCGCGGTGCCGCCCACCTGCCCCACGAAATTCAGCCAGCCCGTGTACCAGGACCAGGCGCCCTTGTGCCGTTTCGCCAGCTTCCCCGCCGAGAAATAGAGCGCTCCGCTCGTCGGATACGCCGATGCAATTTCGGCCATCGACGCCCCGACGGAAAGCACCATGGCCGCGACGGCTATCCAGCCGAACACGAGAATGCGCGGCCCTCCGGCGTTCATTCCGAACCCGAAGGACGAGAAGATCCCGGAGATGATGTTGATGATCGTGAACGAAATCGCGAAATTGTCGAACGCCTTGAAGCGCCGGGTCAGCTTCCGCGGGTAGCCCATCGCGTGCAGCGTCGCGTCGTCGTCGAGCGCGGCGGCGGGCCGCCCGGATCTGCTCGGGGACGTGGGGGGAGTGGGTGCGCTGGTCAGGGGGTCGGACACCATCTCGGCCTTCCGGTGTGGGGGAATTTCCGAAACCTGTGGGGCGGTCGGGGGTCAGGTGCTGTGGGGGACCGGCAGGCCGCACGCGCGCCGCGCCCTGCTGAGCTGCTCCTCGGGGTCGCCGAAGACGCTCCACGGCATCCGGGACGCGTAGGGGCCCATGGCCGTGAACACGGCCCGCGCCTCGAAGGCGCACTGCGCCATGTGCAGCGCGTGCGCCAGGTACGCCAGGTCGAGGACCGGCGTGAAGCGGTAGCCGGCCACCTGCGGCAGCCAGTTGCGGTACGCGCCGAGCGCCGTCGCCTTCCACTGCGGCTGGTCCCAGGTGTGCTCGGCGAGGAGGTGCGCCGGGTTGTGGCCCTCGACGAGGGTGACCAGGGGCAGCAGGCGCAGCGGGGACGAGGCCGGGGCGCGCTGGCTCAGATACGCGGCCACGTCCCAGGCCGCGTTCGTGCTCCCGCCGTGCCGGGTGAAGAAGAACGCCAGGAACTGGTGGTGGGCCTCGCGGTGCCAGGGGTCGAGGCGCGTGACGTGTTCGAACTGGGCCCACGGGCCGCGGGGTTCGGTGAGCAGGCCCTGCGGCGCGCGGTCGCGTGGCCGCTGGAGGCGGGCCAGGGAGAGCCGGGCGGCCCACGGGGTGGGGTCCTTGGGCGCGAGGTCCGCGGCCCGGTCGCAGGCGGCGAGCGCTATCCGGCCCAGTGCCCCGATGCGCCGGTCGTGCGACTGGGCGGCGCGCAGGGTCCGGAACACGGCGACGCGTGCCCACAGCAGGGCGGCGTCGGGGCCGGGTTCCTCCTCGAGCCAGCGTTCCGCGAGGTCGGAGTCGGCGGCGACGGAGGCCAGGACGAGGGAGCGGTGGGCGCGCAGCCCGAAGTCGCCGTGCGTCTCCTTGAGGACCGAGTGTGCGCCGAAGTAGCGGCCCGCCCGCAAATCCGTGCAGGCCCTGGCCAGCTCTCGGTCGTCGGCGGCGGGATGCCAGACGTACTGTCCTTCGAACGAGCCGGCGGTCATGCTCCCCTGCCACTGTTCTGCTTTTCCTACGGACGACGGGGAGCACCCTACTCAGGAACATGCCCTACGGAAACTGTGCATCCGAAATAACAGGTTCCGGGTTGTTTATTCCGCGGCGCAGGAGTGGTCCGCGGTCGGTTTATTGAAATTGCAAATTTGTTGTGCCGATTCCCGGATTCTTATGGACGCGGCCTCGCGGGTGCGGACTCAGGACGTCCCGAGCACCACCGTTCCCGAGGAGCAGAACCATCCACCCGTACCGGACGCCACCGCGAGCCGCGGAAGCCGCCCGCCGGCCTTGCGCACCTGGCGCTCCCCGGCCTCGCCCCGCAGTTGCCGCACCGCCTCCACCAGCAGGAACAGCCCGCGCATTCCCGGGTGTTGGGCCGAAAGTCCGCCGCCGTCCGTGTTCGTCGGGAGTCCGCCGTCCCGCAGCAGCCGCCCCTTCTCCACGAACGGTCCGCCCTCGCCCTTCGCACAGAACCCCAGGTCCTCCAGTGTCACCAGCGTCATGTAGGTGAAGGCGTCGTAGATCTCCGCGAGGTCGATCTCGTCGGGTGTGACGCCCGCCCGCTCGAAGGCGAGCTTCCCGCTGACGGCCGCCGGGGACACGGTGAAGTCGTCCCACTCGGACATCGTCGCGTGTGACACGTACTCGCCCGAACCGAGCACCCACACCGGGGACTTGGCGCAGTCGGGCAGCAGGTCCTCGGCGACGAGCAGCACGGCGGCGCCGCCGTCCGAGCGTATGCAGCAGTGCAGTTTCGTGAACGGGTCCGCGACCATCGGCCCGTCGAGCACGTCGTCCACGGTGACCGGGTCGCGGAACATGGCCTCCGGGTTCGGCGCCGCGTTCGCCCGCGCCTGCACGGCGACCTCGGCCAGCTGTTCCAGGGTCGTGCCGTACTCGTGCATGTGGCGTCGCGCGGCCATCGCGTACTTGGCGATCAGCGAGTGCCCGTACGGCACCTCGAACTGGAGCGGTCCGCGGGCGCCGAAGCTCAGGTTCGACGTGCGCCGTCCGGCCTTGATGTCGGCGCGGGCCGTCGACCCGTAGACGAGCAGGACGGCGCGCGCGTGACCCTGGGCGATGGCGTCCGCGGCGTGCGCCGCCATGACCTCCCAGGTGGAGCCGCCGACCGAGGTCGAGTCCACCCAGCGGGGCTTGAGGCCGAGATACTCGGCGACCTCGACCGGGGCGAGGATGCCGAGGCCCGCGCCGGCGAACCCGTCGACGACGTCGGGGGTGAGCCCGGCGTCGGCCACGGCGCGGCGGGCGGCCTGGGCGTGCAGGGCGTACGGAGTGGCCTCGTCCACGCGGCCGCAGTCGGAGAGGGCGATGCCGGCGATGGCGACCCGGCGGGAACCGTGAAGTGCGGCAGTCATAAATCTGACGGTACATCAGATTTCCGAATCCGCCAGACGCTCTCTCCGTGCACATCTCTGTGCTTCCCGACCCCGCCGCCCTAACATGACGCCCCGTCAGAACAGGGGTTCCGGGGTCGCCGGACCCCGGGGAGGAGCCCGTATGGACGCCGCCTTCACCGCGGAACAGGACGAGATCCGCCGCACCCTGCACGAACTCATGAACAAACGCTGCGGCCCCGAAGAGGTCAAGGCCGCCGTCGGCACCCCCGCCGGCTACGACCCGGCCCTGTGGTCGGCCCTCGGCGGCGAACTCGGCCTGCCCGGCCTGGCGCTCCCCGAGCGGTACGGCGGAGTCGGCTGCGGAACCACCGAACTCGCCCTGGCCTGCGAGGAGTCGGGCCGCGCGCTGGCCCCCTCCCCGCTCCTCGCCACCGCGGCGCTCGCCGCCCCGCTCGTCCTCGCCCTCGGCACCGAGGCGCAGCGTGCCGACCTGCTGCCCCGTATCGCGTCGGGCGCCCTGACCGCGACGCTCGCCGTCCCCGGCGAGGGTCTCGCCACCGCGCTCGGCCTGACCGGTGACAACCGCGGCGACTGGTCGGGCGGCGGTCGCGCGGGCGGCGTCCAGGCCAGGCAGGACGACCGCCATGACGGTGGCTGGCGCCTGTACGGGCAGGCCGACCAGGTCCTCGACGGACACAGCGCAGGCCTCCTGATCGTCGCCGCGCACACCGGCGGCTTCGCCCGCTCGCGCACCCTGCTCTTCCTCGTGCACGGCGACGCGGAGGGAGTCGTCAGCACCCGCCGGACGTCCCTCGACGAGACGCGCCCCCGCGCCCGGGTCGAACTACGGCACGTGGCGGCCGAGTTGCTCGGTTCCGGCGAGGGCGACGAGGTGGCCGCGGCGCTGGCGGCCATGGGCGACGCGGCCGCGACCGTACTCGCCGCGGAAGCCGTCGGAGCCGCCGGGCGCGCCCTGGAGCGGACCGTCGAGCATGTGCGCCAACGCGAGCAGTTCGGGCGGCCCATCGGCTCCTTCCAGGCGGTCAAGCACCGCCTCGCGGACGTCTACGTCCAGGTGCAGGCGGCGCGCTCAGCGGCGTACTACGCGGCCTGGTCGGCGGGCTCAGGGAGCGGGGAGCGGACCGGCGGCCTCGCCCTCGCCCAGGCCCTGGAAGCGCTGCGCACCGCCGCGTCCGAGGCTGTACAGCTGCACGGCGGCATCGGCTTCACCTGGGAGCACGACGCCCACCTCTACCTCAAGCGCGCCACCGGCGACGAGCTGCTCTTCGGCCCCGTCCACCTGCTGCGCGCCCGCGCCGCGGAATCCGCCGAGCTCTTCACCCGTCAGGAGGTGACGGCCTGATGGCGCCACCTGGAGTGAGACTGCTGCAGAAGGTCTCGTCGACCCGCGCCTTCGCCCGCGTCGCCCCCCACTTCATCCCCGCGATGGACCGCGCCGTGCACCGGCTCACCCGGGGAAAGGTGCTGCTCAGCGCCCAGATGCTGCCGGGGGTCATCCTGACGGCCCGGGGCGCGAAGAGCGGACTCCCGCGGCGTACGCCACTCGCGTGCATGCCCGAGCGGGAGGCGGGCACCTGGCTGCTGATCGGGTCCAACTTCGGCCGCCCGGGGCATCCCGCCTGGACGGCGAACCTGCTGGCCCATCCGGACGCCGACATCAACTGGAAGGGCGAGGACGTCCCGGTCACCGCGCGGCTGCTCGACTCCGCCGAGCGGGAGGAGGCCTGGGCGGCGGTGCTGAAGTTCTGGCCGCCGTACGCGACGTACCAGGCGAGGGTGGAGCGGGAGATCAGGCTCTTCCGGCTGGAGCGCCGATAGGGCGGACCGGAGCATGACGGAACTGCAACAGCGGCGGCTCACGTGACACGCGAACCGCCGCTGCTCGACAGGAACTGGAAAACCCGAAGGACTGCTCCAGGGCTACTTCGTCGGCTTCTTGCCGGTGACGCCCAGGTGTACCAACAGGGCCAGATTGGGCTTGAGTTCGGCCTGCTTGACGCCCCAGGTCTGGAAGCCCTTCTGGTGCGAGGCCACCGCCGCGAGCATCGCGACGAGTGAACCGGCCATCGCGGCGGGGCTGACGTCCTTGTCGACCTTGCCCTTGGCCTGGAGCTCCTTGACCGTGTCCGTAAGGGAGTTGTTCACGGAGTTCAGGATCTTCATGCGGATCTTGTAGAAGCGCTTGTCGCCCTCGGCCGCGCCGAGGTCGACGACGCGCAGGATCGCGTCGTTCTTCCGCCAGAACTCGAGGAATCCGTCGACGAGTTCCTGCGAGGTCTGCCAGCCGGCCTTGCCGACCCATGAGCGGCCCTCGAGGAGCTGGGTCAACCCGGCGCCCTCCGCGGCCATTTGCTCGGCGATCTCCAGAACGGCGCCCTCGACGTCCGGGAAATACTGGTAGAAGGTCGCCGGTGAGGTGCCTGCCTTCCGGGCCACATCAATGACTTTGACGTCCCGGTAGGGCGAGGAGCTGAGCATCTCGCCGAGGCACTCCAGCAGCTTCTGACGCGTCGCCTGACCACGCCGCCCGGCCACGCGGCCGTCGACGGTACGTACTTGTCCTGTCATGCCGTCAGCTTACCGAGGGGTGATCGGAGCGCGATTCGGCCGACTGCAAATGGGGTTGGGGGCTCCGGCACATGGGTTGATGAGGGGTCGCCCGGGGCTTTCGCGCATGTGGGGGCCGGTGAGGCCGCACAAGTTATCAACAGCCTGTGGAAAACCCGGTGGATAGAATTGGCCAAGTGTTCGAATTGGCCGTGCCTCCGGCCCCCGGACGCGACACCCTGCCACCCAGGGGACACCCCTCCCCGCAGTGACGCACGGCACACCCGTGTACGGCGGGTGAACAGGAAGGACGCGCGCCGATGGAGTTCGCCGAGGGCGCCCCCTGCTGGGCCGACGCCGCGCTCCCCGACGTGGAGTCGGGCAAGCGCTTCTACGGCGACCTCTTCGGCTGGACCTTCGACGAGGGGGCGGGCGCCGAGTACGGCTACTACACCCAGGCCTACAGCCACGGAAGGAACGTCGCGGCCCTCGCCCCGGACCGCGACGGCCGCACGCCCACCGGGTGGACCGTCTACTTCAAGGCCCGCGACGCCGAGGCCGTCGCCTCCGCCGTGAGGGACCGCGGCGGACAGCTCCTCGTCGAACCCCTCTCCGTCGGCCCCTTCGGCACCATGGCGCTCGCCGCCGACCCCGAAGGAGCCGTCTTCGGCCTCTGGCAGGCAGGCACCCACACCGGCTTCGAGGCGCAAGGGGAACCCGGCACGTTCCGCCGTGCCGAGCTCCACGCGCGCGACAGGGCGACCGTCGCCCCCTTCTACGCGTCGGTCCTGCGACAGGGCGCCGCTGACCTAGGCATATCCGCCGCCGCCGGCGACGCCCCGGCCCGCTTCCTCGTCCACTTCGCCGTCACCGACTGCGAGGTCACGGCCGACGCCGCCACCCGCCTCGGCGGCCGCGTGAAGGAAGAACCGTTCGACGCCCCGTACGGACGCGTGGCCGTCCTCACCGACAACCAGGGCGCCGCGTTCGCCGTCCACCAGGGCTGAACAGCCCCTCCCGCCTCCCGCCCGGCCCCCTTCCACTCCCGCGGAACGCACCCGTAATGCGGTACCTCTCCCGGGACACCCCGATTTGCCCCCGGGTTCGCAACCGGAGCCCCGTACAGGAAGAATCGGGGTGCGTGCCGCCGTAGCGCTTCGGTGGTGAGACGCTGACCGGGGACTGTGCACAGCGACCCGGTCCCGTACGGGGAGGCAGGCAAGTGGTGGATCAGCTGACGCAGCACGATCCGAGGCGGATCGGCCCGTTCGAGGTCCTGGGACGGCTCGGCGCCGGCGGCATGGGACTCGTGTATCTCGCGCGCTCGGCATCCGGCCGGCGCGTGGCGATCAAGACCGTGCGGACCGAACTCGCCGAGGACCAGCTCTTCCGCGTCCGCTTCACCCGCGAGGTCGAGGCGGCCCGCGCCGTATCCGGCTTCTACACGGCGGCCGTCGTCGACGCCGACCCGCGCGCCGCCGTGCCGTGGCTCGCCACCGCCTACGTTCCCGCGCCCTCCCTCGAAGAAATAGTGAACGAGTGCGGGCCGCTTCCGGCCCAGGCGGTGCGCTGGCTCGCCGCCGGAATCGCCGAGGCCCTCCAGTCCATCCACGGCGCGGGCCTCGTCCACCGCGACCTGAAGCCGTCGAACGTGCTCGTCGTCGAGGACGGCCCCCGCGTCATCGACTTCGGCATCGCCTCCGGCGTCTCCAACACCCGCCTGACCATGACGAACGTCGCCGTCGGCACCCCCGCCTACATGTCGCCCGAGCAGGCCAAGGACTCCCGGAGCGTCACCGGGGCCTCCGACGTCTTCTCCCTCGGCTCCACCCTCGTCTTCGCCGCCACCGGACACGCACCCTTCCACGGCGCCAACCCCGTCGAGACCGTCTTCATGCTGCTGCGCGAAGGCCCCGACATCGAAGGACTGCCCGCCGAACTGCGGCCTCTCATCGAGTCCTGCATGAAGATGGAGGCACCGCTGCGGCCCTCGCCCGCGGATCTCCAGGCCCAGCTCGCCCCGCACCTCTTCGGCTCCGGCAGTGACGACAGCGGCACCGCGTCCGCCTGGCTCCCCGAGCGCTCCGTCGCGCTCATCGAGGAACGCAGGGGCGGACGGCCCCCGGTCAGGAGCAGCGGTCCCGGCCGCGGCGGCAGCGGCGGCCGTGGCGTGCACGGCGGCGGCCCCGGCCCCATGCCGGCCATGCCCGCACAGCCCCCGGGCCCACCCCCGTCCCACGCCCCCGGCACCGGCGGCTGGCGCCCCGCGCCCGTACCCCCACCCGTCGCCGCCACCGCGGGCCTCGCACCCGACGCCGGACCCGTGCGCCTGGCCGGGGCACAGGTCCCGATCGGCCCCGGCCCGCGCGTCGCCGACGCCCGCGCCGCCGCCGTGAAGGCACCGCCCGCCGACGCCGGCCTCGCCGCGTCCTGGTCCCGCCCCAAGACCGGCGTCAACGGCACCACCGACCCCGTGGTCCCCGCCCCGGCCCCCGAGGCGGGCGCCGCCTGGCGCCCCTGGCGCTTCCGCATGTCCAACGACGTGTGGGGCACCCCGTCCGTGGCCGGCGACCTCGTCTACGTGACCTCTTTCGAGGTACACGCACTCGACGTCTCCACCGGCCGGCGCCGCTTCAAGACGCGTGACGTCGCCTGGTCCATGGCGGTGGCCGACGGCCGGATCCACGCCTCCGACGGCCCCACCCTCTACGCGCTCGACGCCCGCGAGGGACACGACCTGTGGCGGCTCCAGACCGACGCCTGGGTGTACTCCCTCAAGGCCGACCGCGGCACCGTCGTCACCGGCACCCGCGGCGGCGGCGTCCAGGCCTGGGAAGCCGTCAACGGCGACAAGCTGTGGGAGATCACCGGCGCCCAGACCGACTTCGAGTCGCCCGAGGCCGGACCCGTCATCCACGACGGCACCGTCTACGTCTGGCAGGACGCCCGGCTGCGCGCGCTGGAGGCCCGTACCGGCGAGGAGCGCTGGTCGTACCCGATCGGCGACGCGGCCTCCTGCGGCGGCGTCCCCGTCCGCCTCACCCAGGCCTCCGACGGCTACGTCTACGTGGCCGCCGGCACCCGCGTCCTGGCCGTCGACGTCGTGAGCGGCCATGTCCGCTGGCACTTCGAGGCGCCGGCCGTGTTCCTCTGCCCGCCCGCCTTCGCCCCCGGACCCGCCGTCACCGGCGGCGGCGTCTACCTCGCCGACCACCTCGGCACCGTCTACGCCCTCGACGCCACCGACGGCCGCGACCGCTGGCGCATCGCGACGGAACCCCGCCCCTCCTCCATCGAACCGGTCCTCGTCTCGCACGGCCACGTGCACGTGGGCAGCGGCCAGGGCCTCTACACCCTCGACGCCGTCACCGGCACGCCCAAGTGGCGCTTCCAGGCGGGCGGCGAGGTCGTCGGCTCACCCGTGGTCGCCGACAACCGCATCCACTTCGGCGCCACCGACCACCTCCTGTACACCCTCAAGGCCGACGACGGCCGCCTCCGCTGGAAGCTCGCCACCGGAGGCGAGATCACCGGCGCACCCGTGGTCAAGGACGGTGTGGTGTACGCGTGCAGCAAGGACCGCTGCGTGTACGCGCTGGACGCGGAAAAGGGCACCGGGACGGCCCCGGCGCGCTAGAGCCTTCAGGGCTTGTCGCCGGGCCGCCCGCCCGGGTGCCCCTGCTGCCCCTCCTCGTACGGGGGCTCCTCGTAAGGGGGATCGGGGTACGGGGGCTGCTCGGCGTACGGCTGCATCGGGCCCTCCAGCGTGTGCTGGGGGCCGTCGAGCGTGTGCGGCGGGGGTGGCACCGGGTCGGTGAAGTGCGTGGGCTCCGGGCCGCCGTCGTCCGCGTACTCCGGGAGCAGTGGCCGCCGCTTGTGCCGCCCGCTCATCACGGCCGCACCGAGCAGCAGCAGGGCGCCGCCGACCCCCGCGCCGGCCACCCCGAGACCGAGCCCGGAACCGTCGCCGGCGACCACCATCCGCCCCTCCGCCTGCCCCACCCGCACCATCCACAGCACGGTGAACGCGAGCACCACCACGCCCGCGAACGCGACGAGCAGCCGCGACCGCAGCACGACCCCGATCAGCGTCGCGGCGGCGGCCACCACGAACGGCAGGAGGAGGGAACCGAACAACTCCGCGCGCGCGTCGGTCACTCCAGTACCCGTGAACAGGTCACCGAGGCGGTAGTAGCGCCCGTGACGGCCGTCGTACCACGCACGGAAGGGGCTGGAAACGGCGGCCGTCGCTCCGAGGAGAGCGAGGATCGACCCAAGGACGTTGCGGACCATGCGCAGCCTCCTGAATGCGGCCCGGTTCGGCTCTCGGTCCCGACGCTACGCCGGGACCACACCCCTCGCCACGCGGCGCTGCTACGGTGTCGGGTCGCCGAACGGAACGCAAGGATCACCATATTTTCGGGGGAGCAGAAGGATGCTGCGACGAGGGTTGAAGCTCACGGCACTGGCGGCCGTGGTCGTACTCGCACTGACCGGATTCTCGACGGGCCGCGGCCACGGGTCGTCCAAGAGCAGGGGACACAGCAGCAGTGGCGGAGGTGGCTGCTCCAGCTCGAAGCAGAACCACAGCGGATCGTCGTCGAGCACGACAGGCGGTTCGAGTTACGACGATGACGACGACTCGTACGGCAGCTCCGGCTCGGGCTCCTCGGGCTACACGTCGGGCGGCAGCAGCTACAACAGGCGCCCCAACCGCACCCCCAGCACCTCCAGCACCTCGGGGAGCGGCCGGAGCGCCGACATCACCGCGAAGGTCCTCAAGTGCGCCGGCAAGGACTCCGCGTACGCGTCCGTCGAGCTGAGGAACCGCGGCAGCCGGGAGGGCCGCTACAACCTCACCCTTCACTTCCAGGACGCGAGCGACATCACCGTCATCGACGGCAGGACGTCCGTCACCGTCCCGGCCAACAGCACGAAGGTCGCCAAGGTGAAGCCCGGCGGCGGCGCGGACCTGCTCCAGTCGATCGACCACTGTCAGCTCGACGGCGCTCCGGCCCCGAGCTGAGGCCCCGCTTCCCCGCGGCCGGTCACCGCACCCGGAACCCGCCCGGCCGCCGCGCCGAGAACAGCTCCGCCTGCCGCTCCGGAGGCAGATTGCCCAGGGCGATCAACTGCGGCGCGTGCGCGAGGGCCTGCGTGCGCGCCGCCTCCTTGGCCGCCCACACCGCCCGCACCGTGCCCTGCACGGCCTCGGTCGGATACGACGCGATCGTCTCGGCGCAGCGCACCGAAGCCGCCAACGCGCCGCCGGGTTCGGTCAGTTCGGACACGAGCCCGGTCTCGTACGCGCGCCGGGCCGAGATCCGTTCGGCGGTCCCCATGAGCGCCATCCGTGCCACCTCGCCGAACGGCATGCGCTGGGCGAGATGGATGGTCTCGTAGGCGCTGACCATGCCGTAGGCCGTATGCGGGTCGAAGAACGTGGCGCTCTCGTCGGCGACGACGAACTCGCTCTCGCCGATGAGATAGAACGCCCCTCCGCACGCCATCCCGTTGACAGCGGCGACGACAGGCTTCCACAGATCGTTGGCCTTGGGCCCGACCGTGACGAGCGGATCGTCGATGCTGTACGGGGACTGCGGCTGCGGCACCTCGGCGTCGCGGTCGATGCCCGTACAGAAGGCCCGGTCACCGGCGCCGGTGATGACGACGGCGCGCACCGAGTCGTCGAACCTGAACCCCCGCCAGGCGGCGATGAGTTCATCGACGGTCGCCAGGTCGATCGCGTTGTGGCGCTCGGGCCGGTCGAGGGTGACGACGGCGACCCCGGTCTCCTTGTCGGTCTCGACGCGCACGCTCACGGCCGCTCCAGGACCCAGCGTGGCATCGTCACACCGTCGACGTCGGTGAAGACGACCTGTACCTTCGCGCCGATGCGCAGCCGCCCGGGGTCGACGGAGTTCAGGGCCGCGTCGGCGGAGGCGACCAGATTCCCGACGAGCCGGATCCGGGGCGCGTCCGCCAGTTCGACGATGATCGCGTTGTACGGGGCGACGGCGGCGTACGCGGGCAGCAGCGGCGGATGCGGGACGACGTAGGACCAGATCCGCCCCCGCCCGCTCATGAGCCGCCACTCGCTCTCGAACGACCCGCAGTGCGGGCAGCAGGGACGAGGCGGGAAGCGCAGCTCACCGCAGGCGGGCGAGGCGCAGGCCTGCATGCGGAGTTGGGATTGGGCGGCGTAGCGCCAGAAGGGTGCACCGTCGTCATCGATGACAGGTGACAGATAACAGATTTCAGATTCTGTCATTGGTCAATCCAACTTCCCTTTTTGTCATGGGTAAGTCCAACTCCGCCAGGGCAACGCTCACGGCGCCGATCGCGGCGACCCGCAGCGGCCTCACCGCCCCGGCTCACCCCTCGCGGCTCGCGGCTCACGCCCCCCGAAGCAGCAAGGCCGACGTGGGCACCCCCTCGCCCGCCGTCACCAGGCACGTCCCCGCCCCCGGTACCTGCGCCGTGCTGATGCCGCGCAGTTGTTTCACGCCCTCGTTGATCAGGTTGAAACCGTGGACGTACGCCTCGCTGAGCCCGCCCCCACCGGTGTTGAGCGGCAGCCGTCCGCCGATCTCCAGCGCTCCGCCCTCCGTGAACGCCCCGCCCTCGCCGCGCCCGCAGAACCCGTACCCCTCCAGGGACAGCGGGATCAGTGGCGTGAACGCGTCGTAGATCTGGGCGACGTCCACGTCGTCCGGCCCGAAGTCGGCCTGTTTCCACAGGTGTCGGGCCGCGGTCCACGCCGGCCCCGTCAGCGGATCGTCGTTCCAGTAGTTGACCATCCCGTGGTGCTGGGACGGCAGCCCCTGCGCGACCGAGTGCACGTACACCGGTTTCTGGCGGCAGTCGCGCGCCCGCTCGGCGGAGACGATGACGCACGCCAGCGCGCCGTCCGTCTCCAGGCAGTTGTCGAAGAGGCAGAGCGGCTCGCTGATCATGCGGGCCGTCATATACATGTCGCGCGTCAGCGGCCGCTCGTACATCATCGCGGCCGGGTTCTGGTTGGCGCGGTTGCGGCAGGCGAGCGCGATGTTGAAGAGGTGGTCCCTGGTCGCCCCGTACTCGTGCATGTAGCGCCGCGCGAGCATCGCTATCTCGTCGGCGGGGCGCAGCAGCCCGTACGGGCGCGTCCACTGCGCCGGTGTCGGCAGCTGGACCGTCGTGTTCTTCCACGGGCGCGGCCCCGACCCCCGCTTGCGCGACCGCCACGCGACCCCGACGCTCGCCTGCCCGGTGGCGACGGCGGCGGCCAGATGCGCGACGGTCGCGCACGATCCGCCGCCCCCGAACCCCACCTTGCTGAAGAAGGTCACGTCCCCCGCGCCGACGGCCTTGGCGACCTCGACCTCGTCGGTCTCCTCCATCGTGTACGAGGCGAAGGCGTCGACCTCGGACGGCGCGATCCCGGCGTCGTCGAGCGCGGCGAGAATCGCCCGGCAGGCCAACGTCTTCTCGTTCTCGGGGAGTTGTTTACCGAAGGCCGTCTGCCCGATCCCCACTATGGCCGTCGCGTCCTTGAGCCCCGCCATCGCAAGCCACCTCCGCGCGTCGTGATGCCACCACGATCGTCCCGTCTGCTGACAGCGCGTCAGGCTACCGTTAATCTGACGGATAGTCAGCTACGGGTCGGCTACGGGTGTGGAGGTCGTGCGATGCGCGGGGACCTGGAGTGGGGCACCGTTCCCCAACTGGTGCATGCGGCAGCCGAACGGTACGGGGAGCGTGAGGCCGTCGTCGAGGGCCGTACGCGCCTCTCGTACGCGGAACTCGGCGACCGCGTCGAACGGGCGGCCGCCGCGTGTATCGCGAGCGGCGTCGAACCGGGTGACCGGGTCGCGGTCTGGGCGCCCAACACCCTCGACTGGATCGTCTCCGCCCTCGGCGCGGTGAGCGCGGGCGCGGTCCTCGTCCCCCTCAACACCCGCTTCAAGGGTACGGAGGCGGCCTACGTCCTGGCCCGCTCCCGCGCGAAGCTCCTCTTCGTGACGGGCACGTTCCTCGGCACGTCCTACGTGGCGTCACTGCGCCGGGCGAACACGGAACTCCCTTGGCTGGAACAGGTGGTTGTCCTGGCCGACACGGCCCCCGACACATCGTCCGACCACGAGGACCCGCGCGTCTGGCGGACCTGGAAGGACTTCCTGGCGGGCGGCGAGGGGGTCTCGGGCGAGACGGTCCGGGACCGCGCGGCGGGAATCGCCCCGGCCTCCCCCTCCGACATCATTTTCACCTCGGGCACCACGGGCCGCCCCAAGGGCGCGGTGATTACCCACGCGCAGACCCTCCGCGGCTACGCGATCTGGTCCGACCTGGCCGGCCTGCGCGAAGGCGACCGCTACCTGATCGTGAACCCCTTCTTCCACACCTTCGGCTACAAGGCCGGCATCATCGCCTGCCTGATGCGCGGCGCGACCATGGTCCCGCAGCCGGTCTTCAACGTGGACACGGTCCTCGCCAACATCGCCGCCGAACGCATCTCCGTCCTCCCCGGCCCGCCCACGCTCCACCAGTCACTCCTGGACCACCCGAACCGCACCGCCCACGACCTGTCGGCGCTACGGCTCGTAGTGACGGGAGCGGCAGTGGTCCCCCTGCAACTGGTGGAACGCCTGCGCGGGGAACTCGGTGTGGACACGGTCCTGACGGCGTACGGCCTCTCCGAGGCGAGCGGCATCGTGACGATGTGCCGCCGCGGCGACGAAGCGTCGGTGATCGCGTCGACGTCCGGCCGGGCGATACCCGGCACGGAGGTACGGGTGGACTCGCCCGGCCCCGGCGAACCCGGCGAGGTCCTGGTCAGGGGCTTCAACGTCATGAGCGGCTACTTCGAGGACGAGGACTCGACGCGCGAGGCGTTCACGGAGGACGGCGGCTGGCTGCGCACGGGGGACGTGGGCGTCCTCGACGAGTCCGGCAACTTGCGCATCACCGACCGCATCAAGGACATGTTCATCGTCGGCGGCTTCAACGCGTACCCGGCGGAGATAGAGCAGCTCCTCGGCCTGCACCCGGACGTGGCCGACGTGGCGGTGATCGGCGTCCCGGACCCGCGCCTCGGCGAGGTCGGCAAGGCGTACGTGGTGCGCCGCCCGTCATCGGTGACGACGTCCGACGACCTGATCGCGTGGGCACGCCGGGAGATGGCGAACTACAAGGTGCCGCGGGTGGTGGAGTTCGTGTCCGACCTGCCGCGGAATGCGAGCGGGAAGGTGGTCAAGGGGGAGCTGCGGGGGCGGTGACGCGGTCGGGGGCAGGGGCGTGGCGTCCCCGATGACGCGGGACAACGGGACAAGGGGTCCCGCAGGCTCGGTGTCTCGGTGTGCTGTGTGGTCATCCTGATCCTCCCTGAGCGCTGAGCCGTCTCCGCCGCACGTCCGGCTCGCGTGGCTACGCAGGGTGTTCAGCGGCTTCTGGGCGGGGAGGGTGCAGAGGTCCCAGGCAGCTCGCGGGTTCGTAGCCGCAGGAGGGCGGCGCGGATCTGGTCGATGACGTGCGAGGGGCGATGGAGGACGTCCTCCGCGGTGTGGCGGAGGAGTGCGCGGATCTCCGGGCATGCGAGGAGTTCGTTGAAGCGGGCGACGTCACGGCGGTGGTCGGCCCGGCTGCCGTGGTAGGCGTAGCCCTCGATCTCGACGGCGAGTCCCTCCGCCCGGAAGAGGAAGTCCGGGTAGCGGCGACCGCCGGTGGGGGTGATGACCTCGGCCTGGCTTTCCGGGTGCAGTCCGGCGTCGTGCATGTGGAGGCGGGCGAGGGTTTCTACGGGGGAGCCGGAGCGGGGGTCGGCGAGCAGGAGCCGCTTGCGGGCTTTGGCGGCGCCTTGGACAGGTGCGTCGAGCGCGGTGGCGACGGCGGCGAGGCGGGTCAGGGGCGCACGGCGTACGCCGTCCACGGTGCGGCGGGAGAGCGCGGAATCGAGGGCGACGAGGGCGTCGTCCCTGGGCCTGGTCCGTAGGAGGTCGGCGAGGGTACGGGAGACGTCCGTCAGCCGTAGACCCCAGTGGGAGACGGTCTCGCGGCGGGTGAGGGTGGCGGTCCGGTAGACGCGTAATCCGCTGCCCGTTCCGCTGGAGGACTCGGGGTCGGTGAACTCCAGCGGCCCGGCGCCGGGTGACGTGAGCTGCTCGATCCGCCAGAGCGCGGCGGCGGAACGATGACTGACGACGAGGCGTGGGGTGAGGAGCTGGGCGGCGAGGAGGCGTGTACGGAGGTCCACGCGGCGTCCGGGTGCGGCCCAGGCGCCGGCCCGGATCCGGGTCCACCCCTCCGCACGCAACGCGCGGGTCAGGCACCGCGGAGGCCATCCGGCGTCGAGGGCGCGCGCGGTGAGGAGGACGCCGTGGTCGGCGGCGAGGGCGTGCAGGTCCGGGCTCACGCCCCAACTCTGTCGGGTCGACCGGATCCGCGCTGAGCCCTGTGGACAACGGGGGATTGGCGGGTTCGGGCGGGGGTGGGTGCGGGCGGGGCCCGTGTTTGCGGGGGTGTGAGCGGGGGGCGGGTGCCCGAATCCGCCAAAGTCCGGGTTTGGCTGCCCGGCTGCCCGGCTGTGTGGCTCGCTCAGGGGCGCTTCAGGGTTGCTACGAAGGCTGCCCAGGCGGGGGTGCGGAAGAGGAGGACGGGGCCGCCGGAGCGGGCGGTCTTCGAGTCCCGGACGGGGACGAGGGCGGGGTGGCCTTGGGCTACCTCGACGCAGTTCCCGCCGTCACCGTTGCTGTAGCTGCTCTTTCTCCAGCGCGCGCCGCTCAAGTCAAAGTCGTTGCTTGCCATTTCGGTAGTCCTCAGCCGCTTCCTCGATCAGGGCGAGGGACGCCTCCGGCGGCAGAGCGGCGGCCCTGAGCCGATCGTATGCCTTGCGGTATTGCTTCACGAGGGCCGGATCGTCGAGGGTGTCACCGCTGTACGGCGACTCCGTGTAGACCAGCGGTGGGGCGTCAGGGAAGGCCAAGACCGTGATGGCGCCGAGCATCAGCGGATGCGCCCCGCAATTCCACGGAAGGATCTGTGGAGTGATCCGGTGCCGGTTCGCCAACGCGGCGATACGGTCAAGTTGTTCGGCCATTTCCTCGGGCGGGAGGATGGGCAGCCGTAGTAGCGACTCGTGAAGGACCGCCCAGTACTCGGGCGTCGAGTGGTCGTCGTCGAAGAGGCGGGCCCGCGCCAGGCGGGCGTTCACCTTGGCGTCGGTCCTCTCCTGGGGTTCGAGAGGATGCGTTGCCCGTACGACGGCACGGGCGTAGGCCCCGGTCTGCAGGAGGCCCGGGATGAGAGTCGGGCACCACTCCTCGATGGCCTCCGCGTGCTTCTCCGCCTCCAGGACCTTCTCGAAATAACTGGCGTGGCCCGCCCGTCGGGCCTTGCGCACCTCCTCGCAGCGCCGCCCGAAGAAGCCGTCGGTCTCAAGGGCCCGATCTACGTGTTCGGCGAGGTCGCGCGGCATGCGGCGTTCGCCGCGTTCGATCTCGCTGAGGTGGCTCTGGCCGTAGAAGCTGCCCTCCACGAGCTGTTGGAGCGTGAGCCCGGCCGCCTCCCGTTTCCACCGCAGCTCCTTGCCGTAGAAGCAGGGGACGCTCTCCGGGCCGTCGATGTCCTTGCGTCGCACCATGCGCTACCGCCGATTCCACAACTGCCGGGCCCAGTTCCACAGTTCGGGTCCGGGAACCCAAACCCTTTTACGGTACGCCGCCCGCCGCCACTGTGTGACTGATTCATCACGGAGTGCACTCGACGGGAAGGCGTACGCATGCACCACCAAACCCCCACCGCTGCCGGCGCGGAGGTAGTGAGCCCGCCCGAACTGGCCGTCGAACTGCTCGCCGTTCCGAAGGCCGTGCCCGAGCTGCGCAGGGCGGTGCGGGGGTACTTGGGTGCGGCCTGCTCCGAAGTGCAGCTCTGTGTGAGTGAGTTGCTGGGGAATGTGATCCGGCATGTGGGGGAGGGGACGCCGGTACGTGTGCGGGTGGTGCGGGTGGAGGGCGGCGGGATCCGGGTCGAGGTCACGGACCCCGACCCACGCGTGCTCCCCGTACTGCTGCACGCGACGGGGGATGACGAGTCCGGGCGGGGCCTCGTGCTGCTCGACGCGGTGGCGCGGCGATGGGGCGTGGAACAGGGCGCGGCGTCGAAGACGGTGTGGTGCGAGGTCGAGGCGGGGGAGGAGTAGTGCTGACGGCGCTGCTCGGGTGGGTGCTTGCGTGGCTGCTGCCGGGCGGGGGCACCCGGCGCCGGGCCTTCACGGTGACGGAGCCGGGGCCGGTCGCGCCGCAGGCCCCGCGTGTGCGGCCCCGTAGCCCGTACGCCCGTGAGGCGGCGGCGGACTACCGGGTCGACGTGAGCGACGAGCCGCTGACCCGGCCCTACTACCGCCACTACCGCTACTGCGGCGCGACGGAATCCGTGTGCGTCGGTTGATCGGCTTGGGGAACACTGCCCGGATGAGTACCGACGCCGCCCGGACACCGCAGGAACGGGCCCTTCGGCATGTGGCGTCAGTGGCGTCGGGCCCGCCGGTGGACCCGTCGCTGCGGGTGACGCTCAACTTCCACCCGGACCGCCTGCTTCACGGCAAGCCGATCCTGGACGCTCTGGCGGACGACGGCGTCTACCGCTCGCAGTTCGTGACGGGCACGAGCAACGGCGGCCTGACCGCGCATCCCGGCGGGGACCGGTGGCGCTGGGAGAGCCGGATCTTCGACGGTTCTTATGACGAGGCGCCTGCTCACGAGAGGCCGGTGTACGGGGCGTTGAACTTCCGGCGTAAGGCGGTCGGCGGGGCGCCGCGGTTCGGTTCGGCTCACTTCCGGCTGACTGCGCGGACGGTGGCGCGGACGACGTTCTGCTACCCGGACAGTTTCCTTGAGCCCTCGGATTTCGGTGTCGCCGATCGCATGGGGCTCATCGACCTCGCTCTGGCCGACACGGACAGTCGGGACGACCTCGACGACTACATCGAGGCGCAGGTGCATGGACCGGTCCGGCTGAACTGCCATGTGGAGGCGGTGGTCCTGGACCCGTGCTACCGCGACTCCCCGGTCGAGGCCGCGGCGCTGCGCCTCGGCTGCCCGGTGGAGTGGCACGGCGGCTTCCGCCTCGGGGTCGAGGAACTCCGCCGTCACCCGGACTACCGGGGCCAGGAGTACGTCGACCTGGCCGCGCGGATCGCCGTGGGCGGCACGCTCGATCCCCGAATCATCGGAGACGCGGCGCGCGGCGGCTGCCATGACCCGCAGTCGGTCAAGAAGGTGTGGCACTACCTGGCCCGCTTCGGGGCGCCCCGCGCTTAGGACGCGGGCACGACGATGGGGCCGAGCTCGGTGAGCCCGGCCCCATCGAGAGGGTGCCGCATTAGGGCATGTGGCTGCTGCGGCGCCAACGACCACGCAGCGGTGACGAGGATCCGGCCTGAGCGAGTCGCCTCGCCCGGACACGACTCGGCCGCGACGGCTCCCCCTCCGCGCCGCCGCGGCCGATCCCCGTCGGGAAGAAAGTCTTAGGCGTCCTTGGGCGGCGCCGGCATGTGGCTGTCCAGGGTGACTATCGCGTCGTCGCTCGGCGGCGCGGGCATGTGGCTGTCCTGGGTGGTCACCTTGCCGTCGCTCGGCGGCGCGGGCATGTGGCTGTCCTGAGTGGTGATCTCTTCGCTCTTCTTCTTGGCGTCGCTCATACTCGCGAACTCCCATGGATTGACGGTGTGCTGGGTGGGAAACGCCCGTTCGGCAACTCCCCCGTGGGTCGCCGAACGGGCATTCCGGGGCCGCTCACCCTATCTGTGAGGCCCGTGACAATCCGTCTGCCCCCCGACGCGACGGATCGATGAATCGAGAGTCGCAGCTGCCCATAAACGTTCGATGAACGCCCGCCCATTGCGTCAGGCGGCGGCGACCGGAGTAAGAAGCTGACGCAGCTCTACGACCTCGGGAGCGTCCGACAGCTCATGGATGGCCAAGGCCTCTCGCCAGCAGGCTCGCGCTCGGTCGACCTGGGCAAGGGTGTCGAGAGAACGGCCAAGAAGCGTCAGCACGTTGGCGCGCATCCACTCGCCGCCTATGCAGCCGGTAGCGAGGGCCTGTTCCGCGTGCTGTGCGGCTTGCGCGGGTCGATGGGCCGAGAGATGTACCTGGGCGAGGCGGTAATGCGTCGTGCCTTCCCACAGCCGCTGCCGGTTCTCCACGAAGACCTTCAGCGCCTCGGTGAGTTCTTCCAGTGCCTCGGCTTGCTCCCCCTTGTTGCTCAGGGCGATTCCCAGGGCGTACCGGGCGTTGGCGAGGCGAAAAGTCAGCCCCAGTTCGTCGTAGATGGTCACACCTTGGCGAGCCAGTTCGATGGCCGCTGTTGTGCGGCCCATGGAGACAAGAACCCGAGAGAGGTTGCAGACAGCGCTGGCCTCACCGGGACGATTCCCATCTGCCCGGAACGACTCGATCGCCGTGAGCAAATGGGTTTCGCTCAGTGTCGGCTCGTTTCGGAGAGCAGCGATGATCCCCTGTTCGTTGGGGGCGTTGCCGCTGGTCCATGGGTCGCCGGACCTGTGCCCAAGAGCTATGGCCTGGTCGGCCTCCGCGCCGGCTTCGTCGAACCTTCCGGCCCTGCTGAGAACTTGTGCAAGCGTCGTACGAGCTCGGCCCTCGGCGTGCGCTTCGCTGACGCCAGCCGCCGCGTCTCGCGCAGCCATGGCAACGACTTCGTAGCGCAGTGCACTGACTCCGGACTCGGCCAGGTCTTTCGAAGCCAGCAGGAGATCGACTGCCCGCCGCAGTGTGCCGGCCCCCAGCGACTGCTGAACGCAAGCCAGAATGCAAGCCGCCTCGGCGTGAAGCCAGTCCAGCGCCTTGCCGTCGTCCGTGAATTCCTGGCCCGGGTGGCGGGTCGCTTCCAAGTGATCCACCGTCCGATCCCCCGGCCGCTCAATCGCATAAACCCTGGCCGCCGTAGCCAGATAGAAGTCCAGCAGTCGGGACATGGCCGCCTCTCGCTCCTCCGGAGGCAGCTCGTCCCGTTCCGCGCACGCACGCGCGTAGAGGCGGACCAAGTCGTGGTAGCGGTAGCGGCCGGGGGCCGCGGACTCCAGGAGGGACGTGTCGACCAAGGACTCCAGGAGGTCCTCCGTCGGCTCGACCGGGAGGTCCAGGACCGCTGCCGCCGCTGCCAGGGAGATGTCCGGGCCGTCCGCGAGGCCCAGGAGGCGGAAGGCGCGGGCCTGGGCCGGCTCCAATTGGCCGTAGCCCAGTTCGAACGTCGCCTTGACCGCGAGGTCGCCCGCCTGGAGTTCGTCCAGGCGGCGGCGCTCGTCGGCGAGCTTCGCCGCGAGGACCGAGACCGTCCACGTGCGCCGCGCCGCCAGGCGCGACGCCGCGATGCGGATGGCGAGAGGGAGGAAGCCGCACGCGGCGACCACGTCGAGGGCCGCCTCCCGCTCGGAGGCGACCCGTTCCGCGCCCACGATCTTGGTGAAGAGCTGGAGCGCTTCCTCCGGCGACATCACGTCGAGGTCCACGAGATGCGCGCCGACCAGGTCGACCATGCGGACGCGGCCCGTGATGAGCGCGGCGCAGCCCTCCGTGCCGGGGAGCAGGGGGCGGACCTGGGCGGCGTCGCGGGCGTTGTCCAGGAGGATCAGGACGCGGCGGCCGTCGAGCGTGGAACGGTAGAGCGCCGATCGTTCTTCCAGGGAGTCGGGGATCGCCGAGTCGGCCGTCCCGAGTGCGCGCAGGAACGAGCCGAGGACCGTCTCCGGTTCCGCCGCGCGCGGGCCCGCGCCCTGGAGGTCTACGTAGAGCTGGCCGTCCGGGAAGGACGGGCGGGCGGCGTGGGCCACGTGGACGGCGAGCGTCGTCTTGCCCACGCCGCCGATCCCCGCGACCGCGGAGACGGCCATGACCTGGCCCTCCCCGTCGGGGGACGACGCGGAGGCCAGGATGTCCCGAAGTTCGGTCACGAACGAGGCCCGGCCCGTGAAGTCCGGCACCGTCGCCGGGAGTTGCGCGGGGCGGAGGGGGGCCGCAGAGGGTTCCGTGGCCGGCGTGGACGGTTCCGCGAGGGCCGGGTCCGCCTGGAGGATGCGCTGCTGGAGTTCGGCGAGGCCGTGGCGCGGGTCGACGCCGAGTTCGTCGGCGAGGAGGCGGCGCGTGTCGGCGTAGACGGCGAGGGCCTCGGCCTGGCGGCCGGAGCGGTAGAGGGCCAGCATGAGGAGCTCGCGCAGGCGTTCGCGCAGGGGGTGCGCGGCGGTGAGGGCGGTGAGTTCGGAGACCGCGTCCGCGTGGCAGCCCTGCTCCAGGTCCATGTCGAGGCGGGATTCGAGCAGGCCGAGGCGCCATTCCTCCAGGCGGGCGCGCTGGGTCTCGGCGTACGGGCCGGGGATGTTGGCGAGCGGCTCGCCGTCCCACAGGGCCAGTGCCCGGTTGACCAGCTCGCGTGCCTTGCACAGGTCCCCGGCGCCCCGGGCCTTCTCCGCGTCGGAGCGCAGCGCCTCCGCCGCGGCCAGGTCGAGCGCGTCGCCGCTCACGAAGCGGATCGCGTAGCCGCCGGACTCGCTGACGAGGACGCCGGGGTCGAGGATCTTGCGCAGCCGGGAGGCGTACGTACGGACGGCGGCGAGGGCCTGCGACGGGGGTTCGTCGCCCCAGAGGGCGTCGATCAGCTCGGCGGCGGTCGCGGTGCGTCCCTCGCGCAGCAGGAGCGCCGCGAGCAGGGCGCGCTGCTGTGGGGAGCCCGTCGTCAGGAGCTCGTCACCGCGCCAGGCGCGCACCGGGCCGAGCACACTGAAGCGCAGGCCCGCCGGGACCTCCGTGGCCTCGGGCAGCTCAGCGCTCCCGGTGCTTTTGGAGGTCCCGGCGTACCGCTGCTCCGGTACTCGCGGTACACCGTCCATCGCTGCCCCCTGCCGCACGCGTCGGATCCAAAGACGACGAGGCCAGTTTGCCTTGTTCATGGCGGATGCGTCAGCCACGCGAGACAGCCATCACAGACACCTCACGTCAGGTCGCCGCTGTCCGGAGAGCTGACGGGTCGTCAGATCGGCGCTACCGTGGTCGACATGGAGACCAAGGAGACCAAGGAGAGCCCGCGGGGCTTCCCCCGGATCATTTCGGTGGATGACCACACTGTGGAACCGCCCGGCGTCTGGCAGGACCGCCTCCCGGCCAAATTCCGGGACGAAGGTCCGCGCATCGTGCGCGCCCCCCTGAAGGAAATGACGTTCCTGGGCGGCAAGTTCGCGCCGGTCATGGGCGCGCCCGGGGACGAGGGGCCGATAGGCGACTGGTGGGTCTACGAGGACCTGCACCGGCCCCTCACCCGCCTCGACACCGCCGTCGGCTACGACCGTGACGAGATCAAGCTCGAGGTCATCACGTACGAGCAGATGCGTCCGGGCTCGTACGACGTGCCGGCCCGCCTCGCCGACATGGACGTCAACCACGTCCAGTCCGCGCTCTGCTTCCCCACCTTCCCGCGCTTTTGCGGACAGACGTTCACCGAGGCCAAGAACCGTGAACTCGGGCTGCTCGGCGTGCGCGCGTACAACGACTGGATGGTGGAGGAGTGGTGCGGGCCGCAGGCGCAGGGGCGGCTCATACCGCTCACCCTCGTCCCGCTGTGGGACGCCGAGCTCGCCGCGGCGGAGGTGCGACGCAACGCGGCCCGGGGCGTGCGGGCCGTCGCCTTCTCCGAGATACCGCCCCACCTGGGCCTGCCCTCCGTCCACACGGACGAGTGGGACCCCTTCCTGCGGGCCTGCGACGAGACCGGCACCGTCATCGCGATGCACATCGGGTCGTCCAGCAAGATGCCGTCGACCTCGCCCGACGCGCCGCCCGCCGTCGGCTCGACCATCACCTTCGCCAACTGCTGCTTCTCGATGGTCGACTGGCTGATGAGCGGCAAGTTCGAGCGCTTCCCGAACCTGAAGATCATGTATGCCGAGGGCCAGATCGGCTGGATCCCGTACATCCTGGAGCGCGCGGACGTCGTCTGGGAGGAGAACCGCGGCTGGGGCGGCGTCGCCGACAAGGTCCGCAAGCGGCCCTCCGAGTACTTCACCGACCACGTCTACGGCTGCTTCTTCGACGACGCGTTCGGGCTCAGGAACCTCGACGCGATCGGCGTCGCGAACGTGCTCTACGAGACGGACTACCCGCACTCCGACTCCACCTGGCCGAAGTCCAAGGAGGTCGGCGAGGCGCAGATGGGGCACCTGGACGCGGACGTCGTCGAGCGCATCGTGCGCGGCAACGCCATCGACCTGCTGGGGCTGACCGACGACGGACTCTGGGCGGGGCAGCGGTGAGCGGCCGGGCGCCGGGGCGGCTGACCTACGGCATCCAGCTCCCGGTCCAGTCCCAGTCCACGATATACGCGGAGGGCTGGGAGGCCGGGGCCGGCGCCGCCGACCTCGCCGAGATCGCCCGCACCGCCGACCGCACCGGCTTCGACTACGTCGCCTGCTGCGACCACGTCGCCATCCCGCGCCGCCTCGCGGACGCGATGAGTACCACCTGGTACGACCCGGTGGCCACGCTCGCCTACCTCGCGGGCATCACGCGGAACGTGCGCCTCATGAGCCATGTCGCGATCGTCGGCCTGCGCCATCCGCTGGCCACCGCCAAGCAGTACGCCACCCTCGACCATCTCTCCGGGGGCCGGCTGATCCTCGGGGTCGGGGCAGGGCACGTACAGGAGGAGTTCGAGGCGCTCGGGGTCGACTTCGCGCGGCGCGGGGCCGTGCTCGACGAGGCCGTGGACGCGCTGAAGGCGGCGCTCGGGCCGGAGGAGTATCCGTCGTTCAAGGGGGAGCGGTACGCCTTCGAGGGGCTCGGGCAGCGGCCGCGTCCCGCGCAGAGCCGGGTCCCCGTGTGGGTGGGCGGTTCCTCGGCCCCGGCGGTGCGCCGCGCCGCCGTGAAGGGGGACGGATGGCTGCCGCAGGGGGACAGCCGTGAGCAGCTGCCCGGACAGATAGCCAAGGTGAGACGGCTGCGGGAGGAGGCCGGTATCGAGACTCCCGTCACCGTGGGCGCGATCGCCGAGCCCCTGTACGTGGGCGTACCCGCGTGGCACGTCGGGCGGCGCACCCTGTCCGGCGCCCCGCAGGCCCTCGCCGAGTCGCTGCGCGCGTACGGCGCGATGGGCGTGGACCAGATCCAGGTCCGGTTCCGCTCCCGGAGTCTCGGTGAACTCACCGACCAGATGGCGGCGTTCGCCGCCGACGTCGCTCCGCATTTGAACGACTAGGCACCTCAACGACCAGGCACCTCACCGATTGGGAGTACCGGCATGGGCAAGCTGGACGGGCGCGTCGTCGTCATCACGGGCGCGGCGCGCGGGCAGGGCGAGCAGGAGGCGCGGCTGTTCGCCGCGGAGGGCGCCAAGGTGGTGCTCGGGGATGTCCTCGACGACCAGGGTGAGGCGCTCGCCAAGGAGATGGGCGGGCTCTACGTCCATCTGGACGTGAGCCGCGAGGACGACTGGGTGGCCGCCGTCGCCGCGGCGAAGAAGGCGTACGGGAAGATCGACGGGCTCGTGAACAACGCCGGGATCCTGCGGTTCAACGAGCTGGTCAGCACGCCCCTGGACGAGTTCCAGCAGATCATCCAGGTCAACCAGGTCGGTGCCTTCCTCGGGATCAAGACCGTCGCGCCCGAGATCGAGGCGGCCGGCGGGGGCACGATCGTGAACACGGCCTCCTACACGGGGGTGACGGGCATGGCGTACGTCGGCGCGTACACCGCCACCAAGCACGCGATCGTGGGGCTGACGAAGGTGGCGGCCCTTGAGCTGGCCGCCAAGAAGATCCGCGTGAACGCCGTCTGTCCCGGCGCCATCGACACCGCCATGAGTAATCCCTCGCAGCTGGACCCGGGCGCGGACACCGAGGAGGCCTCGCAGGCGCTCGACGAGCTGTACCGCAAGCTCGTGCCGCTGGGGCGGGTCGGGCAGCCCGAGGAGGTGGCGCGGCTCGCGCTGTTCCTGACCTCGCAGGAGGACTCCGCGTACATCACGGGCCAGCCGTTCGTCATCGACGGCGGGTGGCTGGCGGGCGTCAGCGTGTTGTGATCCCACCAGATCTGACGCTGCATCAGTATTGACGCTGTACGGGCACGGTGAAACAGTCGGCACATCGAATCTGACGGTACGTCAGAAAGAGCGCAGGAGCTTCTGACGCAGCCGCCGGTCACAGACAGGGGACGGTGAACCTCCTTGGAATTCGGGCTCTTTGTACAGGGATATGTGGGCAAGCGGGCCGAGACCGACCCGCTCGCCGAGCACAAGGCGCTGATGGAGGAGACCGAGTACGTCATCCAGGCGGACAAGTCGGGCTTCAAGTACGCCTGGGCGTCCGAGCACCACTTCCTGGAGGAGTACTCGCACCTCTCCGCCAACGACGTCTTCCTCGGCTACCTCGCCCACGCCACCGAACGCATCCACCTCGGCTCCGGCATCTTCAACCCGCTCGCCCAGGTCAACCATCCGGTGAAGGTCGCCGAGAAGGTCGCGATGCTCGACCATCTCAGTGAGGGACGCCACGAGTTCGGCAGCGGGCGCGGCGCGGGCAGCCACGAGATCCTCGGCTTCATCCCCGGCGTCACCGACATGAACTACACGAAGGAGATCTGGGAAGAGACCATCGCCGAGTTCCCGAAGATGTGGCTCCAGGAGGAGTACGTCGGGTTCAAGGGCAAGCACTGGCAGCTGCCGCCGCGCAAGATCTTCCCCAAGCCGTACGGGAAGGCGCACCCGGCCATGTGGTACGCGGCCGGCTCCCCGCCCTCGTACGCGATGGCCGCCAGGAAGGGCCTCGGCGTCCTGGGCTTCAGCGTCCAGAAGGTCTCCGACATGGAGTGGGTGCTCGACCAGTACAAGTCGAACATCGGCAAGGCGGAGCCCGTCGGGGCGTTCGTCAACGACAACGTCATGGTGACCTCGACCGCGATCTGCGCGCCGACCCACGCGGAGGCCGTACGGATCGCCGCGACCGGCGGGCTGCACTACCTCCAGTCGCTCGTCTTCCGCTACCACGACACGTTCCCGCGCCCCGAGGGCTTCCCCGTGTGGCCCGAGACGCTGCCCGAGTTCAACGAGGAGATCATCGAGCTCCTCATCGCCGAGGAGCTGCTGATCTGCGGCGACCCGGACGAGGTGCTCACGCAGTGCAAGCGCTGGGAGCAGGCGGGCGCCGACCAGCTGGCGTTCGGCATGCCGATCGGCATCTCCAAGGAGGACACGCTCCAGTCGATCAAGCTGATCGGCGAGCACGTCATCCCGAAGATCGACACGGATCCGGTGCACCGCACGACGCGCTTCCGTGAGGCCGTCTGATCCGGCCCGGCCCATGGACCGCCCCGGCCCCTCCTTTCCCGGACGGGGGTCGGGGCCCCTGGGGTTGCGGGTCATGGGCGACCGACACGGGGCTGTGCCCCGGACCCCCTGTCGCCCTTCGGGCTCGTCCCCGAGCGCCGGACGGTCTGGATGGAATGCCTGCGAATCCCCGGACGTCCGGACGGCTGGATGGGCGGCCCGAATCCCTGGACTTCCGGACGGGCGGCCCGGTCGTGAACCCGCCGCCACTCACCCTTCAGGACCGTCAGTACTCACCCTTCAGGAGGGGGACGACCTCGTGCTCGACCACCTGATCAAAGGAGCGACCGTAGTCGACGGGACGGGAGCCCCCGCCTACGTCGCCGACGTGGGGATACGCGACGGGCGTATCGCCGTCATCGCCGAGCCCGGGGCCGTGACCGAGCCCGCCGCGGGCAGCGAGGACGCGCGCGGGCGGATCCTCGCCCCCGGCTTCGTCGACCCGCACACCCACTACGACGCCCAGCTGTTCTGGGACCCGTACGCGACGCCGTCCCTGAACCACGGCGTGACGACCGTCGCGGGCGGCAACTGCGGCTTCACGCTCGCCCCGCTGCACCCGGAGCGGCCCGAGGACGCCGACTACACGCGCCGGATGATGTCCAAGGTCGAGGGCATGTCGCTGGTCGCCCTCGAGGAGGGCGCGCCCTGGACGTGGAACTCGTTCGGCGAGTATCTCGACGCCCTCGACGGGCGGATCGCGGTCAACGCCGGCTTCATGGTGGGGCACTGCGCGCTGCGCCGGTACGTGATGGGCGCGGACGCGGTCGGCGGGCAGCCGACGCCCGAGCAGCTCGATCAGATGCTCGCCCTGTTCCACGAGGCGATGGACGCGGGCGCCTGGGGATTCTCGACCACCCAGTCCTCGACCCACTCGGACGGCGACGGGCAGCCGGTCGCCTCGCGGCACGCGCGGCCCGAGGAGCTGCTCGCGCTGAGCCGCGCCGTCGCCGAGCACGAGGGCACGCAGATCGAGGCGATCGTCGCCGGGTGCCTCGACCAGTTCAGCGACGACGAGATCGACCTGTTCGTCGAGATGAGCGCGGCCGCCGGGCGGCCCCTGAACTGGAACGTCCTCACCATCGACGCGGCCGTCCCCGAGCGGGTGCCGCGCCAGCTGATCCCCAGCGAGCGGGCCCGCAAGGCCGGCGGCCGGATCGTCGCGCTGACCATGCCGATCCTGACCCCCATGAACATGTCGCTCGGCACGTTCTGCGCCCTGAACCTCATCCCCGGCTGGGGCGAGGTCCTCTCCCTGCCCGTCGACGAGCGGATCGCGAAGCTGCGCGACCCGGACGTGCGAGCGGAGATGCTGCGGCGCGCGGACAGCAAGGAGGCCGGCGTCTTCCGGCGGCTCGCCCACTTCGGGCGGTACGTCATCGGGGACACGTACTCGGAGGCGAACGAGGGTCTGACCGGGCGCGTGGTGAACGACATCGCGGCCGAGCGCGGCCAGGAACCCTTCGAGTGCATCGTCGAGATCTGCGCCAACGACCGCCTGCGGACGGTTCTTTGGCCCATGCCCAGCGACAACGACCCGGACTCGTGGGCCCTGCGTGCCGAGACCTGGCAGCACGAGGACGTGCTCCTCGGCGGGTCCGACGCGGGGGCGCACCTGGACCGCATGTGCGGTGCGCCGTACACGACGCGGTTCCTCGGGGACTGTCTGCGCGGGCGGAAGCTGGCCGGGATCGAGGAGGCGGTGAAGATGCTCACCGACGATCCGGCGCGGCTCTTCGGGCTGCGGGAACGCGGCCGGATCGCGGAGGGCTGGCACGCGGACCTCGTCCTGTTCGACCCGGAGCGGATCGACGCGGGCAAGGCCACCCTCGTCCACGACCTGCCCGGCGACAGCCCGCGTCTCGACTCGAAGGCCATCGGCGTCAACGCCGTGTGGGTCAACGGCGTCGAGGTCATCCGCGAGGACGTCGTGACGGGGGCCGTGCCCGGCACCGTGCTGCGGTCCGGACGTGACACCAGGACGGTGAGCACCACATGACCGACACGCAGAGGCTGTTCATCGGTGGCGAGTGGACCGAGCCGGACGGCGGGCACTACGAGGTCGTCGACCCCGCGTCGGAGGAGGTCGTCGGGCTCGCCCCCGAGGCGTCCCGCGCGCAGGTCCACGACGCGGCGTCGGCGGCCCGCCAGGCCTTCGCGTCGTGGTCCGCCACGAAGCCGGAGGAGCGTGCCGCGATCCTGGACCGGGCCGCCGACGTGATGCAGCGCGACTTCGCGGCGAACGCGGAGCTCGCGCAGGCGGAGAGCGGTGCGACGAGCGGGACCGCGCGCGGGATGCAGGTCGCGGTCGGGGTGGCGCGGTTCCGCCGCTATGCGAAGGGCGCGCTCGAACCGGTCGAGCAGGGGCTGCCGCCGCAGATCAACGAGGCGGGACCCATGGGGAAGGCGGGCGTGCTCGGGGCGCTCGCCGTACGGCAACCCGTCGGCGTCGTCACCTGCATCACGTCGTACAACAACCCGTGGGCGAACCCGGCCGGCAAGGTCGCCCCGGCGCTCGCCATGGGGAACACGGTCGTCGTGAAGCCTGCCCCGCAGGACCCGCTGTCGGTGTACCGGATGGCGGCGGCTCTGGAGGAGGCGGGAGCGCCGCCCGGTGTGGTGAACGTGGTCAGCGGGACGGCTGTGGACGTGGGTGAGGCGGCCGTCGACTCGCCGGACGTCGACATGGTCAGCTTCACCGGCTCCACCGCGGTCGGCCGGCGCATCGGCGAGGTGTGCGGGCGCGGCATGAAACGGCAGCTGATGGAGCTGGGCGGGAAGGGCGCGGCGCTCGTCTTCGACGACCTGGACGAGGCGGGCCTCGCCTCGGCGGTCTCGGGGATCGGCACGACGTACGCCTTCTACAGCGGGCAGATCTGCACGGCACCGACGCGGGTGATCGCGCAGCGCGGGGTGTACGACGCGCTCGTCTCGAAGCTGAGCGACTACATCGGCTACATGAAGGTCGGCGATCCGAGAGCGCGGGGGACGGTCGTCGGGCCGGTGATCTCGGCGGCGCACCGCGACCGCGTCGAGTCGTACGTCGAGCTGGGCCGCAAGGAGGGGGCGCGGGTCGTCGCGGGCGGTGCGCGGCCGGCCCTCGACAAGGGTTTCTACGTGGCCCCGACGCTCCTCGCGGACTGCACGAACGACATGCGGGTCGTGCGGGAGGAGATCTTCGGCCCGGTCGTGGTGGTCGTGCCCTTCGACGACGAGGAGGAGGGGGTGGCCCTCGCCAACGACAGCGAGTACGGGCTCATCGACTACGTGTGGTCGGGGGACGTGGCGCGGGCGTTCCGGGTGGCGCGGCGGCTGCGGGCCGGCGGGGTCGGCGTGAACACGGTCGGCCGGAACATGGAGGCGCCGTTCGGCGGCTTCAAGCAGAGCGGGGTGGGCCGGGACGTGGGTTCGTACGCGCTGCACGCCTACAGCGAGCTCCAGTCGATCGTGTGGCAGGGGTGACGGCAGGAGGGGACCGCGGGCGTAACCGCCGGAAACATCACACGGAAAATTTTGAACCCGGCAAATCGGGCGCTGCTGCGATTACCGAATATCGGACGTCGTCGGTAATTCCTTCCGATGAATGGGGCTAACCTGAAGGCACCTTGAGGGTGTGGGATGGTTACGTGAATCGGCCATCGATTCAAAGGTGGCCAGTTTCATCTCATGTCCCCCTTATGCGGAAACCGCAGCATTTAACGTCCTGTTCATGACTGAGCTGGACGCGCGGCCGACACGGGCTGCCCACGACACGGCAGGCGGCGCCCCCGACGGGGGCGTCCGCAGCAAGGGCCTCGGCGGGAACTCCGTCGGGCTGGTCGGCAGCGCGGTCATCGGTATCTCGACCGTGGCGCCCGTCTACTGCCTGACCTCGACGCTCGGCTCCACGGCCGGCGAGGTCGGCCTCCAGATGCCCGCCGTGTTCCTGGCCGGGTTCCTGCCGATGCTGCTCGTCGCCTTCGCGTACCGGGAGCTGAACAAGGCCATGCCGGACTGCGGCACGTCCTTCACCTGGACCGTGAAGGCCTTCGGCCCGCGCGTGGGCTGGATGTGCGGCTGGGGCCTCGTCATCGCGACGATCATTGTGCTGTCCAACCTGGCGGGCGTCGCGACGTCGTACTTCTGGCTCCTCGCGGGCGAGATCACCGGCAACACGTCCATCGGCGCCCTGGACGACAACAAGGCCGTCCACATCGTCACCTGCCTCGCCCTGATCGCCGCCGCGACCGCGATCAGCTACCGCGGCATGACCGCGACGAAGGGCGTCCAGTTCACCCTGGTCGGCCTCCAGCTCGTCGTGCTTGCCGTGTTCGTCGTGATGGCCGTCGTCAAGGCGGGATCGGCGGACTTCCCCACCTCCGTGCCGTTCTCCTGGACGTGGCTCGACCCGTTCTCGGTGAAGTCGTTCGGCGCGTTCACCGCGGGCCTGTCCCTGTCGATCTTCATGTACTGGGGCTGGGACACCTGCCTCACCGCGAACGAGGAGACCATCGGCAGCGACAAGACGCCCGGCCGCGCCGCCCTCATCGCGATGGTCGTCCTCGTCGGCTCCTACCTCGCCACCGGCGTCGCCGCCCAGATGGTCGTCGGCTCCGGCGGCAAGGGCCTCGGCCTCGCCAACCCCGCGACGTCCGACAACGTCTTCGCCGCCCTCGCGGGCCCCGTCATGGGCCCCACCCTCGGCATCCTGCTCTTCGTCGCCGTCCTCGCCTCGGCCGCGGCCAGCCTGCAGACCACGTTCATCCCGGTCGCCCGCACGGTCCTCGCCATGGCGACGTACGAGGCGCTGCCCGCCTCCTACGCCCGCGTCCACCCGCGCTTCAAGACCCCGGGCCGCGCCACGGTCACCGCGGGCGTCGCCACCGGCGTGTTCTACACCGTCATGACGCTGGTCTCCGAGCACGTCCTCGTCGACACGATCTACGCGCTCGGCCTCATGATCTGCTTCTACTACGCGCTCACGGCGTTCGCCTGCGCCTGGTACTTCCGCTCCGAACTGCTGCGCTCCCCCCGGGACTTCTTCTTCAAGGCCCTCTTCCCGGTCCTGGGCGGTGTCCTGCTGTCCGCCGTGTTCGTGAAGACCCTCGTCGACATGTGGAACCCGGCGTACGGCAGCGGCTCCTCCGTCCTCGGCGTCGGCTCCGTCTTCGTGATCGGCGTCGGCCTGCTGCTCGTCGGCTTCGTGATCATGCTCGTGATGGGGCGGCGCAGCCCGGCGTTCTTCCGCGGCGAGGTGCTGACGCGGGAGACGCCGGTGCTGGTCGTCGAGGACTAGGGCCTCCCGTTCGGATCGAAAGACCCCAGGGCCCCCTCGTTCGGATCCGAGACAGCCCCTACTTGCCGAGGAACACCGGGTTCGTGAACGCCGTGAGCGCCCCCGGCAGGCCCGGGACCGTCGGCGCGTGCCGGACCTCGGCCCGCACATAGGCCGCGTACGAGGCCGTCGTGCGCCACTCGGCCGTGCCCGACCCGGACTCGGGGAGCGCCGGCGACGTGAACAGGGTGCCCTGGTCCGTGACCACGTGGAGCGTGCAGCCCGGGGCGCCCTTGACCTCCAGGCGGACGGTGACCGGGGCGTCCGGGTCCACGTGGAGGCGCTCGCCGATGCCCGCGTGCTCGCCGCGCGAGCCGGACGCCGTGAACGTCAGCTCCACGGACTTCGACTCGGCGACGTAACTGCGGCCCGCCTTGATGCCCGCCTGGACGGCCTCCCGGGTCAGGTCGTCGGCGAGGACCACCGTCTGCGGGCCGCCGATGCGGTCCGGGTCGCGGTGGGCGTCGCTGTTGCCCATCGCCGGGATCCACTCACGCGAACCCCGTACGGACGCCACCAGCGTGTTGTCCCAGTCGGCCAGGGAGATCTCGTCGTCCGCGGTGTACGGGCCGTTCCACACCTCGACGGCGTCCGCCTCGCCGAAGCCGAACTTCCAGTTGCAGCCGATGCAGGTGGCGTGCGGATGCGCCGGCACGACCAGGCCGCCGGCCCGGCGGACCTCGCGCGCGTACTTGCCGAAGCGGTTGTCGCGGGCACGATAGCGCCAGTCGACGAACGTGCCCGGATCCGTGCCGAGCGCCACCACGTGCCCGTTACGGGTCGTGATCTCCTCGCCGAGCATGATGAGCAGGTCGTCGCCCGCCTCGTCCGCCCAGTGGGCGTGCGACGAGTGCGTGTTGTGGTCGGACGAGTTGATGAAGTCCAGACCCGCCGCGCGCGCGAGCGCCGCGATCTCGGCGGGCGTGCGCCTGCCGTCCGAGAACCATGAGTGGATGTGGCAGTCCCCGCGGTACCAGGCACGGCCCCGGCCCTTGGCGCGTGAGGGCGGGTACACCGGGCGCGGCGTCCGACCCTGCTCGCCGTACGTGAGCGTGACGGTCAGCTCGTACGGGAGGCCCTCGGGCGCCACCGTGTACGGGCCGAGCGCGATGTGCCAGGTGCCGGCGCCCACCGGACCCGGGATGTAGCCCGGCGTCGCGTCGTCCGCCCGTACGAAGAACTCGGTGCGCGCGCCGCCCGACCAGCCGCGGAAGCCCTTCCCGCCGAGCTCGGTGCCCCGCTCGTCGAACACCCCGATGTCCAGGGCGTTGTTCTGCGTGCCGGCCGGGACGGTCGCCTTCGTGTAGGTGTACGCGACGTGGATCTCGCGGACCCCGCGCGGCACCTCGACCGGCACGTACACGAAGTCGGGCGCGCCGGGCGGCAGCGTCCCCTTCACGGTCTTCGACGTCTTCGTTCCGTCCGCCGGTGTGCGGCCGTCGGCCGCGCTCGCGAAGCTCACACTGCTCAACGTAAGCGCGGTGGCCGCTCCCGTCACGAACAGCGCGCGTCTGCCCATGCCGGTCGTGGTGTGGTCGTCCTCGCACATGCTGCGGCTCCCAGGGTCTCGTGACGTTCCGTCTGTGACGTGGGTGGTGCATGCAACTCTGGTATTGAGCCGTGAACTCCCCTCTAAGGGAAGGGGATCGGAGTCTTACGTCTGTCCGCCCGGGGAGTCCATGGACTCCTGAGGGGCGGGCCGGTAGTAATGCCCCATGCGGATCTCGACCACGATTTTCCTGACCGACGAGACCATCACGCCTGTGCGGCTCGCGCGTGAGCTGGAGCAACGCGGGTTCGCCGGGCTGTATCTGCCCGAGCACACACACATCCCGGTGGAGCGGGCGACGCAGTACCCGGCCGGGGGTGACCTGCCCGCCGAGTACGGCCGCACCCTCGACCCGTTCGTCGCGCTCGGGCAGGCCGCCGCCGTCACCGAGCGGCTCGGGCTCGGCACCGGCATCACGCTGATCGCGCAGCACGACCCCATCGACCTGGCCAAGCAGATCGCCACCCTCGACCACCTCTCCGGCGGCCGTTTCACGCTGGGCCTCGGCTTCGGCTGGAACGTCGAGGAGGCCGCCGACCACGGCGTCGAATGGCGCACGCGGCGCGAGCTCGGCCGGGAGCGCATGGGCCTCATGCGGGCCCTGTGGGCGCAGGAACCGACCGCGTACGACGGCGAGTTCGGGGTGTCGGTGCGGGCCAGCCACGCCTACCCGAAGCCGGCGGGCGGCGCGCCCCGCACGCTGATCGGGGGAGCGGCGGGCCCGAAGCTGTTCGCGCACATCACCGAGTACGCCGACGGCTGGCTGCCCATCGGCGGGCGCGGCCTGACCGAGTCGATGCCCGTGCTGCGGGCCGGCTGGGAGGAGGCGGGCCGTGACCCGGCGGACCTGCACGTCGTCCCGTACGCGGTCCTGCCGAGCCCGGGCAAGCTCGCGCACTACGCGGAGCTCGGCATCGACGAGGTCGTCCTCCAACTGCCCCCGGCGGACGAGACGTCGGTCCTCAAGATCCTCGACGAGTACGAGCAGTACCTGTAGGGGCGGCGCGGGGCGCAGGTGAAACGTGTATGTCGCGTGATCCCGCGCACGTCAGCGCGGCGCAGACGCCGTCGGTGGGCGCTCGTATCCTCGGGAGCATGACTGATCCGGAGCCTGTACGACCCACCGCCAACGCGATGCGCCGCGCGTTGAAGCGGTCCCGCGACGGCGTTGCCCTCGACACGGCCGAGGCGGCGGTCCTGCTCCAGGCCCGCGGCGACGACCTGCGGGACCTGACGGCGTCCGCCGCGCGCGTGCGCGACGCGGGCCTGAAGGCCGCGGGCCGCCCGGGCGTCATCACGTACTCGAAGAAGGTCTTCATCCCGCTGACCCGGCTGTGCCGGGACAAGTGCCACTACTGCACGTTCGTGACCGTCCCCGGCAAACTGCGCCGGGACGGCCACGGGATGTACCTGTCGCCGGACGAGGTCCTCGACATCGCCCGCCGCGGCGCCGAGATGGGCTGCAAGGAGGCGCTGTTCACGCTCGGCGACCGGCCCGAGGACCGCTGGCCCGAGGCCCGCGAGTGGCTGGACGCGCACGGGTACGACGACACGCTCGCCTATGTGCGCGCCATGGCGATCCGGGTCCTGGAGGAGACGGGACTGCTCCCGCACCTCAACCCCGGCGTCATGACCTGGACCGACCTCCAGCGCCTCAAGCCCGTCGCGCCGTCCATGGGCATGATGCTGGAGACGACGGCGACGCGCCTGTGGTCCGAGCCGGGCGGACCGCACCACGGCTCGCCCGACAAGGAACCCGCCGTCCGGCTGCGGGTCCTGGAGGACGCGGGCCGGTCGAACGTCCCGTTCACCACCGGCGTCCTCATCGGCATCGGCGAGTCCTACGAGGAGCGCGCCGACTCCCTCTTCCAGCTGCGCCGCATCCAGCGCAGCTACCACGGCATCCAGGAAGTCATCGTCCAGAACTTCCGGGCCAAGCCGGACACGGCGATGCGCGGCATGCCGGACGCCGAGCTGGAGGAGCTCGCCGCGTGCATCGCGGTCGCCCGCCACATCCTCGGCCCGTCCGCCCGCATCCAGGCCCCGCCGAACCTGGTCGACGAGGAGTACGCGCTCCTGATCGGCGCCGGCATCGACGACTGGGGCGGGGTGTCGCCGCTGACCCCGGACCACGTGAACCCCGAGCGCCCCTGGCCGCACATCGACGAGCTCGCCGCGAAGACGGGCGAGGCGGGCTTCGAGCTGCGCGAACGCCTGACGATCTACCCGGAGTTCATCGAGCGCGGCGAGCCGTGGCTCGACCCGCGCCTCCTGCCGCACGTACGGGCCCTCGCCTCCGCCGACACCGGCCTCGCCGACGAGGACGCGCGCCCCGCCGGTCTGCCCTGGCAGGAGCCCGACGAGGGGTTCACCGTCACCGGCCGCACGGATCTGCACCGCACCATCGACACGACGGGCCGCACGTCCGACCGGCGCGACGACTTCGACGACGTGTACGGCGACTGGGAGGCGCTGCGCGAGCAGGCCGCGCCCGGCATGGTCCCGCAGCGCCTCGACGGCGACGTGCGCGCCGCGCTCGCGACGGCGGCCGACGACCCGACGAAGCTCACCGACGACGAGGCGCTGGCCCTCCTGCACGCGGACGGGCCCGCGCTCGACGCCCTCTGCCGCGTCGCGGACGACATCCGCAAGACGGTGAACGGCGACGACGTCACGTACATCGTCACGAGGAACATCAACTTCACGAACGTCTGCTACACCGGCTGCCGTTTCTGCGCCTTCGCGCAGCGCCGCACGGACGCGGACGCGTACACGCTCTCGCTCTCCCAGGTCGCGGACCGGGCCGAGCAGGCGTGGGACGTGGGCGCGGTCGAGGTGTGCATGCAGGGCGGCATCCACCCCGACCTGCCGGGCACGGCCTACTTCGACATCGCGAAGGCGGTGAAGGAGCGCGTCCCCGGCATGCACGTGCACGCGTTCTCCCCGATGGAGGTGGTGAACGGCGCGACGCGCACGGGTATGTCGATCCGGGACTGGCTCACCGCGGCGAAGGAGGCCGGCCTCGACTCGATCCCCGGCACGGCGGCCGAGATCCTCGACGACGAGGTCCGCTGGGTCCTCACCAAGGGCAAGCTGCCCACGGCGACGTGGATCGAGGTCATCAAGACGGCCCACGAGCTGGGCATCCGCTCGTCGTCGACGATGATGTACGGGCATGTGGACCAGCCCCGCCACTGGCTCGGCCACTTCCGCACGCTGGCCGGCATCCAGCAGGAGACGGGCGGCTTCACGGAGTTCGTGACGCTCCCGTTCATCCACACCAACGCGCCGGTCTATCTGGCGGGCATCGCGCGTCCGGGCCCGACGACCCGCGACAACAGGGCCGTCACCGCCATGGCGCGCGTCCTCCTGCACCCCCACATCCCGAACATCCAGACGAGCTGGGTGAAGCTGGGCACGGAGGGCGCCGCGGAGATGCTGCGCTCGGGGGCGAACGACCTGGGCGGCACGCTGATGGAGGAGACCATCTCCCGTATGGCGGGCTCCAGTTACGGCTCGTACCGCTCCATCAAGGACCTCGTCACGATCGCGGAGGAAGCGGGCCGCCCGGCGAAGCCGCGCACGACGCTGTACGGGGAGGTCCCGCCGGAGCGCCAGCACGCGGCGACGGCCTCGGACGGCCACCTGCCGGAACTGCTGCCGGTACTGGGGGACTGAGCGGCATCACACGCGACGGGGGTGGGCGAACCCATCGGGCTCACCCACCCCCGTCTCTCGGTTCTCAGTGACCGATGAGGTCCTGCCCCAACTGGGCGTTCTTCTCGGGGACATGCACGGCGGCGGCACCGAACGACGTGATGCCGCTCGTGGTGAGCCCGCCGGTGGCCCCGCGCAGCACCCAGGCGGCGCCGGAGTCGGTGTACGTGCCGTCCTCCAGGGGAGCGGTGGCGGTCAGCTCGGCCTTGCCGTCGCCGTTCAGGTCGGCCAGGTGGACCTTCTGGCCGAAGCCGTCGCCCGTCTCCGAGGCGCCGGGCACCGCGGTCGTGGACTGGTTGAAGGCCTGCGAGCCCGTGCCGGACAGACCGCCGCGGCCGCCCTTGAGCAGGACGACGCTGCCGGCGTCCTTGATGTTGCCGATGGCCTCGCCGGGCACGCCGACGGCGATGTCCGCGTAGCCGTCGCCGTTCACGTCACCGGCGGAGATGTCGGTGCCGAACATGTCGCCGCTCTCGCCGACCCCGGGCACGCCCGTCGAGTCCTGCGTGATGGTCTTCGTGCGGGTCGTGGACGGCCCGTCGGCGGTCCCGTACATGACGAGGACGGTGCCCTTCTCGTACGGGATGTCCTCGTAGTTGTCGCCGATGTCGTGGACGACGAGGTCGCCGTACCCGTCACCGTCGACGTCACCGACGGCCCCGCGGAACGACGAGGTCAGCGACTTGGCGGTGTGCGAGACCCCGTTCTTCCCGCCCTTCCAGAACTTGCTGGCGTACGCCGACTCCTCGAAGCCGTGGCTCGTCACGATGTCGTCGGCGCCGTCCCCGGTCATGTCGCCGACGACGATGTCGCCGGGCCCGAAGGTCTGGCTGGTGACGATGGAGTCCTGGCTCGCCGGCTTGCCGCTGCGGTCGAAGGGGCCGTAGGAGATGGTCATCCCGGCGTTGTCGTCGTCCGGGTCGTCGCTGCGCGGGTAGTCGTCGGTGACGAGGTCGCGGTGTCCGTCGCCGTTGAAGTCGCCGACGGCGAACATCCCGGTCGACGTGGGCAGCGCGACACTGCCCTGGCCGCTCAGCCCGGCGGCCGAACCCCACAGCACGACGCTCGGCGCGCCGCCGAGCCCGGCGACGACGAGGTCGGTGTACGAGTCCCCGTCGAGGTCCCCGCTGGTGACGCGCTCGCCGAAGTAGCCGCCCTCCTCGGCCGCCCCGGGTATCCCGGTGGTGGAGCGGGTGAAGACCTTGGCGTTCGCGATGTCCGGCCCGTTCTTCCCGCCGTAGACCACGGAGACGGCCCCGGCGGTCTCCTTGCCGGAGACGGTCGCGCCCGGCGCTCCGAGCACGAGGTCCTGGTACCCGTCGTGGTTGAAGTCGATGGCGGGGACGCGGGGCGGAACGGGTGTGGCAGCGGCTGCGGTACCGGCGGCTCCTACGAGGCCGAGCGGCATGGCGAGCGCGGTGACGGCGAGGGCTGTGACGAGAGTGCGGCGCACTGTTCCTCTCCTTCTGGGTGTCCTGTGGGGGTGTTCGTGGTTACGAGAAGAAAGACGGGCCACCGAAGGAAAACGTTGTACTGGCCCCGGAGTTGGAACGTCCCAAGCCTGTAACAGGGCATGCGGAGGCCCTCGTTCGGGATGTGCGTCCCGAACGAGGGCCTCGACGCCGAAGGGGGTCCGTCAGCCGACCAGCAGGTCCTCGCGCAGGTCGCGCACGTCGCGGTGGCTGAGGCCGAGGGCCTTGTCCAGGTAGCGGTCGAACGTGCCGTAGCGGCTCGTCACCTCCTGGAAGCCCGAGTTCAGGTACTCGGGGCGCACGTCCAGCATCGGCTTGTACACGGCGGCCTGCGCGGGCGGCATCGCGGCGAGCGTCGCCGCGTTCTCCTTCGCGCGGTACGTGTTGCTGGCCAGGTAGTCGTCCATCACCGTGTCGCGCGGGACGCCGAGCGCGGTCAGGAGCGTGGCGTTCGCCCAGCCCGTGCGGTCCTTGCCGGCCGTGCAGTGGAACAGGGCGTTCGCGCCGTCGGCGTCCGCGATGCCGTGGAGGACCGCGGTGTAGGCCTGCCGCGCGGCCGGGGCGGAGACCATGGTCTTCTCCGCGTCCACCATCAGCTGCGCGGATGCCTCCGGCGACGCGGGCAGGCCGGACAGGCCTCCGAGGTCGCCGAGCACGTCCGCGACGACGTAGCGGGCGCCGGCGGGGACGCGGTCGGGCGCGGAGGTGCGCTCCTGCCGCGTACGCAGGTCGTAGTCCACGGAGATGCCGAGGCGCTTCAGCTTCGCCAGGTCCCTGTCCGTGAGCTTGTCCAGGGACGCGGTGCGGTAGATCTCGCCCATCCGCACCCAGCGCCCGTCGGTGGTGCGGTAGCCGCCCGCGTCACGGAAGTTGACCGCGCCGTCGAGGCGTATCTCGCGGTCGGCGAGGTGCAGGCCCCGGCCGCGGTCGGGGACCAGGTCGAACCACTGGCGGTCGGCGGCGGGCAGGTCGCGCACGGTGACCTTCCCGGACGAGCCGCCGGAGGCGACGGTGCGGCCGCCCGCGCGGACCGCCACGTGCCGCGCCCCGGGCGCCGTCCACGCGACCGTGTAGGAGGAGCCGTCCTCGGCCGCCGTCACGGTCGCCGCCGTGAACGGGACGCGGTGGTGCGACGTGTGCCCGTGGGAGGCGGGGTGCGCGGCGGCGACGGGTGCGGAGAGGCCCACGAGGAGCGCGGCGGCCAGGGCGTACGAGGAGGCCCTGACACGAGTCATCTGCGTCATGGTGCGGATGTTCCGGGTGTCCGGCGATGCGTGAGCCAACGCACGGTGAACGGCGCGCGTCGGACGGCCGTCGAGCGGCGGCGCACCGCAGGTGCCCGGGCCGCGCCCCGGGACATCGTCCGGTTTGCGGAAGAAAAGCGGGTGAATTGGCCTCAAGGGCGACTTCGCCTGTGCCGCTTCGGCTCTCAACCGCATACGCCCCGTCGATTACAGTGCTGCGCAGTCGTCGCACGCGTAACGAGACCCGGAGGGGAGAGCTCCCCGTGGCAGCCCCACTGACCCCCAAGCAGGGGGGACCCTCATCGGCCGTATGGGGCCGCGCCGAGCAGCAGGATTTCCGCAGCCGGGTGCGCGGCACGCTCATCGGGGCCGCGCTCGGCGATGCCCTCGGGGCGCCGCTCGCCGAGCTCTCCCTGGAGGAGATCAGGGCCGCGCACGGTCCGCAGGGACTGACCGACCTCGCTCCCGCGTACGGGCGCCGCGGCGCCGTCACCGCCGCGACCCAGCAGGCGCTCTTCACGGTGGACGGCCTGATAAGGGCGCAGGTGCGGCGCGACACGGGCGCCTGGCATCCCCCGACCGACGTCCACCGCGCCTACCTCCGCTGGGCGGCGACCCAGCGTGACTGGGGGCCGGACGAGCGGCGCAAGGAGGACGGCTGGCTGGCCCGCGAGGAGTGGCTGTACTCGCGCCGCGCCCCGTCCCGTGACTGCCTCCTCGGACTCGGCAACGACGTCATGGGGACCCTGGACAAGCCGAAGAACGTGGCTGCCGCCGGGCCCGCGGCGGCCGCCCGCTCGGCCCCGTTCGGGCTGCTCGTCGGCTGGGAGCCGCAGCTCGTCTTCCAGCTCGCCGCCGAGTGCGCGGTCCAGACGCACGGCGCCCCCGCCGCCTACCTCGCCGCGGGTGCGTACGCGGTCGTGGTGCACGGACTCGCGCGCGGCGAGAGCCTCGACGGCGCCGTGCAGCGCGCCCTCGTCCTGCTGGCCGCGCGCCCGGGGCACCAGCCGGTCACGGACGCGCTCAAGCACGCGCTCGGCGCGGTCCGCCAGGGCATGCCGTCGCCCGCCCGTGTCGACGAACTCGTGGGTGACGGGCTCGCGGAGGGCGTGCTCGCCGTGGCGGTGTACTGCGCCCTGGTCGGCGAGGACATACGGCACGGACTGTGTCTCGCGGTGAACCACGGTGGCCCGTCCGAGGCGACCGGCGCGCTGTGCGGGGGCCTGCTCGGCGCGCTGCACGGGGAGACGGCGCTGCCGCCGGGCTGGGTGACCGAGCTGGAGGGCCGCCCCACGGTCCTGGAGCTCGCCGACGACTTCGCGATGGAGATGACGCAGGGGCCCGCCCTGCACAGCCCCGCGGCGTCCTCGCCGGGGTGGCTGGCCCGCTACCCGCGGGCGTGAACGCCGAAGCGCCGGACCGGCTGTGATCAGCCCGCCCGGCGCCCGGTGAGGAACGAGCCCTACGACAGTCGGCCCGGCGGCTGCGTGCCGACCGTCCCGTCCTGCGGCTCCGCCTGCGCGGGAACCGCGGCCGCCCCGGCGGACCCGTCGTCGTCCGTGTTGATGCGCTCGATGAGCGCGTCCCGCTCCGGGGTGTCCTCCGGCTTGACGTAGCCGATGAGGATGTAGAGCACGAGCGAGACGGCCAGCGGGATCGACACCTGGTACTCGAGCGGCACACCGCCCTCGACGCTCCAGTTGATCGGGTAGTTGACCAGCCAGAAGGCGAGCAGACCCGCGGCCCAGCTGGTGAGCGCCGCCGTGGGACCGGACTTGCGGAAGGCGCGCAGCAGACCCAGCATCATGGGGATCGCGATCGGGCCCATCAGGCCGGCGACCCACTTGATGACGACGGTGATGATGTCCTTGAAGGTGGGCGAGTTGACCTGGGTGGCGACCGCCATCGAAAGCCCCAGGAAGACCACCGTCGTCAGGCGCGCGGCGATCAGCCCCTTGTGCTCGTTCCACTGCCGCGCCTTCTCCGAGAGCGCGGGCGCCACGTCACGGGTGAAGACGGCGGCGATGGCGTTGGCGTCGGACGAGCACATGGCCATGGTGTGCGAGAAGAAGCCGACGATGACCAGGCCGAGGAGACCGTGCGGCAGGAGCTGTTCGGTCATCAGGCCGTACGAGTCCGAACCGTCCGGCTTCTGCGCGTGGACCAGGAGCGGCGACACCCACATGGGGAAGAAGAGGACGACCGGCCAGACCAGCCAGAGCACGGCGGACAGGCGGGCCGAGCGCGTGGCCTCGCGGGCGCTGCCCGTGGCCATGTAGCGCTGGGCCTGGTTGAGCATGCCGCCGTTGTACTCGAAGAGCTTGATGAAGAGGAACGCGAGCAGGAAGACCGTGCCGTACGGGCCGACGAGCGGCTTGCCGTGTCCCTGGAGCGCGGGCTCGTCCCAGACGCCGAAGAAGCCGCCGTGCGGGCCGAGTTTGCCGACGACCGCCACGAACATGGCGATTCCGGCGATCAGCTGGATGATGAACTGGCCGAGCTCGGTGAGGGCGTCGGCCCACAGCCCGCCGATGGTGCAGTAGACGGCGGTGATCGCGCCGGTGATGAGAATGCCCTGGTTGAGGGAGACGCCGGTGAAGACGGAGAGCAGGGTCGCGATCGCGGCCCACTTCGCGCCGACGTCGACGATCTTCAGGAGCATGCCCGACCAGGCCAGCGCCTGCTGCGTCTTGAGGTTGTAGCGGTTCTTGAGGTATTCGAGCGGGGACGCCACGTGCAGCCGTGACCGCAGCCGGTTGATGCGCGGCGCGAACAGCTTCGAGCCGATGGCGATGCCGAGCGCGATGGGGAACGACCAGGTGACGAAGGACGTCACGCCGTACGTGTAGGCGATGCCGGCGTATCCGGTGAACATGACGGCGCTGTAGCCGGACATGTGGTGCGAGATGCCGGACAGCCACCAGGGCATCTTGCCGCCGGCGGTGAAGAAGTCGGAGACGTTGTCCACGCGTTTGTGGGACCAGACGCCGATCGCGATCATCACGCCGAAGTAGCCGATGAGCACGGCCCAGTCGAGACTGTTCATTGAGCCCCCTCCAGGGGTCTGGTCCTACTTATGAACGCCGTTCATGGTGTGGGGAGCCGAAGGGCCAGGACAACGCACCGGAGGGTCAAGGGACAGTAAAATCGTTCTACTTATTGACCTGCGTTCATGTCTGTGAATTGAGATGGGGGCAAAAAGGACCGCACGGCGGTGGGTGCCGTGCGGTCGGTTCCTGGCCGGCGGTTCTGAACTACCGCATCAGCTCACCCGCGTTGACCAGAAGCGACTGGCCCGTGATGGCCCGCGCCCGGTCGGAGGCGAGAAACACGGCGGCGTCCGCCACGTCCCCGTCCGTGGCCAGTTCGGGCAGCGCCATCCGCTCGGTGAGCCGCCCCAGGACCTCGTCCTGCGACACGCCCTCGGTGTGCGCGGTGAACTGGACGTACGCCTCGACCGGCGGCCCCCACATCCAGCCCGGCAGCACGGTGTTGACCCGGATGCGGTGCGGGCCGAGCTCGCGGGCCATGGAGTACATGGCCGAGGTCAGCGCGCCCTTCGAGGCCGCGTACGCCGCCTGCCACACCTGGGAGGGCGCGGCCACGGCCGACTGTGTGCCGATGACGACGACGGAGCCGCCCCGCTCCTTGAGCGCGGGCAGGCAGGCCCGGGTCATGCGCAGCGTGCCCAGCAGATTCACGTCGATGACCTGTTGCCACGTCGAGAAGTCCGCGTCCTCCAGGCCGCCGAAGTAGCTGTCCCAGGCGGCGACATGGACCACGGCGTCGACCCCGCCGAACCGCTCGCGCGCGAGCCCCGCGAGCGCCTCGCACTGGCTCTCGTCGGTGATGTCCGTCGCCGCGTACGCGGTGTGCGTGCCGTCCGGGTCGATCTCGGCCGCCGACTTGGCGAGGTTCGCCTCCGTGCGCGCGCCGAGCACGGCGTTGCCGCCGTCGCGCACCACGGCCGCGGCGACCTGGTGGCCGAGCCCGGCCCCGACCCCCGACACGACCACTGTCTTTCCGTTCAGGAGCATCCGGTCGCCTCCCGGCTATGGCAGTTCTTCTGACGGGGCGTCAGAGTAGGCCCGTCCGGTGGAGGAAGGAAGGGGAGCGTCGTGAGCGAGGACACGAGGAGTGAGGTGTACGCGGAGCTGGCATCGGTCGGCCCGTACGGGGTGCGCCCCGGGCACGCCCTGATCACCATGGTCGAGCCGCATCCCGGCCATGAGTACGCGTACAACCGCTGGTACGAGGACGACCACTACTACGCCGGCGCGATGGCGATGCCCTGGATGAACGCGGGGCGCCGCTGGGTGGCCACGCGCGAACTCCAGCTCCTGCGCTACCCGGAGAAGTCGGCGGTCGCGCAGCCGGTCACCGCGGGCTGCTACATCTCCACGTACTGGATCACCGACGGCCGCTACGACGACCACATGAAGTGGACCGTCGGCATCAACAAGCGGCTCAACCGGGACGGGCGCGTCTACCAGGACCGCACGCACGTCTTCACCGCGTTCCAGGACCACGCGGCGACCGTGTACCGGGACGGGGCGGCCGGACCGCGCGACTACCACGCGCTCGACCACCCCTACCGGGGTCTGGTCGTGGAGGTCGTCGACGCCGAAGGGCCCGAGCGGCGTGACGAGTTGCTGGAGTGGCTGCGCTCGCGGCACCTGCCGAAGCGGCTCGCCGGCTCACCGGCGGCGATGGTCACCGTCTTCCGCCCGACGCCGCTGCCGGGCGACCGGATGTCGTACGTGAAGCAGGTCGAGGGCGTCGACACCCGCCTCACCCTGTTGTGGTTCCTGGAGGCGGACCCGGCCCAGTGCTGGGAGGACCACTTCACGGGTCTGGACGCGGCCGTTCACGAGTCGGGCCTCGGCCGCGTCGAGCTGGTGGCGCCGTTCATCCCGACGATCCCCGGCACCGACACGTACGTGGACCGGCTGCGCGGGTGATCCGGTGAAAAAGCCGAGCCCCCTCGGCCAGGACGGCGGGCCAGTCGAGAGGGCTCTTTCAGTACCGCAGTGGTGCTCTGTTGGTGCCGAAATGGTGCTGTGATGGCGAGTTGGTGCTGTGCTGCGATGGGGAGCTCTCCGATGCCTCAGGCGGCGTCGAAGGCGCCCCGGCCGACCTCGGTCACGAAGGAGTTCCACGAATCGGGGGCGAAGTCGATCGAGGGCCCCTCGGGGGCCTTCGAGTCCCGCACCGCGATCGCGGCCAGGAGGGGGGACTTGACCTCGACGCACGCGCCGTTGCCCGTCGAATAGGAGGACTTGGTCCAGGAATTCGTGCCGCCCTGCTGAATTGCCATTTTTTGCTCCGGTTTAGCCAGTGGTCGAATTGCTGTCACCGCTTCCGTGAAGCGGTTTGCGCCAACGTGGTACCTGATGGCGTGATCGACGCTACTCGCCAACATCGGTACGCGAAGAGGCCATTCACTCGACCGGATGGCATATTCCAGTGGGGTCTTCCGCCCCGCCGCGGCGAAGGTGTACCGTGCGGCACTTTTCTCGCACGGGGCGGATTCTGTCCCTCTGGACCCCCTATGGGCCGCCTCCGCGGCGCCCCTAGACGGCTTCCTGGAGCGCGTATTCCTGGGCGATCTTCGCGATGAACTGTCGGGATTGTTCCACATTCAGTGCCTGTGCCCGCAGATGCTCGTACATCACGCTGTACTTCTGCACATCGTTGGCCTTCTCCAGATAGAGATCACTGGTGACGCCCTCGATGTAGACGACGCTCGAATCCGCGGCGTCCGGGAACTCCAGAATCGCGTACTGGCCGTTCAGGCCCGGGTGCGCGCCCATGTCGAACGGAATGACCTGCACGGTCACATGGGGCAGCTGCGACTGCTCGACCAGGTGCTCCAGCTGCTCGCGCATGACCGCCCGGCTGCCGACGACACGGCGCAGCGCCGACTCGTCGAGCACGGTCCACAGCCGCAGCGGGTTGTCCGGGGCCGCGATGCGCTCCTGGCGGCGCACCCGGACCTGGACCCGCTTGTCGATGTCGGTCGGCATGGTCTCCGGGAGCGCGCCCGTGATCAGCGTCTCCGCGTACGCCCGGGTCTGCAGCAGACCGGGCACGACCTGCGGATCGTAGACGCGCAGGCTCGCCGCGTCCGTCTCCAGGCCGATGTAGACGCTGTACGGGATGTCGCCGAAGGAGTGCCACCAGCCCTGCTGGCGGGAGTCCTTGGCCATTTGCATGAGCGAGTCGACGATGCGGTGGTCCTCGACCTCGTAGACCCCGCACAGGTCGCGGACGTCGCGCTGGCTGATGCTGCGCCGTCCGTTCTCGAGCCTGCTGATCTTCGACTGTGAGACCAGGAGCCGCTCGGCCACCTCTTCGGCGGTCATGCCTTTGAGCTCACGGAGCCGGCGCAGCTCCTGGCCCAACCGGCGTCGCCTGACGGTGGGATTGACATTGGACGCCACGGGACGTGCACCTCCGGCTGCGTGCCTCTGTGATTCTTTGCGTATCTTGCGAATCTGCTGCTCAGCAGATTGCCACCCTGGGCTTCATACCGCTGGGAAACGGCGGATATGCGCAGTGGACACGACAGTTGGGCGTGCGGCCGGACGTGTGGGCGGACGTGCGGTCGGCGTGACCGGACATGCGGCCGCGCGGGGCGCCGGTCCGTGTCGTCGTCCCGACGTCCGGATCCGGCACCCCGCGCGGCTCAGCGGCTCCCGGACCGGTCTTTGGGGACTGCGGTGCGGCGCTGTTGCGGTGCGGGCTGTTCCGTTGGTGCGGTGCTCAGTGCGCCACGGCGCGGGCCATCGACCCGTGGTGCGGCTGCATCGGAACCCTGCCGGGCTCCGGCGCTCCCTTGCCCGGCGGGGCCGGGCTGCGGCGTGGCTGAGCGGCCACACCGTTCTGGACGTCCATCACGGCGTGCGCCACGAGGCCGCCCATGGGGTCGTGCCTGATCAGGTCCCGCAGCCGGGAGCGGGACGATCGTCCCTCGTTCCCCGGATACAGATGCTTGCCGAGTCCGACCGCGTGGGCCAGTGCGGCGAGCGCCGCGGTCCGTGGGTCCGGCGGTACGCCGGTACGGATCGCGCTGTCCAGCCGGGACCTGATCTCCCGGCTGATGGCCGTGTCCGTCGCCTGGTAGCGAGTCGTCGGCAGCACCCCGCACATCTGGCCGGCCACGGCATGGACCATGCCGCACCTTTCCAGATGCGAGAGATACGTCTGGCGCAGCCCCAGTCGGGGCCCGCCGATCCAGTGCACCGCACGTACCGGGGTGCCGCGCCTTCGCAGCAACTCCAGTGCGCAGTCCAAAGTCGGATCTCCGGTCGGCCGTGGTGCCACCACGGCGATACGATCCCCGTCTGGGGCTATCCGTCCGGCCAGCGCCAGCTCTACTAGCTGTGCTCCGGCCAGACCTAGGTCGAGCGACTGCGGCTGCGCTGTGGTACCCGTGGCCGGGTCCAGAGCGAGCAGCAGAAGCTCCTCCGGAATTGTTCTGCGGCTCCTGCCCATCCATGCCTCCCCGCGTGGATGAATGACAGGGTGACCCCTCTCACATTGGTCTGTCGAGGGCGCGTGGGTGCTTTGTGCGGGAACCAGTAGGTATGTCGTTCTCGTCTACCACCCGGGTGAAGCCCCCACACAGGACACTGGTACATGGTTCGGACAGCAGCGGCGTAGCGCGTGGCGCGTAGCGAGGAGGCATCGGTGGCGGGGACCCCCGACAGGTCGAAGCAGCAGGAGTCGTCGGGAGGACCGATCCCGGAGGAACGGGACCCGAGGCTCGCGATGGCGAGGCAGTCGCCGGAGCGGGTCGATCAGGCGACGGCGGTGTTCTCCGTCCGGGACGTTCCGGCGAAGGAATCCGGTTCCCGTTCGGGTTCGGGTTCCGGTTCGGGTTCGGCGGAGAATTCCCCGGCGGGCTCGGATGCGGATGCGGATGCCTCCGGCGCGCCGGACTCGGGCTCGACTTCCGGTTCGGCACCGGAATCGGCATCGGCGTCGGATTCCGGGGCGGACTCGGAGCCCGAGGCGGGTTCCGGGGAAGGCAAGGACGGTACGGAGCCGGGTTCCGGCGACGAGCCGGGCGACGCGCGCCTGCGTGCCGCTGTGGCGGCCTGGGTGTCCGGTCCGCGGGACGGCTCCGCCGACGGGCCCGAGGCGGCCGGTGACGGTGCCTCTGACGCGGCGGAGGGTGCCGCGGAGGCGTCCGGGGCGTCCGAGGAGTCCGGGGCGAAGGAGCCGGAGTCGGCAGACACCGCGTCGGACGCGGCGGAGGACGACGGCGTTGACGCCTTGGCCGACGCCGCTGAGGACTCGGCCGACGCCCCTGTGGCAGGCAGCGACGACGCCGAGCCTTCCGATGCCCCTGAGGCACCGGAAGCCGAGGCGTCAGACGCCGACGCGAAGCCGGCCGACGAGGCCAAGGCTGACGCGAAGCCGACGGACGAGGTCAAGGCACCTGCCGACGCCAAGCCGACTGATGAGGCCACGGCGCCCGCTGACGCGAAGCCGGCCGGCGACGCGAAGGCTGACGCCAAGACGTCCGACGAGGTCGAGGCATCTGCTGACGCGAAGCCGGCCGGCGACGCGAAGGCTGACGCCAAGACGTCCGACGCGGCCAAGGCGTCTGCTGACGCGAAGCCGACTGATGAGGCCACGGCGCCCGCTGACGCGAAGCCGGCCGGCGACGCGAAGGCTGACGCCAAGACGTCCGACGCGGCCAAGGCGTCTGCTGACGCGAAGCCGACTGACGAGGTCAAGGCATCTGCCGACGCGAAGCCGGCTGACGAGGTCAAGGCATCTGCCGATGCGAAGCCGACCGACGACGCGAAGGCTGACGCCAAGACGTCCGACGAGGTCAAGGCACCCGCCGACGCCAAGTCGGCCGGCGGCGATGCCAAGCCCCCCGTCGACCAGGCCACCGCCGTGTTCAAGGCCGTCAAGCCGCCCGTCGATCAGCCGACCCAGATGCTCAAGTCGCTCGGGTCCAAGCCCGCCGGTGCGGGCAAGGCCGAGTCCGATGCCGAGCGCACCAGCAAGTTCGTGCCCCTCAAGGGGTACGACTCGGGCACCCCGGCCAAGCCCGGGGCGCGGCCCGAGGCACAGTCCAAGGCGCAGCCCACCGCTCCGCAGCCCGCGAAGCCCTACGTCGGGCCCGAGCGCACCACCCAGCAGCCGCTCCCGCCGCTGCCCCCGCTCGACCTCCTGGCCGAGCTCACGAACACGCCGCCGCCCGCGGAGACCCCGGTCCGCACGGCCGTGCGCAGGGTCAAGATCTGGACGCCGATCGTCCTCCTGCTCGCCGTCGTGTTTGCGGTCGTACAGGCCGTACGACCGCTGCCGGCGCCCACGCTGGCGCTGACCGCCAAGTCGACGTTCACGTTCGACGGGGACAAGGTCTCGCTGCCGTGGCCGGCCGAGGGCCAGGGGGCGATGGACGTCAGCGGCATCGGCTCGATGGATGGGTTCGGCGAGCAGAAGCCCGTACCGATCGGGTCCGTGGCCAAGGCCATGACGGCCTACGTCGTGCTCAAGGACCACCCGCTCCAGCCGGGCAAGGACGGTCCGTCCATCGACGTGGACGCGAAGGCGGAGAAGGAGGGCGGCTACGACTCCGAGGGCGAGTCGACGCTGAACACCGTCAAGGAGGGCGACAAGCTCAGCCAGAAGGACGCCCTTTCGGCCATCATGATTCCGTCCGCGAACAACATCGCGCGGCTGCTGGCCCGTTGGGACGCCGGTTCCGAGGAGGCGTTCGTCAAGAAGATGAACGCCGCCGCCAAGGACCTCGGCATGACCGGCACGACGTACACGGACCCGTCCGGGCTGAAGGAGACGACCGTCTCCACCGCTCAGGACCAGGTCAAGCTCGGCAACGAGCTGGTGAAGATCCAGGCCCTGATGGACATCACCAAGCTGCCGACGTGGAAGGACCCGTCGGGCAAGACGTGGCAGAACTACAACCGCCTCGTCCCGTACAACAACGCGGTCGGCGTGAAGACCGGTTCGACGACCAAGGCCGGCGGCAACCTGCTCTTCGCCGCGACGAAGGACGCCGGCGGCGAGACCGTGACGGTCGTCGGCGCGATCCTCGGGCAGCACAAGGCGCCGATCATCGACACGGTGAACGCGGTCAGCAAGACGGCGATGCTCGCGGCGCAGGACGCCGTGAAGGCGTCGACGATCCTCAAGAAGGGCGACGTCGTCGGCTACGTGGACGACGGGCTCGGCGGGCAGACCCCGGTCGTGGTGACGAAGAACGTCTCGGCGGTCGGCTGGGCGGGCCTGACGGTGAAGCTGGAGCTGGCGGACGGTGCCAAGGGCGCCGCCGTCCCGCACAGCGCCAAGGCCGGTACGCAGGTCGGCCAGCTGAAGGTCGGCGACGGTTCGGGCGGTGCGGTCACCGTCCCGGTCGCCCTCCAGAAGGACCTGACCGAACCCGGCTTCGGCCAGAAGCTCACCCGCGTCGGCTGACCTCCCGCACGGCCTCACGCACAAGCGCCCCCACGGCACACAGCCGTGGGGGCGCTTCCGTCGGAGGACCGCTCACTTCTTCTTCGGCGGCACGCACTTGGGTGCCGTCTTCCCGGACGGCCCCCCGTACTGCGAGCTGATCCGGACGTCGCCCGGCTCCTTCACCGTCAGGCGCGTGAACTCGCCCGCTTCGCGCAGGCACCCGCTGTCCGCCCACAGCCACGGCGAGTACGCGATCCGCACGATGATCGAGCCGGCCTTCGGCATCCGTACGACGAGGTTGGCGCCGTCGGAGCGGACCACCGAACCGGGCGAGTCCACCAGCGGCACCGCGTTCTTCACGCGGTAGATCCGCCAGTTGGCGTCCCGCCACACCGATTCGAGGTAGTCCGGCTCGCTGGACACCAGCTTGTGCTCCAGCTCCGCGGGGCCGTCCGGCTCGCCGTTGTAGACGACAACGAAGCCGACGGCCCACTGGGAGAGCCACGCGTGGTACGAGGCGGAGGAGAAGGCGCCCTCGGGTACGTCGGTGCCGCCGTGTCCCTCGTAGAAGAGCCGTCCGCGCTCGACGTCGGCCTGCCGGTTCCAGCCGCGCGCCATGTTGATGTAGGGCGCGAGGACGGCCGCCTCGCGGTGGTCGCGGGCGGGGACGACCTCGACGCGGGTGCGTTCGGCGCCGAGCTTCTTGAGCGTGGAGACGACGCCGTCGGTCTTGATCGCCCACTCGGGGACCTCGGTGTTGGCGATGACGTCGGCGATGGTCTTGCCGGACAGCCAGCCCAGGGAGAGGACGATGGCGACGATGCACATCACGCGCTGCCGGTGGGGCGGGAAGAACCCGCCGAGTCTGCCGTCGTAGCGGGGCCCGCGGTCCCGGTTCATCACGGCGGCCAGGAGCAGCGCGGGCGCCACGATCTCCGTGAGCCGCTCCACGTTCGTGCCGATCGGGGTGGCGATCAGATAGGTGAGCACCACGCCGAGCGCGTACACGGCGGTGCCGATGCGGGCCACGCGCCAGGCGCGCGGCGCGCACAGCAGGACGACCGCGCACAGGATGAGGGGCGGGAAGATCCGCTCGAACGGCATGGGCTGTTCGCCCTTGAACGGGAACAGCCAGGTCGTCACGCCCACGATGAGGACCGGCGGCAGGAGCAGCGACAGCGCCTTGCCCCACTGCCGGTCCAGGAGCCACGCGGCGCCGGCCACGACGAGGAAGAGCCCGGCGACGGGGCTCGCCATCGTGGACAGCGCGGCGCACACCGAGGCGATGACGATGCGCCGCCCGTTCATGTGCGCGAGGACGGCGCCGAGTCCGAAGGCCACGCCCAGCATGAACGTCGAGCGCCCCGACACGACCTGGCACCACAGCGAGAACCCGACCAGGAGGGCCGGCCACAGTGGTCTTCGGATGCCGGTGCGCTCGACGATCGACGCGGCGAGCCAGGTGGACGAGACACCGGACAGGAGCGTGACGGGGACGACGCCGAACAGCGCCATCAGGTAGGGCGAGATGAGGCTGTAGTTGGCGATGTGGAGGCCGCCGTACCAGAACAGGTTGTACGCGGAGCCCGGGTACATCTTGGCGAACTCGGCCCATGCCACCTGTGCCGCGAGGTCGCCGCCGCCGGTCGCGAGGAACGCCAGCCACAGGACGTGCAGCGGCAGTATGCAGGCGGTGACCAGCAGGGCGGTCCGGTGCCGGCCGTGCCAGGGCTCGGGGATGTCCGGGGACCGGCGCGCGCGTGCGGCAGAGGGTGGAGACAGTTCGGCAGAGGCCACTGCGGCGTTCCGTTCCGGTCGGACGGGCAATTGTGTTCGGAAAGACGCTAGCCGTGGCCCGAGAGTTGGTTGACGCGCCCCTGATGTTTGCGGCAAATCTACGCAGGGTCCCCGGAGTCCGACGTCGCTAGCCGCCCGGCGACGCGCAGATGTCGTCCGGCGCGTGCACCTGTCCTGACCGGCCCGAAGGCGTTCCGGCGATCTGGCTGCGGACGGTCTCCAGCTGGCCGAGGAGCGTGTCGAGCGTCCCCGTGCGCGGGTCCTGGAAGTAGGTCAGGACGGCCCGGTAGAACGCGTCGCGCAGCACAGGCGGCATGACGTCCGACGCGTCGAAGCACAAGGTGTCCGCGTCGTCGGTCAGATACGAGGCGACGGCCCGGCCGGTCGGGTCGTGGGGCTGGGGGTCGGTCGCGTCGGGGAAGAAGGGCCGCAGATGCGCGTCCGTGGACCGCGACCAGGTCCTGCGGCCGTCCTCGCTCGTCAGGAGCTTCACGAGGTCCTGTGCCGCCGGGTTGTCGGTGAGCACGGCGGCCATGTCGCCGGACACCTCGTACGTGTCCTTGTACGCGGCCCGCCCGTGCAGGAACCGGGCGGCCGGCTCCACACGCAGGGTGTTGTCGGCCATGGCGCCGGGGTAGAGGGAGCGGATGAAGGAGCCCTGGTGTTCGTGGGTGCAGCCCGGGAGCGAGCCGCCGAGGAGTCCGCGCTTGGGGGCGTTCGGGTGCTCGGGGTCGGGTGTGCCCTCGAACGACATGGTCAGGGAGCGTTCGACGGACTTCGGCGGCCGTGGGCCGAGGATCTCGGACCAGGCCGTGAAGGCGCGGCGCACGGCCGGGTCGTGCTTCCAGTCGAGGCGGCCGGTGGCCCACCGCGTGTACGTGTCGGGGCCCGCCTGGTGGAGGAGGATGTCCTCGATCCAGTCGGTGCCGGGCCATCCGGAGGTGGCCTGCGCGGCCATGCCCACGCACCAGTCCGGCGCCTTGGTCCCGGTGGCGCGCTTGCTCCACACCACGCTCTTGAGGTTGACGCGCAGCGGTACCCAGTAGGTGCGGTGCCTGCCGCCGAGGGTGAGGGTGGGGGACCAGGGCGGATAGCCGCGTTCGGCGGCCTGAGGGGACAGCGGTCGGAGTCTGCCGTCGGCCGCGTACTCGGTGAGCTCGCCGATGCTGTTGAGGATCGCGACGTCGGGCGGGGCGCCGGCCTCCAGCTGCGCGACGAGGGTCTCGCGCAGGGAGCGGGTGCCTTTGTAGACGTAGTGGTGACCGCTGTGGTGCGACAGGCGGGCGAGGGCGTCCTCGAACGCGGCACCCTCGGGCCCGGTCCACGGCCCGAGCACGACGACGGTCCGGTGCGCGTCGCCGCCCGCGCAGCCGCCGGTGAGCGCGGCGAGGGCGAGCAGACACGCGGCGAGCGCGAGCCGGAGCCCCGTGGTCCGGCGCCTCATACGGCGGTCCCCGGGCGCCCCACGAGCAGATACTCGCGCCGGTAGGCGTGGAGGGTGGCGCCGGTGACGGCGGCGACGAGCAGGCCGGCGGGCGCCACCCAGGGGGCCATCCCGTCGACGGCGGCGAGCCGCCCGTTGTCCAGGAGGTCGTCCATGGAGTCGGCGAGCGTGACGACGGCGGTGCCGGCGGTCGGGTCGATGCGATGCTCCTCGACGGCGACCTCGGTGTCCGGCGAGGTCACCGTGTACAGGTTCCGGGCGATCGGCACGGTGTCCTCCTGGGCGGCGTACGCGTACAGCGCGTCGAGGGCGATCGCGGGCACGGCGAGCAGGGGCAGCGCGGCGGCGAGGAGCGGCACGCTGGCCGAGATGCGGAAGCGGATGCGCAGGAAGCGCAGGGTGCGCCACAGGCCGGCGATCAGCAGCACGAACGCGACGGCCGACACGGAGGCGGCGGTGACGGCGGCGGGGCCGAGCGCGGCGCGCGCCTCCAGGCGGTCGCGCAGGGCGCGTTCGAGGTCCGAGATGCGGTCGACGACGGTCGTCGCCTCGCTGCCGGTGACGGGTGCGCAGCGGGGGTAGGTGGCGTAGCGGTCGGTGGCGGGTTCGTAGGGGCCGCCGGGATCGGGTGAGCAGAGCATGCTCTGGGCGTAGGAGAGCCCGGCCTTGCGCAGGGACTCGTCGGAGACGTTCGTCTGGGCCCAGGCGATCCAGCGCTCGTAGCCGTCGACGAGGCCGGAGACGACGTCGAGTTCCTGGCGCTCGGCCGCGGTCAGGGCGCCGCTGCGCGCGACCTGGCTGAGGTCCTGGGCGGCGCCGGCGATCCGGGAGCCGTAGCGGGGGGTGAGTCCGCTCAGCTCGACGGCGTCCCCGGCGTCGAGGCTCACCTCGGCCTCCCGCTGGGCGATCCGCAGCGATGTCCGCGCGTCGGCCAGGTCGCGCAGCGCGGGCGCGATGTGGGTGCGGATCGCGGCGGAGTCGTCGCGCAGGGACGTGGCGGTGAAGCCGAGTCCGGCGAAGGCGACGGCGGCGAGGAGGGGGAGGGCGACGAGCCGGTCGTGGAGGTAGGCGCGGTTGCGGGGCGGGTTCGTGGCCCGTGGGCCCGGTCGGTCGGTGGCCCGCAACGGCGCGGCCCACGCGTACCGCCACAGCACGCGCGCGCCCTTGAGCACGGCGCCCGCGAAACGCTTCGCCGACGCCCCTGCTCGCCGGGCCGGCCCCCGCGCGGACGTCACCGGTCCTCCACCGGTCGCCGGCCGGTGGGCCAGGGCCGCGGGAAGGGCGGCCGGGACCGGTCTCGGCGGTGCCAGATTCCGAGGGGCCTGACCAAGTAGGCGCGGTCCAGGAGGCGTTCGGCGACGACGTCGGCGTGCGGGCTGTCGGAGCGGGCGGCCTGCCGGGCGAGTGCCCGGTAGAACTGCGAGAGCTGGCGCCTCAACTTGGTTTCCTCGTCCGGGAATTCGAGTCGTCCGCCCGCGTCCCGCGCGTCCTGGTCGCGCCGGGCCGCCGCCGTCGAGAGCCGCCCGAGGGCCTCCGCCCCCACCTTCCCGTCCGCCACGAGACGCTGAGCGGCCTCCCACACCTCGGCCCTCATCCGTACGCGGGCCTGTTCGTCGGTGAGCCCGTGCTCGTTGAAGAGGCGGGCGAGGCGGGTGAGCGCGGTGCGCAGCCCGTCGGCCGTCGTCGCGTACTCGACAGCGATGCGCACCGTCGCGGTGCGCGCGCCGGTGCGGTGGCGCGAGTGCTGCGGCACCGCGTCGAGCGCCTCGATGGCGTACGTGTCGGGGGTGCCGCCGCCGAGCGCGAGGCGGGCCCGTGCCGCGCCGAACGCCGCGCTGCCGAGCGAGGGGTTGCGCAGCCGTACGGCCTCGTAGAAGGTCAGCGCCTCGTGCCAGTGGCCGAGCCGCTCGGCGCAGTGGCCGAGGGCGAGCTTGGGCGCGTACTCGCCGGGGATGGCGCCGTAGACCTGGTCGAAGTAGTCGCGCGCGGACGCCACGTCGTCGTTGGCGAGGTCGAGGAGGCCGCGGTGCCAGTCGATGCGCCAGTCGTGCCGGGACAGTTCGCGCCCGATGCCGTCGACCGCGCCGCGCAGCTCCTCGGCTGCGGATTCCAGGTCCGGCCGTTCGCCCTCCGCGCGTTCGGCCCGTACGGCGACGCGCAGCCGGAGCCTGCACCGCAGGAGCCGCACCTCGGGGGAGTCCCGCCAGTCGCCGGTGTGCTGGAGGAGCGCGGCGGGGTCGGCGTCGGCGAGGCGGCTGAGGCCGTCGTGGTGGGCGTCGTGCGGGTCGGGGCGCGGCACGGGCAGCCGGGCCGCGACATCGGCGGCGGACGGCGGCTCGTGCAGCGGGGCGGGCGGGGCGCCCCCGGCGGGAGTCGCCCACCGGGGCAGCACCGGCGCGACCCCCAGCGCTCCGTCCAGGGCGTACGGCGACTGCAGGAAGAGCGGCGACGGCTCGAAGGTCTCCTGCCCGGTCCGCAGCGACCTCAATTCCCGGAAGACTCCGCGCAGTTGGTCCGCCATCTCGTCCGCGTCGGCGTACCGCTCGGCCGGTTCGGGGCGGGTGGCGCGGCGCAGGGCGCGGGCCAGCGAGACGAGGCCGAGACCTTCCGGGGCCGGGGTCGTGGTCAGCGCGGCGGCCTGCGCCGTCACCGGGTCGCCGTCGTGCATCCGGTCCAGGGCGCCGAGTTCGGCCAGCGAGTGGGGTCCGGCGCCGAGTCCGCTCAGCGTGCGCAGCGTCTCGCCCAGGCTGAACAGGTCGTCGTGCGGGGCGGACGCGCCGTTCAGGGCGGGCGGGGCGAGGGGCACGTTCGGCGCGCGGTACCCGTCGGTGGTCAGGCCGGGGGCGCCCTCCTCGCGGATGGACCCCACGTCGATGACCTTGGTGGTGGCGCCGTCGTGCATCACGTTCTGCGGCTTCAGATCGCCGTACACCTTGCGGGGCCCGGGCCGCGCGTGCAGATGGTCGAGCGCGGACAGGACGCGCAGCCCGTACGCGAGCACGAACTCGTGGAAGCGGGCGCCGCCGAACCGGTCCGGGTCGTGCCGGGCCAGCGCACGGATCTCGTCGAGGTTGAGCCCGTCGACGTACGGCAGGACGAGGAAGGGGCCGACGCGGGCGTGGCGGCCGTAGTTGAAGACGGGGATGATGCCCTCGTGGTGGAGGTCGGCGAACGCCTGCCGCTCGTCCTCCAACGAGCCCAGCCGCGGGGCGAGTTGTTCCGGCCGCAGGGTCTTCACGGCGACCTCGCGGTCGTCGACCTTCCGGTCGAGCGCGAGATACACGTCGCCCATGCCGCCGCGCCCGAGACGCCGTACGACCTGATACTGCCCGGCCAGTAACTCGCCCTGTTCCAGGGCGGCTTCACCGGGGCCCTCGGCCCGGCCCCGGTCGTCGCGCGGCCTGACCTCGGGCAGCGCCGTCGGATCGGGCCCCTCGTCGGGCAGCGTGACCCAGGCGTCCCGCGGCCCGTCCGGAGACGGCATCACGAACAGCGGACCGGAGGACGCCGTCATCGGCCGCCCCTGAATTCTCCGGTTGCTCCCGCGTCCCCCTGCATGCTGCCTCAGGATAGGGGCGCGGCGTCCGGATGGCGCCCGAGCGTAGGCCTCCGGCCTGATCGTGGAATGGAGGCCCCGGCCAGTGACGACGAGTACCGGCGCGAGACCGTACGCCGCCCTCAACCCCGCCCTGATCCGCTCCAGCCTCGCCGTCGTGGAACGCCGCGCGGAGGCGCTGACCAAGTACTTCTACGCCCATCTGTTCAAACACAACCCCGGTGTACGGGCCATGTTCCCGGAGCGCATGGAAGAGCAGCGCGACCGCCTCTTCGCCGCGCTGACCACGGCGATCCTGAACCTGGAGGACACCGATGCCCTCGTCGACCACCTGCGCACGCTCGGCTTCGACCACCGCAAGTTCGGGGCCCGCACCGAGCACTACCCGGCCGTCGGGCGCAGCCTGATAGCGACCCTGAAGTTCTTCTCGGGCAGCGCCTGGACGCCCAAGACGGAGGCCGCCTGGCGCGCGGCGTACGAACTCATCTCCAAGATCATGATCGCCGGGGCGGAGTCCGTGCCGGAGTCGGAACCGGCCTGGTGGAACGCGGAGGTGCTCCGGCACGCGCGCCGCGCCGAGGACATCGCCGTCCTCACCGTGCGCCCGGACCGGCCGTATCCCTTCGTTCCGGGCCAGTACGCGACGCTGACGGCCCCCGAGGCGCCGCAGGTCTGGCGCCCGTACTCGATCGCGAACGCCCCGCGCGCCGACGGCACCCTCGACTTCCACGTACGCCGCGTCGAGGGCGGCCTCCTGAGCAGCGCCCTGGTCGACGAGGTCGCCCCGGGAGGCACCGTCCGCCTCGGCCCGCCACTGGGCACGACGACGCTCCCGAAAGCCCCGGAGGGGGAGCTGCTCTTCGTCGCCGGGGGGACGGGCTGGGCGCAGATCAAGGCGCTGATCGAGGAGTTCGCCGTCCGCCGCGGCTCCGCGACCGCCACGCTGCTCATCGGCGCCCGCACGCAGGACGACGTGTACGACCTCGGCGTCCTGGAACTCCTCGGCGGCGCCCACCCGTGGCTGCGCCTGGTCGGCGCGCTGCCCGCGCGCGACCGGCCCGACGCGGACGCGACGCTCCTGCGGGAACTGACGCGTTACGCCGCCGCGCAGAGCCTGCGCCACGCGCCCGCCGAGTGGCCGCATGTGTACGTCAGCGGCCCCCCGGCCATGGTCGACACGGTGGAGACCCAACTGGCCATGCTGCACCGCGTACCGCCCGACCGCGTCCACCACGACCCGTTGGCCCACCACGACACGGGCGAGCGCCCGGAGACGGCGGCGGAGTGGTTCCTGATGAAGCGCCAGGTTCCCTGGATCCGGCCTCGTCCGTGACGGCCTCGTCCGTGACGGCGTCGTCCGTGACGGCGTCGCCCGGTGGCGGCCCCGGCGTGACCGGACCGGCCGTCACAGGCAGTGGACGGGGATGCGCTGGACGAGGTTGTTGGCGAAGCCGCCGCGGTTCCACGGCTGGGTGAGCGGCTGGGTGCGGCCGGTGGCGTCGGTGGCGCGGGCGCCGAGGACGTGGGTGCCGGGCACGGCGGTCCACGGGGCGTGCCAGTGGCGCCAGGCCGTCGCGTGCCCGTGCGACGGGTCTCCGTCTGTCGGGTCTGCGTCCGTCGGCTCGCTGTCCGCCGGGTCCAGCGTGGCGTCGCTCCAGGTGGCGCCGTCGTCCGTGGTCACGTCGACCCTGGTCACGGGTCCGTGCCCGGACCAGGCCCGGCCTTCGAGGAGTACGGGCCCGGGGTGGACCACGCGGGCCCGCGACATGAAGTCGGGGAACCCGGGCGGGATCATCAGGGCGCGCGGCAGGATCCGGGTGACGGGCTCGCCGGGATCGTCGGCGGCCCAGCGCAGGCGGTACGCGACGGCCTGCTGGAACCCGTCGAAGGGGGTGTCGACGAGCGTGATCCCGCGCAGCCACTTCACCTGCGCCATGCCGTACCAGCCGGGGACGACGAGCCGCAGCGGATAGCCGTGCTGCGGGGGCAGGGGCGCGCCGTTCATCGCGTACGCGACGAGGACGTCGCCCATGGCCACCTCGACGGGCAGGCTGCGCCGGTAGTCCTGCTCGACGCCGCGCTCGACCCCGTGGTCGGCGCCGGTGAAGACGGCCTCGACGGCGCCGTCGTCCACCCCGGCCTCGTCGAGGAGTACGCGCAGCGGCACGCCGGTCCAGTCCGCGGTGCCGACCGCCTCGACCAGCCAGGGCTGGCTGACCGGCCGGGGAGTGAGCAGGGCGCGCCCGTTGCCCGCGCACTCCAGCGTGACGCGGCGGGTGACGGCCGGCCGGGACCGCAGGGCCGCCAGGTCGAAGGTCAGCGGCGCCCTGACCAGGCCGTCGACCGTGAGCCGCCAGTCGTCGGCGCTCGCGTCCGGGATGTCGTAGTGGACGAGGACGTAGTGCAGGCCGGGCGGGGTGACGTCGTAGCGGAGGGCTTCGAGCGGGAGGCCGTGATTACGCGCGGCGAGCGCGAGTTCATCGGGGGTGATGCCTTCGCCGGGGGTGGCGAGCCGACCGGGACGACTGACCCCACCGAGACCGCCGGGTCCGTTCATGGCTTGGTCCGCTCCGTCCATGTCTTCATGGTGCTCCGCGATTGCGGGGCCTGCCGGGCGGGCGGATCCTTGAAGTGTCAGCCGGCGCTCGACGAGGTGTGTCGGTGGCTGACGGGGGTGCCCGCACGTCGGCGCACGAACCGCTCACCGACGGCCGCCGAGAGGCGGGAGGACGGGACGGGGGGACAGCGGTCCGCCCAGCGATGCGTCCCGCCGAGGAGAGCGCCATGAACGAGACCGACATCGGCACTGGCACCACTGCCACGGATCCCGCCGCCACGGACCCCACCGCCACGGACGTCGTCGGCCTGATGCGAACTGAGCTGCGTGGCCCGGTCATTGCGCAGGGCGACCCGGAGTACGACGAGGCGCGCAAGATCTACAACGGGATGATCGACCGGCAGCCGACCGCGATGGTGCGGTGCTCGGACGCGGCGGACGTCATGACGGCGGTCGACTTCATCCGCGACCACGGACTGGAACTCGCCGTCCGCGGCGGCGGGCACAGCGGCGGCGGCATGTGCCTCGTCGACGACGCGGTCACGATCGACCTGTCACCGATGCGCTGGGTGCGCGTGGACCCCGCGCAGAAGACGGCCTGGGTGGGCGGCGGCAGCCAACTGCGTGACCTCGACCACGCGGCGCACGCGTTCGGCCTGGCGATACCCGCCGGCATCATGTCGACGACCGGCATCGGCGGCCTGACCCTCGGGGGCGGTCACGGTCACCTGACGCGCAAGTACGGCCTGACGATCGACAGCCTCCTCAGCGTGGACATGGTCCTCGCGGACGGCAGCTTCGTCACGGCGAGCGAGACCGAACACTCCGACCTGTTCTGGGCGTTGAGGGGCGGCGGCGGAAACTTCGGCATCGTCACCGCGTTCCAGTTCCAGCTGCATCCGGTGCACACGGTGGGTGTCGCGCTGACGCTGTGGCCGGTCGAGAAGACACGCGAAGTCCTGCAGTGGTACCGGGAGTTCCTGCCGCAGGCACCCGAGGACCTGAACGGCTTCTTCGCCGCGCTGACCGTGCCGCCGGGTCCGCCCTTCCCCGAGGAGATCCACGGCAGGAAGATGTGCGGGGTGGTGTGGTGCTGGACGGGAGACCTGGCCCGTACGGACGAGGCGATCGCGGCGGTGGAGGAAGCGGGCCCGCCCGCCTTCCGGTTCACGGCGCCGATGCCGTACCCGGCGCTGCAGACCATGTTCGACGAGCTGCTCCCCAAGGGCCTGCAGTGGTACTGGCGCGGTGACTTCTTCGACCGCATCACGGACGAGGCCATCGACGTGCACGCCAAGTTCGCCGAGAACCTCCCCACCGCGCTGTCGACGATGCACCTCTACCCGGTGAACGCGGCCGCGTCCCGGGTCTCCGAGGACGCGACGGCCTGGGGCTACCGGGAAGCGGTCTGGTCGGGCGTCATCGCGGGCATCGACCCGGACCCGGCGAACGCGGACGCCGTCAAGCAGTGGGCGAGGGCGTACTGGCACGACCTGCACCCGTACTCGATGGGCGGCGCCTACGTGAATTTCATCGGCGCGGACGAGCACGAGGACCGCGTCCAGGCGACGTACCGCCACAACTACGACCGCTTGGCGGAGGTCAAGCGCAAGTACGACCCGAACAACCTGTTCCACGCCAACCAGAACATCGAGCCGGCGGGGGCGCAGGCGGCGTAGAGCCTTGTCGGCCGGTCACTGTCCGCCGGGGCCGTGGGAGTGCTGCGCACGGTCCCCGGGCAGGTCGAGCACGGCCTGGAACTCTTGGCCCGCCTCCCACAGGCGGCCCGCCGCCGCACAGGCGCTCCTGAGGCGGTCGCGGATGTCCATCTCCAGCCGCGCCCGACGAGGGCCGTAGCCCACCCGCCGCCTCCGCCTCACGCTCACCGAGCGTCCACTGTGTGCGTCGTCGCGCGCATCATCAGAATTTCATCGGCATTGCAGCGTGTGCCGCGATGGTTGGCAAGTGCCCATCGAGCCCCGGGAGTTCACCGGTGGCCGGGGCGCGCCGGACCGGCGGCGGCCGTGGCCGGGGAACGGCCGCCGCCCATGTGGAAGGAGCGGAACATGCGAGCACCGAGCAGCCCTGTGGAGCGCCTGCTGAAAGGACGCGGACTCTTCCTCAGCGTGGAGCGGAGCGACGCCGCCGAGGTGGTGTACGTCTGCGTGGACGACGGCCTTCCCGGCGGCTACCCGGTCGGCTACGTCATCTCTTCCCGCACGGGAACCTGGAGCGCCTACGCGCGGGTCCGCCCGGGCCGGATCTTCACCACGGACGAGATCTCCTCGGGCCTGGAGAGCGTCGACGAAGCGGTGCGCGCGGTGGTCGCCCACGCCCGCTACGAGGACGTCCTGACCGCGTGAGGCAGGGGGAACCGCCTCGCTCCCGATGACTGGCGCGGCTCGGGGGCGGGGCACGGGGGACGGGTATGGGGGCCGGGGCAGGGGCGGGCTTCGGAGCGTCCCTGGCCAAGGCGCGGCGACAGTGCTGGCGGGACACAGCCGATGGCCGACTTCTGCCAATCCCCCCTGAGATGGGTGACCGCTCGCTCGGCCATGACCCGTATCACGGGCCGACAGCGAGCAGCGCCCCGGTGACCTACGCGCAGATCGGCGAAACCCGGCCACGTGGGCGGCCTGACCGCTACAGCCGATCGGCGAGGAAGCCGCCCACCGCCGTCCGGAAACCGTCCGGTGCCTCGACCCACGGAAGATGCCCCGCGTCCTGCAACACCTTCCGCGACGCCCGAGGCAGGGCCTGCTCCAGCGAATCCACGGCCCGGCGCGGCCGAATGTCCTCCGCCCCGTCCACGATCAGCGTCGGGACATCGAGCTCCTCGCATGCCGCGCGCAGAGCCGTCGTTCCCCAAGTGCGCTTGCCCTCGGCGTTGATGGTGGCGTTGCACTCGAAATTCACGCCGAGCCAGGGTGTGGCCATGCGCTCGGCGTGCTCGATCGCGCGCTCCCGTTCGCTGAAGTCCGCCGACCACTGCAGCACCGAGTACTCACGGTCCTCCGCCTCGGAACGCTCTCCCAGGCCCTTCAGCGCCTCCCAACGCCCCACGTGGGCCCCGAGATTGGCGCGCTGGTTCCGTTTGTACGCCGCGTGCCAGGTGGAGTCCTGATCGATTCCGGTGCCGGACACGTAGACCAGCTTGCTCACGCGGCCGGGATGCTCCAGGGCGTACCGCAAGGCCAGTTGGGCGCCCCACGAGTGCCCCAGCAGCGCCATCCGCTCCAGCCCGAAATGCCGGCGGACGGCGTCGAGGTCGGCCACGGACCGAGCCATCGCGTACGGCCCACGCCGCTCCGACCGGCCACATCCCCGCTGATCCCAGCGGTGCACTGTGACCCGGCCCGACAGCAGCTCAGCCACATCCTCAAGGGTGTCCCACAACCCTGGCCCGCCATGACAGAACACCACGGGTGCGCCCGCACCACTCCGAACCGCCCAGAGCCGGACCCCGTCTTCCGTCAGCACTGTCTCGTCCATGCCGATGAGTCTGGCGTGTCCGGTGCCCTTCGGGGTCTCTGCGCCACTGAGAGCATGCTGTAAGGGCACGACGCCGTCCGGTCGGGTAGTCCAGACCGTCAAAGGTCATCTGTACGCGGGGCGATGCTCCATGACGTCAGGGCCGCCGTGCCCCGCTCATCCGGTCCGGCGCGCTCAGGTAATGCTTTCCGAGTGCCCGTCGGGGAAGTTGCACGTGGGGCCGCGGTAGGGGCCGCCCGGGTTGACCGTTCCACCCTGTGCCGTGCACTGTTCGGACGAGATGGCCGGATACGTCGCTGCCTGAGCGGCGCCGACGGCGCTCGCGCCGGCGAGGCTTGCTGTGGCGAGGGCGAGGCCTAGCAGTCGTCGTATACGCATGGCTTTCTCCTCTGGAGTGTCCCTGGTTCGGCGCTTCGGATGACCGGGCTCATGTCAGGGACGCCCTATTACCAGGATGGGTGACGGTCAGCAAACCTGCGAGTCGTGGCAGGCAGACGCCACGACCCCGCCGACGCCGGACGGGGCGGAGGCGACCGCCTGCTCGAGCGGTGTGGGCAGGGTCAGCCTCGTGCGTCAATGCCGTACGTGGCTGCTGTGTGACGCCGTCGCGCGGGGGCGTTGATGTCAGCGCTGGTTGTCAGCGGAGCAGCTCGGGCACCGGGCAGGCCTCCAAGGGCTCGGCCGGTCGGCCCAGCGCCACCGGACCTGTCGACCGCCACACCTCCACAGCGTCCGACAGGTCCGCCGGCCATCGCCCGCCCTCCCGCTCGGAGGGAACGGAGAGCCACTGGTTCGCTGGGGGACCGTGTGGAGCCCACAGGTCGGTGCCCGAACGGAGACGTTCGCCTGGCTCAGTCGAGCAGCGTCTCCCCGAGCCGTGATCCGCTCGCGAGGCCGAAGTCGGCGGAGCTGAGGGACTTGGAACCGGAACCGGTGAGGCCGGACGAAGTACCCGGGAGGGTCCACAGGCCGCCGCTGCGGTCGTTCTCGAAGGAGGCGGTCACCGCCAGATCGGCCTTGCCGTTGTTGTAGTCGGCGATCCGGACCTGGGCGCCGAAGAGGTCATCGGTCTCGGCGGCGCCCGGAACACCGGCGGTGTCCTGGGAAATGCGCACGACCCCGGACTGGCAAACAGCAAGGAGACGCCGCGACGTGGTGGCGCGGGCGTGGCACGGCCGCGATCACGCGAAAGGGCCAGTTCGAGAGGATCAAGCCTCCGAACTGGCCCTTCTGTCGGTGCCCCCGGCAGGATTCGAACCTGCGACACCCGCTTTAGGAGTTCTAGCGGGGTTCGACATGGCGGCCCTGGGCGACTGATACGACGGCCTAACCGGGACGCTGGTGTGCGCAACCGTCCGGCTTCGTTGATGTCAGCCGATGATGTCAGTCATGGGGTGTCGCAGATCTACGAATACCCTCCTGGCGGCCCGGGTCGGTCGGCGACTGTCCCCGCCCGCGCCCGGCACTGCGCTGTGGATCATGTTCCGGCCGGATGCCGCCGACGTCACCCGGTCAGTGATCAGCGGCCTGCCCGGTCGAGCCGGGCTTGGGCGAGGCCGGCCAGCAGCGCGGCGCCGACCGGGAGGGCGGAGTCGTCGAAGCGGGCGTGCGGAGAGTGGTTCGGCACGGCGGAGGCCGGGTCGGCGGTGCCGGGCGGGCAGGCGCCGAGCAACAGAAAGGCACCCGGGACTACAGCCAGTATCCGGGAGAAATCCTCCGAGGCCATGGTGGGCTGAGGGGCGGTGAGCCAGTGGTCGGCGCCGAAGAGCTCGGCGGTGACGGACTCGGCGAAGGCGACCTCGTCCGCGTCGTTGACCGTGGCGGGGAAGCCCCACTCCATCTCGACCTCGGCGGTCAGGCCGTGCGCCAGCGCGATGTGCTCGCACAGTCGGCGTATCCGCCCGAGCACCTCCTCCTGCATATGGTCCGAGCAGGTGCGCAGGGTCATGCCGATCTCTGCGGAGTCCGGGATGATGTTGACCGCGGTACCGGCGCGCAGCACGCCGACGCTGAGCACCACCGGGTCGAAGGCGTCGGTGGTGCGGGTCACCATGCTCTGCAGGGCGGTGACGATCTCGGCGGCGGCGGGTACCGGGTCGGCCGCCTGATGCGGCATCGAACCGTGGCCGCCGCGCCCCCGCAGCACGATGTGAATGGCGGAGCCCGCCACGGTCGCCGTCCCCGGCCGGGAGACGACCAATCCGGCGGGGAGGTTGGTGTGGACATGGGTCGCGTAGGCGGCGATGACCGGGACGCCGGCCACGTCCAGCAGCCCCTCGGCGAGCATCGCGCCCGCGCCGTCGCAGCCTTCCTCTCCGGGCTGGAACATGAAGACCACGGATCCGGCGAGCTCCAGCGCCCGGGCCGAGAGCAGCTTCGCAGCACCGACGAGCATCGCGGTGTGCAGGTCGTGCCCGCAGGCGTGCATCGACCCATCGACCACGGAGGCATAGGGCACATCGGCGAGCTCCTGCAGGGGAAGCGCGTCCATGTCACCGCGCAGCAGCACGGCCGGGCCGGGCCGGGATCCCCGCAGGACGGCGGTGATGGAGCTCAGGCCCTTGCCCTCGTGAATCTCCAGCGGCAGCCCATCGAGGGCAGCGAGCACCTTCTCACGGGTTCGGGGCAGCTGGAGCCCGATCTCCGGCTCGCGGTGCAGCCCATGGCGCAGTTCGGTGAGTTCGGGCAGCAGTGCCTGGGCCTCGTCGCGCAGTGTCATGGGAGCTTCCTTCGAAATGGTGCGGTTGTCTGGTACGGAGGAGTTCTGACGGTGGGTCATCCGAGGGTGACAGCCGGCGCCGCGGGCCGGGGCTCGGCGGCGTCGCCTGCGCTGCGCCGGGTGGAGGCGGTGAGGAGGGTTATCAACAGCCCCATCACCGCGCAGCCGATCCAGATGACCTGGTACGCCTGCTCGGTGGGGATCCTGGTGCGGGTCAGCACCATGGTGCCGAGCACGACGGAGAAGGCCCCGGCGACGACGGAGCCGCCCAGCACCCGGACAGTGTTGTACACGCCTGCGGCGATCCCGGTCGTACCGGCAGGCGCGACCTCGGCCACCAGCGCGGGCATCGCTGCGAGCAGCAGGCCGAAGCCCAGGCCGAAGACGCTGGTCGAGACAGTCACCTCGACGCGATCGGCATGCGCCACTGTCAAGGCGAGGAAGCCCGCCGCCACCAGTACTCCGCCGAGCGAGAGGGAGCCGCGCAGCCCGATCCGGGAGGCGACCCGGCTGTTGGCCGCAGCGCCGACCATGCACAGCGCGGCGGAGGGGAGCGTGACCCAGCCGATGGCCAGCGCGCTCAGGCCCAGTCCGTATCCCGCCTTCTCCGGCTGGGCGCCGAGAAAGGTGGTGAGCGAGGATTGGTTGCCGAACAACGCCATGCCGAAGAGCACCGCGCCGAGCTGCACCGGCCACATCCTGCGGTGTGCCAGCATCCGGAGGTCAATGGCCGGCTCCGGCGCACGGAGCTCCCAGCGGGCCCACAGGACCAGGACGACAGTGCTCACCACGAGCGGGACGACGACCAGGGGCGAGCCCCAGCCCTTGGCCTGGACGGCCATCAGCCCGAACTGCAGGAAGAGCAGGCCGATGCCGATGCCGACAAAGCCCGCGGTGTCGATGCGGCGCGCGGCGCGGGACGCGGACTCCGGGATCAGGAACTGCGTCACCAGGCAGCAAAGGGCGATCATCACCGTTGGGAAGGCAAGGGTGACGGCCAACTCGCCGGTCAGGTCCTGCAGATAGCCGCCGACCAGTCCGCCCAGCGCGACGCCGAGTGATAGCGAGCCGGCCATCAGCCCGATGCCGCGGCGGGCGGCTACGCCGCTCAGCCGGTCGCTGACGATGGCGATCTCCAGCGGAAGCCAGGCCGCCATCGGGGCCAGCAGCAGACGGCCGACCAGGAACAGCGGGTAGTTCGGCGCCAGCACCAGAACGAGACTCGCGGCCAGGGTGCAGACCGCCGCGATGCGCAGCATGCGCCGGTGGCCGTACATGTCGCCAAACTTGGCGAGCACGGGCACGGTCACCGCGGCGCCCAGCAGCGGGACCGCGGACACCCAGGTGACGGCGCCGGGGGTGATGCCGTAGTGCCGGCCGATAGTGGGCAGCAGCGCGGGGAACATGCCCTGGTCGATACCGCTGACCAGTTCGAGAAGCACCATGAAGCCGACCACGACCACAGCCGGTCGGGGCGTCTGCGGTGGGTGCGCGGACAGGTGTGGGGAACTCTGGGTCATCGCGATCCTCGCTCCGAGGTGGCAGTGGGGCGGTCAGCCAGTCGCTGATTGGCGAACAGCGTCGGACTCTCCGGCAAATCCAGCCCGGTTCTGTCGCCAATCCGTCATTGCTAGGCTTTCCAGTGATGGAATCCGTCGACTGGTCCGAAACCGATCTGCAACTGGTCCACGCGCTGCAGATCCATCCGCGCGCACCCTGGAGCCTGGTCGGCGAGGTGCTGGGAGTGAGCCCTGCGACGGTGGCCCGGCGCTGGGCGCGGCTCAACGAGGGTGGACTGGCCTGGGTCACCGGGTACCGGCCGTACGGGCCCAAGAACCCCGACGACCCGGCGGTCGCGATGGTGGTCGCCCGCTGTCTGCCTGCGCGGATGGCCGCGCTTGCTGCGGAGCTCGCCGCCCATCCTGAGTGCATCGCCGTCGAAATCGTCTCCGGCAGCGGCGATCTGGTGCTGTTCGTCGCGACCGCCGACCGTGAGGCCCTGGTCGATTACCTGCTCGGCCGCTTTGCGGCCCTCGACGGGCTGCTGCCGTTCCGGACGCTCTGGGTCACCGGGTTCTTCACCGAGGGAAGCCGGTGGCGGCTTCAGGCCCTCACCCGCGAGCAGGCTCGTGTGCTCAGCACCAAGGCCGGACCCAGGGCCGCCCTGGCCGGCCCCTCGCCCGGCCGTGCGGACCCGCTCGGAGAACGGATCACCGACCTCCTGGCCGAGGACGGCCGGATGCCCTATACGGTGCTCGCTGAGCGGGCGGGGGCCAGCGAGCCGACCGTACGCCGCAAACTGCGCGCCCTGTTGGAGTCGGGACGCCTCGCGCTGCGCTGCGACCTCGCCCCGGAGGCGGCGGGCCGGCCCGTCTTTCTCGCCGTCACAGTCCGGGTGCCAGCCGACCGCATGGAGGCCACCGGCCGCGCCCTGGCACAGCTTCCGGGGATACGGCTGGTGGCCACCGTGGTGGGGGATGCGGACCTGTGTGCCTCCTTCTGGCTGCCCACCATCGCGGATGTGCACCGGCTGGAGCGGATCCTGCTGGAGAAACTGCCGGATCTGCAGCTGGTCGACCGTCTGGTGGGGATGCGGTCGGTGAAACGGGTCGGCCGGCTGCTCGATGCGTCGGGGCGGCTGCGCCGCACGGTCGGCGAATCCCGGGGCCTCCCCCTGAGCGGTGGACACGCTGATACTGGATCTGCTTGATCCGGAGGAGGCCAGAAGACCGCCGATGGAGATGAAGGACTATGCGGACGAGTTCCACCGTGGACAACGCGGCGTGCGCGCCCGCACCTGCTGCTTCACCTCAGCCCTCTCCTCAGCTCCCATCCCGACCGCCGTCGACCCACACACGGTGGAGCGGGCGTGGTTCATGGCGTCCAGAGGGCGCGTCGCTGGCAGAGGGCGTGCGTTGGAGGTCATGGCGGCCATCCAGTGCCGATCTCTGGAGTTCCTCAACTTGGACAGCGGTACTTTCGCCAGCGGACGCGTAGTTGATCAGCGGTGTGACCTGCTTTTGAGCCGTGGGCGGTTGTCATCGTTGGTCATCGCTGAGCGTCCTTCCACGGCCCAGAGACGGCCCAGCGCGGCGCCGACCACCATCGCGTACTGGTGGCGATGGCCCGGACTGTCACGGGGTGAACCGTTCGGGGTGGAAGTCCGCAAGCATCTTGTCTCTCTCCCCGCTGAGGATCTCCGAAGCAAGAAGGCGGCCGATTACCGGCCCGAGTGTGATGCCGCTATGGGAGACGGCTTCGTAGTAGCCCGGCACAGACGGCACTGCTCCCACCGAGGGGAATCCGTCGGCTGGGATCGGTCGGTTGGCCACACATGTCTGTGCGATGCGACCGCTGCCGAGATCGGGAACGACCTGTCGCGCCGATTCGTGGAGCAGCCCTGCGAGTTCCGACGGATCTTCGCCGGTGTCGATGAGTGCGTCGATCTCGCGGCTGTGGAGGACTACCGAAGATTTTCCGTCAGGACGGATCTCGATGTGAGGAGCGTGCATGGCCCGGCGAACCGGGACCTGAGCACAGCCGATCCGCGTGACGACGCCGGGTTCCCGGCGCATCGGCAATTGCCGCGAGACGAGCTCGGCCACGTCGGCAGCGTCGGGGCCCGCCGCGTTCACGACGATGTTGACATCGAGACGACTCCCGTCGGACAGAGCAACTGACCGGATGCTCCCGTCGGCACCGGTGCTGATGTCACGGACTGTGGTGCCGAATCGGTGCTCGGCGCCGGATGCGACGGCCTTGCTCACCAGGCGGCTGACGAGATGACGTCCGTGCACCCAGGCTTCGTCGGGGTAGAACACGACGGGAATGTCGTCGGGCATCGTGAGAGCAGGTTCGAGGCGACGGCGCACCTCGGCCCCCGTGCACACTTCGACCTTGTAGTTCCAGCTAGCCAGCAGCTCCGCTGTTTTCAGGAGCTGTCTCTCTGCTGTGGGATCGGCTGCCCAGCGCAGGTGTCCGTTGGGGTACCACCAGGAGTCCGGCCCGATGGTCCTGGCAAGCTCACGGTGCGCTTCCATACCCGCGACGTTCAGGTCGAAGTAGGACTTGCGCACCGTCTTGTTGCTGGCATTGGCCCACGAGAAGGACCAGTTGGTGACTCCTTCACCTGGCTGGCCTGCGTCGATGAAGACCACTTTGACGCCGCGCCGGGACAGGTTCCAGCCCACGCTGGCTCCGAGGACGCCTACTCCGACGACAGCAACTCGTTCAGGCTTCACGAACGCGCTCTTCCCCCTCCCAGCTCGCAGCAACCCACCACTCACCCCAGCTCCCATCCCGTCCGCCGTCGACCCACACACCGTGGAACGGGCGTGGTTCATGGCGTCCAGGTGGAGCGCGCCACTGTACGAACGACCTGGACGCCATGGGCCGCGTCTGCTCGGCTCTGCCTGGGTCGACGGCGGACTGGATGGGAGCCCCCAACGCACGCCACAATGAGCCCGTGGACGGGAACGATGGCCCCTCCACCCCCGGTGCCGGCCGATCCCCCGCCGGAGGCATCATCTTGTGCCCGCGGATGACGTCCCGACCTTGCCCGCATGCACGCAGCGCGCCGCCGGGCGCGGCCAGCCGGGGCGCAGACAGGAGGCAGGCCGCGCCGCAGAGGCGGCGCGCGCCCGCGCTGTGCGCGGGCCTTGATGAAGTAGAGAAAGTTCTATCGCGCTGCCCGGCTCAGAGCGCTGTCCGGTCCCGGTAGATGCCTGACACCTCGATCCCAGCTGATGGTTGACAGTGTCTGTGGCCGCGAGTTTTGAGAAGACTGAGACTGGTGTCGCACGGCACGGCATGTAGCGGATACTCCTGGGACCGCTCCGTTCACACGGAGGGAGCTATCCAGCTTGGGGGGGGACAGTGGGCTGGTTGTCGCGCCGAAAGAAGCCACCTGCGGTGGAGGAGTGGCAGGCACCGCAGTGGCCCGCTGATTGGGTGGAGCTCTCGCCTCTTGCCCGCATCCAAGCGATCGCGGCCACGGTGACTGATGGCACGACCGCCCGGCGTGAGGACCTGCGTCCGCTGACGGTCAAAGTCATTCGCGAGGTCGAAGACGATCAACCCGCGTCATTGAGCGAGGCCTATCGGTCGTTTCTGTCTGTGATGGGCGGCGGTGCGGGTCGGCTCTTCCGTGGCAGCGATGTCTACCACCCTGATGTGATGGGGCTGTGGCAGGCGGCGCAGGAGCTTCTTGCGGAGAACGGCTCACCCTTCGAACTGGCGACTTCGGACCGTGTGTTCTTTATGCACCAGGGCTACCAGTTCTGGTTCCTGCGCGGCTCAGATCCGGACCCCGAAGTCTGGGCATACAACGAAGGCTCCAACGGTGATGTTCCTCTGCGTGAGGAAGCATGCTTCACCGATTGGCTGCGGGATGTGGCGCAAGGCGAGATGCAGCAGTGGGCGCATCTCGTGCCGTGGTACGAGGCCCAACGGAAGACCGGGATGGTCACCTTCCAACGGATCCACCCGGACGGCAGCGTCACCGAAGAGTTCTGATCGCCTCGGAAGGGATGAGCGCGCTCCTACCTGGAGCGGCCGGTCACGTTGCAGTGGCGGATCAGAGCCACGGGCACGGCAATGTGGGCCGTTTGACCAAGTCCACCGTCAGGCATCACCTGGGACCAAAACGTCGCACATCAACTGGGACTAGACAGCCCGGCTCAGAGCGCAAAGGATCTCCTTTCGGCCGGGCTACTTGACGGCGGTGTCGATGACGGGCGCGAGCAGGCTGTCGGCGAGGAGGTAGCCGCCGAGGAGGTAGCCGCCGAGGAGGAGCACGGCTGACCTGGGCGACCGGGTCGGACTACGTCTTCACCACTCGCACCGGACGCCCGGTCGAGCCGCGCAACGTGTACCGCTCGTTCACGCGCGTCGCCCAGTCGGCCGGCATCCGGGTCGTTCGTCTCCACGACGCCCGGCACGGCACGGCCACCCTTCTCACGGCGGCCGGAGTCGCGCCCCGCGTCGTGATGGAGATCCTCGGGCATTCACAGATCAGCATCACCATGGACGTCTATACGCACGTCGTCCAGGACACCCAGCGCGAGGCCATGAGCCACATGGACCGGCTGCTCAGGAAGCGTCCCGGTCGTCAGTGACCGCCCCCGTTGATGTCAGACGTAGATGTCAAAGGCCACCTACCAAGATCGGTAGGTGGCCTTTTGGCTGGTGCCCCCGGCAGGATTCGAACCTGCGACACCCGCTTTAGGAGCGAGGTTGGGCGATCATCCGTGTGACCTGCGAGGCGTGGCCAAGGGTCAAGAGCAGCGGTCTACGCCGCTGTTCCTCCTGAGTTCCCGTGAGTACCCGTCTGTTCTGGCACGAGAGTGGCACGGGACCAGGCAAGTCGTGCTCTATGCAGATGCTGGGAAGCATGGGCTGTCGCGAAGGTTGCGGGACTTCACCGCCGTACCGCAACTGACGATCAGTGCGACAACAGACGCTGCGCCGACGTACGCGTCGACTGCTTCTGCGAACGGGCGCCATGCGATGACCAAGACCGCGATGACTGTGATGACCCACGGTTGAGGGGCAAGGTTTGACAGATCCCATGGCGCTCGGGTCAAACTCATTCTGGGCCTCCAGCAGGCTCATTGCCCATCACGCAGCCCTCGTTGGGAAGCTTGTGCTGCGTGATGGGCTCTCTGATGTTCAGTGCCATGGTGGCCTCTCGCTGAGGCAAGGCAGTCGACATTGAGAAGCCGATTAGTGGTGCTGCGGAGGCATCCAAGCTCACTTCCTGAGCATTGCAATGCCATGCCTAATCAGCCACCGGTTGAACGTTCCTACCTGGACGTTTAGGTTGCGTTCGGCCTTGGCCTCGTAGCCAGGCCAGGCTAGTTGGCAGATCAGAGGGCTTTCGCGGAGTTCGCGGAGTTCGCAGAGTTTGCAGAGCTTGCAGTAAATCCAAGCGAACTATGGCTGGAAAACGCGCATGCCGAGTGAGGTGGGTCGGGTCAGTGGACATCGCGGTCGGTGGAGTCTCAATGGGCGAGTCAAGCTTGGAGCGATCTTGAAAACCGTCGTGGCGCGAGTCACCGTGGGTTCAAATCCCACACCCACCGCGTAGCAGGTCAGAGGTTAGGGATAGCTGCGATGCTCAACCATGTGGCTGACCAGGCGCATTGGGGGCGCACGTTGTTCTGGTCTTTGTTCAGTGCGCCCATGGCCGTCATGGTTCGCTGCCGTACCCGTACCGCCTTTGAGCTGGCGTTCGGACCCGCGCGGACGTCTCTGAACGGGCGTACACATAGTCGGAAGGGCGTTGAGAGGTCTCCTGCTCGCTCGCGCAGCACGAGGCCCCAGGGGCCAGGTCCTTCACGACCTCTAAAGGCACGCCCCGACGAACTCGGTGAAACGGCCGGTGTCTGCGAAGTAGTTCGGGTAGGCGTCGCGCAGCTGGCTGATCCGGGCGATGTTGATGAGCACCGCGTCCAGGTTTTCGTCGTCCAATGCCTCCAGCTCGGTGATCCGGGCCTCTGCGGCGGCCAGCGTCTCGTGCACCGTCACGGTGAGCTGTCCCTCGTTCCGCAAGAGCTCGAGGGTCAGGGTGTTCCGGCGGTCCGTCTTGGCGTGCTCACCCACGATCGCCGCGTAGCCCTGTAGCCGCTCCAGAACGCCGACGCTCGCCTCCAGGCGCGCCAACTCGGCCGCCAATTCCTCTCGCGTTCCCTCGGCGCTGGGTACTGGAGTGGTGCCTTCCTCGTACGCCATGAGGGAGCCGACCAAGACGAAGAACCTGAGCAGTTCCTCGTCGCCCTTCCCGTACTTGAGCTCGCTGCCCGAGAACAGGTCCATGGTCTCGATGGCGGTCGCCCAGGCATGCTGGAGCTGCGTGCGAACCTGCAGCTCGATCTTCAGGCCGTGGTATTCCGTCTTCGAGGCTCCGTACTCATACACCAGGTGAACACCCCGGTAGCCGGAGTCGCGCGGCCCCGGTTCATCACGCAGGTAGTCGTAAACCTTCGTGACGTGATTCTTGCTCCGTGGCAATTCCTCCAGGATGCTGACCAACTTGTCCACCTCGGCGACGGTGTCGAAGACCACCCGGCAGCCCCCCAAGTCCTGCATGGTGGTCACGCTCATCGTGGGATGGCGCTTCAGCTTGTCGAGGATCGTGGGCAGGCGCTTCCGGCGCTCGGCCACGACGGCGTTCGGGTTCACGTCGAGCGCTCGCTTCCGCACGGTCGTGGTCACCGCGTTCAGAGGAAAGGCGTGGGCGAGACGGTAGTTGCTCAGGACCTCCCGCGCCTCCCGGATCTCCTCGGGCGTACCCGTCCCCTCCCCGATCGTCCGGCTTGCGCGTCGGACGCGCTTCTTCGAGTTCTCGGGGACCACCCACTTCTTCATGGTCGCGACCGTACAGGGCCGCGCCGACGCTCGCCTGCGGTTATCACACCGGTCAATTCAGCGCTTTCCGCAGATTGCGGAGACGGCCCGGCGGCTACCAGTCGATACGGACACTGGGAGGCGGGGTTTTTGTACAGTCTCCGGGTCGGGCGCTCAGGCGGCGAAGCCGATGTTCATGACGTGGCTCGCTTCCCGGGGCATCCGGCACCGTCTCGCCCGCAAGGGTGTCGAGTCCTCCCGGCATCTGGGCCGGCACCGCTGGCTTGTGGAGCGGACCGTGTCCTGGCTGTCCGGCTGCCGACGCCTGCACCGCCGCTTCGAGCGCAAGCCGGAACACTTCCTGGCCTTCACCGCCATCGCCGCGACCCTCAAATGCCACCGCAGACTCACCAAGTGAAATGACGTCTAAGGGGCAGGAGGGAGAGCGCTCGAAGGGGCGCGTGGCCATCCTCTGGCCAACAAGACGCTTGTGACGTGCGTGGGTTGGCCTGCCGTGCAGGTCAGAGGCCCTTTTGGTACGGGTAACCGGATGGTCTTGAAAACCGTCGTGGCGCGAGTCACCGTGGGTTCAAATCCCACACCCACCGCCCAGGTTGAAGGCCCCTGACCAGCAGCACCGGTCGGGGGCCTTCGTCATGCGCGCTGCCCGTTGGTGGCCGTGATTCCCCGTGAGTCCCCGGTCTTTCGGGCACGCGAGGGGCACGACCGTGGGCCATGTGTGGGCCAGCAGATCCACACGGTCTGAACTGGGTGTCAGTGCCGCGTGAGAGCCTCCCGGGCATGAGTTACGACTTGGCTGTTTGGGAAGGCGAGAGACCTGCGGACGACAAGGCTGCCGCACGGATCTTCCGGGACCTCTATGACCACTACATCGACACAGACGTTGATCACCCGCCGACCGACCGTATGGCCAAGTACGTCGTCGGACTGCTCGACCGCTGGTGCGACTTGACCGAGGACGAAGACGAGACATCGCCCTGGTCAACCGGGCCCTTGATCGGCGAGGCCCGCGGCCCGTTCATCTACTTCCCGATGGTCTACAGCATGGCCGAAGAAGCCTCCGCCTTCGCGGCGTCACTGGCACAGTCCATGGGCCTGGTCTGCTTCGATCCTCAACACAACATGTTGAGGCCCTGATGAGGTGTCCTCGGCGACTGGGGGGAGAGTTAGCGATCACATCCCACCCTGACCCACCACTCTCCCCAGCTCCCATCCCGTCCGCCGTCGACCCACACGTCTGTGGAGCGGGCGTGGTGCATGGCGTCCAGGTGGAGCGCGCCACTGTACGAACGACCTGGACGCCATGGGCCGCGTCTGCTCGGCTCTGCCTGGGTCGATGGTGGACGGGATGGGAGCCCACCACGCTCGCCACGATGTGCCCGCGGCCGGGAACGGCGCCCCCTCCCACCCGGTGCCGGCCGATCCCCCGCCGGAGGCATCGTCTGTGACCGTGGGCCGCGATGGTCGGGTGCTCGTCTCATGTCCTCCGGGCCTATCCACAGTGGGCGGGTGTCGGCGCAGCCGGGGCGGAGCGGGCCGAAGGCAGGAGCGGCGCCCCGAGCGGAGCCGGGAAGCCCGCCCGGCGGAGCGGAGCGCAGCCGGGTGCTTGATGAAGTAGGGAAAGTTCTATCGCGCTGGGTGGCCGTGCTCGGCTCGGTACTCGTCGAACAGGCTGAAGAACAGGTCCAGGGGCTCCTGGCCGACCGCCTGCGCCTCGCGCTCAATCTCCGCCGCCCAGCCCAACGCGCTGTGACGGCCACGCCGTTGCCATAGCCAATTGGAGAAGAGGCCTTGGCTTCCCGGACTCCAGAAGGGCCAGTCTGCGTCAATACCGTGCGGGTTTAGCGCGATGCGGTAGCCCATCAGCATCGAATCAAGGTGCAGCAGCGAGCTGCCACGCACCCACATCCCTGGGCGCAGGCGGATCTCGTCGAGAAGGTCGTAGACGTCGCGGATCTCGTTCGCATGCCTCGGAACGCGGCGCGGCTCATCACGTGCCGGCATGTCTGTTGCCCTACTGGGGGAGGAGCTGTCGGCCGTCGTGGCTCCGCACATGGGGGCCTGCACCATCGAGGGCATCCAAGAGCCGGATCGAGTAGACCTCGCCCATGTACTGCGTGACCTCGTCGGGCGTCAGCCACTCAACGGCCGTCGACTCACTCGACGTTCGCTCGACACCGCCCGCGGGCTTGCAGCGGAACACCAGGGCCACGACGCCTCGGGTCGTGTTCTTGTAGACCCCGGTTAGCTCGTCTACCTCGACGTGGATGCCGGTCTCTTCCCAGACCTCACGGCGTACGCCTGCCTCCGGCGTCTCTTCGAGTTCGAGCACACCACCGGGAAGTTCCCAGTGACCGTTGTCCGCGCGGCGGATCGCCAACAGTCGGCCGTCATCGCGGACCACCACTCCGGCTACGGACACGGAGTGCAGTGGCGTTGACTGGCCTTCCTGGGCGCTGTTACTCATGTACAGGAGCATAGGAGGAAGAGAAGGACTATGGGAACTGCAGCAGGAGAGGGGAGGGCCGTACCTCGGTACGTGCAGATCGCTGACGACATCGTTCAGCAGATCAGGGGCGGTGTCCTCAAGCCCGGAGAGATGGTGCCGAGTGAGTCGGAGCTGGTCGATCGCTATGGGGTATCGGGCGGCACGATCCGTAAGGCCATGGTCGAGGTGCGGGCCAGCGGGCTCGTGGAGACCCGACACGGCAAGGGCTCGATCGTGAAGGACCGACCGCCGGTGCGGCATCGCTCCTCGGATCGCTTCCGCCGATCGCACCGCCAGGGCGGCAAGGCTGCCTACCTCGCCGAGTCCGCGCAGTCCGGCGCAACAGCAAAGGTCAGCGTTCTCTATATCGGGCCCATGGAGGCCCCGGAGGATGCGGCCGAGCGCCTCGGTGTTTCGGCCGGCACTCAGGTCCTCGCGCGTCGGCGCCTCTACTTCCGCAACGGCACTCCGGTCGAAACGGCTTCCTCCTACCTTCCGTGGGACGTCGTGAAGGACATCCCCGAGCTGTTCGCCGAGAACCCCGGCGGTGGCGGCATCTACGCCCGACTCGAAGACCACGGGCACGAGTTCGCCGAGTTCGTCGAGACACTGCAAGCGCGGCCGGCCTCCAAGGCGGAGGCATCCGAACTGGCGCTTAGCCCCGGTGCGCCAGTGGTTCACCTGATCCGTGAGGCCCGTACGACCGAAGGTCGCGTGGTCGAGGTGTGCGACACCCTCATGGCCGCTGACCAGTTCGTTTTCGAGTACCGGATCCCCGCAGCCGACTGACGCGCGCTCAACTCCTCACAGCCCGCCGTGACTTATCTGTCGCGGCGGGTTGACTCATGTATAGGAGTGATGCACTCTTCTTCATGTCACTCATGTACATGAGTGACGGAGTCCAGCCTCTATATAGGAGTGATCCGCTGTGCGTCAGATCCCCGTCGACACCTCCACCGCCACCGTCATGGTCGCCAAGACCCCGCAGACCAAGATCAAGGACCGCCGGACCGGTGAGATCGCCCTGGACGCCGAGACCGGCGGCAAGTTGATGACCGTGGACGTGATGTTCGCGGCCAACGACGAGGTGGAGATCCTGTCCGTCACCGTTCCCGAGACCGGCGTCTCCGACGAGCTGGCCATGGGCACCCCGGTCGCGCTCACCGGGCTGATCGCCCGGCCGTGGGAGAACGAGTTCAACGGTCAGAAGCGGCACGGCATCGCCTTTCGCGCCGTCGCCGTCACCTCGCTCGTTGCTGGCGCGGCCAAGGCCAAGGCGGCCTGATCATGGGCGAGTTCATCGTCATCGTGCTCGTGGTGGTGGCCGTCGCCGCAGGTCTTCTGCGGTGGCGGCGCCCCGCCTGGTACTGGCTCTGCTTCGGCGCCGTACTCGCCTCAGTGCGGCTCCTGGTCCGCTACACCTCGGTGATGGAGGCCTGCGGACTCACGGTCCCGCCCTCGCGCTGGCGCCTCGCACTCGCCCGGATAGCCAACCGGACCGTTCCGGAGTCGCGTTCGCCGCGCATTCTGCGCCTGCGCCCGACCCGGACCGGCCTCGTCTTACGACTCAGGCTCCGCCCCGGCCAGGACGCCTTCGACTTCTCCGCCGCCACCGACCGACTGCGCCACTCGTTCGGGATGTACGGCGTCAGCTCCCGTGAACTGCGCTCCGGTGTCGTCGAGTTGCGCATGACCGGCTACGACGTTCTCCAACGGGTCCAGATGCCCGCCCCCAAGACCTCCGGAAGCACGTCACCGCTCCGCGTCCCGGTCGCCCTGCGCGAGGACGGAGCGATCCACTACCGCGACTACCGCGCCGTTCCGCACGGCCTGACCCTCGGCGCCACCGAGTCCGGCAAGTCCGTCTACCAGCGCAACCTCGTCTGCGGCCTCGCCCCGCTCGACGTCGCTCTGGTCGGCATCGACTGTAAACAGGGAGTCGAGCTCTTCCCGCTCGCCCGCCGTTTCTCGGCGCTGGCCGACAACCCGGACACCGCGCTCGATCTCCTCGAAGCTCTCGTGTCCCACATGGCCGACGTCTACCAGCTCATACGCGCTGAACAGCGCGTCAGCGTCGCCGTCCCGGACGCGGAGATCGCTGCCGACATCTGGGACCTGCCCGCCGACCTGCGCCCGACCCCGGTCGTCGTCTTGGTCGACGAGGTTGCCGAACTCGCCCTCTTCGCCAGCAAGGACGAGGAGAAGCGCCGCGACCGCATCATCACTGCCCTGGTCCGTCTCGCCCAGCTCGGCCGCGCGGCCGGCATCTACCTGGAGATCTGCGGTCAGCGCTTCGGCTCCGAACTCGGCAAGGGCATCACGATGCTCCGCGCCCAGCTCACCGGTCGTACCGCCCACCGCGTCAACGATGAGACCAGCGCCAACATGGCCTTCGGCGACATCTCGCCGGACGCCGTGATCTCCGCCATTCAGATCTCACCCGACACCCCCGGCATCGCCGTCGCCGGTGACTCGACCGGCGGCTGGGCCCGCATCCGCGCCCCGCACACCTCGCTGCGTGACGCCGTGAACCTCTGCAACGCCCACGCCGACCGCGCCCCGGACCTTCCCGCGCTCGCCGCCTTCCGGCCTGCCGTCGCCGCGTCCTCCCCGGCCACCGTGCCACTCACCAAGGCCGCCCCGGTCACGGCCTGACCCCCTCCGCTCCACGGTCGGTGCGACCGCCCCGCGCCAGCTCCCTACCCCGCCCATGCCGAAATCAGGAGGCCAACCCATGGACGCCAACGAGGACTTCGCCCGCACCGCCGCCCTCCTCGGCGCGCTGGACCTCTACGAGCGGCGCTACGAGACCGACGCCGCGTTCGTCCAGGTCCTCGCCCCCGCGCTCGCCCTGTCCCTCCCGATCGGGGTCCTGCCGCCCATGCCGTACCGCGACGCCGACGACCCCACGGAGGACTGACCCATGGCGGCCCGCACCGTGCTCCGCCCGGACGCCGTCCTCGTCCAGGCCGTCATTGCCGGAGCCCTCTCCTTCGCCCACCTCCACGACCTGGCCGCCGCTGCCGGACAAGACGGCTGGAAGGCATGGGCCTACCCGGTCAGCGTCGACCTGCTCCTGGTCGCCGCCTGGCGCCGACTCCGTGCCGACCGCCGCTCCCGGCTCGCCTGGTGCTGGTTCGCCGTCGCGCTGTTCGCCTCGCTCGGCGCCAACGTCGCCACAGCCGGACTGCTCGACATCCAGCACCCGCCCGCCTGGCTCCGGATCGGAGTCGCTGGATGGCCCGCGATCGCCTTCCTCGGCGGCACGCTCCTCGCCCACACCACCGCTTCGACACCGACCGCGCCAGTTCCGCCGGCACCCACGGCCGCCCCGCACCCCGAACCCGAGATCCAGGAGCCGACACCTCCCACCCCGGAGGCCGTCGAGACCCGGGCCCGCGAGGAAGCCCCGGCCCTACCGGCCGCCGTCGATCCCGCGGATCCCGCCCCCGCCGTCCCGGCCGCCCTCGTCGCCCACGCCCGCAAGGTCGCCGACGACCACCAGATCCGTACCGGTAGCGCAATCGACACCGACACCCTGCGTTCCCGCCTCGGTGTCCCGCCCCAGCTGGCCGACGCCATCGCCGCCCAACTCACCTGATCTGAAGGGAGAACCACCGTGCCCGCTCACGACCACTTCCACTCGGTGATGCAGATCGGCCCGGTTCAGATCGGCACCCACCGCGACCGCCACGGCCACACCAAGCACGCCGCCGTGTGCACCGCCGACCGCTGCGGCTGGTCCTCGGACTACTCCAGCCAGTCCGCCGCCCAGCTCGCCGCCCGCACCCACCGCTGCAAGGTCCGCTGAGGAGATCGCCATGGACGTACCGCTCTGGTTCTTCGTCGCCTGCGTGGGCGTGGTCGGCATCAAGCTCATCCGCCCGCCCTGGTGGCTCGTCGCCCTGCTGCTTCTCGGCGGCTACCTCCTCGCCGACAGCCTCCTAGCCCCGGCCATCGACACCGCCGTCAAGTAACCGCTCACCGAAGGGAGAACGCTCCGATGCTGCTGCGCCCCAAGGTCCCGACCATGCCCGCCCCGAGCGGCCAAGTCACCCCGCCCGCCGTCATCGAACCGACCACCATCACCCCGGCCGCCCCGACGCCCACGCCGACCGTCGCGCCGGCCTCGAACCGCCCCACGATTCAGCTCACGTCCGGCGGCCTGATCACCCTCGTCGTCGGCGGCACGACCGTCGTCCTCGTCCTGGGCGCAGTCCTGGTCTCGATGCTCCTCGCGGTCGCCATCACCGCCGGATCGACCGCCATCACCGCGCTCGTCATCCGCTCGCTCATGAACAGCGGCACCAAACGCCGCTGACCGGCCCCCGGGCGGCCTGATACCGCCAAGCATCCACCGCCCGGGCGCCGTGCCCCCACCGATCCAAGAACCGGAAGGAACCGCCAGCATGACTCACCGCACCCGCCCTCCGTCCCGGATCTGCGCATCCTGCGACGGCTTCGCCTCCGCCGCCGTCACCCTCGGCGGCCGCGACCGGCACGGCCACCTGCGCACCATCACCGCCCACTGCACGGCCTGCGACGGCACCGGCCTTGTCCGCCGTAACCGCACCGCACAGGAGGGCGCCCGTGCCTGACACGCTGCTCGACCCGACCACCCTCGGCGACCTGCTGAGGGTGGCCTCGGCCTCCGACTTCGACCGCTGGCAGGACCAGATCCGCCGCACCGGCGGCTGCTCCGACCCCATCCACCTCACCGGCTGGACCCTCACCAAGGACAAGACCACCGGCGAGACCCTGCACCACTACTCCACCGAAACCGAACCCGGCGGCCGCCTCCGCCTCGCCTGCGGCAACCGCCGCGCCTCCCGCTGCCCCTCCTGCGCCTGGACCTACGCGGGCGACACCTACCACCTCATCCGCGCAGGCCTCGCCGGAGACGACAACCGCGACATCCCCTCCACGGTCCGCGACCACCCCCGCGTCTTCGCCACTCTCACCGCCCCGTCCTTCGGCCCGGTCCACAACCGCCCCGACCGAGGCGTCTGCCGCTGCGGCACTCGCCACGTCGCAGACGTCTCGGCGCTGGGCACGGCTCTCGATCCGACGACGTACGACTACGCCGCCGCCGTCCTCTTCAACAACCACGCGGGCGACCTGTGGATGCGCTTCACGACCCGCCTACGCCGCGAGATCGCCGCCCGCGCCGGCCTTTCCCAACGAGAGCTGAAGGAGTCGGCCCGGCTCTCGTACGGCAAGGTCGCCGAGTTCCAAAAACGCGGCGCCCTGCACTTCCACGCGGTGATCCGCATCGACGGCCCGGAAGGACCCGAGACGACGCCGCCGTCCTGGGCCACGGTCACGCTCCTCACCGACGCGATCCACGCAGCTGCCTCGCACAGCTACACATCGGTGTCCGTCCCGGCCGCCGCCGACCAACCGGCCCGCACCTTCCGCTGGGGCAAGCAGCTCGACGTACGCCCCGTCAAAGCCTTCGGTGACGGCTCCGACATCACCGAGCAGGCGGTCGCCTCCTACGTCGCGAAGTACGCCACCAAAGCCGCCGAGAACACCGGCACCCTGGACCGCCGCATCGGCGAACTCTCCGAGCTCGACCGCCACCAGGTCCCCGACCACACCCGCCGCCTGATCGAAGCCTGCAAGTACCTCGACCCGCTCTACCCGGACCGCCGCCTGTGGGCCTGGGCTCACATGCTCGGCTTCCGGGGCCACTTTTCCTCCAAGTCCCGCCGCTACTCGACCACCCTCGGCGAACTCCGCCAGGCCCGCGCCGACTTCCGCGCCGCCCAAGAACGCGAAGCGCTCGGCACGCCCGACTTCGAACCGGACACCGTCCTCGTCCTGGCCGACTGGCAATACGCCGGCCATGGCCACACCCCCGGCGAATCAGCCCTCGCCGCCACCATCGCCCGCGGCCTTCAACTCAACCGCGAGACCGCTCGCGAAGCACGTGCCGAGTCTGCTCATGAAGGGAAGTGGTGACCATGGACCGCTTGCTCACCGTGCAACAGGTCGCCGAACTGCTGGGCACGGGTGTCCGCTTCCCTCGACGCCTGATCGAGGAGCGTCGGATCACCTTCGTGAAGGTCGGGCGGCACGTTCGCATACCCGAGACGGCCGTATCCGAGTTCGTCGCTGAGCGCACCGTTCAGCCGATCGCTGTGCGTCCTGCGGCACTGAGGAGGGTTGCCTGATGGCGAACAACCAGGGCAAGCGCCGCCGCTTCGGCGCTGTCCGTCAGCTCAAGTCCGGCCGCTGGCAGGCCCGCTTCCGCGACCCTGGCACGGGACAGCTCCGCAGTGCAGACGAGACCTACGCGACCAAGAGGGACGCCGAGGTAGCGCTGACGCACATCGAGGCGGACATCACGCGCGGACAGTGGTCCGACCCGGATGCGGGCAAGGTGCTCTTCGGGCCCTATGCCGCGGCTTGGCTCAAGGACCGCACACTCGCCGACCGCACCCGAGAGCGTCACGAGTCGGTGGTCCGGCTCCACATCCTCCCCACCTTCGGGGCTCGTCCGGTCTCCTCGATCACGACGGCTCAGATTCGGGCCTGGCGCACCGGTCGGCTCGCCATCGTGGGGGAGCCCACCGTGGTGAAGGCGTACCAGATCATGCGCGCGATCCTTAATACGGCGGTGGATGACGAGCTGATCCGGCGGAACCCGTGCCGCATCAAGGGAGCCGACCGCTACGACGTCCCCGAGCGGCCCATTCTCAGCGTGTCCGAGGTGTATGCCCTCGCGGACGCGATGGCCCCGCGTTACCGCCTGCTCGTCCTGCTCGCCGCGTTCACGGGGCTGCGCTTCGGCGAGCTGGCCGCCTTGCGGACCCGGGATATCGACACGGCAAACGGTGCGCTCATGGTCCGTCGCTCGCAGGCGGAGATGCAGACCGGGGCCCTGTTCGACAAGGCGCCCAAGTCCGCCGCTGGCGTCCGCCCGGTCGCCTACCCGAGCGAACTGCGAGTGGACGTGGAACGACACCTCGTCCACTTCGCTGGGCCTGGCCGTGATGGTCATGTCTTCCTCGGCCCTCAAGGCGGTCAGCTGCGGCGGAGCAACTTCCGTGACGACTGGATCAAGGCTCGGAAGAAAGCCAAGATCACCGCAGACGTCCACTTCCATGACCTTCGGCACACAGGGAACAATCTCGCCGCCTCCGGGGCGAGCCTGCGGGAGCTCATGACGAGGATGGGCCACAGCACCTCGCGCGCCGCGCTGATCTATCAGCACATGGTCAGCGGACGTGATCGGGAGATCGCCGACCGGCTCGGATCGATGATCCGTAAGGCACGAGGTGACACGGACTCGTAGCGCACGTTGTGGCACGTGTGTGGCACGGCCGCGATCATGACGAAGGGCCAGTTCGAGAGGATCAAGCCTCCGAACTGGCCCTTCTGTCGGTGCCCCCGGCAGGATTCGAACCTGCGACACCCGCTTTAGGAGAGCGGTGCTCTATCCCCTGAGCTACGAAGGCGTGCGACCACTGACAGGGTAGCGGATGCGATCGTCGGGGCTCGCTCGTGTTTCGCGGTCCGGGCCGAGGCCGGATCCGGGGCGGGTCGAGGTGGTCGGCGCCGGAGGTCTCGCGGAGATCTTGGGGATCCCCCTGTGACACGCGCCACCGGCGACGTAGCGTCCGTAACGCCTAACGCCTAACGCCTAACGCCTAACGCCTAACGCCTAACGCCTAACGCCTGTGGATCGTGAACGCCTGAAGATCGTGTCCGGCCAGTTGGAAGGGGCCTTGTCCATGGAGCCGCAACCCGCCGACCCCGCTGTCGACCTGCTCACCGCACCCGGCGCACCCTTCGCCGTCGTGCGCGGCGAGAGCGGTGGGCCCGAGTACGCCGACGGGCCGCGGACCCTGCGTGAGTTCGTCGAGACGACCTGGGCCTACGGGGACACGCCCTTCCTGATCGCCGCGAGCGGGCGGCTCACCTACGGGGAGTTCTTCGCCGAGGCGTCCGCGCTCGCCCGCCGCTTCGTGGACGTGTACGGGCTGCGGCCCGGCGACCGTGCCGTGGTCGCCATGCGCAACCACCCCGAGTGGCAGATCGCCTTCTGGGCCGCCCAGTTGGCGGGCCTGGTAGCCGTTCCGCTGAATGCCTGGTGGACCGCCGGCGAGTTCACGTACGCCCTCGACGACTGCGAGCCGGGCGTGCTGCTCGTCGACGGCGAGCGGCTGGAGCGCGTCCAGCCGTGGCTGGCCGGGAGGGAGGGGGAGGCGCGGCCTTGGACCCTCGTCTTCCATCACGACGGCGACCTCCCCGGCGCCCGGGCCGAGCGGTACGAGGACCTGCCCGTCGCCGATCCCGCGCTCGGGCCGCCCGACGTCGACGTCCGGCCCGACGACGACGCCACCATCATCTACACCTCCGGGACCACCGGGCGGCCCAAGGGAGCTGTCGCCACGCACCGCGCACATGTCGGCGCCATCGCCAACCCCCGTTATTTCGCGGCCCTTTCGGCTCTGCGGCGTGGGCAGATTCCCGGGCAGGGGCCCACGCCCGTCGCCCTGCTCACCTTCCCTTTCTTCCATGTCGCCGCGTTCACCGGGTTCTACGCGGCGATGGCGGCGGGCGGCACGCTCGTCCTGCTGCGCAAGTGGGACGCGGCCAAGGCGCTCCAGGCGATCCGGGAGCACGGGATCACCAACTACGGCGGTGTGCCCGCGACCGCGCTGCAACTGCTGGAGGCCGCCGAGGCCGCGGGCGACGAGATGCCGACGCTCACCATGTTCAACACCGGCGGCGCCGCCGCGCCGCCCGACCTGGTGGCCCGCCTCACCGCCCGGTTCGGGGAGCGGGTGGAGCCCCGTAACGGATATGGCCTGACGGAGACGCTCGGCGGGGTCACCGCCAACTTCGGTGCGGAGTACCGGGCCCACCCGGAGAGCGTGGGCAGGCCCGCGCCGGCCGTGGAGGTGCGGGTCGCCGGGCCCGGCGGCGAGGCTGTCGCCGACGGCGAGGTGGGGGAGCTGTGGCTGCGCGGGCAGTCGGTGATACGCGGTTACTGGCGCGACGAGGCGGCGACAGCCGCGGCCTTCGCGCCGGGCGGCTGGTTCAGGACCGGGGATCTGGCGACGCTGCGGGACGGGCGGGTCAGCGTGGTCGACCGGATCAAGGACATGGTGATCCGGGGTGGCGAGAACGTGTACTGCGTGGAGGTGGAGGCCGTCCTGCACGACCATCCGGACGTCCTCGACGCGGCGGTGCTCGGCGTGCCGCACCCCGTGCTCGGCGAGGAGGTCGCCGCGGTCGTGCAGGTACGGCCCGGGTCGGAGCTGGACGCCGACGCGGTCAGGGCGCACGTCGCCAAGTCGCTCGCGGCGTTCAAGGTCCCGGCGCACGTGCTCCTGCGGGACGCCCCGCTCCCGCGCAACGCCACGGGCAAGCTCCTGAAGCGGGAGCTGCGCGGGCCGGTGGGCGAGGCCGTCCGCCCGGCGCCGGGTGCGCCCACTGCCTCCGCCTAGGCCAGGTCGCCTCCGCGTGACCTGCACCCGGTGATCCCCTGGTTTGAGGCAGGTCGTGTGCGGGTGACCAGCTTTCTGTGGTCTCCCTGGTGTGGGTCAGGCCGTGTGTGCGTGACCGGCACCCCGTGGTCCCCCTGGCCCGGGCTGCGTCGCTTCCGCGTGACCGGCGCCCGGTGGTCCCCCTGGCCCGGGCTGCGTCGCTTCCGCGTGACCGGCACCCGGTGGTCCCCTTGTTTGAGGCAGGTCGTGTGCGGGTGACCAGCCTTCTGTGGTCTCCCTGGTTTGGGTCAGGTCGTGTGTGCGTGACCGGTACCCCGTGGTCCCCCTGGCCCAGGCTGCGTCACTTCCGCGTGACCAGCACCCGGTAGTCCCCCTTCAGGTCCGCCGCCACGACCTTGATCTTCACCCCTGTCCTGGGGTCCTTGAAGGTCTCGCCGGGGGTGAAAGCGGCGTCGGAGAGTTCCGCGTGGACGTTCGGACTGCGGGTGCAGCCGCCGCTGTCCTGGGTGGCGTCCTCGACGGTGACCGGGCCGTGGCCGGTGTCGACTCCGGCGTCGACCCGGTAGATGAGGACGCCGGGCCGGCACACCGCCTCGTCGTTGCCCGCGCGCGTGCGGACCTCGATCGCGTACCCGGTCTTGGCGGTGAGCGGTACGAAGGTGAGCTTCAGGCCGCCCCGGCGGCCGAGCGGGGTGAGGACGTGCTCGCTCGTGCCGTGCGCCGACGCGCAGCTGATCTGGTCGTCCCCGAGCCAGCCGAGCTTCCACTTGTGCCAGCCGAGGAGGTCGTTGTCGGCCCCCCAGTCCTCGCTCATGATGTCCCAGTGCCCGACGGCGCCGCCGCCGTCCTGGGTGTAGAGGTCGGGCAGGCCGAACGTGTGGCCGTTCTCGTGGGGGAGTACGCGGTATCCGGTCTCGGAGTACGAGCCCGAGCCGTCGTCCTGGCGGCTGTAGACGAACGACGCGTTGGCGATCGGGACGCCGTCGGCGACCGGCGCGTCGTGGTTGCCGGCGAACGTCACGGACAGCACCGTGTCCAGGGCCGAGGGGCCGGCGTTCGGGGTGACCAGGATGTTGATCAGGTCGTAGTCGCGGAAGTCCACGTCCGGGTCGGCCTTGGCCACTATGTCGTCGATGAGGTCGCGGTAGCCGGGGTCGAAGGGCGCGCCCCGTTCTATCCCGTACGCGGCGAACGTCTTCGGCATGCGCAGCCAGTGCCGGATCGGCGCCTCCGGGCGGTAGTCGAGCTTCCCGTACGACGCGGTGCGGAACCAGTCCCGGGTCTGCGGGAAGAACTCGCCGAGGCGGTCGAGCGCGGTGCCCTCACCGTGGGCGTCGGGGAAGTCGACCATGAGGTTCAGGGCGTGGACGGTGCCCGTGGAGCGGGCGTAACCCGACTGTGTGGGCACGCCTTCCGACATCTGTACACCCATCGCCCCCTCGATCATGCAGGGGTTCAGCGCGGCCGGCCGGGACCGGGACGTGGAGCCCGAACCGGACGGGGACGGTGACTGTTCCATGAAGCGGCCCGTACTCGCAGAGGTGGTGACGGCGAGGGCCACGGCGGTGAGCCCCGCGAGCCCCGCGCTGCGCCGGGCCCTGCGTATGCGGTGCCGCAATGAGATCGCCTCGCCCTCGGTCCCCGGCAGCTCCGGGAACGGGCTGCGTCCTTCGATCACCCTGTGACGGGGTGTGCCGGGCCGCTCGCTGGGTGCGCCGATCGTGGGTTTCTCGAAGACGTGACTCAGGTCACACGAATGCCGGGAAATAACCGGGGAGGCCTTCCCCGTTTAGCCCTACGTCCGCACGAAACGGGGACTCACTCCCCGGAACGAGCGGGCAACGGAGAATGACCGCAACGTCCGCCGGAAGGAGCCAGAATCGTGAGCGCCGCAGCCACCACCACCGCACCCGCGACGGGGAAGCGCGTGCCCAAGCCGCGTGCCGACGCCCTGCGCAACAGGGAGCGGATCGTCGCCGCCGCTCGCGAGATGGTCGTCGAGTTCGGGGCCGAGGTGCCGATCGACGAGATCGCCCGCCGCGCGGGAGTCGGCAACGCCACGGTCTACCGGCACTTCGCGGACCGCGCCGACCTGCTCCGGCACGTCGTCCTGTCCGTCATGGACAGCGTCACCGAACACGCCGAACGGGCGCTCGCCGTCGCGGACGCCGACCCGGACGCCTCCTTCGGCGCCCTGCGGACGTTCGTGCACGCGGCCGCCGACGAGCGGATCGGCGCCCTGTGCCCGATGCTCACGGCCGGCTTCGACAAGGACCACCCCGATCTGCTGGCCGCCCGCGACCGGCTCGAGGCCGGCACCGAGGGCCTCATGGAGCGGGCCCGCGCGGCCGGCCGGCTGCGCACCGACATCGCCGTCGGAGATCTGATGGTCGCCCTCTCCCAGCTCACCCGTCCGCTGCCCGGCATCGCCTGCCTGGACATCGACCGCTTCGTCCACCGTCATCTGCAGCTGTTCCTCGACGGCCTGATGGCACCGGCCCGCTCGGAGCTTCCGGGTGCGCCCGCGACTCTGGAGGACCTCCGGCAGGCCTGATCCACCCCGCGCCCCGCCGTCGCCGGCTCGTCGGCGGAGCCCACCAGCATCCTCAGCAGCTTCTGTAACGCCCGATATTTCACGCTTATTTGAGACTTGGAGTGCCGTAGTGGCTACCCCCTTGCCAAAAATAGATCTGCCCCAGGCAGACCCCATGCGCTGGAAGGCGCTCGTCTTCATCGCGCTCGCCCAGCTGATGGTCGTGCTCGACGCGACCATCGTGAACATCGCGCTGCCGTGGGCCCAGCAGGACCTCGGCATCTCCGACGGAAACAAGCAGTGGGTCATCACGGCCTACGCGCTCGCCTTCGGCGGACTGCTCCTGTTCGGCGGCCGCATCGCCGACATGTGGGGCCGTAAGCGGACCTTCGTCACCGGCCTGCTCGGCTTCGCCTTCGCGTCCGCGCTCGGCGGCGCGGCCCAGGGCGAGGCCATGATGCTCGGCGCCCGCGCCCTCCAGGGCGTGTTCGGCGCGCTGCTCGCGCCCGCCGCGCTCTCCCTGCTCGCGGTGATGTTCACCGACGCCAAGGAGCGCGCCAAGGCGTTCGGCATCTACGGTGCGATCGCCGGTGGCGGTGGCGCCGTCGGCCTGATCCTCGGCGGCTTCCTCACCGAGTACCTGGACTGGCGCTGGACGTTCTTCGTGAACATCCCGTTCGCGATCATCGCGGCCGCGGGTGCCTACTTCGTCATCCGTGAGCCGGCCGGTTCCCGTAACCGCTCGTCGCTCGACATCCCGGGCGTCGTCCTGTCGACCCTCGGCCTGGTCTCCCTGGTGTACGGCTTCACGCGCGCCGAGTCCAACGGCTGGTCCGACGCCGTGACGGTCGGCCTGTTCGTGGCCTCCGCCGTGCTGCTGCTCGGGTTCGTCTTCACCGAGTCCAAGGTCCGCTCGCCGCTGCTGCCGCTGCGCGTCCTGCTCGACCGCAACCGCGGCGGCGTCTACATGTCGCTCGGTCTCGCCGTCATCTCGATGTTCGGCCTGTTCCTCTTCCTGACGTACTACCTCCAGGTCGTCCGCGGCTACTCGCCGGTGACCACCGGCTTCGCGTTCCTGCCGATGATCGTCGGCATGATCACGGGCTCCACGCAGATCGGCGCCCGGCTCATGACGCGGGTCCCCCCGCGGCTGCTCATGGGCCCCGGCTTCCTGGTCGCGGCGCTCGGCATGCTGCTCCTGACGCAGCTGGAGATCGACTCCTCGTACCCGTTCCTGATCCTGCCGGCGCAGCTGCTGCTCGGCCTCGGCATGGGTACGGCGTTCATGCCCGCCATGTCCCTGGCCACGCACGGTGTCGAGCCGCGTGACGCCGGTGTCGCCTCCGCGATGGTCAACACCTCGCAGCAGGTCGGTGGCGCCATCGGTACGGCCCTGCTGAACACGATCGCCGCGTCGGCGACCACCGCCTACGTCGCCGCGCACGCGGCCGGCGCCACCAACGCCAAGCTCCTCCAGGCGCAGGCCATGGTGAACGGCTACACCCACGCCATCTGGTGGGCCGTCGGCATCCTGGCCGTGGCGGCGACGATCGCCCTCACCCTCATCAACACGGGTGTCCCGGGCAGTGCCGCCCCGAAGGCCTCCGGCTCCACGGAGGACGCGCAGGACGAGGTGCAGATCCCGGTGATCGCGCACTGACCCCGTAGAAGACCCGGGGCACTACCGGAGCCAGGGGAGATCCGCCCCCGCCTCCTTCGGCTGAAGTCCCTCGGCGACGATCCTCATGATCTCGCCGAGGGACTTCTGCTGTTCCGGGGAGAGTCGGTCGAAGAGCGCCTGCCGGACGGCGGTGACATGACCCGGCGCCGTCCGCGTCAGGACCTCGTGCCCCTCGTCCGTGAGGCACGCCAGCTGGCCGCGCTTGTCGGAGGGGCAGTCCTCGCGGCGCACCCAGCCGTTCTTCTCCAGGCGCGCGACGGCGTGGGAGAGGCGAGAGCGGGTGATCTTCGCGTTCATGGCCAGCTCGGTCATGCGCAGACGCCGGCGCGGCGCCTCGGAGAGCTGGACGAGCAGCCCGTAGTAGATGTGCGGCATGCCCGCGTCCCGCTGGAGTTGGCGGTCGAGGTGGTCCTCCAGCAGCGTGGTCGCATGGAGATACGCCTGCCAGGTGCACTGTTCCTCGTCCGAGAGCCAGCGAGGGGCTTGGGTGGGTCCCGTCGTCATGGGTCCACTGTACGTACCTCCTTCTTGAAGATTAAACAACCCGGAGCTACTCTGTTGGCATAGCTTGAGACTTCAAGTAATCCAGGGTCACGTCATCCAGGAGTGTCGCCATGCGTATGCCCGCCCTCTATCTCAGCCACGGCGCGCCGCCGCTCGCCGACGACGACCTGTGGACCGGCCAGCTCGCCGCGTGGTCGGCCGAACTGCCGCGCCCCAGGGCGATCCTGATGGTCTCCGCGCACTGGGAGGAGGCCCCGCTCGCCCTCGGCGCCACCGAGACCGTGCCGCTCGTCTACGACTTCTGGGGCTTCCCCGAGCACTACTACCAGGTGCGGTACGGGGCCCCCGGCGCCCCCGAACTGGCCGATTCCGTACGGAAGCTGCTGCGTGGGCCCGGCACCCCGGTCCAGGACATCCCGGACCGCGGCCTCGACCACGGCGCGTACGTCCCGCTCGTCGAGATGTACCCCGGAGCCGACATCCCGGTCCTGCAGATCTCCATGCCGACGCTCGACCCGCAGAAGCTGATGGACATCGGGCGCAAGCTCGCGCCGCTGCGTGACGAGGGGGTCCTGATCGTCGGCTCGGGCTTCTTCACGCACAACCTCGCCGCGCTGCGGCAGGGCGGCATCCCGGCCTGGTCGGCGGAGTTCGACGACTGGGGGCACCGCGCCCTGGAGAGCGGCGACGTGGACGGTCTGCTCGACTTCACCCACAAGTCCCCGGCGGGTGCGCTGGCGCACCCCCGGACCGAACACTTCGCGCCGCTGTTCGTGACGATGGGGGCGGCGGACCGGGCCGGCGAGCTGGACGCGCAGCGGAGCGTGATCGACGGGTTCTGGATGGGGCTGGCGAAGAGGTCCGTGCAGTTCGGGTAGCGAGTGGCCGGGCCCCCAATGGGCGGAGGGAGGGGGCGGGCGCACTCGGCCGCGTCGCTCAGCTCCCGTTCAGCGGCTTCTCGTACCAGGCCACGTCCCAGTAGCGGTCGAACTTGCGGCCGACCTCGCGGTACGTGCCGACGTAGGTGAAGCCGAATCGGGTGTGCAGGCGGACCGAGGCGTCGTTCGGCTGGGTGATGCCCGCGTACGCGCGGTGGACGTCCTCGCCCGCGAGCGCCTCGAAGAGCGCCTTGTAGAGCTGGGTGCCGATGCCGCGGCGGCCCGCGTCGGGCGCGCAGTAGACGCTGACCTCCACCGAGGTGTCGTACGCCGCCTTCGCGCGGAAGGGGCCCGAGGTCGCGTAGCCGAGGATGCGGCCGGAATCGCGTTCCTGGGCAACCAGCAGCAGGTGCCGGCCGTCTTCAAGGTGGGAGAGCAGCCAGGGACGGCGCTCCTGCGGGGTGAAGACGGTCGTGTCAAAGGTGATCGGCGTCTCACGCACATAGTGGTTGTAGAGGTCGGTGAGAGCGTCGAGATCCGCTTCGCCGCCTGGCCTGACCAGCACTTCTGTGGACTCCGTCACGCTGTGGACCTCCCTGTGTCCGGCCGGTGGCGGCACAGGGTACTGCATGATCACGAAAATCGATGGTCCGCTTGGGAATTCTGTCCGGATTCCAGTCGTTGTTTCCATCGGATGCAGGGCACCCGGGAGGGTGTGCCGGGCACCACAGGACCACAGGACCTGTCCACCGCAGGCCCCCGCCCACCATCGCAAGGGAGCACGCATGGCAACCCGTGCCGTCGCCCGTCGTAAGTCCGCCGTCTCCGGCGAGACCGACGGCGCACGCAGTGTTCGCGCCGTAGGCGGCGAGATCGCCGACCGCGACCTGGTCGGCATGTACCTCGACGAGATCGCGCGTACACCGCTGCTGGACGCCGCCAAGGAAGTCGAACTTTCCCAGACCATCGAGGCGGGCGTGTACGCCCGGCAGATCCTCGACGGCGAGGCGGAGAGCGAAGCCGCGGGCAAGGCGTCCCGCGAGGAGCTCGAAGCGCTCGTCGCCGCGGGTGAGCGGGCCAAGGACGTCTTCATCAAGTCCAATCTGCGCCTGGTCGTGGCCGTCGCGCGCCGTTACCCGAGGAGCGGTCTTCCGCTCCTCGACCTCATCCAGGAGGGGAACGCGGGCCTGGTGCGCGCGGTCGAGAAGTTCGACTACCGCAAGGGCTTCAAGTTCTCCACGTACGCGACGTGGTGGATCCGGCAGGCCATCACGCGCTCGATAGCCGACCAGTCGCGCACCATCCGGCTCCCCGTCCACCTGGTGGAGGAGCTGGGCCGTATCCGGCGCGTGCAGCGCGAGTTCAACCGGAAGAACGGGCGGGACCCCGAGCCCGAGGAGATCGCCGCCGAGCTCGAGTCCAAGCCCGAGCGCGTCGTCGACGTCCTGGACTGGGCCCGCGACCCGGTCTCGCTGAACATGCCGGTGGACGACGAGGGCGAGACCCAGTTCGGCGACCTCCTGGAGGACACGTCGGCCGTGTCGCCCGAGCAGTCCGTCCTCACGCTGCTGCGCAGCGAGGAGCTGGACGACCTCATCGGACGCCTCGACCAGCGCACGGCGTCCATCATCAAGATGCGGTACGGGATCGACGACGGCCGTGAGCGCACGCTCACGGAGGTCGGCAAGGAGCACGGGCTGACCCGCGAGCGGATCCGGCAGATCGAGAAGCACGCTCTTCTCGAGCTGAAGAAGCTGGCTCGGGACACCGGGTTCGATGCCGCCGCGTGAGGTTCCGGGGGCGCTGCCCCCGGACCCCCGCGCCACGCGCCTTCGAGCAGATCCTCAAGCGCCGGACGGGCCGGATATGACCGGCCCGTCCGTGGCGCGGGCCAGACGGCTGCTCAACTCTCTGAGATAGTCCGCCAGTTCATCGGGCCCGTGCACCGTGAACTCGCAGTCCACCAGCGCGAGCCGCAGCGCCAGCCACTCCACGGAGTCGGTCGCCGTCGCGCGCAGCCGGCAGGTCCCGTCGGGCCGCGCCTCGGGCGCGCCCAGCGCCGAGGGCAGCCGCGCCACCACGAAGTCCGCCGGCGCTTCGAACGTCACGTCGATGTCGTACGAGGGCCGGCCGCGCCCCGACATGGACCTCCGCAGATACTCCGCCGCGTCCCCCGTCGGCAGCTCCCGCGGCGCGAACCGCGCGCCCGTGGCGAACGGCTCCTCGACCCGGTCCACGCGGAAGGTGCGCCAGTCGTCCCGGTCGATGTCGTACGCCACCAGATACCAGCGCCGCCCCGTCGACACCATCCGGTACGGCTCCGTCAGACGGCGTGACTCCGTGCCGTCGCCCGAGCGGTAGCGGAACCGCAGCCGCTCCTGCCCCGCCGTCGCCGAAGCGAGCACCGTGAGCGTCTCCGTGGCGATGGACGCGCCGTCCCCGCCGGTCAGCGGCATCGTGGCGGCCTGGAGCGTGGAGACCCGGTGCCGCAGGCGCGAGGGCAGCACCTGCTCCAGCTTGGCGAGGGCCCGTACGGACGCCTCCTCCACGCCCTCGACGGCATGCCCCGCCCCGGCCCGCAGGCCGACCGCGATGGCCACCGCCTCCTCGTCGTCCAGGACCAGCGGGGGCAGTGCCTTCCCCGCGACCAGGCGGTAGCCGCCCTCCGCGCCCATCGACGCCTGCACGGGGTAGCCGAGATCACGCAGCCGGTCCACGTCCCGGCGCACCGTGCGCCGGGACACGCTCAGGCGCGCGGCGAGCTCGCCGCCGGGCCATTCGCGCGGGGTCTGGAGCAGGGAGAGCAGTTGAAGGAGCCGTGCCGGGGTGTCGGTGGTCATGGTGCGTCCCCTCTCGTTCGCGTCCCGTCATCGTGTCCGTCCCGCTCGCGGCGCCCTCGCTCGTGGCTTTCGCGGCGCATTCGTTATCGGGAGATTCCAGGGTGCGCGCCATGTAGGACACGGTGTGACCTACATGCCTCCTAGTCTCCCCGTATGACTTCACCCGTGACCACCCCCGACAGGCGACGCTGGTTCGCCCTGGCCATCGTGATGACCGCCGCCTTCATGGACCTGGTCGACGTCACGATCGTCAATGTCGCGATCCCGTCGATCCAGCTGGACTCGGGCGCCACCTTCAGCCAGATCCAGTGGATCACCGCCGGGTACGCGCTCGCGTTCGCCGCCGGCCTGATCACCGGCGGGCGGCTCGGCGACATCTACGGCCGCAAGCGGCTCTTCCTGATAGGGATCGCCGGCTTCACGCTCGCCTCGGCGCTCTGCGGCTTCGCCGCGAACCCCGAGATGCTGGTCGCCTCGCGCATCCTCCAGGGCGGCATGGCCGCGATGATGGTGCCGCAGGTCCTGTCGATCGTCCACGCCACGTTCCCCGCCGAGGAGCGCGGCAAGGTCTTCGGCCTCTTCGGCATGATCGTCGGCCTGGGCGCGGTCTCGGGCCCGCTGCTCGGCGCGCTGCTCACCGAGTGGAACCTGTTCGGACTCGAATGGCGCCCGATCTTCCTGATCAACCTGCCGGTCGGCATCGCCGGACTGCTCCTCGGCCGCAAGTTCATCAGCGAGTCCAAGGCACCCCGCGCCCTCAAGCTCGACCTCGTCGGCGTCGTCCTGGTCACGCTCGGCCTGCTGATGCTGCTCTACCCGCTGACGCGCGGCCGCGAGCTGGGCTGGCCCGTGTGGGGTTACGTGGTGATGGCGGCCAGCGTCCTCGTCTTCGGCGCGCTCGTCGCGTACGAGAAGTACAAGGCGCGGCGCGACGGTTCGCCGCTGGTCGAGCTGTCCCTGTTCAAGGTGAAGAGCTTCGCGGCCGGTATCGCCGTGCAGGTCGTCTTCGGTGTCGCGCTCGGCGTGTTCTTCCTGGTGTGGACGATGTACATGCAGGTCGGCCTCGGGTGGACGCCGCTCCACGCGGGCCTGACCGGGGTGCCGTTCTCCATCGCCGTGTCGGCGGCGGCCGGGATGTCCGTGCAGAAGCTCGTGCCGCGGTTCGGGCGCAAGGTGCTCCAGACCGGCGCGCTGGCGATGATCGCCGGACTGCTGATCTACATCTGGGAGGCCGGGCGCTACGGCGCCGGGATCACGTCCTGGCAGATGGCGCTGCCGCTCGTCGTGATGGGCGTCGGCATGGGCCTCATCGTCGCCCCGCTGACCGACGCGGTGCTCTCCGACGTGCCGCGCGAGCACGCCGGTTCCGCGTCCGGGCTGATCAACACCACGCAGCAGATGGGTACGGCGCTCGGGCTCGGCCTCGTCGCCGTGGTGTTCTTCGGGACGATCGGCGACCACCTCGCGCCGGCCGAGGTCGGGCAGGCGTTCACCGACGCGTTCCGCAACTCGCTCTGGTACGTCGTCGGCGTGCTCGCCGTGATCTTCCTGCTGATGTTCGCGCTGCCGGGACGGCCCGCGCAGCATGTCGAAGGGGGCGCGCAGGACGCGGACCCGGAGGCCGGACCGGTCGAGAAGGCGCCGGAACTGGTCTAGTTCCCGCGGGATTCACCAGGGGCGGGCCCCCGCGCAATGGCGCGGGGGCCCGCCCCTTCCGTTTCAGCTCGTCGTTCAGCCGGCCGTACGGATCTCCGCGCGGCTCGCCTTCGTGTCCAGGGCCTGGAGCACCGCGCGAGGGTTGCCGCCCCGGACGACCGCCGAGCCGATGTCCTCGCGGATCGCGGCGCGCACGTCGGGCCAGGACGCCTGGTTCACCGGCTGGAACTCCGCCCGCGGCATCTGGTCGATGAACTTCCACAGCGGGCGCTGCGCCGGGTCGGAGCGGAGGGTGTCCGACGCGGACGCCGTCACGGGCAGCGCCGCCTGGCCGCCCCCGTACGTCCGGGCCGACTTGCGGCTGTAGAGGTACGTCAGGAACTCGCCGCACTCGGTCTTGCGGCCGTTCTGCTTGAACGCGAGCAGCCAGTCGCTCAGCCCGACCGGCGCCGCCGCGCCCCCGTCCCGCTGCGGGAACGCGGCGTGCGCGTACGGGACCTTCGCCCGGTCGGCCGCGTTCATCAGGACCGGGTGGGCGATCATCATGCCGATCTGCCCGCGCAGGAACTGCTCGTACGCGGCCGTCCGGTCGAGGAGCTGGGGCGCGGCGCCGGCCAGGCCCTCGCCGGCGAGGCGGTCGCGCAGCCAGGTCAGCGTCGCGATGTTGCTGTTGGTCGCGAAGTCGTAGCCGGTGACGCCCGCGTAGGTGCCGCCGCCGGCGAGCAGCCAGGCGAGCGCCTCGTCCTCGGCGGCCTCGGGACCGAGCTGGAGCCCGTACGGCGTCTTCACGCCGAGCGCCTTCAACGCCTTTGCCGCGGAGTGCAGTTCGTCCCACGAGCCGGGCGCGGAGACGCCCGCGCGCTCGAAGAGCGCCGTGTTGTAGAAGAGGCGTGGGGTGCTCGCCATGAACGGGATGCCGTACTGGACGTAGTGCGCCGTGCCCGCCTGGGCGAACGACTGCGTGAAGTCGGCCTGGGTGGGGATGTCGAAGAGCTCCGACACCGGGTAGAGCTTGCGCTGCTCGGCGAATGTCGCGAAGACGTTGGACTGCGCGATGTCGGGCGCCTTGCCGTCCTTCACCCGCTGGGCGAGGGTCCGGTCCAGCTTGGCGAACGGGATCCGCTCGACATGGACCGTGACGTCCGGCTTCACCTTCTTGTACGCCTTGACGACCTGGTCCCACTGGTCGCCGATCGAGGAACCGACGCTCTGGTCGTAGCTCGCCACCATCAGGTCGAGGGAGGACTTCGACGAGCCGGAACCGCAGCCGCTGAGCCCGTAGGCCGCGGCGCCGGCGAGCCCGGCCGTCTGAAGAAGGAAACGTCGCCGCCGCACTGCTCTCGCCCACCCCTTGGTTGCACGCCAGATCGGTGGCAGATTCTGCCATATAGGCATACCATGACTTCATGCCCGGTAGCTCTACGACTGAGACGCTGACGGAACGACGCAAGGCCGCCACCCGCCTGGACATCGCCCGCACGGCGGCGGCGCTCTTCGCACAGGACGGCCTGCGCGCCACCCGAGCCGAGGACATCGCCCGCGCCGCGGGGGTCGCCCCGCGCACCTTCTACCGCTACTTCGCGACCAAGGAAGAAGCGGTCGCCCCGCTCCTCGCCGCAGGAGCCCAGCAGTGGGCGGAGGCCGTGCGCGACGCCCCGGCCACGCTCTCCGTGCCCGAGGCGCTGCGGCACGCGGTCGCCCGCTCGCTCACCGCGGAGGACGCGGCGAACGTGGAATCCCTGGAGTGGGTCAGGTCCCTGCTGCGCATGGCGGCGGAGAGCCCGGCGCTGCAAGCGGTGTGGGGCACCGCCTGCCACGCGTCGGAGGCCACGCTGCTGGCGGTCCTCGAGGAGCGGATGGGGGGCGGGGGTGACACGGGGATACCCCCGTCGCTCGCTCTGCGCATGGCCGCCGGGGTCGCGTGCACGGCCATTCGCGTAGGCGTGGAGACCTGGGCCGCGAGCGACGCCCCCGCCGGCGGCGAGCTCGGGCCCGCGTCGCTCGCCGCGCGGTGCCTCGCGTCGCTCGGCGACTTCCCGTGGGCCCCGGCCTAGCCCCCGCCCACGCCCGCACCCCCTGAACTCCCCTGTTCCACCCTCGACTTCTTCTGGAGCACCCATGAACAACCTCACCGGCAAGACCGTCCTCATCACCGGCGGAGCCCGCGGCATCGGCGCCGAGACAGCGCGCCGTGCCGTCGAGGCGGGTGCCAACGTCGTCGTCACCGACGTCCTGGAGGACGAGGGCAAGACCCTCGCCGAGGGGCTCGGTGAGCGCGCCCGCTTCATGCGGCACGACGTGACGTCGGAGGAGGACTGGACGGCCGTCGCCGCGTTCGCCACCGCCGAGTTCGGCGGGATCGACGGCCTGGTCAACAACGCGGGCATCTCCACGGGCCAGCCCCTGGAGACGGAGACCGTCGAGCACTTCCGCAAGGTCCTCGACATCAACCTCACCGGCGTCTTCATCGGCATGAAGACGGCCATCAACGCGATGAAGGACAACGGCGGCGGCTCCATCGTCAACATCTCCTCCGCCGCCGGCCTCATGGGCCTCGCCCTCACCGGCTCCTACGGCGCCTCGAAGTGGGGCGTGCGCGGCCTGACCAAGCTCGCCGCGGTCGAACAGGGCACGGCGAAGATCCGCGTGAACTCCGTGCACCCCGGCATGATCTACACCCCGATGACGGCCCAGCTCGGCATCCAGCAGGGCGACGGCGGCTACCCGAACACCCCGATGGGCCGCGTCGGCGAGGCGGAGGAAATCGCCAAGGCGGCCGTGTTCCTGCTCTCGGACGACTCCTCGTACGTCACCGGCGCGGAGCTCGCCGTGGACGGCGGCTGGACCACGGGCCCGACGGTCAAGTACGTGATGGGTCAGTAGGCGCCGCGGGTGCCGCAGGCACGGCAGGTACCCCCCGAAGGGCCCGGTTCTCCGCGAGGAAGCCGGGCCCTTCGGCCTGCACGGCTACGGCGGCGCTCGCCGACGCCGCCGAGTACGGGGCACGGCCCCGGCACCCCCCGGCGTTCGCTACTGGGTCGGTCGTCCGAACCGTTCGTGTCATTCGGGCCGAACGTCGTTCAGACTGTCGACGATGGTCACCGACGGCGGATGTGCAGGCGCAGGCACTTGAATGAGAATGGGGACATAGACCATGTCGCCGTGCCTGAACTCGGCCTTTGCTGAAAATCGGTAGCAGGTGATCTCGTTCGGACTGCTGCGCGCCGCATAGCACCGAAGCGTCGACTTCGTCGGAGCTACCTGCGACTTCTGCGACAGGGCACCTGATTCACTCGCTGATGCGCTCCATTCGCCGAGCGCGAAACAGCACGAGGCCGCAGCGACAATGCCGGCACTTCGCAATGCCGTCTTCTTCATCCTCATCACCCCGAAATCTGCGAGTGAACTGAGTTGTTCTATCGTCCCACGCCGGCAAGAGCCGCGCGAGGCGCTGCGGGTCCGTCACGCGTGAAAGTCCGTCAGGGACTTCGGCAGCGTCCCTCACGGATCGCACGACCTTTGGTAAGGATCTTCGGCGTGCGCACCGGTCGGGTGACGGTCGTGAGCCGGTTGCAGGCAGGGCCTTCAGGCAGTGGTTCGGGACGTCCGAGGTCTCAACTCCCTTTGCTCGCAGTCACGTTGATTGCCTGTTCTGTCGCGTCGCCGAGCACGACTGTGCCGGCGATGGCGAACGGGAAGACGGCCGCAAGGCCAGACGGAACGGAGTGGACATCCGGTCCGTCATCGACTCCGCGGGCGATCTGATTCCCCACTCGTCGGCGGCGCCCGGGCGCACGACTGAAGATTCTAGTAATCAATTCACATCGGGTGGCGATCTGACACGCCGGGTCGGCGCCAACAACTTCCCCGGCAGGATGCTGGGTTAGACGTCAAAAGAGATGAATGGGTGATGTTCACGGCGACACTGACCGCTTGGGTGGGGTCCAGCCTCCGGCATGTGAGTTTTTATCTAGCATGCAGCCCTGCATCGATATGTGAGCTTGCACAGCTCAGAGTCCGAGGGGAAGAACCTTGCGCAGAATCCAGCACGTTCTGATCACCGTCGCCGCAGTGGGAAGCTTCGCTGTTGCGGGAATGGGTGTCGCTCACGCGGACACCTCGAACAGCTACAACGGCCCGTCCTACAACTTGAACTTGATTAGCTTGCTGGGAGGCCAGACACCCCAGACCCCTCAGACTCCTCAGACACCCCAGACTCCTCAGACGCCGCAGACTCCTCAGACGCCCCAACTGGCGCAGACGTCGACTGCAGCCACGCGGGTGGACGCTCCCCCGAAGGGCTCCGGGGATGAGGCGAAGAACCCGCCGAACACGCCCAACACGCCGAACACGCCGAACACGCCGAACACCCCCAACACGCCGAACACGCCGAACACCCCCAACACCCCGAACACCCCGAACACCCCCAACACCCCCAACACCCCGAACACGCCGAACACCCCCAACACCCCGGGCCTCGTGAAGGCCATCACCGCGCTGCTGCAGCCTGGGGGACTTCTCTGAGACCTGACGCCGTAAAGATGGGGCAGCGCAACCTGTTGTTGCGCTGCCCCATCTTTATTTCTTCGGTGACGTCAACCCGGGGTGTTCGGGGTGTTGGGCGTGTTGGGGGTGTTGGTGTTGCCTCCGCCACCCGGGGTGTTGGGCGTGTTGGGGGTGTTCGGAGTGTTGGTGTTGCCTCCGCCACCCGGGGTGTTCGGTGTGTTGGGGGTGTTCGGAGTGTTGGTGTTGCCTCCGCCACCCGGGGTGTTCGGTGTGTTGGGGGTGTTCGGAGTGTTGGTGTTGCCTCCGCCACCCGGGGTGTTCGGGGTGTTGGGGGTGTTGGGGGTGTTGGTGTTGCCTCCGCCACCCGGGGTGTTCGGGGTGTTGGGGGTGTTCGGAGTGTTGGTGTTGCCTCCGCCACCCGGTGTGTTCGGGGTGTTCGGGGTGTTGGGAGTGTTGACTCCGCCCCTGCCACCCGGTGTGTTCGGGGTGTTGGGCGTATTCGGAGTATTGACTCGGCCCCTGCCCGGGGTGTTCGGGGTGTTGGGCGTGTTCGGGGTGTTGACTCGGCCCCTGCCCGGCGTGTTGGGGGTGTTCGGGGTGTTGGGGGTGAACCGGTTCCTGCCACTCGGGGTGTTGGGGGTGTTCGGGGTGTTGGGGGTGAACCGGTTCCTGCCGCTCGGGGTGTTGGGGGTGTTCGGGGTGTTGGGGGTGAACCGGTTCCTGCCACCCGGGGTGTTGGGGGTGTTCGGGGTGTTGGGGGTGAACCGGTTCCTGCCACCCGGGGTGTTCGGGGTGTTCGGGGTGTTGGGGGTGTTGACTCGGCCCCTGCCCGGAGTGTTGGGGGTGTTCGGGGTGTTGGGCGTGTTGACTGTGCCTCCGCCACCCGGTGTGTTCGGGGTGTTGGGAGTGTTCGGGGTGTTGGTCCCGCCTCCGCCACCCGGTGTGTTCGGGGTGTTGGGAGTGTTCGGGGTGTTGGTCCCGCCTCCGCCACCCGGTGTGTTCGGGGTGTTGGGAGTGTTGGGAGTGTTGGCTCCGCCTCCGCCACCCGGTGTGTTCGGGGTGTTGGGGCTGTTCGGGGTGTTGGTCCCGCCTCCGCCACCCGGTGTGTTCGGGGTGTTGGGAGTGTTGGTCCCGCCTCCGCCACCCGGTGTGTTCGGGGTGTTGGGAGTGTTCGGGGTGTTGGCTCCGCCTCCGCCACCCGGTGTGTTCGGTGTGTTGGGGGTGTTGGGTGTTGGCACAACTGCGGTGCTCTGGGTCGTGGATACAGCCTCTGCGCTGGCTACGCCAACAGATGCAGAGAGCAGGGCTGCGGCGCAGGAGGCTCCTGCGATACGCGCGATCCTATTTCGAGCAATGAACATGGGAGACCTCGCCCTCGGTTTCCAACCAGGTGAACCGTCCCACTGGGCGGCTGGCATTTCGCCTAAAAATGGAGTGCCCGAATATTCGCTTGGTGAATATTCGACGCTGAGAGGTTCAAAGGGGGTTACCACTTCCCGGAGGAGTTGGCGAGGATGTCGGATTTGGATCTGGGGTGGGTGGCTGCGCCCTGCCAACGGCGTACACAACCACACTCTGGGGCAGCGGATTCTCCGCGCCGACCGACGCCGCTGCTGTGGCGAGCAGCGCGATGACATGCGAACCCGCCGGCTGCATGCAGTACGTGCTCGCGAGCGCCGACCATGGCTTGAGGATCCTTCTGAGAGCCGATCCTCAAGTGGAGTGCCGCAGGGAAAGTGATTCTTCAATACGTGGAATCACACCCTCAGAGGCATTTCACTCCAGGCGTTCGCCTTGACTGCCACTCACATATGCAGCTTAGTCCAGAGGTTGCGGCTCGACCACTCGAGTGACTTTGAGGTGTGAATCCCGTACGACATCCGCTGCCTACTCAGTTGGATTTGTCGCGATAGAGGAATGCAGATGGCTTCATCTGCGGCCACCGCCACAGCGCTTTGGCCGTGCGAGAACAGGGATTTCCCCAGACGGGGGAGCCGCAACCATCCGTTGCCCGGCGCCTTCCCTGTCCATATCAGCCATGGCGCTGGCCATACATTCACACTAGCCCCGGCGCGACGTCTACGCAGCTTGCGGCATGCTCTGCCCTGTGCATGAAGGCAGTTCCGGCCGACGGGCACCGCAATGACAGCATCGAGCTGCTACCCCTCCTCGACGCGATTCCGCGAGCCGGCGGCTTGTCTCATCCCGTGAAGTGGCGATGTGGAGGTTGTGACTCCACAGGTCGCGACGACGACCGGCCGCCCGGCGCGCTGCCGAAGATGCGGGTCCGACTTGCGAGAGAAGCTTGGGGGGCGCATCCTGCGCCTGGCTTACTCGACCCAATGTGAGGCACTCAGGCCGAAGTGGTCCGGTTCTCTGCGCCACTTCGGATGGTGCGTCCCTCGAAACGCCTGGATGGCCCCCGGGTATTAGTGCGCACAGGATACCTATATTTTTCGACGTCGCATTTTCACGCTCTCTCGGTATCCCGCCGAGAGTACTATTTCAATGAGAGCGTTTTCGTGCGGATCCAGGAACTTCCAATTCGTAAAGGCTCTTGCTGGAGTTTTACTGGGGCCTCCGTTCGACCTCGTTCGGCCTCGTTCACCGCTGAGGGCGCGATCCCGTTCGCCGTGGCGGGCACCTGCACCCTGTAGATGGCCTCCGACTGCGCCCTGCGTGCCGGTCGCCGCCTGACAGTTCGGAACTGTCCGCTCATGCGAGATACGTCACGGTCCGGGACCAAAGGCCCGGACCGTGGTGTTGACTGGCCCCATGCCTGAACACCTGTCGTACTTCCAGCAGATAGGCGTGGCGTTCCTCGCGGCCGCCGCCGTGGTGTGGGTGGTCGGTGTCGTCCGGCTGGTGCGCCATGTGGGCTGGGGCGCAGAGCAGCCCCTCGCCTCGCTGCCGGTCCAGGGCGGTCCGCCCGCTCAGGAGTCCGTGCCGCTGACGCCGGACGAGCGTGATGCGTTCGCGGGCCTGGTACGACAGTTCAGCCGCCGTTAGTCGCAGGCCGCGGTCGGCGGCCGGTGCTTGTACAGCTAGCCGCAGCTGGGGCGGGAGCGACCGGTGGCGCGGCGCTGCATCGCCGCGCGGGCCTCGTCCTGCGTGGCGTACACCTCACACATGTGACGGCCGTCCGGCGTCGCCGTGTGCTCGATCTCCCAGAGACTGATCTCGCTGCCGTCGTGCAGCAGGAACGCGTGCTCGTACAGCGTGAAGCCGAGTCGTGGGCGGCCGAACGCCTGCGTGATCTGGTGCGCGTACGCGGTGTGCAGGAGCCCTGCCGTGTCGGGCCCCGGGCGGTCCTCGTTCTCCGCGCGGCGCAGCAGGCGGCGGGCGTGGTCCGCCGAGTCGTCGGCCGCGTAACTGCGGCGCGGCTCGGGGATCGACGGGAGCTGGAGCGGGAGCGGCAGCTCGAAGTCGGGGGCGGCCTCGCGGGGCAGCGGGAGGCGGTCCGTCGCCAGGTGGAGGTCCTCCTCCGACGTGTACACCTCGTGCTGGGTCCCCCGCTCGGGCATCGTGTTGTGGACGAGCTCCCACAGGGTGAGCGCGCTGCCGTCCGCGAGCAGCCACGTGTGCCGGTACGTCTCGCGGTGCAGGCCCGCGCTGTGGTGGGCGGAGTGCAGCGAACTGTCGTACGCGAGCGCGCAGTCGAGGCGGGCGAGGGCCTCGTCGGGCAGCTCGAAGGAGTTCAGGGCCCGGCCCAGCAGGCGCCCGAGGTGCTCATCCGGCTGGTGCGTGCCGTCCGGCTGATGCGACTCGTGCGAATCGGGTGGCTCGTACGCTGCGGTGTCGTACGGAACGCTCAAGGCATCTCCCGGCGTTGCTACATGTCACCTTGTGGGTGCATACCGTAGCCCCTAGGTCGGACATCATGTCCTCGAAATCAGAAACGAACGGGCCGCGCGGGGAAGTTCCCGCGCGGCCCGTCCTCATGAGTGCGTCAGACGGCGCTGCCCGCCGTCCACTGGCTCCACGACATGTTCCAGCCGTTGAGGCCGTTGTCGGGCGCGATGGTGGTGTCGGGGGAGTGCTTGACGGTCACCACGTCGCCGACGAGCGAGTTGTCGTAGAACCACTTGGCGATCGTCGCCCCGCCCGCGCCCTGGACGTCCGCGAGGCCGATGCAGCCGTGACTGGTGCCGGAGCGGCCGAAGGGCGGATTGCCCTTCGGATACCAGTAGTTGCCGTGGATGAACGTGCCGGACGAGGACAGACGCATCGCGTGCGGGACGTCGGGGATGTCGTACTCGCCGCCGAAGCCGACCGTCGACCCGTTCATCCGGGTCTGCACGAACTTCTCGGAGATCACCATCTGACCGTTGTACGTGGTGTGCTGCGCGCTGCCGGCCGAGATCGGGATCGTCTTGATCGTCTTGCCGTCCCGCACGACCGTCATCGTCTGGGTGTTGACGTCGACCGTGGAGACCTGGGAGCGGCCCACGGTGAAGCTGACCGTCTTGTTCTGGACGCCCGTCACGCCGTTCGCGCCCTGCACGCCGTCCAGGTCGATCTTCATCGTGACCTTGGAGCCGGCCTTCCAGTACTCCTCGGGGCGGAAGTCGAGCCGCTGCGCGCCGAACCAGTGGCCCACGATCTGCTGGCCGCTGCTGGAGGAGACCGTGATGTGCGACTGCACGGCCTTCTTGTTCGTGATCGCCTTGTCGAACGTGAACGAGACCGGCATGCCGACGCCGACGGTGGTGCCGCCGTCCGGCGTGTACGTGCCGATGAAGCTGCCCGACGTGGTGACCGTCGTGAAGATCGAGTTGGCGGCGGCGGTACGCCCGTCGGAATCCTTGGCGGTGGCCGAAATGCGGTACTTCGTCCCGCGCTCGAGCTGCTCCTTGGGCTTCCACGCCGAGCCGTTGGCGGTGAAGGAGCCCGGCACGGTCTCCCCGCTGTCGGGCTCCGTCATCTTCACGTCGGTGAGCTTGCCGGACTTGACCTTCACGCCCGTCGCGTTGATCGACGCACCCGTCGAACCGTCCTTGGCCGAGATCATGATCTGCGCGGCGGACGAGCCCTTGCCCTTGGTGCCGCCGTTCTTGCCGTCGGCGTTCTCCGCGTTGGCGCTGCCGCCGCAGGCGGTCAGGGCGAGCGCGCCGACGGTGACCGCGGCCGTCGCCACCAGGACCCGCCGCGCGGTACGCCTGCGGCCCTGTTCGGGCTGCCGGGGGTGCTGCTGGGGCGCGGCTGTGTCCGGGGTTGTCACGAGATACTCCAGGATTTGTCAGTTACTCCAGTGTGTGTAGAGAGGGCGAACTGACCGGAAAGGTTCCTTCGGGAAGGTGTGAACGGAGACACAGGTCACGCCAGGAACCGGGCGGGCCGGGCGCGTGGCGCCCCGAGTGGTGCGCGCCCCCGTGCCTCAACTCCCGTACAGATCCCCGTACGAGAGGAACGTCCCGCCCGGCCCTCGCACCGACTCCGCCGCTAGCACCGCCCGCACGATCGCGCGCGTCACCATGTCGGCGCCCGCCGCGAGGATGTCGTTCAGCGCGAGGGGGTCGGCCTCGTCGAGCGGGCGCGTGCCGGTCGCGACGGCGAACACGGTGTCCCCGTCGTTGAGGAGGTGCACCGGACGGACGGCGCGCGCGATGCCGTCGTGCGAGGTGCCCGCGAGCTTGTGCGCCTGGGAACGGGTGAGCACCGCGTCCGTGGCGACGACGGCGAGCGTGGTGTTCATCGGCGGCGCCTGGCCGGCGGCCTCCTCCTTGGCCTGCGCGATCCGCTCCTGCGCCGCCGCGTGCGTCTCCGGCGAGGGGTACGGATACGGGCGCGCGTGGGGTCCGCCGTCCCGCGCGTCGGCGGGGTCCGGGGCGAGGAACCGCCCGTAGAGCGCGCCCGTCGCCGGATCGACCGCGGAGCCCACCGCGTTGGCCACGACCAGCGCCGCGACCGTCACCCCCGAGTCGAGCACCGTGCTCGCCGTGCCCACGCCGCCCTTCAGCCCGCCGATCACCGCGCCCGTGCCCGCGCCGACCGAGCCCTGCGCGACAGGAGAGCACGGCGCGGAAGCGGCCGCCGCCTCCACCGCCGCGCGGCCCGTAGCCGCGTCGGGCCTGGCCTGGAACTCCCCGCCGCGCCCCAGGTCGAAGACGCACGCGGCGGGGACGACCGGCACCACCTCGCGCGGCCCGGCCCCCACCCGTACGCCCCGGCCCTGCTCCTCCAGCCACGCCATGACACCCGACGCGGCGTCCAGGCCGTAGGCGCTGCCGCCCGTCAGGGTCACGGCGTCGATGCGCCGGACCACATTGCGCGGGTCGAGCGCGTCCGTCTCCCTCGTGCCGGGGCCGCCGCCGCGCACGTCCACGGCGGCGGTCATCCCGCCCTCGGGCGCGAGCACCACCGTCGTCCCGGTCAGCCAGCCGCCTTCACCGGCGCGGGTGGCATGACCGACCCGCAGGCCGGCGACATCGGTCAGGGCATTGCGCGTGGGCGTCGTCATACGGCATGCGTATCACGTGAGTTGGGGCCCGGGGCCGCCTCCGCGCACGCCCGTGAGCGTGACCATTCACGCTCACGACGCCGTCACGCCGACGGCGAGGGTGAGCGCGGCCACGACGCCCCGGCGACGTTCGCGAACTTCGCCCGTGACGAGCTCCCTGAGGTGCTTCTTGGCCCTCTGCGTCACGTGCATCGGCGTCTGCTGGTGGTTCTACGCCGCAAGGGCGCCGATCCCCCAGCTGACCCCACAACCCGAGCAGCCCGCCCCCTGTGCCCGCAGCCCCCGTGTCCCCAGCCCCTTGTACCTCGTCTCCTTGCACCCCGCTCCCAGCACCCCGCCCCCCGACGGACGTACGCTGGAGGCATGAGTACCGCTCCCGACCCCGAGCCGCGCGATCCGAAGAGCGCGCTGGTCTTCGACGATCCGCTGAGCACGCAGTCCTCGGACGACACGGACCGAGGGTGGGGCGAGCGGCCCACCGCCGGCGGCGACAGCGCCGCCGACCTGGCACGCTTCCTCGACGAGAAGCCGCCCCACCACCTCTGAGCCGCGGCTACTGCTCGCTGTGCCCAGAGCCGCGCTGCGCCACCAGGGCGTCGCGGATCTCCTTCAGGACCTCCAACTCGGACAGCTCCACGACCTCCGCGGCGCCTTCCTTCGCGGCGTCCCGGGCCGCCTTCTTGGCGAGGTACTTGGCCATCGGCAGCACCATCAGGAAGTACACGACCGCGGCCGTGATCAGGAACGTGAGAGTGGCGCTGAGCACCGAGCCCCACAGGATCTCGATGCCGTCGTCGCCCGGGCAGGTGCCCTTCAGGCACGACTTGTAGCCGTTCAGGTCCTTCGTGCCGAACGCGCCGACCAGCGGGTTGATGACGCCCTTCACGACGGAGTTCACGATGTTGGTGAACGCGGCTCCGATGACCACGGCGACCGCGAGGTCGATCACATTGCCGCGCATCAAGAAGGCCTTGAAGCCCTCCCACAGACTCGGCTTCTTCTTCTCGCTCACCAGAAGGCCTCTCTTCACTTGTGCAGGATGTGGAGCAAACAGCTCCGCAACCTACGACAGCGCTTGGCGGGCCTGTCCAATTCGCTGACTCGAACGAGGGACTTGGTTTCGAAACCGTGCGGACCGGCCCGTCCGGGCAGCCGAAAACGATCACCACAGGGTCACCGCCAGCCGCGAGGTGGCACCGGCGCCGGCGAGCCGCGCCGCCGTCTCGCGAGGCACGGACAGGACGACCAGGGCGCCGCCTGCCGAGGCGGCTTCGCCGGCTGACTCCGCCGACTCCGCGGAATCCGGCACGGAACTGACCCTCGCCCCCGCCGCCACGACCCTGCCGTCCTGGCCCCCGGATCCCCGCCCGTCACCGGAGCCGGCTCCCGCGCCCGCCGCCACGACGTCGACCCGGTCACCGGGCCGCAGCAGTCGCACCGCCGCCGCGTCCGCGATCCGCACCGGCGCGGACACCGTCACGACCGACCGCCGCACCCGCTCCCGCCCGGTGCCCGAGGGCTCGGAGCCCGAGGAGCCCGATCCGGAGGACCCGGAACCGGTGGACCCGGAACCTGTGGACCCGGAACCGGAGGACCCCGCCCCCGACGGCCCCGCGGCCACCAGCACCGCCGCCGTCACGGCGAGCCCCGCAGCGACCGCCCGCCGCCGGTGCCGGCCCGCCCGCCGTGGCCGCCACCGCCCGCCGCGCACCCGCAGCGGCGCGAAACGCGGGACCTCGCACGTCGGGGGAGTGCTGAACGGGGACATGGGCGACCACCACCTGGATCGAGAGGCACCGGAAGACATGGAAAACATCGAAGAGCCTCGGAACGCGCAAGCTCGAAAGCCCGCCTCGCGCTCCACGATCCAGGCCCGCGCCGATTCCCGCTGAGCCCCGTGCACTACTCGCCGGTTGTGGACAACACCCTCACCCGAAGGCGAAGTTCAGCCCCGGCCAGCCCCGGCCAGCCCCGGCCGGCGCGAACACCGCACCGGGCCGCCGGCAGCGCCTCCCGGATCCCGCCTCCCGGGGCGCGGCGCCGACGGCCTCCCCAGCCGCGTACCTTCGCCGGCCAGCCCCGGCCATCCCCGCTCAACACCGTTCATCACGCCGCTACGGCAGCACGATCCCCGGATCCATCCCCCCGAGCGCCCTCACGCACAGGCAGTCCCGCTCGCCCTCCGCCGGCAGCCCCGCCACCGTGTCGAAGAGCACCGTCCGCAGCCGGTCCACATTGGCGGCGAAGACCTTGAGAACCTCGTCGTGCGACACGCCCTCGCCCGACTCGGCGCCCGCGTCGAGATCGGTCACCAGGGTCAACGACGTGTAGCAGAGCTCGAGTTCACGCGCGAGCATCGCCTCGGGGTGACCGGTCATGCCGACCACCGACCAGCCCTGGGAGGCATGCCAGCGGGACTCGGCGCGGGTCGAGAAGCGAGGCCCCTCGACCACGACGAGCGTCCCACCGTCCACCGGCTCCCAGTCGCGGCCGCGCGCCGCCTTCACGGCGACCCGGCGCCCGGCCGGGCAGTAGGGGTCGGCGGGCGACACGTGCACCACGTTCGGCACGGTCCCGTCCGCCAGCGGCTCCCCGTCGAAGTACGTCTGCGCGCGGGCCTTCGTCCGGTCCACGAACTGGTCCGGCACCAGGAGCGTCCCTGGCCCGAACTCGGGCCGGAGGCCGCCCACGGCGCACGGGCCGAGGACCTGCCGTACGCCCACGGAGCGCAGGGCCCAGAGGTTGGCGCGGTAGTTGATGCGGTGCGGCGGCAGATGGTGGCCGCGGCCGTGGCGGGGCAGGAAGGCGACCTTGCGGCCCGCGATCTCGCCGAGGAACAGGGAGTCGCTCGGCGCTCCGTACGGGGTGTCGACCTGGACCTCGGTCACGTCGTCCAGGAACGAGTAGAAGCCGGAGCCGCCGATGACGCCGATCTCGGCCGTGCCCGGTGTGTTCGCCGTGTTCGCCGTGCCCGGAACTGTATTCGCCATGTCCGGCACAGTATCCGCCCGGGAACGCCGAAAACCCCGTCGTCAAAGGACGACAGGGTTCCGTAAGAACTTGGCCGAAGCGGCCGAGTGGCCTTACGCGGCGGAAGAGCTCGAGGACGAGCTCGAAGAGGAAGACGAAGCGGAGGCCGAGGACGTCGACGTGGAGGACGACGACCCGGACGCCTTGGAGTCCGAGGACGAAGACTTCGTGTCCGAGGCCGACTTCGCGGACGACGACGCCGGCGAGCTGCTCGACGAGGAGCCGCGGCTGTCGTTGCGGTAGAAGCCCGATCCCTTGAAGACGATGCCGACCGCCGAGAACACCTTCTTGAGGCGTCCGTCGCAGCTGGGGCACACGGTCAGGGCGTCATCGGTGAACTTCTGCACCGCCTCGAGGCCCTCGCCGCATTCGGTGCACTGGTACTGGTACGTCGGCACTTGCTTCCTCCTGGCACTCTCACTCGATGAGTGCTAACGACAATCCATAGTGACGTATTCCGCGAGATCAGTCCACTGACACGGGCACTCGGTGACCGACGCCACGCGCCACGGTCAGGCCTGTCGACGGCGGGACGAGGCGGGATCGCAGGGTCGCCAGGATCAGCAGGGCGAGCACCGTGCCGCCCATCGGGACGAGGAATCCGGCGCCGTCCCAGAGGCGGTCCTCCAGCTGACCGGCGACCGTGACGGCCGCTGCCTGGCCCAGCGCGACCGCGCCCGTGAGCCACGTGAAGGCCTCGGTGCGGGCGGTCGGGGGGACCAGCTTCTCGACGAGCGTGTAGCCGGTGATCAGGGCCGGGGCGATGCACGTGCCCACCAGCAGGCCGACCCCGGCGAGCAGGAGCACGGACTGCGCGGCCCAGAGGCCGGAGGCGGTCACGGCGAGCGCGGTGTAGGCGAGCAGGAGGCGGCGCTGGGGCGCGATCTTCCAGGCGACGGCTCCGCAGACGATGCCGGAGAGCATGTTGCCCGCGGCGAACGTCCCGTACAGGACACCGTTCAGGCCGGGCTCGCCGATCGACTCGGTGAAGGCGGCCAGGGCGACCTGCATGCCGCCGAAGACGGAACCGATGCCGAGGAACGCCACGATCAGGACGCGCACTCCGGGGACGCGCAGCGCGGAAACGTGCTCCACGCGTGCGTGGACATCGCCGGCCGACCGCGAGGGCAGGGGCTGTGTGCCGCGCTGCGCGGCGAACAGGAGGCCGCCCACGAGCGTCAGGGACGCCTCCGTGACGAGACCGGCGGCGGGGTGCACGCCGGTGCACAGGGCGGTCGCGAACAGCGGGCCGAGCACGAACGTGAACTCGTCCGTGACCGACTCGAAGGCGGCGGCCGTGGTCATCAGGGGCGAGCCCTGGAGCTTGACGCCCCAGCGGGCCCGCACCATGGGGCCGATCTGCGGGGTGGAGGCGCCGGTCGGGACCGCCGCGACGAACAGGGCCCACAGGGGGGCGTCGCTGAGCGCGAGCAGCGTCAGCAGAAGCACGGACGCCGTGTGCAGCAGGACGCCGGGCACGAGGACGGCGCGCTGCCCGAAGCGGTCGGCGAGCTTGCCCGTGAAGGGGGCGAACAGCGCCATGGAGACGCCGGTGGTGGCGGAGACGGCGCCGGCGGTGCCGTACGAGCCGGTGGTGTGCTGCACGAGCAGGACCGTCGAGATGGTGAGCATCGCGAACGGCTGCCGGGCGGCGAAGCCGGGGAGCAGGAACGTCCAGGCGCCGCGGGTGCGCAGCAGCTGTCCGTATCCCGGGCGCTTGTCGGTGACCGTGGCCGTGTAATTCTCTGGCACGGCCCTTGCCTTTCTGCCGCCTGGTAGCGCTGACCCGGTGGGGTGCGCCGAGAGCCGTCCTCATGCGCCGGGAACCGAGTGATACCGGGGTCCGCGCCAGGAGGGCCTGGGCCATGCAGGGTATGCAAGGGAACCGCGGCCGCTTTGCGGTCGCGCCGGCTCTACATCAGGCAGAGTCGGTGGAACTTCAAGTGTGTACCGACCATGCTAACGGCCGGACGGGCCACTTTCTTCCGCGTAGCGGAACTTCATCCACCGGCCATCGACCCGCCATCCACCCGCCGGCCCCCGCAAGGAGGCCCGGCTTCCGCCCCGGCACCCCAGCTTCCGCTCCAGCGCCCCGGTCCCCGCCACGGCGTCCCCGCTCTGGCCCCGGTGTCCGAGTTCCCGCCCGGCGCCCCCGCTCTCCGCCTACTGAGCCCGTCGTCCGCGCCCCGCGGCCCCGTTCCCCGAGAGCCATCCGGCGAGCTTGCCGCCCTGTGCCACGGCCCGCAGCCGGGCCTCGGCCTCGTCCCGCACCTGGTCCGTCGCCACCACGAGCAGTTCGTCGCCGTGCCGCAGGACGGTCGTCGGCAGCGGCACGAAGGACTGCTTCTCGCGCACGACGAGCGTGACGGCGGCACCCGGGGGCATCCGCAGCTCGCTGACCTCGACGCCGTGCATCCGGGACCCCTCGGGGATCGACACGGACAGCAGATGTCCGCGCAGCCGCTCCAGGGGCGCCGATTCGATGCCGAGGTCGGCGGCGGACGCGGAGTCGCTGCCGAGCCGCAGCTTCCGGGCGAGCCAGGGCAGCGTCGGTCCCTGGATGAGCGTGTAGACGACGACGAGGACGAAGACGATGTTGAAGATCCGGGTGCTGTCATCGACGCCGTTCACCATCGGGATGGTCGCCAGGATGATGGGCACCGCGCCGCGCAGTCCGGCCCAGGACATGAGGGCCTTCTCCTGCCAGGGCATCCGGAACGGCAGAAGGCTCAGGACGACACTGAGGGGGCGCGCCACCATCGTCAGGACGAGGCCGATGACGATCGCGGGCCATGCGTCGTCCACGAGGTCGTGCGGGGTGACGAGCAGGCCGAGCAGGACGAACATGCCGATCTGCGCGATCCAGCCGAGTCCTTCGGCGAAGCCGCGCGTGGCGGGCCAGTGCGGCAGTTTCGCGTTGCCGAGGACCATCGACGCGAGGTAGACGGCGAGGAACCCGCTGCCGTGGGCCATGGCTCCGGCGGCGTACGCGGTGACGGCGATGGCCATGACGGCGATCGGGTAGAGGCCGGAGGCGGGCAGCGCGACGTGCCGCAGGCCGAAGGAGCCGAGCCAGCCCACCGCGATCCCGATCGCGGCGCCGATCGCGAGTTCGAGGGTGATCTCGCCGATGAGGCCGTACCAGTGCTCGACGGGTCCGGCCGTGGAGAAGGCCACCACCAGGATCACCACAGGGGCGTCGTTGAAGCCGGACTCGGCCTCCAGGACGCCCGTCACGCGGGACGGCAGCGGCACCTTGCGCAGCACGGAGAAGACGGCCGCGGCGTCCGTCGAGGACACCACCGCGCCGATGATGAGCGCCTGCCGCCACTCCAGGCCCACGACATAGTGCGCCCCGGCGGCCGTCACGCCCACGCTGATGGCGACGCCGACCAGCGACAGCATGACGGCGGCCGGCAGCGCCGGTTCGATCTCTTTCCACTTCGTGCCGAGGCCGCCCTCGGCCAGGATCACGACGAGGGCCGCGTAGCCGATGACCTGCGTCAGCTCGGCGTTGCTGAACGACACGTTGCCGATGCCGTCCTGACCCATGGCCACCCCGATACCGAGGTAGAGGAGCAGGCTCGGCAGACCGCTGCGCGAGGAGATGCGCACGGCGGCCACGGCGATCAGCAGGACCAGCGAACAGACGAGCAGGAGCTGGTTGAGGTGGTGGACAGTCAGGGGCTGTTTCCTTCCTCCGAAGGTCGTGCAGGAGGGCCCGTACGGGTGCACGGGCCGCCGTGGAACGACCAGGTACTTCGTTACCTTACCTAATCGTTAACGCTTTCTTGACGCTCGACAGGGTGACCTCGGGCGGTTTGGGGCCCCGGGTTCTTGACACCGCGTCCGAGGCCGCCGAGCCCTGCGCCTATGGTTGCTCCAGCGCTCCGTGACCCCACAGCCCGCCTGCAGCCCGCTCTGCCGCTCGCGAAGGACAGCAAGGACAGCGATGCCCTCGAACACCAACGCCTCTTCCGGCCATTCGTCCGGCAAGAAGAAGGGGCGCAGAGCCCGACTGATCGTGATCGTGCTGGTCCTGGCCATTGTCGCGGGCATCGGCTACGGCACGTACTGGAGCGTCAGTACCGTGCGTGGCTCCTTCCCGCAGACAAAGGGCTCGATCAAGCTCGACGGGCTCTCCGGTCCCGTGGACGTGAAGCGGGACTCCTACGGGATCCCTCAGGTCTATGCCTCGTCCGACGAGGACCTGTTCATGGCCCAGGGCTATGTGCAGGCGCAGGACCGCTTCTGGGAGATGGACGTCCGCCGCCATATGACCTCCGGCCGGCTCTCCGAGATGTTCGGCAAGAGCCAGGTCAAGACCGATGAGTTCCTGCGGACGCTCGGCTGGCACCGGGTGGCGCAGAAGGAGTACGACTCCAAGCTCTCGCCCGAGACGAAGAAGTACCTCCAGGCGTACGCCAAGGGAGTCAACGCCTACCTCGCCGGCAAGGACGGCGCGGACATCTCCCTCGAGTACGCGGCACTCGGGTTCACCAACGACTACGCGCCGCAGAAGTGGACGCCGGCCGACTCCGTGGCCTGGCTCAAGGCGATGGCGTGGGACCTGCGCGGCAACATGCAGGAAGAGATCGACCGTTCCCTGATGACGAGCCGCCTCGGCCCGCAGCAGATCGCGGACCTGTACCCGGACTACCCGTACGACCGGAACAAGGCGATCGTCCAGTCGGGCTCCTACGACAGCGCGACCGGCTCCTACGGGGCGGGCTCCGACGGGTCCGGAAATCAAACCGGCACGGGTACGGGTACGGGTACGAGCACCGGAACGGGTACCTCCACCGGGACCGGCACCAGCACGGAAGGCGCCGCAGGCACCGGTCTCGCCGGCGACACGGAGGCCCCCGACGGCCTCCAGAGTCAGCTGACCGGGCTCTCCGACGCCCTGGACCAGGTCCCCGCGGCCGTCGGCCCGAACGGCAACGGCATCGGCTCCAACTCGTGGGTGGTCTCCGGAGCGCACACCATCACCGGGAAGCCGCTGCTCGCCAACGACCCGCACCTGTCGCCCCAGCTCCCGTCGGTCTGGTACCAGATGGGTCTGCACTGCCGGAGCCTGTCGGCCTCGTGCCAGTACGACGTCACGGGCTACACGTTCTCCGGGATGCCCGGCGTGATCATCGGCCACAACCAGGACATCTCCTGGGGCATGACGAACCTCGGCGCCGACGTCACCGACCTGTACCTGGAGAAGCTCAACAGCGGCGGCGGGTACCAGTACGACGGCAAGACGGTCCCGTTCAAGACCCGCAAGGAGACCATCAAGGTCGCCGGCGGCGACGACAAGACCATCACCGTCCGCGAGACCAACAACGGTCCGCTGATCTCCGACCGGGACGACGAGCTGGTCAATGTCGGCAAGAAGGCGAAGGTCGACGCGGCCGCCCCCGACCGGGGCGACGGCTACGGAGTCTCGCTGCGCTGGACCGCGCTGACCCCCGGCAAGTCCATGGACGCCGTGTTCGAGCTGAACAAGGCGAAGGACTGGAAGCAGTTCCGCAAGGCCGCCGCCGACTTCGAGGTGCCCTCGCAGAACCTGATCTACGCCGACACCAAGGGCAACATCGGCTACCAGGCGCCCGGCAAGATCCCGGTTCGCGGCAAGGGCGACGGCTCGCTGCCCGCGCCCGGCTGGGACGCCGCGTACCGCTGGAAGAGCTACATCCCGCAGTCCGCGCTGCCGTACGAGTACAACCCCAAGCGCGGCTACATCGTGACCGCCAACCAGGCCGTCATCGACAAGGACAAGTACCCGTACCACCTCACCTCCGACTGGGGTTACGGCACGCGCAGCCAGCGCATCACCGATCTGATCGAGTCGAAGATCGCCGGCGGCGGCAAGATCTCCACCGACGACATGCGCACCATGCAGATGGACAACAGCAGCGAGATCGCCAAGCTGCTCGTGCCCAAGCTGCTCAAGATCGACGTCTCGGACAAGTACGTCCGTGAGGCGCAGAAGCTCCTGGAGAACTGGGACTACACCCAGAACCCGGACTCGGCGGCCGCCGCGTACTTCAACTCGGTCTGGCGCAACATCCTCAAGCTGTCCTTCGGCAACAAGCTCCCCAAGGAGCTGCGGGTCAAGGGGCAGTGCCTGAGCGTCGAGCCGGCCGGTGACACCGGCCCGGCGGACGAGGACCGCCGCGTGCGCGAGTGTGGCGAGCGCGACGAGGACTCGGCGCAGCCGGACGGCGGAGACCGCTGGTTCGAGGTCGTCCGCAAGATCATCAACGATGACAACAACGACTGGTGGAAGGCCCCGGCCACCCGCACCGACGCCGAGACCAAGACCCGCGACCAGCTGTTCGCGCGGGCCATGGAGGACGCGCGCTGGGACGTCACGGCCAAGCTCGGCAAGGACATCGACACCTGGAGCTGGGGCCGGCTGCACCAGCTGAGCCTGAAGAACCAGACCCTCGGCACGGACGGGCCCGGCTGGCTCCAGTACGTGCTCAACCGCGGCCCGTGGAAGCTCGGCGGCGGCGAGGCGGCCGTGGACGCGACCGGCTGGAACGCGGCCGGCGGCTACGGCGTCATCTGGGTCCCGTCGATGCGCATGGTGGTCAACCTCGCGGACCTCGACAAGTCCAAGTGGATCAACCTCACCGGCGCCTCGGGGCACGCGTTCAGCGCGCACTACACCGACCAGACCGAGAAGTGGTCCAAGGGCGAACTCCTCCCGTGGGTCTCCTCGGAGAAGGCGGTCGGCGCGAACACGAAGGACACCCTGGTGCTGCACCCCTGACGAGGGGCGACACCGCATGAAAGGGCCCTCCACGCACGCGTGGAGGGCCCTTTCACGTCACCGGGGCAGGCGGTTCACCGGAAGCGGCGCACTCCCGAAGGCGTCACCACGGCGTGCACGGGACGGTCGTGCGGTTCCTCGGGGACGCGCTCGACGACCTCGCCGTCGTACAGGAGCACCACGAGCGCCGGATCCGCGTCCGCGCGCTCGAGGCGGGCGAGGACGCGGTCGTACGAGCCGCCGCCGCGGCCCAGCCGCATGCCGCGCCCGTCGACCGCGAGGCCCGGCAGCAGCACCGCGTCGGCCTCCACGACGGCCTCGGTACCGAGCGGCTCCCCGGAGGGCTCCAACAGGGCCATCTTTCCCGCATGTTGCACGCGCGCGAGGGACCCCTGTCCGTCGTAGGCGCCCCAGTCCAGGTCGTTGTCCTCGAGGAGTACGGGAAGCAGGACGCGTACGCCGCGCGCGTGGAGCGCGTCGAGCAGCGCGCGGGTGCCCGGTTCACGGCCGACGGAGACGTACGCGGCGACGGTCCGCGCCCCGGCCAGCTCGGGAAGTTCCAGTGCCTGACGGGCGAGCGCGCCGGCCGCCGTCTCGACGTCATCGGCGGGCAACCCCGACCTCACCTGGAGGAGTTCTGCCCGCAACGCGTTCTTGTCAGCCTTTGACAAACACATAGCCAGCTCACAAACCCCTCATATAGGCATCAAGTTAACTGGAAGCAAATCTTCCGCCCAGACGCTACGGATATGGTTCACCGCATGACTGAGTCGCACCCCAGGATCAGCAAGGCTGTCATCCCCGCCGCAGGCCTCGGCACCCGGTTCCTGCCGGCCACCAAGGCAACGCCCAAGGAGATGCTGCCGGTCGTCGACAAGCCGGCGATCCAGTACGTCGTCGAAGAAGCCGTGTCCGCCGGCCTCGACGACGTACTCATGATCACAGGCCGCAACAAGCGGCCCCTGGAGGACCACTTCGACCGCAACTACGAGCTCGAGTCGGCTCTCCAGAAGAAGGGCGACGCCGGCCGTCTCGCCAAGGTCCAGGAGTCCAGCGACCTCGCGACCATGCACTACGTCCGCCAGGGCGACCCCAAGGGCCTCGGTCACGCCGTCCTGTGCGCGGCCCCCCACGTCGGCCAGGAGCCCTTCGCGGTCCTCCTCGGCGACGACCTGATCGACCCGCGCGACCCCCTGCTCGCCCGCATGGTCGACGTCCAGGAGCAGCGCGGCGGCAGCGTCATCGCCCTCATGGAGGTCGAGCCCTCGCAGATCCACCTCTACGGCTGCGCCGCGGTCGAGGCGACCGAGGACGGCGACGTCGTCAAGATCACCGGCCTCGTCGAGAAGCCCGACCCCGCGGACGCCCCGTCGAACTACGCGATCATCGGCCGCTACGTCCTCGACCCCGCGATCTTCGAGATACTCCGCCGGACCGAGCCGGGCCGCGGCGGCGAGATCCAGCTCACCGACGCCCTCCAGCAGCTCGCCGACGACGAGAAGGCCGGCGGCCCCGTCCACGGCGTCGTCTTCAAGGGCCGCCGGTATGACACCGGAGACCGTGGCGACTATCTGCGTGCCATTGTCAGACTCGCGTGCGAACGTGAGGACCTGGGCCCGGACTTCCGCGCCTGGCTTCGCAGTTACGTCACCGAGGAGATGTAGCACCTTGAGCAGCACGACCACGCACGTCACCGGTCAGCAGCACGTCTGGTCGGTGGCGGAGCACCTGGAGGACATCCTCGCCACGGTCCGCCCGCTGGAGCCCATCGAGCTCCAGCTCCTCGACGCACAGGGCTGCGTCCTCGTCGAGGACGTCTCGGTACCCCTCTCGCTGCCCCCCTTCGACAACAGCTCGATGGACGGGTACGCGGTCAGGGCCGCCGACGTGGCAGGCGCGAGCGAGGAGTTCCCCGCGGTGCTCACGGTCGTGGGGGACGTCGCCGCGGGCCAGGCCGGGCGGCTCCGCGTCGGGCCCGGACAGGCCGCCCGCATCATGACCGGCGCCCCGCTCCCGCCCGGCGCCGAGGCCGTCGTCCCCGTCGAGTGGACCGACGGCGGCCTGGGCGAAGGCCCGGTCTCCGGGATGCGCGCCCACAGCGCCGCCCCCGAGGGCGCCTCCGGCGAGGTCCGTGTGCACCGCCCCGCCGAGGCACGCGCGCACGTGCGCGCCAAGGGCAGCGACGTGAAGACGGGCGACCGCGCCCTGGAGGCCGGCACGGTCCTCGGCCCGCCGCAGATCGCCCTCCTCGCCGCGATCGGCCGCGGCACCGTACGCGTGCGCCCGCGCCCGCGCGTGGTCGTCATGTCCACCGGCAGCGAACTCATCCAGCCCGGCGAGGAGTTGGCCGAGGGCCAGATCTACGACTCCAACAGCTTCGCCCTCACCGCCGCCGCCCGCGACGCCGGAGCGATCGCCTACCGCGTCGGCGCGGTCGCCGACGACGCGGAGACACTTCGCTCCACCATCGAGGACCAGCTGATCCGCGCCGACCTCATCGTCACCACGGGCGGCGTCAGCGTCGGCGCGTACGACGTCGTGAAGGAGGCGCTGACCTCCGTCGGCGACTCCGAGGACGAGACCGGCATCGGAGCCGGCAGCGGCGTCGAGTTCCGCAAGCTCGCCATGCAGCCGGGCAAGCCCCAGGGCTTCGGCACCATCGGCCCCGAGCACACCCCGCTGCTCGCCCTGCCGGGCAACCCCGTCTCCTCGTACGTCTCCTTCGAGCTGTTCGTACGCCCCGCGGTGCGCACCCTCATGGGCCTGCCCGCCGCGGACGTCCACCGGCCTTCGGCCCGCGCGGTCCTGAAGTCGGCCAAGGCACTCAGCTCGCCCGCGGGACGACGCCAGTTCCTGCGCGGGACGTACGACGCCGAGGACGGGACCGTGACTCCTGTCGGGGGCTCCGGATCCCACCTCGTCGCCGCGCTCGCCCACGCGGACGCGCTGATCGTCCTGCCCGAGAAGACCACGTCGGCCGAGCCCGGCGCCGAGGTGGACGTGGTCCTCCTCGGCTGAGCGCCCCGTCCGCGCGATACCGTGTCGCGCACAACAGGCCGCGCGCCGCACCGCGTAGCCCACGGACCGGGAGCGCCAGAGCACCATGAGCAGTTCGCAGGACCGACTGACGCACATCGACGAGGCGGGCGCGGCCCGCATGGTCGACGTGTCCGCCAAGGACGTGACCGCGCGCACCGCCCGTGCCAGCGGCCGCGTCCTCGTATCGCCCCGCGTGGTGGAGCTGCTGCGCGGCGAGGGAGTGCCCAAGGGCGACGCCCTCGCCACGGCGCGCATCGCCGGAATCATGGGTGCCAAGCGCACCCCCGACCTCATCCCGCTCTGCCACCCGCTGTCGGTGTCCGGAGTGAAACTGGACCTGTCCGTCGCCGACGACGCGGTCGAGATCCTCGCCACGGTGAAGACCACCGACCGCACGGGCGTCGAGATGGAGGCCCTGACGGCCGTCTCGGTGGCCGCGCTCACGGTGATCGACATGGTGAAGGCCGTCGACAAGGGCGCCGTCATCACGGACGTACGCGTCGAGGAGAAGACGGGCGGCAAGTCGGGCCACTGGACCCGCCCGGAGGCCGGGGAATGAGCCCCTACCGCGCCTTGGTCGTCACCGCCTCCAACCGCGCCGCCGCCGGGGTCTACGCCGACACGGGCGGCCCCCGCATCGCGAAGGGCCTCGAAGCCATGGGCTTCCAGGTCGACGGGCCGCAGGTCGTGCCCGACGGCGACCCGGTGGCCGAGGCGCTGCGGGCCGGTGTCGACGCCGGGTACGACGTCATCCTCACCACCGGCGGCACCGGCATCTCGCCCACCGACCGCACCCCCGAGGCCACCCGCAGCGTGCTCGACCACGAGGTGCCCGGCATCCCCGAGGCCATCCGCGCGTTCGGACGCGAGAAGGTCCCCACGGCCGCGCTCTCCCGGGGCCTCGCCGGCGTCGCGGGACGCACCCTGATCGTGAACCTGCCCGGGTCGTCCGGCGGCGTCAAGGACGGCCTCGCCGTACTCGGCACCCTGCTGACCCACGCCGTCGACCAACTGCGCGGCGGCGACCACCCCAGACCTGACGGGGGTGCGAGCTGAACAGCCCATCCTGGCCGGTCGAGCTGACGGACGGTGACGTCTGTCTGCGCCCGATAAAACTGCGCGACCAACGGGCCTGGCGCGAGGTCAACCGCCGCAACCGCGACTGGCTGCGCCCCTGGGAAGCGACCATCCCGCCGCCCACGCCCAGCGGCCCCGTCGCCCACCGTCCGACCTACCGTCAGATGGTTCGCCATCTGCGCGCCGAGGCGAGCGCGGGGCGCATGCTGCCCTTCGTCATCGAGTACCAGGGGCGCATGGTCGGGCAGTTGACGGTGGCGGGGATCACCTGGGGCTCGATGTGCTCGGGCCACGTCGGCTACTGGGTCGACGAGTCGGTGGCCGGGCGCGGTGTGATGCCGACGGCTGTGGCGCTCGCGGTCGACCATTGCTTCCGCACGGTGGGCCTGCACCGCATCGAGGTCTGCATTCGCCCGGAGAACGGGCCGAGCCGCCGGGTCGTCGAAAAACTCGGATTCCGTGAGGAAGGGCTGCGGCCCCGCTATCTCCACATCGACGGCGGGTGGCGCGACCATCTCGTCTTCGCGCTCACCGCGGAGGAGGTCCCGGAAGGCCTCCTGAGCCGCTGGCGTCGCAAGCGTGGCGGCAACGCCGCTGGTCCGGGCGGTCCGAACACCGCGGGGCAGCCCGGCACATCGCCAAAATAAAATAAGTGTTCGATATTGATCGGGATCCGTCCGCCGCAGGCATTAAATTCGCTCGACGGGCGGCGCGTTGATGCCTCAGTCGGAAAAAAAGCTCGAAATATCAGCCAGATCGTGCGACACACCGGCTCAATTGGCGGATGCCCCCATGCAAACCCCTCTACCGTGTGAGGCGTGAGCAGCAGCGGCCTCATCTACGCAGTCATCGTCGGGGCCTGGGCCGCCTACTTGGTGCCGATGTGGCTCCGTAGGCAGGACGAGCTGAACGAGGCCCGTCCGACGGAACGCTTCAGCACCGCCATCCGGCTGCTGTCCGGACGGGCGGGCATGGAGCGCCGATACGCCAAGGACCTGCAGACGCGCTCTCCCGAAGGGGAGGAGCAGCGCAGCGACCCGGACGACGTCACCGACTCGGTGGACGTCCGGGCCTTCGCCGCGCCTCCGATCCGCGGCGAGCGCAGGAACGAGAACCGGGACGCCTGCCACGAGCGGCAGCCCGGATCCGAGTCCCGGCCCCAGCCCAGGACCTCGCCCGCCCGGCAGACACCCGAGCGCCAGGTCTCCGCCCGGACCCCCCACGACCAGCAGGCACACGACCGGCCGAACCACGACCGGCCCGCCGGCGACCCGCACACGAACGGCAGGTCGGCAACCGGACGCCCGGGCCCCGACCGCCAGCAGTCGGACCGCGCGCAGTCCGACCGGTCCGCGGCCGAGCGCCAGGCCGCCTCGGCGGACGCCGCCGCCCGTGCCCGCCGCTCCAAGGTGCTCGCGCGCAGGCGCCGTACGACCGTCATGCTCTTCCTCGCCTTCACGGCCGGCGCGGTCGTCGCCGCCGTCGGCGGGCTCGCGTTCCTGTGGGCACCTGCCGTGCCCGCCGTGCTGCTCAGCTCGTACATCTTCTATCTGCGGGCCCAGGAGCGGCGGCGCTTCGCGTACACGATGGACCGGCGCCAGGCCGAGGTCGCGGCGCAGCGGCTGCGCGAGCGGCAGCCTCGCAGGCGCCAGCCCGCCGCGGGCCGGGCCGCCGCGGAGGAGACCGAAGAGGGGCCTGCGCCAGAGGTGGAGACCGACCCCGGTCTCGAGGCGCTCGCGGCCGACCGGCGCGCACTCGTCGAGCAGACCGACCATGCCGAGTGGGTCGACCAGCAGCGCGAACGGCAGCGCGGCCCCGGCCAAGGCGACAGCTGGGACCCGGTCCCGGTGCCCCTGCCTACGTATGTGACCGCCCCGGTCGCCCCGCGCGCCACGGGCAGCGTCGACCTCGGCGCCCCCGACGCGTGGAGCTCGGCCCGCTCCAGCACGGCGGGCGCGGCGCAGCAGGAGCCGGACGGGCATGCCGGCGAGGAGCCGGCGGCGGCGTCCGAGGAATGCGACGGCGCGGACGAGATCGGGGACGAGCGCAGCGACGCCCGCCGGGCCGCCTCCGCGCGCCGCTCGCGCGAGCGCGGCCGCACGCCGCTCTTCGACCAGTACGACGACGGCGGCCGCCCCCGCGCGGCCAACGAGTGAGACCCGTCCGGGGCCACCCTGGCTGACCAGCCAGGAACGGATTTCCGAGCACCCCGATCGGGATGCTAGAGTTTCACTCGTTGCAAGGGCCTGTGGCGCAGTCTGGTAGCGCACCTCGTTCGCATCGAGGGGGTCTGGGGTTCAAATCCCCACAGGTCCACCGCAATTAAGAGCCCCACCGGATTCGTCCGGTGGGGCTCTTGCCTTGCTTTCCGCTCTCTCCCCCGTGGCGCCCTTTCCCTGATGTTGCGCGCGTCACAGTGCCTTGGCGAAGCAGCGGCTCAGTTCCTCGAAGCGGTAATGGCCGAACTTGCTGCAGGGCGTGTAGCCGCTCGACCCGTAGAGAGCGATGGCCTCCGGCTGCTTGAGGCCCGTCTCCAGGACCATGCGCGAACGGCCGGCGGCGCGGGCGTCGTCCTCCAGGGCCGCGAGAATGCGCCGGGCCAGACCCAGGCCCCGGGCCTCCGGCGTGACGTACATCCTCTTCAGCTCGGCGTCGCCGTCCGAATATCCCTCGTCGTTCCGGTCCTGGGTACGCCAGCCGCCGGTGGCGAGCGGGGTGCCCCCGTCGTCGTACGCGATCAGGTAGAGGCCGCGCGGGGCGTCGAACATCGTCGGGTCGAGCGGGGTGACGTCGCCGTCGTCGCCGTAGCGCTCGGCGTATTCGAGCTGCACGCGGTCGTTCAGCTTGATCGCGTCGGGGTGTCCGAAGGAGACGCGCTGGAGGGTGGGCGCCATGGGCTGAATAGTCATGCTGAGTATCGTATCTCTATGCTGGCGAATGCGGCTGTCCGTTCAAGTGTGCCGGTATGGTGCCCCGGTGCTGACTGTGACGAGTGTCAACGTGAACGGGCTGCGGGCCGCCGCCAAGAAGGGCTTCGTGGAGTGGCTGGCCGGGACCTCCGCGGACGTCCTGTGCCTCCAGGAGGTGCGGGCGGAGCCGCAGCAGCTGCCCGACGAGGTGCGCGAGCCCGAGGGGTGGCACGTCGTGCACGCCCCCGCCGGCGCGAAGGGGCGGGCGGGTGTGTCGCTCTACACGCGCCGTGAGCCGGAGCGCGTACAGATCGGCTTCGGGTCCGAGGAGTTCGACGGGAGCGGGCGGTACGTGGAGGTGGACCTCCCCGGCGTCGTCGTCGCCAGCCTCTATCTGCCCTCCGGCGAGGTCGGGACCGAGCGTCAGGACGAGAAGATCCGCTTCATGGGCGAGTTCCTGGCCTATCTGAAGGGCCTGCGCGAGCGGGCCGCCGCCGAGGGCCGCGAGGTGCTCGTGTGCGGCGACTGGAACATCGCCCACCGCGAGGCCGACCTCAAGAACTGGAAGTCCAACAAGAAGAACTCCGGCTTCCTCCCCGAGGAGCGCGACTGGCTCGGACAGGTCCTCGACGAGGCCGACGGCGGCTACGTCGACGTGGTGCGCTCCCTGCACCCCGACGAGGAGGGTCCGTACTCGTGGTGGTCGTACCGGGGGCGGGCTTTCGACAATGATTCTGGATGGAGGATCGACTACCACCTCTCGACGCCCGGGCTCGCCGGGCGTGCGGTCAAGGGGTTCGTCGAGCGGGCCGCCACGCATGACGAGCGGTGGTCGGACCACGCGCCGGTGACCGTCGTCTACGAGTAGGTCCTTGAGGCGCGCGCGGGGCCTTGGGGTGCGAGTGGTCCTGCGTCACAAAGTCCGGTAGGGGTCTGTCCCCGCGCTCGCGCGCCGTGGCAGATTTCGGCGTGCGCATGGCACGTCGTTCGAGTGGTCAACTGGCAATCGTGCGGGGGGACTTCATGTCTGTGCTTCCTTCCAGGCGTCGTGTGCTGCTCGGGGCCGCCGGGGCCGGGGTTGCGGCTGTGGTGGCGCCGGGGGTCGCTCGTGCGGTGGCCTCCGGGGTGCCCGGGGTCATGGTCACCGAGCAGGCGAGCAAGCGGATCCTCGTGCTCGATCCGGGGCGGACCGTCTGGGATCCGGCCGTCGATCCGTCCTGTGTGCGGTGGCAGTTCTCGCCCGTCGGGGACCCGCGCTACCGGGATCTCGTGCCGGACGAGAGCTGGGTGTACCCCGCCGAGGCGAAGGTCCGGGTGCATCGTGGGCGGACGTATCTGCTGACCACGGCGTCCTTCGGGTTCGCGGCCGTCGTGTCGTATCCGTCGGGGCGGCGGTACTGGGGTGCGACGCTCGGGCCCGGCGACGACCTCTTCAACCCGCACAGCATCGAGATCCTGCCGGACGGGAACGTGGCCGTCGCGTGCAGTACGGGGGCGCTCGTCAGGCTCTACGCCGCCTCGCTCGGCCCGCACGCGCAGCGGTTCGCCGAGGTGACGCTGAAAGGTGCGCACGGGCTGCACTGGGACGCCCGGCGTGAGGTGTTGTGGGCGCTGGGCGACGACGAGTTGGTCGCGTACCGGGTGGGTGGCAGCCGGGTGCGGCCCGCGCTGACGCGGCTGTCGTCGGTGGGGCTGCCGGTCGCCAAGCCGGGGAAGTCGCCCGGCGGGCACGACCTGTTCCCGGTGGCGGGGCGCCCGGGGCGGCTGTGGGTGACCACGAGCGCTTCCGTGTTCCAGTACGACATCGCGGGCGGGGTCTTCGTGCAAGACTTCGCCGGTGCGGCCGAGATCGTGCGGTCCGGGGTGAAGGCGATCGGGGACGATCCGCGCACCGGGCAGGCGCTCACCACGGTGCCGGAGAGCGGTCTGGGTGAGACCTGGTGGACGACGAAGGTGGGTGTGCACCGGCCGCCGGGTTCGTACACGCTCGTCGACGGCGGGATCTACAAGGCGCGTTGGTGGTTGCCGAGGTAGGCGGCGGGGCTGCTCACTCTTCGGGTTTCCTGGCCAGGGCGCGGTCCAGGGCCAGGGACAGTTCCGCCTCGACGACGCTCTTGGCGAGCGGGCGCAGGCGCTGGAGGTCGTGTTCCGTGGCGTGCGAGAGGACCAGGTCGGTGAAGAGTTCGGCCAGGTCCTCGGCGTGGGCGCGGACGCGTTTGGCGGCCGCGAGGACGTCGGCGAGCGGGACGCCCTCGCGGACCAGGGCGGCCGACACGTCGAGCAGGCGCCGGCTGACGTGGACGATCTCCTCGCCGTCGACGCCGACGTAGCCGAGGTCCATCGCGGCTTCGAGGTTTTCCGGGGTGACCTGGCCCGCGAAGTAGTCGGCCAGCTCCTCGGGGGTGAGGCGGACGGGGGTCTCCTCGGAGGGTTGGCCGAGGCCGAGGAGTTCGCCGACGTCGCGGCCGCGGTCGAAGGCCTCGGAGAGTTCGGCGATGCCGTTGAGGGTGTGGCCGCGTTCCAGGAGGGCGGCGATGGTGCGCAGGCGGGCCAGGTGGCTCTCGTCGTACCAGGCGATGCGGCCCTCGCGGCGCGGCGGCGGGATGAGCTTGCGCTCGCGGTAGAAGCGCAGGGTGCGCACGGTGATGCCCGCCTCCCGTGCGAGCTCCTCCATGCGGAACTCCCGGGTGCCGGTGTTCTTCGCCGCCTCTTTCGCCGCTTCTTCCACGGATGTTTCCGCCGCTTCCTTCGCCACGTGAGAACCCTATGTTGTACCGCCGGTAACTTTCGTGGTCCCGACCCCTACCCATCAGTACGCACCTGCTCTACTCTCCCCATTGTGCCAGTGTTCACTGGCAGGGTCGTGCGGTTAGGGAGGCGCCGGGATGACTGAGCACGAGCATGAGCACGTACGGGTGGCGGTGATCGGGTCCGGGTTCGGCGGCCTCGGGGCCGCGGTCCGGCTGCGGCGCGAAGGCGTCACCGATTTCGTGGTCCTGGAGCGGGCGGGCGCCGTGGGCGGCACCTGGCGCGACAACAGTTACCCGGGATGCGCGTGCGACGTGCCCTCCCACCTGTACTCCTTCTCCTTCGCGCCCAACGCCGACTGGCCGCGCACCTTCTCCGGCCAGGAGCACATCCGGGAGTACCTGGAGCGCGTCGCCGACACCTTCCGGCTGCGCCCGCACATCCGCTTCGACCACGAGGTGACGCAGGCGCGCTGGGACACCGAGAAGCTGTGGTGGGAGGTCGAGACGTCGCAGGGGACGCTCACCGCCGACGTCGTCATCTCCGCGACCGGCCCGCTGTCCGACCCGAAGATGCCGGACATCAAGGGCCTCGACGCCTTCCCCGGCAAGGTCTTCCACTCCGCGCGCTGGGACCACGACTACGACCTGCGCGGCAAGCGCGTCGCCGTGATCGGCACCGGCGCCTCCGCCATCCAGATCGTGCCGGCCATCCAGCGGGACGTGGCGCAGCTGACCCTCTTCCAGCGCACCCCGCCGTGGGTCATGCCGCGCGCCGACCGCGCCATCACCGGCGCCGAGCGCTGGCTGCACCGTCAGCTGCCGTTCACCACGCAGGCCCGCCGCGGCCTGCTGTGGGGCATCCGCGAGCTCCAGGTGCAGGCGTTCACCAAGCGGCCCAACGAGCTGGGCCTCGTCGAGCAGCTCGCCAAGCGCAACATCCACCGGTCGATCAAGGACCCGGCCCTGCGTGCCAAGCTCACCCCGAACTACCGCATCGGCTGCAAGCGCATCCTGCTGTCCAACGCCTACTACCCGGCGCTCGCGCAGCCGAATGTCGACGTCGTGGCCTCCGGGCTCAGCGAGATCCGCGGCTCCACGCTGGTCGCCACCGACGGGAGCGAGGTCGAGGTCGACGCGATCGTCTTCAGCACCGGCTTCCACGTCACGGACATGCCGATCGCCGACCGGGTCGTGGGCGCCGAGGGGCACACGCTCATGGAGTCCTGGAAGGACGGCATGAAGGCGCTGCGCGGCGCGACGGCGGCCGGGTTCCCGAACTTCATGACCGTCATCGGGCCGAACACCGGCCTCGGCAACTCCTCGATGATCCTGATGATCGAGTCCCAGCTGAACTATCTGGCCGACTACGTACGCCAGTTGGACGTGCTCGGCGGCCGGGTCGCCCTCGACCCGCGCGCCTCCGCGGTGAACGCGTGGAACCGCCGCGTGCAGGACCGGATGGAGCGCACCGTGTGGAGCTCCGGCGGCTGCAGCAGCTGGTACCTCGACGCGAGCGGCGTGAACACCACGCTGTGGCCGGGCACGACGACCGAGTTCCGGTCCGCCACGCGCCGGGTCGACCTCGGTGAGTACGAGGTGGTCAGGGCGCCGGCGGCGGTACCCGCAGGACGTACGAAGAAGGGCCGGGGCGGCAAGGTGGAGGCGGGAGCGGCATGAGCCGGTTGATGCATGTGGTGAGCGGTCCCTACGCGCCGCCCGCGGCCGCGCGTGAGCTGACGGCGGTCTCCGCCGACGGCGCCCGGCTGCACGTCGAGGTGCACGGAACCGTCGACAATGCCGCGGCGCCCACCGTGGTGCTCGCCCACGGGTGGACGTGCTCAACCGCGTTCTGGGCCGCGCAGATACGTTCCCTTGCCGCCGACCACCGGGTCGTCGCCTACGACCAGCGCGGTCACGGTCGCAGCCCCGCGGCGCCGGCCCCGTACTCGACGGAGATGCTCGCCGACGACCTGGAGGCCGTGCTCGGCGCGACGCTCGCGCCGGGTGAGAAGGCCGTGCTCGCCGGGCACTCCATGGGCGGGATGACGATGATGGCCGCGTCGCGGCGGCCGAAGTTCCGTGAGCACGCGGCCGCGGTACTGCTGTGCAGCACGGGCAGTTCGCAGCTGGTCGCCGAGTCGACCGTGCTGCCGCTGCGGCCCGGGCGGCTGCGGACCCGGATCACGACGGCCGTGCTCGGCGCGCGGGCCCCGCTCGGGCCGGTCACGCCGCTCGGCAAGAAGGTCCTGCGCTACGCGACCATGGGCGCGGGGTCGTCGCCGGACAAGGTCGAGGCCTGCGCGCGGATCGTGCACGCCTGCCCGACGAAAGTGCGCCACCACTGGTCGCACGTCCTCGCCGGGCTCGAACTCGACGAAGGTGTGGCCGAGTTGCGGGTACCCACGGCGGTCATCGCCGGTACGGCCGACCGGCTCACGCCCGTCGTGCACGCGCGGCGCCTGGCTGCGACGCTGCCGGAGTGCGTGGGGCTCACCGAACTCGCCGGGCTCGGGCACATGACGCCCGTCGAAGCGCCCGACCTGGTCACCGAGCGCATCCGCGAACTGGCCGGGTACGTCACGAACGACGAGACGAACGACGAGTTGAAGGGAGCGGCATCCGCATGAGCAGGGTCAGTCTCGAAGGACAGGTAGCGGTCGTCACGGGTGCCGCGCGCGGCGTGGGCGAGCTGCTCGCGCGCAAGCTGGCGGCGCGCGGCGCCAAGGTCGCGCTGGTGGGTCTGGAGCCGGACGAGCTGAAGGCGGTGTCGGAACGCCTCGACACCGACAGTGACTTCTGGCACGCCGACGTCACCGATCATGTGGCGATGGCGCAGGTCGCCGCGGAGGTCAAGCAGCGCTTCGGCAAGGTCGACATCGTCGTCGCGAACGCGGGTGTCGCCAACGGCGGCCCGTTCCTCGACTCCGACCCGGTCGCCTGGCGCCGCGTCATCGAGGTCAACCTGATCGGATCCGCGGTCACGGCGCGGGCGTTCCTGCCGGTCCTCATGGAGAGCCGCGGGTATCTGCTCCAGATCGCGTCGCTCGCCGCGATCACGCCGGCGCCCATGATGACCGCGTACTGCGCGTCGAAGTCGGGCGTGGAGGCGTACGCGCACAGCCTGCGCGCCGAGGTCGGCTACAAGGGCGTACGGGTCGGCGTCGGGTACCTGTCGTGGACCGACACCGACATGGTGCGCGGCGCCGACCAGGACGACGTGATGCGCGAGCTGCGGCAGCGGCTGCCGTGGCCGTCGAACAAGACGTATCCGCTGGGCCCGGCCGTGGACCGGATCGTCGCGGGCATCGAGCGGCGCTCCAGCCATGTGTACGCGCAGTGGTGGCTGCGGGGCATGCAGGGCATCCGCGGATATCTGCCCGGGGTCATCGGGGCGGTCGGGCAGCGCGAGATGAGGCGGTTCGAGCCGCGCCTGGGCAGTGTCTCGACGGGGCTGGTCGGGGCGGGCGGCGCCGCCGACGAGTCGGTAAGGGGCGGTTGACGGTCCCTCAGCGGCTCTGACCTGCGGTTTTGAGGGTCGAGTACAGTCCGTTACTGATCGAAATGCGTGCTCTGTCCCAGCGTGTAACTCTGGTCGAGGCCCGACCCCCTCACCCAAAAACGGGAGTGAAATCGCATGGGCATGAAGGACCAGTTCCAGGACAAGGCTGAGCAGCTCGCCGCGCAGGCCAAGAAGCGGCCCGGTCAGAGCAGGGACCGCCGGGACGAGGCGAGCGAGCGCTCCTCGCAGACTCACGACAGCCTGCGTGAGCGTGGCTCGCAGTCCGAGGACTCCGAGCGGCGGCGGCAGGAAGCGCAGGACAGGTACGACCACGACTACGAGGTCTGACGCTTCGTCTGGCTGAGCCAGTCGTACGAGGGCCACCCGGGACGCCGGGTGGCCCTCGTTCTTGTGCGGTCGGGGCGGGGGCGGGCTTGTGCGGGTCGGCGTTGCGGGCTTGTGCGGTCGGGGCGGGGCAGGCCTGTGCGGGTCGGCGAGGCGGACTTGTGCCGGTCAGCGTGGCGGGCCTGTGCCGGTCAGGGCTGCGGGCTGCGGGACGCGGTCAGCGAGGCGGGAGCTTGGGGCGGGCGTGGTTCGGGGTGTTCGTGTAGTCCGGGGGAGTCTTGGCCGGGGAGGCCACCAGGAGGTCCAGGGCCAGATAGACCGCGTCGTCGAGTTGGGCGTGGCGGCCCTCCGCCCAGTCCAGGGGGGTGCGCAGGGCCTCGATGTCCGGTTCGACGCCCTTGTTCTCGACCGACCAGCCGTACTCGGGGAACCAGGCCGCGTTCATGGGGACCGTGATGACCGTGCCGTCGCCGAGCGTGTGACGGCCCGTCATGCCGACGACGCCGCCCCAGGTGCGCTGGCCCACGACCGGGCCGAGCCCGAGGAGCTTGAATGCCGCGGTGATCATGTCGCCGTCGGACGAGGTCGCCTCGTCGGCCAGGGCGACGACGGGACCGCGCGGGGCGTTCGACGCGTACGAGACGGGCTGGGCGTTGCGCGTCAGGTCCCAGCCGAGGATCTTGCGGGTGAGCTTCTCGATGACCAGCTCGCTGATGTGGCCGCCCGCGTTGCCGCGTACGTCGACGATCAGGGCGGGCCGGGAGACCTCCATGCGCACGTCGCGGTTGAACTGCGCCCAGCCGGAGCCGCCCATGTCGGGGATGTGCAGGTAGCCGCACTTGCCGCCGCTCAGCTCCCGTACGACCGCGCGGCGCTTGGCGACCCAGTCCTGGTAGCGCAGCGGACGTTCGTCGATGAGGGGGACGACCGCGACGCGGCGAGGGCTGCCCTCGCCCTCCGCGGGCCGGAACGTCAGCTCGACCGTCGTGCCGCCCGAGCCCGCGAGCAGCGGGAAGGGGCCGGCCACCGGATCGACGGGGCGCCCGTCGACATGCGTGAGGACGGCGCCCTCGCGGATGCCGCTGCCGGCGAGCGGGGAGCGCGCCTTGGAGTCCGACGAGTCTCCGGGCAGGATGCGCACGAGCTGCCAGCCCTCGTCGCGGTGCACGAAGTTGGCGCCGAGGAGGCCCTGGGCGCGCTGGTAGTGGGGAGGGCCCTCGTTGCGGCGGGCGGCGGAGACGTAGGCGTGCGAGGTGCAGAGTTCGCCGAGCACCTCGCGCAGCAGGTCGGCGAACTCGTCGGGGGACGCGACCCGTTCGACGAGCGGCCGGTACTGGGCGAGGACCGCGTCCCAGTCGACGTGGCACATCTTCGGGTCCCAGTAGTAGGCGCGGATGATCCGGCCTGCCTCCTCGTACGCCTGGCGCCACTCGGCGGCCGGGTCGACCTCGTGCAGGATGCGGCGCAGGTCGATCCAGACCGCGGTGTCGCTGTCGGCGACCTCGGTGGAGGGGACGGCGCGCAGCTCTCCCTCGTCGACGACGACGAGGCGGGTGCCGTCGCCGCTGACCGCGAACCAGTCGAGGTGGGTGACGAGTTCGGTCCTCTTGCCCTTGCTGAGGTTGAAGTACTCCAGGGTGGGGCGGCCCGAGGTGTCGGCCGGGTTGACGAACGTCTCGCCGAGCGCGCCGGAGATCGGCCAGCGCAGCCACACGAGGCCGCCGCCCGCGACCGGGTGCAGCGCCGAGTACTTGGAGGCGGAGACGGGGAACGGCACGACACGGTTCGCCAGGCCCTCGATCTCCACGCTCGGCGCCCCGTCGGCCCCCGAGTCCTCGGTCGGGTCGAGCCCTCCGGCGGCCGTGCGTCCGTGGGGCGACAGGGCGAACGGGGAGGGCGTCGCGGAGGACAGCGGCACGAGATACGGGCGGCAGCCGAGCGGGAAGGACAGGTCGCCGGTGTGCACGTCGTACACCGGGTCGAAGCCGCGCCAGGAGAGGAAGGCGAGATAGCGGCCGTCGCGCGTGAAGACCGGATTCTCGTCCTCGAAACGGCCGTTGGTGACGTCGACGATCGTCCGGTCCTTGATCCGGGCCATCTTGATCTGCCGCAGCGAGCGCCCGATGCCCGGATGGGACCAGGTGAGCCAGGCACCGTCCGGCGAGAACGCCAGGTCGCGCACGGGTCCGTTGATCGACCGGATCAGCTCGGTGACCTCGCCGCCGCGCTGTTCCGCTCCCGCTCCCCCTGCTTCTTCCTCTCCCCCTTCTTCCTCGTCCTCGATCGTGTCGATGAGGAGGAGACGGCCGTCGTCCGACGCGATGGCGAGGCGCTCGCCGTCCGGGTCGCTGACCATTTCGAGGACCCGCCCGAGCTCCCCGGAAGCGAGGCGGCGCGGCGCGCGGTCACCGCTCGCGCGCGGCAGGTACGAGATCTCGACCGCGTCCTCGCCCTCCGCGTCGGTGACGTACGCGACCTGCCCGCCGGAGCCGAGCATCTCGGGCTGCCTGACCCGCACGCCCGGGGTGTCGGCGATGGTCCGGGCGGGGCCGTCGCGGTGGGTGAGCCAGTACAGGCTGCCGCGTACGACGACGGCGCTGGCCCGGCCCGTCTCGTCGACGGAGAGCCCGTCGACGTGGAGGGCGGCCGGCACCTGGTAGGGGCGGCGCCCGACGCGGGGGCCGCCGAGGCGCACGTCCAGCTTGCGCGGGACGGAGCCGGCGGAGAGGTCGTCGATGATCCAGAGGTCGCCTGCGCACTGGTAGACGATCCGGGTTCCGTCGCTGGAGGCGTTGCGGGCGTAGAACGCGTCGTGGTCGGAGTGGCGGCGCAGGTCGGAGCCGTCGGGCAGGCAGGAGTACACATTGCCGATGCCCTGGTGGTCGGAGAGGAACGCGATGCGTCCCGCCACGAACATCGGTGCCTCCAGATGCCCGTCCAGGTCGGCGACGAGCTGCTCGCCGTGCAGCCACAGGCGGCCCTGCGCGCCGCCCCGGTACCGCTTCCAGGCGGCCGGCTCGTGCGGGGCGGTGCCGGTCAGGAGCAGGGTCCTGCGCTCGCCGTCGAACTCGGCGACCGCGATGTCGGAGACCGGGCCCCAGGGCAGCCTGCCGCCGGGGGAGCCGTCGGTGGGGACGTCGTAGGCCCAGGTGAAGTACGAGAACGGCTGGCCGTGCGAGGCCACCGCGAGGATGTCGGTGCGCCCGTCCTTGTCGGGCGGTGTCCAGCCGCGGACCTGGGTGTCCGTGCTGCCCCAGTAGGTGAGCCGCCGGGTGGGGCCGCCGTCCACGGGCGCGAGATGGATCTCCGGGTCCAGGCTGCGCCAGGTCGTGTACGCGATGTGGCGGCCGTCGGGCGAGAACCGGGGGCTGCTCACCTTGGTCCGGTCGACCGTGACCCGCCAGGCCCGGCCGGGTCGGTCGAGCGGGGCGACCCAGAGGTCGTCCTCGGTCTCGAAGCAGAGCCGGTCCTCGTGCAGATGCGGAAACCGCAGGTACGCGTTGTCGCTCACCTACACATGCTTTTCCGCTCCACGGGCCCCGGCAACTCGTGGGTTGCCCCGATTCCGCCCGTTGCCTGTGGCGCAGGACACGTACGAAACGGTTTCGTTTCGTTAAGCGCGGTCGTACAGTACTCGTGTACGAAACGGTTTCGTACACACCGTCCGGACCGGAACAGGAGTGCCCCATGGCTGAAGCCGCGACGACGCGCCGCAGCCGGATCACGCCCGAGCGCGAGGCCGAGCTGTACGGCGCCGTGCTCGAACTGCTCCGCGAGGTCGGTTACGACGCCCTGACCATGGACGCCGTGGCCGCCCGCACCCGGTCGAGCAAGGCCACGCTCTACCGCCAGTGGGGCAGCAAGGCCGAGCTGGTCGTGAAAGCGCTGCGGCACCAGAAACCGTCGCGGCTGAGCGAGATCGACACCGGGTCGCTGCGGGGCGACTTCCACGAACTGGTCCTCCGTGAGGACGACTGCGAGATGGCCCAGGGATCCGCGCTGATGCGGGGCCTGGCCATGGCGGTCCACGAGAACCCGGATCTCCTGCGTGCCTTCCGCGAGCTGCTGATCGAGCCCGAGATGGAGGAGCTCCGGCATGTGCTGGGGCGCGCCGTCGACCGGGGCGAGATCCGTGCGGACAACCCGGCACTCGACTACGTCCTCCACATGATCGTCGGCGCCTTCACGGCGCGGACCCTCATCGACGAACAGCCGCCCACCCAGGCCTTCGTCACCTCGTACATCGACGCCGTGGTCCTCCCCGCTCTCGGCGCCTGATCCCTGCTCCACCCAAGACCCGTCCCACCCGAGCACCTGACGCGACCGCTCACGTCGTCGGGCTGATCACCCCTGCCCCCATACGACTGACCGGGAGTACGCCCTCGTGGCCACGTTCCTCTACAAACTCGGCAAGCTCGCCTTCCGCAGACGGCACTTCGTCGCCCTGATCTGGGTGGCGCTGCTCACCCTCGCGGGGGTGGGCGCCGCCTCCGCGCCCACGGCGGCCTCCAGTTCCTTCTCCATTCCGGGCACGGAGGCCCAGAAGGCCTTCGACCTGCTCGACCAGCGCTTCCCGGGCTCCAGTGCCGACGGCGCCACCGCGCGCGTCGTCTTCCAGGCGCCCGACGGCGAGAAGATCACGTCCGCGGCCAACAAGGCCGAGGTCACCAAGACCGTCGCGGACCTCAAGTCGGGCTCGAAGGAGGTCGCCGCGGCGGCCGACCCGTTCGTCGCGAAGACCGTCAGCAAGGACGGCACGATCGCGTACTCCTCGGTCTCCTACAAGGTCTCCTCGATGGAGCTGACGGACACCGACCGGGACGCGCTCCAGAAGACCGTCGACGAGGCGCGCGACTCCGGGCTGACCGTCGAGGTCGGCGGTGACGCGCTCCAAGCCATGCCGGAGACCGGGGCCACCGAGATCATCGGTGTGGCGATCGCCGCCGTCGTCCTCGTGATCACCTTCGGCTCGCTCGTCGCGGCCGGACTTCCGCTGCTGACCGCCCTGATCGGCGTGGGCATCGGCGTCTCGTCGATCACCGCGCTGGCCAACGCGCTCGACCTGGGCACCACCACCTCGACGCTGGCCATGATGATCGGCCTCGCGGTCGGCATCGACTACGCGCTGTTCATCGTCTCCCGCTTCCGCGCCGAGCTGGCCGAGGGCCGCGACCGCGAGGAGGCGGCCGGACGGGCCGTCGGCACCGCGGGGTCCGCCGTGGTCTTCGCCGGTCTGACCGTCGTCATCGCACTCGTCGGGCTCGCCGTCGTCAACATCCCGATGCTGACGAAGATGGGCATCGCGGCCGCGGGCACCGTCGCCATCGCCGTCCTCATCGCGCTCACCCTCATCCCGGCGCTGCTCGGCTACGCCGGCAAGCGGGTCAACGGCCGCAAGGCCCGTAAGGTCCTGGCCGCCGAGGAGAAGCCCGAGCCGAAGACGAACATGGGCACGCGCTGGGCGCGCTTCGTGCTGCGCCGGCCGGTGGCCGTGCTGCTCACCGCGGTGGTCGGGCTCGGCGTGATGGCCGTGCCGGTGTCCTCGCTGGAGCTGGGCCTGCCCGACGACGGGGTCCAGCCCACGGACACCACGCAGCGCAAGGCGTACGACCTGCTCTCCGACGGCTTCGGGCCCGGCTTCAACGGTCCGCTGGTGGCGGTCGTCGACGTGAAGCACTCGCAGGACCCGAAGGACGCGGTCGCCCGCGTCTCCAAGGACATCGCGGCGACCGACGGCGTCAAGACGGTCACCCCGCCCGCGTTCAACCAGGCCGGTGACACGGCGACGATCACCGTCGTGCCGTCGTCCAAGCCCAGCTCCACGCAGACCGAGGACGTCGTCCACACGATCCGCGACAAGGGTGCGGACATCAAGGCGGACACCCGCGCCGAGGTCCTCGTCACCGGCACCACCGCCATGAACATCGATGTGTCCCAGAAGCTGAACGACGCGCTCGTGCCGTACCTGGCGCTCGTCGTCGGCCTGGCGTTCCTGCTCCTGATGGTGGTCTTCCGGTCGGTCCTGGTCCCGCTGAAGGCGGCGCTCGGCTTCCTGCTCTCGGTGGTCGCCGCGCTCGGCGCCGTCGTCGCGGTCTACCAGTGGGGCTGGCTCGGCTCGCTGTTCGGCGTGGAGCAGACCGGGCCGATCATGTCGATGATGCCGATCTTCATGGTGGGTGTGGTCTTCGGCCTCGCGATGGACTACGAGGTCTTCCTCGTGACCCGCATGCGGGAGGCGTACGTCCATGGGGAGCGGCCCGCGCAGGCCATCGTCACCGGCTTCCGGCACGGGGCCCGGGTGGTCACGGCCGCGGCCGTCATCATGATCGCCGTGTTCGCGGGCTTCATCGGCTCCAGCGAGCAGATGGTCAAGATGATCGGCTTCGGGCTCGCGATCGCGGTCTTCTTCGACGCGTTCCTGGTGCGCATGACGATCGTGCCGGCCGTGCTCGCGCTGCTCGGCAAGCGCGCGTGGTGGCTGCCGAAGTGGCTCGACCGGATCCTGCCGAACGTGGACGTCGAGGGCGAAGGCCTGAAGACGGCCTCCGGCGGCGACGACTCCGCGCAGGAGGGCAGGGAACTGACCCGCGTGTGACCGGGGCCCCTTCCTGACCAGAAGCGCGAAGGGCCCTCAGCGGGCCACCGGGGTGGCGGTCGTGTACGTCCGGCGGAGGAAGCGCACCAGCGCCTTCTTCTCGAACTGCACGACCGCCACCCCTTTCGGCGAGTGGAACTCCATGACGGCCTGGACGCGGCCGCAGGGCCAGATGTGGATGTCGCCCACGGTGGTCGGGGCGCGCAGCCCCTCTTCCAGGAGCTCGCGGGTGAAGTACCAGTCGCCCTCTTCGGGGACGGTGACGTGGACGCGTCCGTCGTAGCTCAGGACTGCGGAGACGGGCGGTGCCTCGTCGGGGGAGTCCGTGACGATGCGCGCGCGTGCGTACTGCTCGACGTCAGACATCGGGGACTCCTCGTCGTCTAGTTGTGCGTGCTGTCATCCAATGTCCCATATAAGTCATATGGGCGGCTATGTACCCAGGGGTTGCTTCGGGATTAATTGGGTCCACGGCGCTCTTGCAAGCGGTTCGCAACAAGGCACTATCATCGGACGGTCACCAAGCCTGTCTCAAACCTGTCGCTTGCCCCGAAGCGGAGCTCTCACTCATGCATGTCCCCGACGGATTCATCAACGCCCCCGTCTCGGCGGCCGCGGGTGTCGTCGCCGCGGGCGCCGTGGCCGTCAGCCTCCGGGGTGCCCGGCGCGAGCTCGACGAGCGCACGGCCCCCCTCGCGGGCCTCGTCGCCGCGTTCATCTTCGCCGTGCAGATGCTGAACTTCCCGGTCGCGGCAGGCACCAGCGGCCACCTCCTCGGCGGCGCGCTGGCCGCGATACTCGTCGGCCCCTGTACCGGCGTCCTGTGCGTGTCCGTGGTGCTCCTGATGCAGGGCGTGCTCTTCGCCGACGGCGGTCTGACCGCGCTCGGCGTGAACATCACCGACATGGCGATCACCACGACCGTCGTCGCCTACCTCGTCTTCCGCGGCCTGGTGAAGGTGCTGCCCCGCACGCGCCGCTCCATCACCGTCGCCTCCTTCGTCGCGGCGCTCCTGTCCGTACCGGCCGCGGCCGTGGTCTTCACCCTGATCTACGCGATCGGCGGCACCACCGACGTCTCGATCGGCAAGGTCGCCACCGCCATGGTCGGCGTGCACGTCCTCATCGGCATCGGCGAGGCCGTCATCACCGCGCTGACCGTCGGCGCCGTCGTCGCCGTCCGCCCCGACCTCGTGTACGGCGCCCGCGGCCTGCACCGGCCGCTCAAGCTCCGCGTGGCCGGCGAACTCGTCGACGCCCCGGACACCGTGCCCGCGCCGGTCGCCGCCCGCGGCTCCCACCGCAAGGTCTGGATCACCGGCCTCGTCACCTCCCTCGTCCTCGCCGGCTTCGTCTCCTTCTACGCCTCCGCCGACCCGGACGGCCTGGAGAAGGTCGCCCACGACAAGGGCATCGACAAGACGACCGAGAAGCACGCCTCCGACGGCTCCCCGCTCGCCGGGTACGGCGTCAAGGACGTCGGCGACGCCCGGCTCTCCGGCGGCCTCGCCGGCGTGATCGGCGTCGGCGTCACCGTCGTCGCCGGCAGCGGCATCTTCTGGGCGCTGCGCAGGCGCCGCACCGCGGACGCCTCCCCGAGCCGGCTCACGGAGACCGTCTGACATGGGTGCGGGACACGCGCACAAGCTCTACCGGCACGGGCACTCGCCCGTGCACGGCCTGCCGCCGCACACCAAGCTCGCCGCCGTCTTCTGCTTCGTGATCGTGGTCGTCTCCACGCCGCGCGAGGCGATGTGGGCGTTCGCCCTGTACGCGGTGCTGCTCGCGGCCGTCGCGTACGCGGCCAGGGTCCCGGCAGGGTTCCTCCTCAAGCGGCTCCTCATCGAGGTCCCCTTCGTCGCCTTCGCCGTCCTCATGCCGTTCGTGGCGCAGGGCGAGCGCGTCGACGTTCTCGGGATGTCCCTCAGCGTCAACGGTCTGTGGGGCGCCTGGAACGTCCTCGCCAAGGGCACCCTCGGCGTCGCCGCGTCCGTCCTGCTCGCCTCCACGACGGAGCTGCGCGAGCTGCTCCTCGGCCTGCAACGGCTCAAGCTGCCGCCGCTCCTCGTCCAGATCGCGTCGTTCATGATCCGCTACGGCGATGTGATCACCGACGAGATGCGCCGTATGAAGATCGCCCGTGAGTCGCGCGGCTTCGAGGCGAGCGGCGTGAAGCACTGGGGCGTCCTCGCCAAGTCCGCGGGCGCCCTCTTCATCCGCTCCTACGAGCGCGGTGAGCGCGTGCATCTGGCCATGGTCAGCCGCGGGTACGCCGGATCGATGCCCGTCATCGACGACGTGAGCGCGTCCCGCGCGCAGTGGTCGTACGCCCTCACCCTCCCCTGTGCCGCCCTTGTCGTCTGTCTGCTGGGATGGATGCTGTGACTGTTTCCCCCGCCCCGCTCTCCCCCGCCTCCCTCGAGGTCGGTGGCCTCGCCTACGCCTACCCCGACGGGCACCAGGCCCTCTTCGGCGTCGACCTGACCATCGGCCGCGGTGAGCGCGTCGCCCTGCTCGGGCCCAACGGCGCGGGCAAGACGACCCTCGTACTGCATCTCAACGGCATCCTCACCGGCGGCGCCGGCACCGTGACCGTCGCCGGTCTGCCCGTCGGCAAGCGGCACATGGCCGAGATCCGGCGCAAGGTCGGCATCGTCTTCCAGGACCCCGACGACCAGCTCTTCATGCCGACCGTCCGCGAGGACGTGGCCTTCGGGCCCGCCGCGGCCGGGGTGAAGGGGCCCGAACTCGAGGCCCGCGTGCACAAGGCCCTGGCCCAGGTCGGCATGGCCGACTTCGCCGACCGGCCGCCGCACCACCTCTCCTTCGGGCAGCGCCGCCGCGTCGCGGTCGCCACCGTCCTCGTCATGGAGCCCGAGATCCTCGTCCTGGACGAGCCGTCGTCGAACCTCGACCCGGCCTCGCGCCGTGAACTCGCCGACATCCTCCGGTCGTTGGACGTCACCGTGCTGATGGTCACGCACGACCTGCCGTACGCGCTCGAACTCTGCCCGCGCTCGGTGATCCTCAGCGAGGGCGTGATCGCGGCCGACGGGACGACCGGCGACCTCCTCGCCGACGAGGACCTCATGCGCGCACACCGCCTGGAGCTCCCCTTCGGCTTCGACCCGAAGTCCGTGAAGGTCTGAGCGGCCGAGGAATCCTCGGCGATCCATGGCTGTTGCACCCGAAGTGAGTGACATGAACGGCACAGTGGCCACCGGATTCGAACCGGTCAGGGAAGCGTTCGCCCGTAACTTCGAGACGCTCGGCGAGCGCGGCGCGGGCGTGGTCGTGCACCGCGGCGGACACAAGGTCGTCGACCTGTGGGCCGGCACCCGCGACGTGAGCGGCGGCGCCCCCTGGGAGCGCGGCACCGCCCAGATCATGCGCTCCGCCACGAAGGGCGTGGCCGCCGCCGCGCTGCTCCTCCTGCACCAGCGAGGAGAGCTCGACCTGGACGCGCCGGTCAGCGCCTACTGGCCCGAGTTCAAGGAGCACGGCAAGGAGCACGTCAGCGTCCGCGACGTCCTCGCGCACCGCGCCGGCGTCCCCGCGCTCGACCACCCGCTGACCGTGGCCGAGGCCGCCGACCCCGACACCGGCGCCGCGGCCGTCGCCGCCCAGGCCCCCGCCTGGGAACCCGGCACCGACCACGGCTACCACGCACAGACCTACAGCTGGCTCACCGGCGAGCTCGTGCGCCGCGTCACCGGCCGCACCGTCGGCGCCTGGATCGCCGAGCACATAGCCGCCCCCGTCGGCGCCGACCTCTGGGTCGGGCTGCCCGACGCCGAGGCGCACCGGGCCGGAATCGTCGGCCCCGTCGAACCGCCGGCCGCGCCCGGCGGCCTGCGCACCCGCCCCAAGAGGAACGTCGCCGACGCGTACACCGACCCCGACTCCCTGACCCGCCGCGCCTTCGGCGCCATCCACCCCGCGCCCGACGAGAACGACCCGGCCTACCGCGCGGCGGAGCTGCCCGCCTCGAACGGCGTCGCCACGGCGGAGGGACTCTCCCGCTTCTACGCGTCCCTGATCGGCGAAGTCGACGGCGGCACCCGCCTGTTCACGCCCGACACCATGGAGGCCGCCCGTACCGAGGCGTCCTCGGGCGCCGACCGGGTCCTCGTCGTCCCGACCCGCTTCGGGCTCGGCTACATGCTCCACGGCGTCGCCTCCCCTCTCCTCGGCCCCGGCTCCTTCGGCCACCCCGGGCGGGGCGGCGCGCTCGGCTTCGCGGACCCCGAGTCCGGGATCGCCTTCGGATACGTCACGAACGGTCAGCAGAAGGGCGTCACCGCCGACCCGCGCGCTCAGGCGCTGGTGCGGGCCGTGCGCTCCTCGCTCGCCGGATAGCCCCCGTGTCGCCCGGGCACGCGCCGGGTAGCGTCGGCGCATGAGGCGCTTCGAGGGGTACGGGGTCATGGTCACCGGCGCGGCGCGCGGCATCGGCGCCGCGACCGCGCGCAGGTTCGCCGCCGAGGGGGCGCAGGTCGCCGTCACCGACGTGGATCCGCAGGAGGCGGAGAAGACGGTCGCCGGAATCCGCGAACAGGGCGGCGCGGCAAGGGCGTTCACCTGCGACGTCGGGACGCGCGAGTCGGTGGAGGCGGCGGTCGCGGGCGCCGTGGAGGGGTTCGGCCGCCTCGACGTGCTCGTCAACAACGCCTACGCGTGCGCCCCGGACGCCGCCCTCTTCGAGGACGAGCCCGACGAGGTGTGGGCCCGCGACCTCGACATCACGCTCACCGGCGCGTACCGCTGCTGCCGCGCCGCGCTGCCGCACCTGGTGGCGTCGGGCCGCGGCGCGATCGTGAGCGTCGGATCCGTCAACGGCCTTCAGGACTACGGCAATCACGCGTACAGCGCCGCGAAGGCGGGACTCGGCTCACTGACCCGCACCCTCGCCGGCCACGCGGGCCCGCGCGGCGTCCGCGTCAACCTCGTCGCTCCGGGCACGGTGCGCACCCCCGCCTGGTCGGGCCGGGGCGCCGCCCTGGACGCCGTCAGCGGCCTCTACCCGCTCGGGCGGGTCGGTGAGCCGGAGGACATCGCGGCGGCCGTGACGTTCCTCGCCTCGCCGGACGCGGCCTGGATCACCGGGGTCACCCTCCCGGTCGACGGCGGTCTGACCTCGACGAACCTGGGATTCCGCGCGCACCTCCAGTAGCGCTCCCGCTCAGCCGGCGGTGTGCAGCATCAGCCCGATCCCCGCCACCATCAGCCCCGCAGCCACCATCCGCGGCGTACCGAACCGTTCCTTGAAGAACACCGTCCCGATCGCCGCGCCCACGATGATCGACGACTCGCGCAGCGCCGAGATCGGGGCGAGGTCCGCCCGGGTCTGCGCCCACAGGACGAGCCCGTACGCGGAGACGGACAGCGCCGCGCCGAGCAGTCCGACCGCCGCGAACGGCCGCAGACGGACGGTCAGTTCGCCGCGCCACATCCAGGCCGCGTACACCGGGACGCCGAGACAGCCGAGCATCATCAGCCACGCGATGTAGCCGAGCGAGTTCCCTGAGGCCCGCACGCCGAGGCCGTCCACCACCGTGTACGCGGCGATGGACACGCCCGTCGCGACGGCCGCTCCCACGGCCGCCCAGTCGGGCCTGCGTCCCGAGCCCCGGATGCCCCACAGGGCGAGCCCGGTCAGGCCCGCGCACGAGACCGCGACGCCCGCCGCCTGCCAGCCGTCCGGGATCTCGCCCGCGAACACCGCCGCGAGCACCGTCACCACGAGCGGCGCCGTGCCGCGCGCGATCGGGTACGCCTGGCCGAAGTCGCCGAGCTTGAACGACCGCATGAGCAGGGCGTAGTAGGCGACGTGGAGGAGCGCGGAGAGGAGCAGGTACGGCCAGGCCGCGGCATGCGGGAACGGCACGAACGGCGCGCACGCGAGCCCGATGAGCGCGCCTCCGCCCGAGATCAGCGTGAAGCCGACCAGCTTGTCCGTGATGTGGTGGGCGATCGCGTTCCAGCTGGCGTGCGTGACGGCGGCGAGGAGCACGGCCGCCGCCACCATGGGGGTCACTGAGCGCTCTCGCGCACGTCCACGAGGGCCGCTCCGGCGTGTGCGATCAGCGACTTGGGGTCCATGGGGAACACGGCGTACGGGGTGCCGGCGGCGGCCCACACGATGTCGTGGTCGAGGAGCGAACGGTCGGCGAGGACCCGCGTCCTGGTGACGTGCCCGAAGGGCGGGATGCCGCCGATCGCGTACCCGGTCGTCGCGCGCACGACGTCCGCCTTGGCGCGGGTGACCTTCTCGGCGCCCAGCTCGCGCCGGACCAGCTCCACGTCCACCCGCGACGCACCGTCCATCAGGACGAGCACCGGAACGCTGTCCGCAGCGAAGATCAGCGACTTGCAGATCTGACTGAGTTCGCAGCCGATCGCGGCCGCCGCCTCCTGCGCGGTCCTGGTCGCCTCCGGGAAGCGGCGGACGAGCGGGAGTACGTCGGCCAGGCCCAGCTCGGTGAGGGCTTCGGCGAAACGGGGGTGCGCGGTGGTGGCGGCGGATGCGGTGGATGCGGCGGATTCCGGGGTGCTCATGGCGGCACCGTAGCGCTCGGTGTACCCGCCACGCGAACAGGTATCGGCCCCGCCGTCAGTCCCCGGCGAGCAGCATCTGCCGCACCACGGGACCCGCCGAGTCACCGCCGTGGCCGCCCTGCTGGACGACCGCCGCCGAGGCCAGGTCGCCGCGCCAGGCCGTGAACCAGCCGTTCGGCTTCTTCTGCCCGTCGACCTCCGCCGAGCCGGTCTTCGCGCCCATGTCGGTGCCGAGCCCCGACATCGGCTCGACCGCCGTACCGGCGACCGCCGTGTAGTGCAGCAGCTCGCGCAGGGCGCTCACGGTCGACGGTGACAGCTTGCGGGAGGCCGTGGCGAGCGTGCGGTGGTCGACATCGGGCGAGACGAGGTAGGGCTGCTTGAACTCGCCGGTCTCGGCGGTGGCGACGACCGAGGCCATGTTGAGCGGGTTCATCCGCACCCCGCCCTGCCCGATCAGCGAGGCCGCCATCTGCGCCTGCGACTGCACCGGGACCGCGCCGTCGAAGCTGGGCACGCCGATCGACCAGTTGTCGCGGCCGAGCCCGAAGACCTCCTGGGCCTGCTTCGTCAGATCGCCGTCGTCCAGCTTCTTGGCCTGGCTGATGAAGGCCGTGTTGCAGGAGCGCGCGAAGCTGGCGCGGAAGGTGCCGTCCTTGATCTCGAACTTGTCGTCGTTCTGGAACTTCCAGCCGCCGTACGTCACGTACTTGGGGCACGGGTGCTTCTTGTCGACGCCCGCGAGGTTCTTCTCCAGGAGCATGGACGACGTCACGATCTTCATCGTGGAGCCGGGCGCGAGAGAGCCCTGGAGGGCCGTGTTGAAGCCTTCGGGGCGGGAGTTGGCGACGGCGAGGATCTCCCCGGTCGACGGCTTGATGGTGACGACCGCGGCCTTCTCCCGCTTGGCGACCTCGCGTTCGGCGGCGGCCTGCGCCGTCGGGCTGATCGTCGTGCGCAGGGTGCCGGGCGTGCCCTTGGAGAGGGCGACGAGCGTCTTGTCGGGCGTGTGCTCGCTCTCCTTGCCGCTGTCCTTGTGGACGACGCGCAGTTCGATGCCCGCCGTGCCGCCGGCCTTCTTGCCGTACTTCTCGCGCAGCCCGTCGATGACGGTGCCGAGCGAGGGGTACTTGGCCGCGGTCAGCTCGTTGCCCGAGCGGTCCGTCGCCTTGATCGGCGGGTCGCCGGCCGCGCCCGTGACGAGCCGGTCGCCGTCCTTGAGGTCCGGGTGCACGACGGACGCCTGCCACCCGACGAGCGGCTTGCCGTCCTTCACCCGCCGCACGACGGTCAGTTCGGAGCCGTAGGCGAACGGCTTCGACTTTCCCCCGTACGAGACCGTCGCCGACACCGCGAACGGCATCTTGGCCCCGGCACGCTTCCCCGGCGTCAGCTTCACCCCGGACAGATGGGCGTCCTTGCGGTACGAGGTGAGGGCGGCCGTCGCCGCGGTGGCGTCGTCCGTGGCGGCCGCCGCCTTCGCGGTGTCGCCCGCGGCCCACGCGGTCAGGAACCGGTCGGCCGCGGTGCGGACCTCGGCGGAGGTGACGGGACCCGTCTTGACCTGGGGCTTGTCGTCGGCGGCGGTCGATGAGTCCGAGTCGCCGCTGAAGAGGGCGTAGGCGCTGACCCCGGCGCCGAGCACCACGACGGCGACCACGCCGCCGATCACGGCCGCGTTCGCCTTCTTGCGCTCGGGTTGCCTGCCTCTGCTGCCCACCGGTCCTCCGTCGTTGCCTGTCTGCCCGGTCCACTGGGTTCCTCGCGGACGGCTCAGACTAAGGCGTCCCCACAACTGCTCCCGACGCGGCTCAGCTACCCGCCCGTAGCACCGCCGCCACGATCGGGCCCGCGGCGTCGCCGCCGTGGCCGCCCTCCTCGGTGACCGCGGCCGCCGCGACGTCCCCGCGGTAGCCGGTGAACCAGCTGTTCGACTTGGTCTGGCCGGTGACCTCCGCCGAGCCGGTCTTGGCGCCGATGTCGGGTCCGAGACCCGCCATGACCTGCGCGCCGGTGCCCACCGTCGCGGTGCGGTACATCATCTGCCGCAGCTGAGCGGCGGTGCTGGGGGCGAGGCCGCGGGCGGTGGCGAGCTGCCGGTCGTCGAGGGAGCGCGGCACGATCACCGGCTGCCGGAAGACGCCCGTCTTCGCCGTCGCCGTGACGGACGCCATGTTCAGCGGGTTCATCTGGATCTGGCCCTGCCCTATGGCGTTGGCCGCGCGGTCGGGGCCGCCGGACGGCGGGATCTTGCCGTCCGCGGAGGCGATGCCGGTCTTCCAGTTGTCCTGACCGAGACCGAAACGGTCCTGCGCCTCGCGGGTCAACGACTCGTCCGTCAGCGGCTTCTCGTCGATGAGCTTCACGAACGCGGTGTTGCAGGACCGGGCGAAGCTGTCCGCGAGGTTGGCGCCCTCGTTGGCCTTCATGCCGGGCAGGTTGTGGAAGGTCTGGCTCTGCCAGGTCGCGGTGTCCGGGCAGGGTGCCGGGCTGTTGACCGAGGCGACACCGTTGTCGATGAGCATCGCCGCGGTGATGACCTTCATTGTGGAGCCGGGGGCCTGCTCGCCCTGGAAGGCGGCGTTGAAGCCGTCCTGGCGGTGGTTGGCGACCGCGAGGACCTGGCCCGTGCTCGGCTGCACGGCCACCACGGACGACTCGTCGAAGCTCTTCACGGCCCGCTCGGCCGCCGCCTGCGCGGTGGCGCTGAGCGTCGTGTGCAGCTCGCCGGCCTTGCCCTTCACCAGCGTGAGCAGCGTCTTGGTGCCGGCGTCCTCGCTCTCGCGCTGGATGTACGTCTCCACGCCCGCGCGGCCGCCGGCCGTGTCGCCGTACTTCTCCCGCAGCTGGTCCAGGATCGGCCCGAGCGAGGGGTACTTCTCCTTCGTCAGGACGTTGCCCGAGCGGTCCACGGCCTCGATGGGCGGCGTCGATGCCTCGCCCGTGACGAGGGTGTCGCCCCTGCGCATGTCCGGATGCACGACGGCCGCCTGCCAGTCGACCAGCGCCCGGCCGGTGTTGAGGCCCCGCACGACGGTGAGCGAGGAGTCGTAGGCGAGGGTCTTCCTCTTCCCCTCGTACGACACCGTGGCCTTCACCTTGAACGGCACCTCGGCCCCCGAGGGCGCCCCCGCCGTCAGCGTGGTGTGCGTGATGTGCGCGTCGTCGTGCCAGCCGGTGAGCGCCGAGAGCGCCGACTCCGCGTTGTTCGTGTACGTCGACGCGGAGTCCGGGTCGGACTTCGCCCACGCCGCGAGGAACTTCTGCGAGACGTCCTTGACCTCGTCCGTCGTCGGCGGCCCGGTCCTGCGCGGCGAGGGTGCCCCCGCCGTACTCGATCCGCCCGAACCGGTCACGGCCGTCACCACGTTGTACGCGCCGTACCCCGCGCCCCCGACCATGATGGCGAACACTCCGCCGATCACAGCCGCCTTGGCCCCCTTGCGCATGCTGCGTCCCCTCCCCAGGTTCCGGTGGGAACTTTAGGCGGCGGCCGTGCCCGGTGGGACGAGAGTGCGCAGATGTTGTCCGAACTTGTCTGAACGGAGACCGCTTCCGAGGGGGCGCGACGTCCGCGGCCGGCCCCGAGAGACAGCCGGTCAGACCCAGGTGTCCAGCCACATCCGGGACTGCCAGGAGTCGAACGGGATCGCCTGCCCGGTGTAGATCGGCCAGAAGTAGACGAAATTCCACACGATCAGCAGCACGAGCACGCCCGCGCCCGCCGCCCCGACGATTCTGCGCCGTTCCCCGGACCCCGGTGGCCCGAGGATCGCGCCGACCAGCATCGCGACACCGAGACACAGGAAGGGCACGAAAACGACCGCGTAGAAGAAGAAGATCGTGCGTTCCTGGTAGTTGAACCAGGGCAGGTAGCCCGCGGCGACGGCGCACGCGATGGCGCCCGCCCGCCAGTCGCGGCGGAAGAACCAGCGCCACAGCAGATAGAGCACGGCGAACGCCGCCGCCCACCACAGCAGCGGGGTGCCGAGCGCCAGGACCTCACGGGCGCACTTGTCGCCCGCACCGGCCGGGCAGCCGTCCTTGCCGGGCAGCGGGGACTCGTAGAAGTACGAGACCGGCCTGCCGTCGACGAGCCAGCTCCACGGGTTCGACTGGTAGATGTGCGGGGAGCTGAGCCCCACGTTGAACTTGTAGACCTCGTGCTCGTAGTGCCACAGGCTGCGCATCCAGTCGGGGAACAGCCAGGTCCAGGAGCCGCCCCGCCCGTCGGTCGCCGCCCAGTTGCGGAAGTAGCCGCCGGTCCCGTCGGCAGGAGAAAGGATCCAGCCGAGCCAGGACAGGACGTACGTGGCGACCGCGACCGGCACCGTCGACAGGAACGCCCAGCCGAGGTCCCGCTTGAGCACGGCGACGTAGGGCCGGCCGGCCCCGGCGACGCGGCGCGCGCCGACGTCCCACAGGACCGTGAGCACACCGAACGCGGCCAGGTAGATGAAGCCGTTCCACTTCGTGCCCGCGGCGAGCCCCAGGCACAGACCGGCGAGCAGCCGCCACGGGCGCCAGCCCAGCCGCAGCGTCTCGGCGATGTGCGCGTCGGGGCGCGGCACGCCGTCCTCGCTCCTGGGGAGCGCGGCGGCCAGCTTCCCGCGCGCCTTGTCGCGGTCCACGACCAGACAGCCGAACGCGGCGACGACGAAGAACACGAGGATCGAGTCGAGCAGCGCCGTGCGGCTCATCACGAACGCGAGGCCGTCCACGGCGAGCAGCAGACCGGCCAGACAGCCGAGGAACGTCGAGCGGAACAGCCGCCGCCCGATCCGGCACACAAGCAACACGCACAGCGTGCCGAGCACCGCGGTCATGAACCGCCAGCCGAACGGGGTGAACCCGAACAGCCATTCACCGATCCCGATGACGTACTTGCCGACCGGCGGATGCACGACGTACGCGGCGTCGTGCGGGAGCGGCACATGGCCGCCGGTCTTCAGGATCAGGTCGTTGGCGTTCTTGTCCCAGTTGACCTCGAAGCCGCGGTGGATCAGCGCCCACGCGTCCTTCGCGTAGTACGTCTCGTCGAATATCACGGCCTTCGGGCTGCCGAGATGCCAGAACCGCATCAGGCCCGCGATCAGCGTCACGAACAGCGGACCGAGCCAGCCCGACCAGCGCGTCACGCCCCGCGCGAGGCCGTCGGAGAGACCGAGCGTCGCCCACAGCCGCGACGAAGGCGGCGCGTACGGCGGCACGAGCCGCGTGCCCACGTCGCCTCTGGGCCGCGTCACGTGACCGAACCGCCGCAGCCGGCGCTCCCACGTCGACGGCTGTCGCGCCTCGCCGGGGTTCCGGCCCGGCGGGGCGCTGGTCGAGGGCGAGTGCGGCGAGGACGCAGTACTGGTCACCGCGCCATCGTAGGGAACGTCACTGTGCGAGTCCCGTGTGCGGCCCCGCCGAGTCGGCCGGCCCCGGGGCGGGACGTGTCGGCCCGCCCCGCCCCTGCGAGGATGGATCCGTGACATCAAGCCCAGATTCCCCCGGAACGCTCGTGCTCGCGGGCACGCCCATCGGAGACGTGTCGGACGCGCCGCCCCGGCTCAGCAAGGAGCTGGCCGACGCCGACGTCATCGCCGCCGAGGACACCCGCAGGCTGCGGCGCCTGACGCAGGCGCTCGGGGTGACCCCGGGCGGGCGCGTCGTGTCGTACTTCGAGGGGAACGAGTCCGCCCGCACGCCCGAGCTGGTCGAGGCGCTCGCGGGCGGGGCCCGGGTGCTGCTCGTGACCGACGCGGGGATGCCGTCCGTGTCCGACCCCGGGTACCGGCTCGTCGCGGCCGCCGTCGAGCGGGACATCAAGGTCACCGCCGTGCCGGGGCCGTCCGCCGTGCTGACCGCGCTCGCGCTGTCCGGGCTGCCCGTCGACCGGTTCTGCTTCGAGGGCTTCCTGCCCCGCAAGGCGGGCGAGCGCATGGGCCGGCTGCGGGAAGTGGCGGAGGAACGCCGCACCCTCGTCTATTTCGAGGCCCCGCACCGCCTCGACGACACCCTCGCCGCGATGGCGGAGGCATTCGGCGCCGATCGCAGGGCGGCCGTGTGCCGCGAGCTCACCAAGACGTACGAGGAAGTGAAGCGGGGCCCGCTCGGGGAACTCGCGAAATGGGCCGCGGAAGGCGTGCGCGGCGAAATCACCGTCGTCGTGGAGGGCGCCCCGGAAAAGGGCGCGGAGTCACTCGACGCCTCCGAGCTGGTACGCAGGGTGCAGGTGCGTGAGGAGGCGGGTGAGCGGCGCAAGGAAGCAATCGCCGCCGTGGCCGCCGAGGCCGGGCTACCCAAGCGTGAGGTCTTCGATGCCGTGGTCGCGGCAAAGAATGCCGCTCGGGGCGCCCCATCGGAGGGCAAAGGACTATCGTGAAAGGCAAAGCGCAGGCCGCGCATCGGGCCCTTTCCGATAAGGAAAGGCCAAATCGGATCCAATAGTCGACAGGCCTGATGCGATCGCGCCGGGAGAAGCGTCCACTGGTTGAAGGGACGTACCCGTCCCACGCTTCAGGGCGGATGTAATGCCCCGCCCCGAAGTGCCTTGTCCAGAGGGCAAGAGGAGCAGGCATGAGTGAGATCGCAGGCGCCGTACCGACCCCGGCCGGTGCTGCCGCACCCCAGATACCGAACCGGAGCGCGGCCACAGCCATCGCCCACGAGTCGTACGCCTTCGCCTGCATGCGGTGCGGTCACGGCTGGGAGCAGAGTTACGAGATCGAGCACCACATCGGCGGCGACGGCGCGGAATTCGTGATGTACGTGGTGGGCGGCGCGCGGGTCCCGTCGCCGCTGACCCGGCCCACGTGCCTGAACTGCGGCGGCCATGTCGTACGGATCATGAGGGCGGGGAGGGTCTCGTCGATCCGCGGTGTGATGGAACGCGAGGGGATCATGCCGGCGGAGCGGCCGGAGGGCGAGGAGCACCCCGCGAAGGACCACCCCGCGAAGGACCACCACTGGCACCTCTCCGACCTGCTGCATCCCTTCCAGAACCGCAAGACGCACTGATCACCGACCGGCCACCGCCGGACCGCGACCGGACCCCGACGACCCCACCGACCCCGGCTTCGTAGGATCGGGGCATGAGTTCTGACCGTTCGAAGGACGTCACCCCGCCGCCGCTGCCCGCGCCCCTCGCGGTGCCGGTCGCCGACTCGCACACCCACCTCGACATGCAGTCGGGCACGGTGGAGGAGGGCCTCGCCAAGGCCGCGTCGGTGGGTGTGACGACCGTCGTCCAGGTCGGCTGCGACGTGAACGGTTCCCGCTGGGCCGCCGACACCGCGGCCGCGCATCCGAGCGTGCACGCCACCGTCGCCCTGCACCCGAACGAAGCGCCCCGTATCGTCCTCGGCGACCCCGACGGCTGGTCGCGCCAGGGCGAGCGCACGGCCGGCGGTGACGCCGCCCTCGACGAGGCGCTCGCGGAGATCGACCGGCTCGCGGCCCTCCCACACGTCAAGGGCGTCGGCGAGACCGGACTCGACCACTTCCGTACGGGACCTGAAGGCATCGCCGCGCAGGAGCGCTCCTTCCGTGCCCACATCGAGATCGCCAAGCGGCACGGCAAGGCGCTCGTGATTCACGACCGCGACGCCCATGACGACGTGCTGCGCATCCTCAAGGAGGAGGGCGCCCCCGAGCGCACCGTCTTCCACTGCTACTCCGGAGATGCCGAAATGGCCCGGATCTGCGCCGAGAACGGCTACTTCATGTCGTTCGCCGGGAACGTCACCTTCAAGAACGCGCAGCCCCTGCGCGACGCGCTCGTGGCCGCCCCGCGCGAGCTCGTCCTGGTCGAGACCGACGCGCCCTTCCTGACCCCCGCGCCCTACCGCGGACGGCCTAACGCCCCTTATCTCATTCCGGTCACACTGCGCGCGATGGCCGCGGTGAAGGGTCTCGACGAGGACACCCTCGCGGCGGCCGTCTCGGCCAACACGGCCCGCGCTTTCGGCTACTGACCGGCTGCGCCGACGGGGCTGCGCCGGGAGAGAAGGTCCGGGAACGCGCCGCGACACAGCGTAGTCGCGCTGCTTTGGAGAGTGACGATCGCTCCGCTAGGTTCTCCTCGCCGATCCGGACCCAGGAGCGTCGTCGTGAGCAATTCGCCGTACGGGACGTATGAGCAGCAGGAAACGCTCGTCGCGCTCGAGACATACGAACCACCGCCCGGCCCCCACCCGCACGCGGACACCTACGTCCCCGGCTACGAGTCGATGGAGACCCAGCCCGCCTGGCCCGTGCCCGAAGCGCTGCTGCCGCGCCCGTCGGCCCCGGCCGCGGACCCCGCCCCGCAGCCCGCGGGGCGCGCCGAGGCCCGCAGGGCGGCCCGGCGCAGGAAACGGCCCGAGCGGCCCGAGACTCTCAGACGCCTGCTGCCGCAGGCCCTCGTCGTCGCCTTCCTGGCCGGCGGCACCACCGCCTTCGTCGCCGCCGACAAGGCCGTCCAGCTCAGCGTCGACGGCAGGCCGCGCACCCTGCACACCTTCGCGGACGACGTCGGCGAGCTGCTCGCCGACGAGGGGGTCGACGTCGGCCCGCACGACGTCGTCGCCCCCGCCCCCGGGACCGCGCTGTCCAGCGGCGACGAGGTCGCCGTGCGCTACGGCAGGCCCGTGCACCTCACCATCGACGGGGAACGCCGCAAGGTGTGGACCACCGAGGGCACCGTCGACGGAGCCCTGCACCAGCTCGGCGTCCGCGCCGAGGGCGCCTACGTCTCCACGTCCCGCTCGCGCCGCATCGCCCGCGACGGCCTCGCGTTCGACGTCCGCACCGAACGCAGCGTCACGGTCATGGCCGACGGCCGCGAGCGCACCATCCGCACCAACGCCGCCACCGTCCGGGACGTCGTCGACGAGGCGGGCGTCTCGCTGCACGGCCAGGACACCACGTCCGTGCCGCAGGACAGCTTCCCGCGCGACGGGCAGACGATCACCGTCATGCGCATCAAGGGCAGCAGGGAGGTGCGCGAGGAACCCATCGCGTACGAGGTGGTGCGCACCGAGGACCCGACCCTGTTCCGCGGCACCGAGGTCGTCGAACGGGCGGGCCGCGAGGGCGCCCGGCGCGTCACCTACGCCCTGCGCACCGTCAACGGCGTCAGGCAGAAGCCGCGCCGCATGAGCGCCGAGGTCGTGCGCGAGCCCCGCAGCCGGCTCGTGAAGGTCGGCATCAAGCCCCCGCCGTCCTCCGTCGCCGGCGCCGACGGCCTGCACTGGAGCGCGCTCGCCCGGTGCGAGTCCGGCGGGCGCCCCGGCGCGACCGACGCCACCGGCACCTACGGCGGCCTCTACCAGTTCGACGTACAGACCTGGCGCAGCCTGGGCGGCGGCGGCCGGCCCCAGGACGCGTCCGCCTCCGAGCAGACGTACCGGGCGAAGAAGCTGTACGTGCAGCGCGGCACGAGCCCGTGGCCGCACTGCGGTGGCCGGCTGCACGGGTAGCCGGGGCGGTGCGGGGGTCCGCGGTCCGGTCGGGACCCGGCCGCGGCGCCCCGTACCCTGAGACCGTGAGCACCACTGACCCCCAGGGCCCCCTGCTTGGCCCCGCCGACATCCGCGAACTGGCGGCAGCCCTGGGCGTGCGGCCCACGAAACAGCGCGGCCAGAACTTCGTCATCGACGCCAACACGGTCCGCCGTATCGTCCGCACCGCGCAGGTCACCCCCGAGGACAACGTCGTCGAGGTCGGCCCCGGCCTCGGCTCGCTGACCCTGGCGCTCCTGGAGGCGGCGGCCCATGTCACCGCCGTCGAGATCGACGACGTGCTCGCCGCCGCGCTGCCCGCGACGATCGAGGCCCGCCTCCCGCAGAAGAAGGACGCCTTCGCGCTCGTCCACTCCGACGCGATGCAGGTACGCGAACTGCCGGGCCCCGCGCCCACGGCGCTCGTCGCGAACCTGCCCTACAACGTCGCCGTGCCGGTCCTGCTCCACATGCTCGACACGTTCCCCACCATCGAGCGCACGCTCGTCATGGTGCAGGCCGAGGTCGCCGACCGCCTCGCGGCCGCCCCCGGCTCGAAGGTCTACGGCGTCCCGTCGGTCAAGGCCAACTGGTACGCGGACGTGAAGCGCGCCGGCTCCATCGGCCGGAACGTCTTCTGGCCCGCGCCGAACGTCGACAGCGGTCTCGTGGCCCTGGTCCGGCGCACCGAGCCGGTGGCGACGACCGCCTCCAAGCGCGAGGTCTTCGCCGTGGTCGACGCGGCCTTCGCCCAGCGCCGCAAGACCCTGCGCGCCGCCCTGTCCGGCTGGGCCGGATCGGCCGCCGCCGCCGAGGCGGCCCTGGTCGCGGCCGGAGTCTCCCCGCAGGCGCGCGGCGAAGCCATCACGGTCGAGGAGTTCGCACGGATCGCGGAGAACAAGCAGTGAGCGTGACGGTACGGGTCCCCGCGAAGGTCAACGTCCAGCTCGCGGTGGGCGCCGCCCGCCCCGACGGCTTCCACGACCTCGCCAACGTCTTCCTGGCCGTCGGCCTGCACGACGACGTCACGGCGACCGCCGCCGACGAGCTGACCCTCACCTGCGAGGGCCCCGGCGCGGACCAGGTCCCGCTGGACCGCACCAACCTCGCGGCCCGCGCCGCGATCGCGCTGGGCGAGCGGTACGGGATCGAGCCCCGCGTCCACCTCCACATCGACAAGGACATCCCCGTCGCCGGCGGCATGGCGGGCGGCTCCGCGGACGCCGCCGGCGCCCTCGTGGCCTGCGACGCGCTGTGGGGCACCGGCGCCACCCGGGACGAACTCCTGGACATCTGCGCCGAGTTGGGCAGCGATGTGCCGTTCAGCCTGGTCGGCGGGGCGGCGCTCGGCACCGGACGCGGCGAGAAGCTGCAACTCCTGGACGTGGGCGGCGAGTTCCGGTGGGTGTTCGCGGCCGCCGACGGAGGGCTCTCGACGCCCGCCGTGTACGGCGAGTTCGACCGCCTGGCGCAGGGGCGTGCGATCCCCGAGCCGGAGGCCTCGCCCGCCCTGCTCGACGCGCTGCGCTCCGGCGACGCGAACGCGCTGGCCGCGACGCTCACGAACGACCTCCAGCCCGCCGCGCTCTCCCTGTTCCCCGCGCTGAAGGACACCCTCGACGCGGGCACGGCGGCGGGCGCCCTCGCGGGCCTGGTCTCCGGCTCGGGCCCGACCACGGCGTTCCTGTGCGCGGACGAGGAGTCGGCGCAGGCGGTCGCCGGCGCCCTCACGGCGTCCGGCACCTGCCGCTCCGTACGGGTCACGACGTCTCCGGCGCCGGGCGCGACGGTCGTCCGGCGCTGACGCGGCCGGACATACTCACGGGTGGCTGAGTACGTCCGCCCTGTCGGCCACCACGGGCGACGCGGCACCGTGGTCCCCATGACCACCGACACCACGAGCGCCCGGCCCCGGCGCCGCAGACGCCGTATCGGCCGCGGGCAGGTCCTCGTACCGCTCGGCGCGATCGCCCTCGTCGGGCTGCACTCCGCGCTCGCCACCCGCGGCCACCTCCTGCCCCCGCCCGCCGGTGGCGGCTGGCAGGGCAGGGTGGCGCGGCCGCGCGAGGTCGCCGCGGTGCTCAGGCGGGCAGGCGCAGGTCCCCGCAGCCGTGCCGCTCGACGGCGCTCCGCACGAAGGCCTTGAACGCGGCCGTCGCGGACTTCTTGTCGTGGGAGGACGCGAAGCCGTACGGCGCCACCGAGAACCGGGCGCGCTCGGTGTCCCCGGGGCACTTGGCGCCGGCCCTGCAAGGGCTCTTCCTGTGCCGGGGTTCGTGGTCGAAGCGGTGCTGCGAGCGCAGGCGGGCATCGAGCGTGCTCGGGCCGTAGCGCGCGGAGAAGCTGTACAGCTCGCCGTCCTGATTGCCCTGGCAGGCGGTCTGCCGGGTGCCGAGGACACCGTGCTCCTCCAGCGGGTTCCGGTCGGTCTTCGCCTGCCAGGCCCGGTCGACGCGCTCGTCGGGGCCCGTGTCGATCCCTGCGCGGGTGCCGCCGCGCACAAGCCGTCGCGGCACCCGCACCCCCGTACCCCCGTGCCTCCCGCCCGTGTCCGGGCTGTCACAACGAAGGCGCAGGCTGTCCAATCCCTCGTGGCGACTACGCTGGAAGACTGATCCATCCCCTTGTCAGGAGCGAAATGGCAGTCAACCTGGTCAATGTCGAGGCAGTCAGCAAGGTGTACGGCACCCGTGCCCTGCTCGACGGCGTATCGCTCGGCGTGTCCGAGGGGGACAGGATCGGTGTCGTCGGGCGTAACGGCGACGGCAAGACCACCCTCATCCGGATGCTCGCCAAGCTGGAGGACGCCGACACCGGCCGCGTCACCCACAGCGGCGGCCTGCGCCTCGGCGTCCTCACGCAGCACGACTCCCTCGACCCCGAGGCGACCGTCCGGCACGAGGTCATCGGCGACCTCGCCGACCACGAGTGGGCGGGCAACGCCAAGATCCGCGACGTGCTCACCGGGCTGTTCGGCGGACTCGACCTGCCCGGCTTCCCGCAGGGCCTCGACACGGTCATCGCGCCGCTGTCCGGCGGCGAGCGCCGCCGCATCGCCCTCGCGAAGCTCCTCATCGGCGAGCCCGACCTGATCGTCCTCGACGAGCCCACCAACCACCTCGACGTGGAGGGCATCTCCTGGCTGGCGAGCCACCTCCAGGCACGCCGCTCCGCCCTCGTCTGCGTGACCCACGACCGCTGGTTCCTCGACCAGGTCTGCACCCGCATGTGGGACGTGCAGAAGGGGGACGTCTTCGAGTACGAGGGCGGCTACAGCGACTACGTCTTCGCGCGCGCCGAGCGCGAGCGCATCGCGGCGACCGAGGAGACCAAGCGGCAGAACCTGATGCGCAAGGAGCTGGCCTGGCTGCGCCGCGGCGCCCCGGCCCGCACCTCCAAGCCCCGCTACCGCATCGAGGCCGCCAACGAGCTCATCGCCGACGTGCCGGAGCCGCGCGACAAGAGCGAGCTGATGAAGTTCGCCAGCTCCCGGCTCGGCAAGACGGTCTTCGACCTCGAGGACGTCACCGTGCAGGCCGGGCCCAAGGTGCTCCTCAAGCACCTGACCTGGCAGCTCGGCCCCGGCGACCGCATCGGCCTCGTCGGTGTGAACGGCGCGGGCAAGACCTCCCTGCTGCGCGCCATGGCGCAGGCCGCCCGCACCGACGGCGAGGAGCAGCCCGCGGCGGGCCGCGTCGCCGTCGGCAAGACCGTGAAGCTCGCCTACCTCTCCCAGGAGGTCGCCGAGCTCAACCCCGAACTGCGCGTCCTCCAGGCCGTGCAGCAGGTCCGCGACCGCGTCGACCTCGGCAAGGGCCGCGAGATGACCGCGGGCCAGCTCTGCGAGACGTTCGGCTTCAACAAGGAGAAGCAGTGGACGCCCGTCGGCGACCTGTCCGGCGGTGAGCGCCGCCGCCTCCAGCTCCTGCGCCTCCTCATGGACGAGCCGAACGTCCTCTTCCTCGACGAGCCGACGAACGACCTCGACATCGAGACGCTCACGCAGCTGGAGGACCTCCTCGACGGCTGGCCCGGCTCCATGGTCGTGATCTCCCACGACCGGTTCTTCATCGAGCGCACCACGGACCGGGTGTTCGCGCTGCTCGGCGACGCCACGCTGCGGATGCTGCCGCGCGGCATCGACGAGTACCTGGAGCGGCGCAAGCGGATGGAGGAGGCCGTCGCCGCCTCGATGACGGCCGCCGCCCCGGCCCCCGCCGCGGGCACGCCGGAGAAGACGGTGTCCGCCGCGGACGCCCGCGCCGCGAAGAAGGAACTCCAGAAGATCGAGCGGCAGATGGACAAGATCTCCGAGAAGGAGACCAAGCTGCACGCGCAGATCGCCGATAACGCAACGGACTTCGCGAAGGTGGCCAAGCTGGACGGCGAGCTGCGCGAACTGATCGGAGAGCGCGAGGAGTTGGAGATGCGCTGGCTCGAGCTCGCGGAGGACGCGTGAAGCTCCAGTAACAGACCCATCACGGGCCGGTGCTCCCTTGGGAACAGGGGAGCGACCGGCCCGATGTGGTACTGCACAGGGTGATAGAAAGGGCGCTCTGGGTTTGCCTGAGAACGACCAGAGAACGTCCTGAAATCGACCCAGGCGAGCAGACACATCAGTGAAGAGGGGGGAGCGCTGATGACTCAGCCGCCCAACCAGCCGCCGCAAGGCGGCTTCGGAGCACCACAGGACCCGCAGCAGCCTCCGGGGCAGCCGCCGCAGCCTCCGGCCCAGCCGCCGCAGACGCCGCCGGCCCCGCAGCCCGGATACGGCTACCCGCAGCAGCCGGGCCCGTACGGACAGCCCCCGCAGGGCGGCCCTTACGGTCAGCCCCAGCAGCCGGGTCCCTACGGCCAGCCGCAGCAGCAGCCCGGACCCTACGGCCAGCCTCCGCAGCAGCCCGGACCGTACGGCGCGCAGCAGCCCGGTCCCTACGGGCAGCAGCCCCAGTACGGCTACCCGCAGCAGCAGCCCCCGTTCCCCGGTGGCCCCGCGGCCCCGGGCGGCGGCGGCAAGAACCCCTTCAAGGGCCGGACCGGGATCATCGTGGCCGCCGCGGTGGCCGTCGTCGTGATCGCCGGCGGTGTGGTGTGGGCGGTCGTGGGCGGCGGTGACGACAAGAAGAAGGACCCCGTCGCCGACAAGAGCCAGGACCCCAAGCCCACCGGCTCCGCGCCGGTCGACCCGGGTGACGGCTCCGGTGACGGACGCGAAGGCAAGGAGGACCTCAACGCGGGCCGCCAGGCCGGTGAGTCGAAGGTCCTCTGGTACAAGACGGCTCCCAAGGCCCCCGGTGACGGCGCGGACGCGCCCGGCATGTGGGTCACCGACACGCTCGCCGCGAAGGCGGTCTACAACGAGCTCGTCGCGTACAACATCTCGGACGGCAAGCCGAGTTGGCCGACGATCAAGCTGCCGCAGAAGATCTGCGGCGCCAGCGTGCAGAAGTCGGACGACGACAAGGTCGCCGTCGCGTACATGAGCGGTGTCACCGACCGGGCCAAGTGCAACCAGGTCCAGCAGATCGACCTGAAGACCGGCAAGAAGGACTGGGAGAAGAAGATCCCCGAGGGGGACCTCTTCGACGGCACCGGTACCGGCGTCGAACTCACCTACGCGGGCAGCACGTTGATGGTCGGCCGCCAGATGTCCGGCCTCGGCCTGAGCGTCAGCGACGGCAAGCAGCTCTTCGAGAAGAAGAAGTACGGCGCGGCCTGCTTCCCCGGCGCGTTCGCCGGCGGCGAGCGCCTCCTCGCCGTCTCCTCCTGCGGTGCCTCCACGGACAAGGAGCACGACGAGATCCAGGAGCTGGACCCGGCGACGGGCAAGGCGAAGTGGACCAAGCCGTTCCCCAAGGGCTGGAAGGTCGCCCGCGCCTACTCCGTCTCGCCGGTCGTCCTCTACCTCACCAACGAGGACAAGAAGCAGTGGAACATCACCACGCTGAAGAACGGCAGCAGCGCGGTGCGTTCCGAGGTCTCGGTCGACGAGGACTTCGCCCCCGAGTGCGGCTGGGCCATCCTCGACCGTGACCTCCAGGGCTGCACGGGCGTCGCGGCGGACACCAACACCCTGTACCTGCCGACCAAGGCCACCAGCGGCACCGCCAACGAGGTCGTCGCGATCAGCCTGGAGACCGGCAAGGAGCGCTGGCGCGTGAAGTCGCCGGTGGCGCAGAACATCCTGCCGCTGAAGACCTCGGGCGGCGCGGTGATCGCCTACGTCAACGCCTCGTACGACGCCGGAGGCCGGGTCGTGTCGATCGCGACGGCGGGCTCGCACACGCCGAAGACCCTGCTGCAGAACCCGGCGGGAACCGCGCAGATCGAGAACGGCTTCTACTCCAAGGCGGTCGACTACGTCGACGGGCGCTTCTACATCTCCACGACGCGCCTGTCCGGCACCGCCAAGGGCGAGGAGAAACTGATGCTGGCGTACGGCAAGTGACCGCCGCAGCCCCAGTGACCGCCCACCGCACCGCCGCCCGCTCCTTCCCCCCGTCACCCGAGGTACAGACGTCATGACGCAGCCGCCCCAGCCGCCCAACGAGCCGCCGCAGGGCCCGCCCCAGGGTCCGCCGCCGGTGGGCTTCGGCAAGCCGCAGGACCCCCCGCCCGGAGGCTTCGGCGCCCCGCAGGACCCGCCGCCGGGAGGGTTCGGCGCGCCCACGCCGCCGCCCCCGCCCGCGCAGCAGCCCGGCTACGGCTACCCGCAGGCGCCCCAGACGCCGCCCCCGGCGCAGCCGCCCGCCCAGCCGCCGACGCCTCCGCAGGGCCGGCCCGGGGGCTACGGCCACCCGCAGCCGCCGGCCCCCAACTACGGCTACCCGCAGGCCCCCCAGGGCCAGCCGCCGACGCCCCCGCAGGGCTACGGCTACCCGGGCCAGCAGCCGCCGCAGTACGGCGCGTACCCGCCGCCGGTCACCACGCCCCTGCAGGCGGCGGGCGGCGGCGCGGGCAAGAAGATCAGCTCCCAGATGATGATCATCATCGGCGCTGTCGTCGCGGTCGCCCTGATCATCGGCGGCGGCGTCTGGTACTCGGCCTCGTCCGGTGGCGACAAGACCGACGCCAGCACCGCGGGCCCGACCGGTGGCACCGGCGGCAAGGGCGACGGCGGGGACAAGGGCGGCTCCGGCGGCACCACCACCGGCGGCGCGAGCAAGGAGAAGGTCCCGGGGAACACCGGCTCCCAGGTCCTCTTCCAGCTGCCCCAGCACGAGGTGCCCAAGGACGAGGTGTTCAGCACCAAGGGCTCCTGGCTCACGGACACGACGTACGCCAAGGCGGGTCTGGGCGAGATCAACGGCTACGCCGCGGACACCGGCAAGAAGTCCTGGACGCTCCCGCTGCCCGGTCAGACGTGCGGCGGCGCCCCCGAGGTCACCCAGGACGGCCTGAGCGCGGTCGTCAGCGAGGCGGCCCCGCGCAAGCCCAAGGAGTACGACTACCAGCCGTGCACCAAGATCACGGTCTTCAACGTCGACACGGGCAAGAAGCTGTGGACGAAGAGCGTCGGCAGCGGCGGGCGTGACATCCCGTTCAAGGAACTGTCGATCACCGGCTCCACGCTGGCGGCCGGCGGCGGCTACGACGGCGGCGCGGCCTTCGACATCAAGTCGGGCAAGATCCTGTGGCAGCCGCAGACCGGCTCCTGCGAGGACGTCGGCTACCGCGGCGGCGAGCAGCTGGTCGCCGTGCGCAAGTGCGGGGACTACGGCGACGAGAAGCACCAGGTGCAGCTCCTCGACCCGGCGACGGGCAAGCCGAGGTGGACCTACAAGATCCCGGCCGACGTGAACGTCATCTCCGTCGTCTCCACCAAGCCGGTCACCTTCGTGATCGCCACCGGCGAGGAGGTCCAGATGTCGGACCTGTTCTCCCTCGACGACACCGGCAAGCTGCGCGCCAAGGTCTCGCTGGAGAAGGACCGGTACGACTTCGACTGCGACGTCAGCGAGATTCACGGCTGCCGTGGCATCACGGTCGGCAACGACCGCGTCTACATGCCGACCCGCGAGCACGACGGCGGCGGCGCGTCCGGCCAGACCAACGAGATCGTGTCGTTCTCCCTGGCGAACGGCCGGCTCACCGGTGACCGCGTCGACGGCGGCGAGTACACGCTCTTCCCGGTCCGCATGGACGGCGGGAACGTCCTGGCGTACAAGGACGGCCCCTACGACAAGGGTGCCGAGATCGTCACGATCGACCCGAAGACGCTGAAGCAGAAGACGCTCCTGGTCACTCCGGCGACGGAGACCGTGACCAGCGTCATCAGCAGCATGACCCCCACCCAGTCCGAACTGCTCTACACCAACGGCAGGCTGGCCATGGGCAAGGAACTGATCTCCAAGCCGTACTCGGCGGACGAGAAGGAGTACGAGGCCGTGGTCTTCGCGGCGAAGTAACTCCTGGGCCGCTCACCGCGGCCGGGCGACGGCCCCGCACCCGGACAGGGTGCGGGGCCGTCGGCATATGCGCCGCCCGCCGAGAGATTCCGGCATTCCGGGTCACTTCTCACCAGTAGGGGAAGCGCAACGCCGAACGAGCGTGTAGCTTCCGGGAGATGGAGGAGGTCGGGGAGTCGGGGGGCTTTCCGCACCAAGGGGGTTCTGGGGGTCCTGCGGGATCCCGGGGGATGTGGGGGGTGGCTCTATGGGTGTGCGGCTCATGGTGGTCGACGACCATCGACTGCTCGCCGAGGCGCTCGCCTCGGCTCTCAAGCTGCGCGGGCACCGGGTGCTCGCGGCGGCCGCGCCCGCCGCGGGAGCGGCCGAACTGGTGATCTCGAGGGCGCCCGAGGTCTGTCTCATCGGTACGGCGACGCCCGCGGAGCCGGGCATCTTCGACCCGATCGTGCGCATCAAGCGGGAGCGCCCGCAGGTGGCGGTGGTCGTCCTCGGGCCCGTGCCGTCACCGCGCGGGATCGCGGCGGCGTTCGCGGCCGGCGCCTCCGGCTACGTACGGCACGACGAGCGGATCGAGGGGGTCGAGCGCGCCCTGATGAAGGCGCGGGCGGGAGAGGCGGCCGTGGCGCCGCAGCTGCTGCAAGGGGCCTTCAGCGAACTGCTCAATCCGGCCGCGCAGCCCGACGACGAGGGGCAGCGGCTCCTGCAGATGCTGACGCCGCGCGAGGTCGAGGTCCTGGTGCGGGTCGCGGACGGCGAGGACACCCGGCTGATCGCGGCCGGGATGGGCATCGCCCCGAGCACGGCCCGTACGCATGTGCAGCGCGTCCTGATGAAGCTGGGGGTCGGTTCGCGGCTGGAGGCGGCGGCGCTGGCCGCGCGCACGGGACTCCTCGACCGGGCGGGGCCGGTGCAGGTGACGGGCCACGCCGACGATGCCGAGCACCCGGACATGCCGCAGGGGCCGGAGCCACCCGTGCGGTGAACTCCGGCCCCTGTCGCGCTGGTTACTCGGCGGCGTCGGGCGTCGGCGGGGCCGTCGGCCGCAGCTTCAGCCACACCAGGAAGAACAGCCCGAGGGCGAGCATGCCGAGGCCCGTCCACAGGTTGATGTTGATGTTCTCGGCCTTCTTCAGGTCCGCGTCGGACGCCGTGATGCCGGCGATCGTGACGATGACCCCGTAGACCGCGAACAGTCCGCCGATGATGCGCCGGATGTCGAAGAGCCGCGCCGCGGTCGCGGACTTGCGCTCCAACTCGGTGACTTCGTTGTGGAGTTCAGACATGGTTGATCGCGCCTCCGATCAGAGGGAGAAGGGGACGTAGCACAGCGCGGCGAGGACGATCGCGCCCCAGCCGAGCAGTGCCGGCTTGCGGTACCAGGCGTCGTCGCCCTCGGCGGGCGGCTCCTCCAGGCCGGGTGCCGTCGTCCCGTACACGAGGCCCGCGAGCTCGGCCTCGGGCTTGGGCGCGGTGAACAGGGTGACGACGACCATGACGACCGCGCCGGCGACGAAGCCGACGATCGCGGACACGAAGTTGGCGCCCTGGTCGGTCGGGATGTCGATGACGCCCTGCTTGTAGATCCAGAAGTAGTTGACCATCGCGGCGGTGGTGCCCGCGAGCAGGCCCCACACGCCGGACTTCACCGAGGCGCGCTTCCAGAACATGCCGATGATGAAGACGACGAACATCGGGACGTTGAAGAACGAGAACAGCGTCTGGAGGTAGCCCATGATGTTCGAGAACGACGAGGCGATGAACGCCGTGCCGATCGACGCGAGGACACCGACGGCCGTGATGAGGCGGCCGAACTTCAGGTAGTACGCGTCGGGCTTGCCGGTCTTCACGTACTTGGCCCAGATGTCGTACGTGAACACGGTGTTGAAGGACGACACGTTCGCCGCCATGCCCGCCATGAACGCGGCGAGCAGACCGGTCACCGCGATGCCGAGCACGCCGTTGGGCAGCAGCTCCTGCATCAGGTAGGGGATCGCGTCGTTGTACGTCAGGTCCGAGCCGGCCATGCCGATCTTCGGGACGAGGACGGCGGCGACCATGCCCGGGATCATCACCAGGAAGACGATGAAGATCTTCGGGAACGCGGCGATGAGCGGGGTGCGCTGGGCCGCGGAGAGGTTCTTCGCGGACAGGGCGCGCTGCACCTCGGCGAAGTTCGTCGTCCAGTAGCCGAAGGAGAGCACGAAGCCCAGGCCGAGGATGATCGTCAGCCAGTTCGCGCCGAGCGGGTTGGCCTCACCGATGCCCGTACCGCCCCAGGCGGAGAGGAAGTTGTCGCCGTGCGCGCTCTTCAGGGAGTCGGTCATGCCGCCCCAGCCGCCGACCCGCTTGAGGCCGATGATGCAGATGGGGATGAGCGCGGCGAGGATCACGAAGAACTGGAGGACCTCGTTGTAGATCGCCGAGGAGAGTCCGCCGATGGTGATGTACGCGAGCACGAACAGACCGGCGACGACGATCGCCAGCCACTGCGGCCAGCCGAGCAGCGCCTCCACGACGATCGACAGGGCGTACAGGTTCACGCCCGCGATCAGGATCGCCGCGAAGGCGAAGAGTATGGAGCTCAGCAGGTGCGCGCTCTTGTCGAACCGCTGGAGCAGGTACTCGGGGACCGAGCGCACCTTGGAGCGGTAGTAGAAGGGCATCATCACGAGGCCCAGGAAGACCATCGCGGGGATGGCGCCGATCCAGTACCAGTGGACGACCGAGACGCCGTACTGCGCGCCGGTCGCCGCCATGCCGAGGATCTCGGTGGCGCCCAGGTTGGCCGCGACGAACGCCAGACCGGTCACCCAGGCGGGCAGGGACCGGCCCGAGAGGAAGAAGTCGAGGCTGGTCTTCACGGAGCGCCGGGCGGCGAATCCGATGCCGAGGACGACGGCGAAGTAGATCGCCAGGATCGCGTAGTCGAGGCCGTTGGTGGGCAGCCGGAGCCCCGCGGCCAGGGTTTGTGTGGGGGACAGCATGGAGAACTCGCTTCGTTGCGCGAACTGATCAGACCGGAACCTACGCTTCTATGTTCAATAAATGAACACTTCTGCTGAGGTTCTTTGTTTGATTGTGATGCGAGTGACACGCCACGCACCGAAGGATGCGTCAGCGGCCTTGACCATCCCGTTGAAGCGTGCTTTGTTATGTTTGATTATGTTGAGTTGATGCGAATGAGGAGCATCGGACGTGAAGAAGACGTCGACCCGGCTCGCCGACGGTCGCGAGCTCATCTACTACGACTCGCGTGACGACGTCGTGCGGGACGCGGTGGACCGGCGTCCGCTGGATCCCGTCGCCTCCTCCTCGCAGATCCGCCGCGACCCCCTCCTCGGGGACAGCGTCGCCATCGCCTCGCACCGTCAGGGCCGCACCTACCACCCGCCGGCCGACGAGTGCCCCCTGTGCCCGTCCGAGGGCGACCGGCTCAGCGAGATCCCCGACTCCTCGTACGACGTGGCGGTCTTCGAGAACCGCTTCCCCTCGCTCGCCGGGGACGCCGGCCGCTGCGAGGTGGTCTGCTTCACCTCCGACCACACGTCGTCCTTCGCCGACCTCACCGAGGAACAGGCCGGGCTCGTCCTGGACGCCTGGACCGACCGCACCGCCGAGCTGTCCCATCTGGACTCCGTGGAGCAGGTGTTCTGCTTCGAGAACCGCGGCGCCGAGATCGGCGTCACCCTCGGCCACCCGCACGGCCAGATCTACGGCTACCCGTTCACCACCCCGCGCACCGCCCTCATGCTGCGCTCGCTCGCCGAGCACAAGGAGCAGACCGGCGGTCGCAACCTCTTCGACGACGTACTCGCCGAGGAGCGCGCCGGTGAGCGGGTCGTCCTCGAGGGCGACCACTGGGTGGCCTTCGTCCCGTACGCGGCCCACTGGCCCTACGAGGTGCACCTCTACCCCAAGCGCCGCGTGCCCGACCTGCTCGCCCTCGACGACGGCGCGCGCACAGAGTTCCCCCAGGTTTATCTGGAACTCTTGAGGCGCTTCGACCGGCTCTTCGGAACGGAGGAGTCCCCGACGCCGTACATCGCCGCCTGGCACCAGGCGCCCTTCGGCACCCTGGACGACTTCTCCGGCGTCCAGCGGGACGACTTCGCGCTCCACCTCGAGCTTTTCACTATCCGCCGCACTTCCGGCAAGCTGAAGTTTCTCGCGGGTTCCGAATCCGGCATGAGCGTGTTCATCAACGACGTGCCGCCGGAGACCGCGGCCGAGAGACTGCGAGAGGTAGCGAGTACATGAGCGGGAAGTACCTGGTCACCGGTGGTGCGGGATATGTGGGCAGCGTGGTCGCGCAGCACCTGGTCGAGGCGGGGCACGACGTCACCGTCCTCGACAACCTCTCGACCGGCTTCCGCGAGGGCGTGCCCGCCGGGGTGACGTTCGTCGAGGGCGACATCCGCGACGCCGCCAAGTGGCTCGACCCGTCCTTCGACGCCGTCCTGCACTTCGCCGCGTTCTCCCAGGTCGGCGAGTCCGTCGTGAAGCCCGAGAAGTACTGGGACAACAACGTCGGCGGCACCATGGCGCTGCTCGCCGCGATGCGCTCGGCGGACGTCCGCAAGCTCGTCTTCTCCTCCACCGCGGCGACGTACGGGGAGCCCGTCGGCACCCCCATCACCGAGTCCGACCCCACCTCCCCCACCTCCCCGTACGGCGCCTCCAAGCTCGCCGTCGACCACATGATCACCGGGGAGGCGGCCGCGCACGGACTGGCCGCCGTGTCGCTGCGCTACTTCAACGTGGCGGGCGCCTACGGCAGCTGCGGCGAGCGCCACGACCCCGAGTCGCACCTCATCCCGCTCGTCCTCCAGGTCGCCCAGGGCCGGCGCGACGCGATCTCCGTCTACGGCGACGACTACCCGACGCCCGACGGCACGTGCGTGCGCGACTACATCCACGTCGCCGACCTCGCCGAGGCCCACCTGCTCGCCCTGGACGCCGCCCGCCCCGCCGAGCACCTGATCTGCAACCTCGGCAACGGCAACGGCTTCTCCGTGCGCGAGGTCATCGAGACCGTCCGCCAGGTGACCGGCCACCCGATCCCCGAGGTCACCGCCCCGCGCCGCGGCGGCGACCCGGCCGTCCTCGTCGCCTCGGCCGCCACCGCGCGCGAGCGCCTCGGCTGGAACCCGTCCCGCGCGGACCTCGCGGGAATCGTCGCCGACGCCTGGGCCTTCGCCCAGGCACGCCAGGAGGGGTAAGTCATGTCCGTCGCCTCGCAGTTCAGCGATCTGTACGGATACGAGCCCGAGGGGGTCTGGGCCGCGCCCGGACGCGTGAACCTCATCGGCGAGTACACCGACTTCAACGAGGGCTTCGTGATGCCGCTCGCGTTGCCGCACACCGCGGTGGCCGCCGTCGCGCGCCGCACCGACGGCGTCCTGCGGCTGCACTCCGCGGACATCGACGCGCCGATCGCCGAACTGCGGGCCGACGAACTGACCCCGCTCTCCGAGTTCGGGCAGGGCGGCTGGGCCGCGTACCTGGCGGGCGTCGTATGGGCGCTGCGCGAGGCCGGGCACACCGTCACCGGCGCCGACATCCACCTCGCGTCGACCGTGCCGACCGGCGCGGGCCTGTCCTCGTCGGCCGCGCTCGAGGTCGTCACGGCGCTCGCGCTCAACGACCTGTTCGAACTGGGGCTCACCGGGCCCGAGTTGGCGCGGATCGCGCAGCGCGCGGAGAACGACTTCGTGCGCGTGCCCTGCGGGATCATGGACCAGATGGCGTCGGCGTGCGCCACCGAGGGCCATGCCCTGCACCTGGACTGCCGTGACCTGTCCGTCCGCCAGGTCCCCTTCGACCTGGCCGCCCACGGCCTCCAGCTCCTCGTCGTCGACACCCGCGTCAAGCACGAGCTCGGCGACGGCGCGTACGCGGAGCGCCGCGCGGGCTGCGAAGAGGGCGCCCGCGCGCTCGGCGTCTCCCATCTGCGTGACGTGTCCTACGCCGAACTGCCGCAGGCGCTCGCCACGTTGGCGGACCTCACCGACGAGCGGATCGTGCGCTACGTCCGCCACATCGTCTGCGACGACCACCGCGTCGAGCGGGTCATCGAGCTCCTCGACGCCGGTGACGTACGGGCGATCGGCCCGGTCCTCACCGAGGGCCACGTCTCGCTCCGCGACGACCTGCGCATCTCCTGCGCCGAGCTGGACCTGGTCGTCGACACCGCGAACGCGGCGGGCGCGCTCGGCGCCCGGATGACCGGCGGCGGCTTCGGCGGCTCGGCGATCGTCCTGGTGGAGGAGCCGGACGCGGAAGCGGTGACGAAGTCGATCACCGAGGCGTTCGCCGCGGCGGGCTGCACGGCCCCGCGGGTCTTCCCGGCGGTCCCGTCGGCAGGAGCCCACCAACTCGCCCCCGCCGCTTCGTAGGCGTGAACTCCCTGATCCCCGGCGGACGGCCGGGGATCAGCCGAGCCGCTTGGTGAGCGTGAACTCCTTGATCCCCGGCGGGTAGTCGGGGATCACGCACATCAACTCGTAGCCGTGCTGGCGGTAGAAGCCGGGCGCTTGGAAGTCCCAGGTCTCGACCCGGGCGCCGCGGCAGGCGCGGTCCTCGTGGGCGATGCGTTCCGCTTCCGCCAGGAGGCGGGAGCCCAGGCCCTTCGTGCGGTGGTGGTCGTCGACCCAGAGCAGGTTCACATGGAGCCAGGTCGCCCAGGTGTGTCCGTCCAGGCCGCCGGCGATCTCGCCGCTCTCGTCCAACGCCCAGACCTGGAGCGGAACTTCGTGCTCCGCGGGCGTTCCGCGCAGTGACCTGAGCTCCGCCGACGCCGCGGTGTTCGCCTCACGCAGCCGGGAGTGGAGAAGATCGCGCCGCTGTTTGTCGACTTCTGTCTCAATACGAAACATACGCCTCACCATAAACGCGCGGGCCAATCAGTTCTGCAAATTGCCTTCCGCTCCTGGCCCGCGGCCCTACTCTGAGGGGCAGCGCCGGTGGGGGCCGGTGCTGATCAGGGGGCGAGACAGCCGGGTGCGCGTCCGGAGTGGGGGTGGCGGTACGAGCGCGGCGGCGGCCGTGCGACCGCGACGACCTGCCTCTTCGAACGCCGTACCCGTGCCGGACAGCCTCCCGGCGCCGGGGAATCCCCTGCTCCGCGAGGAGCTTGGGGGAGGGGGTAATACACGTGGTTCGCATCCGAGTCCTGGTCGTCGACGACCACCGCATCTTCGCCGAGTCGCTCGCCGCGGCTCTCGCCGCCGAGCCCGACGTGGACGTGTCCGCGGCCGGCAGCGGCCCCGCCGCGCTGCGCTGCATGGACCGCGCCGCGGCGGAAGGGCGCCGTTTCGACGTCCTCCTCGTGGACGCCGACCTGGGGGCGGCCCTGCACGGCCCGCGCCCGGCGACGGCCGTGCCCGACGCGGCGCCCGGCCAGGACGGCCTGGTCGACGGCATCTCGCTGGTGGCGGGCGTCCGTTCGGGCCAGCCCACCGTCCGGACGGTGGTCCTCGCCGAGAAGGACGACCCGCGCCGCGCGGCACTCGCGCTCCAGGCGGGTGCCTCCGGCTGGGTCGCCAAGGACTGCTCGCTCTCGCGGCTGCTCACGGTCATCCGGGGCGTCCTGCGCGACGAGACGCATCTGCCGCCCGCCCTGCTCACGAGCGTCCTGCGGGAGCTGACCGCGGCCCGCAAGCACCGCACCGATTCGGAGCGCCTGGTGGAGTCCCTGACGCCGCGTGAGCGCGAGGTGCTGCGCTGCATGGTCGCGGGCCTGGGCCGCAAGGCGGTCGCCGAGCGCCTGTTCCTGTCCCCGCACACGGTCCGTACGCACATGCAGAACGTGCTGGGCAAGCTCGGGGTGCACTCCACGCTCGCGGCGGTGGCCCTGGCACGCAGGGCCGGGGTCGGTCCCGCGGACCTGGAAGCGGCGTCGTAGGAACGGGAACCCGTACGGCCGGGCCCTAGCCGGGGATGTTGTCGAACGGCGCGGTCAACTGCCGCAGCAGGCCCGCCAGTTCACCGCGCTGGGTGCGGGACAGCTCCGCGAGGATCGCCCGCTCCTGCGCGAGGAGGCCGGCGAGTGCCTGGTCGGCGCGATCCTGCCCCTCGGTGGTCAGCCGGACGAGGACGCCCCGCCGGTCGCTCGGGTCGGGGAGACGCTCGACGAGGCCCTTCTTGGCGAGCCGGTCGATACGGTTCGTCATCGTGCCGGAGGTGACGAGGGTCTGGGTGAGGAGCTGTCCGGGGGAGAGCTGATAGGGGGCGCCGGCCCGCCGCAGGGACGTCAGTACGTCGAACTCCCACGGCTCCAGCTGGTGCTCGGCGAACGCCAGGCGCCGGGCCCGGTCAAGATGACGCGCCAGCCTGCTGACCCGACTGAGCACCTCGAGGGGCTCCACGTCGAGGTCAGGGCGCTCTCGACGCCACGCTGCGACCAGCCGATCGACCTCGTCCTCCATGACGATCAGTCTAGTGGGTCCCTCGACATGAAGTCTCTTGAATTCAACTATCTTGACATCGAGATAAAACCCAGAGGATCCTGGCCGCCATGAGCGCACCCACCTGGGACCCCCAGCAGTATCTCCGGCACGCGGACCACCGCACACGCCCCTTCGCCGATCTCCTCGCCCGCGTCCAGGGCGACCCGGCGAGGATCGCCGACCTCGGCTGCGGCGCCGGCAACGTCACCGCCCTGCTCGCCGAGCGCTGGCCGAAGGCCAGGATCACCGGCTACGACAACTCCCCGCAGATGCTGGAGAAGGCCGCCGCCCACGCTACCGACCTGCTTGACTTCGCCCCCGCCGACGCGGCCACCTGGACCCCCGGCGAGCCCTTCGACCTGATCGTCTCCAACGCCCTGCTCCAGTGGGTCCCCGGCCACACCGGCCGCTTCCCCGACTGGCTCGCCGGCCTCACCCCGGGCGGCACGTTCGCCTTCCAGGTCCCCGGCAACTTCGACGCCCCCAGCCACGTCCTGATGCGCGAACTCGCACAGTCGGCGCGCTGGCGGGACCGGCTCGGCGACACCCTGCGCCACGCGGACGCCGTCCACACGCCGGAGCGGTACCTGAACGAGCTCACGGAGCTCGGCTGCCACGCGGACGTCTGGGAGACGACGTACCTGCATCTCCTCCAGGGCGAGGACCCCGTCCTCGACTGGGTCAAGGGCACGGGCCTGCGCCCCGTCCTGACCGCCCTAGCGGACGACCCGGGGGCCACCGACGCATTCCTGACCGCCTACCGCGCCCTGCTCCGCACCGCGTACCCCACGACAGCCCACGGCACGGTCTTCCCCTTCCGCCGCCTCTTCGCGGTGGCCCGCAAGCCCGCCGACGCCTGATGCTCCGGGCCCTGGACCACGTACAGCTCGCCGCCCCCGCGGGATCGGAGGACGCGCTGCGCCGGTTCTACGGGGACGCCCTCGGCATGACGGAGACGCCGAAGCCCCCGGCGCTCGCGGCGCGCGGGGGCTGCTGGTTCGAAGCGGGCCAGGTGCGAGTGCACCTGGGAATCGAGCGGGACTTCCGGCCGGCCCGCAAGGCCCACCCGGGGCTGCGGGTCACGGGGATCGAGACGTACGCGGCGCGCCTCGCGGCGCACGGTGTGCGGATCATCTGGGACGAGGACCTGCCGGGCCACCGCCGGTTCTACGCCGACGACCCGGTGGGCAACCGGCTCGAATTCCTCGAACCGGTCAACCCCGGACCCGCCTAGTTCTTGCGCCGCCCGATCAGATGCGGGTTCGCCTCCATGCCGTCCAGGCCGTGCCACGCCAGATTCACCAGGTGCGCCGCGACCTCGGCCTTCTCCGGCTTACGGGCGTCCAGCCACCACTGGCCCGTCAGGGCGACCATGCCGACCAGTGCCTGCGCGTACAGCGGCGCGAGCTTCGGGTCGAAGCCGCGGTTCTTGAACTCGCGGCCCAGGATGTCCTCGACCTGCGTGGCGATGTCGGAGATCAGCGAGGCGAACGAGCCCGTGGACTGAGGGATGGGGGAGTCGCGGACCAGGATGCGGAAGCCGTCCGTGTACTCCTCGATGTAGTCGAGGAGCGCGAAGGCGGCCTGCTCGCACAGTTCGCGCGGATGCCCGGCCGTCAGCGAGCCGGTCACCATGTCGAGGAGCTGGCGCATCTCACGGTCCACGACGACCGCGTACAGGCCCTCCTTGCCGCCGAAGTGCTCGTACACGACCGGCTTGGAGACCCCGGCCTTCGCCGCGATCTCCTCCACCGACGTGCCCTCGAAGCCCTTCGCGGCGAAGAGGGTGCGACCGATCTCGAGCAGTTGCTGGCGGCGCTCCGCACCGGTCATCCGGGTGCGGCGCGCGCGCCGGGGCTTGTCGTTGCCGGCTGGGCTCGCAGTGTTCGGATCGGTCGCCACATGCTCCATCATGCCGCGTCAGCGGCCTGCGGCTTGCGGCGGGAGGCGATCCGCTCCTTCGACGGCCAGCGCACGTCATGCGCCCAGCCCAGCTGCTCGAACCAGCGGATCAGCCGCGCGGACGAGTCCACCTGGCCGCGCATGACACCGTGCCGCGCCGACGTCGGGTCCGCGTGGTGCAGGTTGTGCCACGACTCGCCGCACGACAGGACCGCCAGCCACCACACGTTGCCGGACTTGTCGCGCGACCTGAACGGGCGCTTGCCCACCGCGTGACAGATCGAGTTGATCGACCACGTGACGTGGTGCAGCAGCGCCACCCGCACGAGCGAGCCCCAGAAGAACCCGGTGAACGCGCCCCACCACGACATCGTCGCCAGACCGCCGATCAGCGCCGGCAGAGCCAGCGAGAGCATCGTCCAGAAAATGAACTGACGCGAGATCGCCCTTATGGCGGGATCGTTCACCAGATCGGGTGCGTACTTCTCCTGCGGCGTCTGCTCCTCATCGAACATCCAGCCGATGTGCGCCCACCACAAGCCCTTCATCAGCGCGGGCAGCGTCTCGCCGAAACGCCACGGCGAGTGCGGGTCACCCTCCGCGTCGGAGAACTTGTGGTGCTTGCGGTGATCCGCCACCCAGCGCACGAGAGGACCCTCGACCGCCATCGAGCCCGCGACGGCCAGCGCGATCCGCAGCGGCCGCTTCGCCTTGAAGGAACCGTGCGTGAAGTACCGGTGGAAGCCGATCGTGATGCCGTGGCAGCCGAGGTAGTAGAAGAACACCATGAGGCCGAGGTCGAGCCAGCTCACACCCCAGCCCCAGGCCAGCGGCACCGCCGCGACCAGCGCCAGGAACGGGACGGTGATGAAGAGCAGCAGCGCGAGCTGCTCCAGCGAACGCTTCTGCTCACCGCCGAGCGTGGCGGAGGGCAGCGGAGCGCCGGTCGAGTCACTCGACGGCGCCTCCGGGGCGTCATCGATCAGATCGGGGCTTGGTGTCATGGGGCGTCCCCTGTGGGGTCGAGGGTCGAGAACGGGGATGTGGTGCTGGGGAGTGGTGCGGAGAACTTTTACTACGCGTCCGTAACCTACGGCGTCGTAAGTATGGCAGCGCGCAGGCCAGCGGCAAGAGGCCCGGAAACAGCCCTCCCGGGCGGACACCTATCCTTGGAAACGGTCGGACAGCGCGGTCCGCTCTGTATCTCCACCCGGGACTCATACCCGGTTCCCGGGATTTCCCTCCCAGACGTGCTTCAACACTGCAAGGAGCCGCACCTGTGAGCAGTGCCGACGACCAGAGCCGTGAGGCCACCTCCAGCGCCGAGCTGCGCGCCGATATCCGCCGACTCGGCGACCTCCTCGGCGAGACACTCGTACGCCAGGAGGGCCCCGAGCTCCTCGAACTGGTCGAGAAGGTCCGTAGCCTCACCCGGGAGGACGGCGAGGCCGCCGCCCGCCTGCTCGGTGAGACGGAGCTGGAGACCGCGGCCAAGCTGGTCCGCGCCTTCTCGACGTACTTCCATCTGGCGAACGTGACCGAGCAGGTGCACCGAGGCCGCGAGCTGCGCGCCCGCCGTGCCGCCGAGGGCAGCCTCCTCGCCCGCACCGCCGACCGGCTCAAGGACGCCGACGCCGAGCACCTGCGCGAAACGGTCCGGAACCTGAACGTACGGCCGGTGTTCACCGCCCACCCGACCGAGGCCGCCCGGCGCTCCGTCCTCAACAAGCTGCGCCGCGTCGCCGAGCTCCTCGAGACCCCCGTCATCGAGGCCGACCGCCGCCGCTACGACACCCGCCTCGCCGAGAACATCGACCTGGTGTGGCAGACCGACGAACTGCGCGTCGTGCGCCCCGAGCCCACCGACGAGGCGCGCAACGCGATCTACTACCTCGACGAGCTGCACGCCGGCGCCGTCGGCGACGTCCTCGAGGACCTCACCGCCGAGCTGGAGCGCGTCGGCGTCACCGTGCCCGCCGCCACCCGCCCGCTCACCTTCGGCACCTGGATCGGCGGCGACCGCGACGGCAACCCGAACGTCACCCCCGCCGTCACCTGGGACGTCCTGATCCTCCAGCACGAGCACGGCATCAACGACGCCCTGGAGCTCATCGACGAGCTGCGCGGCTTCCTGTCGAACTCGATCCGCTACACCGGCGCCACCGAGGAACTCCTCGTCTCCCTCCAGAACGACCTGGAGCGCCTCCCGGAGATCAGCCCCCGCTACAAGCGCCTCAACTCCGAGGAGCCCTACCGGCTCAAGGCCACGTGCATCCGGCAGAAGCTGGAGAACACCAAGGAGCGCCTCGCCAGGGGCACCGCGCACGTGGAAGGCCGCGACTACCTCGGCACCGGCGAGCTCCTCCAGGACCTCACGCTCATCCAGACGTCCCTGCGCGAGCACCGCGGCGCCCTGTTCGCCGACGGCCGGATGAACCGCACCATCCGCACGCTCGCCGCGTTCGGCCTCCAGCTCGCCACCATGGACGTACGCGAGCACGCCGACGCCCACCACCACGCCCTCGGCCAGCTCTTCGACCGGCTCGGCGAGGAGTCCTGGCGCTACGCCGACATGCCCCGCGAGTACCGCCAGAAGCTCCTCGCCAAGGAACTCAGGTCCCGCAGGCCCCTGGCCCCCTCGCCCGCACCCCTCGACGCCGCCGGCGAGAAGACCCTCGGCGTCTTCCACACCGTCAAGCGCGCCCTCGACGTCTTCGGACCCGAGGTCATCGAGTCGTACATCATCTCGATGTGCCAGGGCGCCGACGACGTGTTCGCCGCCGCCGTCCTCGCCCGCGAGGCCGGACTCGTCGACCTGCACGGCGGCTGGGCCAAGATCGGCATCGTGCCGCTCCTGGAGACCACCGACGAGCTGCGCGCCGCCGACGTCATCCTCGACGAGATGCTCGCCGACCCGTCCTACCGGCGCCTCGTAGCCCTGCGCGGCGACGTCCAGGAAGTCATGCTCGGCTACTCGGACTCCTCCAAGTTCGGCGGCATCACCACCTCCCAGTGGGAGATCCACCGCGCCCAGCGCCGACTGCGCGACGTCGCCCACCGCTACGGCGTGCGCCTGCGCCTCTTCCACGGCCGCGGCGGCACCGTCGGCCGCGGCGGCGGCCCCTCGCACGACGCGATCCTCGCCCAGCCGTGGGGCACCCTCGAGGGCGAGATCAAGGTGACCGAGCAGGGCGAGGTCATCTCCGACAAGTACCTCGTGCCGTCCCTGGCCCGCGAGAACCTCGAACTGACCGTGGCCGCCACCCTCCAGGCATCCGCGCTGCACACCGCGCCCCGCCAGTCCGACGAGGCCCTCGCCCGCTGGGACGCGGCCATGGACGTCGTCTCCGACGCCGCGCACGCCGCGTACCGCAAGCTGGTCGAGGACCCGGACCTGCCGACGTACTTCCTCGCCTCCACGCCGGTCGACCAGCTCGCCGATCTGCACCTCGGCTCCCGGCCCTCCCGCCGCCCCGGCTCGGGCGTCTCGCTCGACGGCCTGCGCGCCATCCCGTGGGTGTTCGGCTGGACCCAGTCGCGGCAGATCGTGCCCGGCTGGTTCGGCGTCGGCTCCGGACTCAAGGCACTGCGCGAGGCGGGCCTCGGCACCGTGCTCGACGAGATGAGCGAGCAGTGGCACTTCTTCCGCAACTTCCTGTCGAACGTCGAGATGACCCTCGCCAAGACGGACCTGCGGATCGCCCGCCACTACGTCGACACGCTCGTCCCCGACGAGCTCAAGCACGTCTTCGCCGACATCGAGGCCGAGCACGAGCTGACCGTACGAGAGGTGCTCCGCATCACCGGCGGCCAGGAACTCCTGGACACGCAGCCGGTGCTCCAGCAGACCTTCTCGATCCGCGACGCCTACCTGGACCCGATCTCGTACCTCCAGGTGGCCCTGCTCAAGCGCCAGCGTGACGACGCGGCCGCCGGCGCCGAGCCGGACCCGCTGCTCGGGCGGGCGCTCCTGCTCACCGTGAACGGAGTGGCGGCGGGCCTGCGCAACACCGGCTGATCACTCCGACCGGCCGACGGATGACGGCAGTTCACCAGGTGAGCGTCGCGAACGCGACACTCAGCAACGCGACCCCGGTGGCTGCCGTCACCCATGCCCAGCGCGTCAGACGCAGCCCGCCCGCGATCACCACGGCGGCCAGCAGCAGCGCACCGCCCAGCGGAACCCACGCGTGGAAGAACCCCGCAGCCCCCGCACGCACCACCTCACCCGTGCCGGGCTTCACCACCACCGGGATGCGCGCGCCCTTCTTCTCCGCGATCGACCGGTCGATGACGACACGGTCGCGGGGCTGCGAACCCGGCGACAGAGGCGCGTAAGGGCCGGTGCACGTGTCGTCGGTGCACCGCGTCACCGTCATCGTGCCGCGCTCACGGCCCTTGGTGAGCATCACGTGCTGAGCCGACGCCCAGGACGCCCGGACGCCCGCGATCAGGATCAGCAGGGCCACGACCGTCATCGCGGCCCGCCGGGTGTACGAGAGCATGGCGGCGATCCTTGGCCATGGCCCCGCGAAGAGTCAAGAAAAGCAGACAGGCCCCGGGCGAGATGCCCGTGACCTGTCGAGATGCCCGGTGAACTCAGGAGTTGTACGCGCTCTGCGCCCGCTCCAGGCCCTCCGTGACCAGACACTCCACCGAGTCCGCCGCCCGGTCCACCAGATAGTCCAGCTCCTTGCGCTCCGTGGACGAGAAGTCCTTCAGAACGAAGTCCGCGACCTGCATACGCCCCGGCGGACGCCCGATCCCGAAACGCACCCGGTGATAGTCCGCACCCATCGACTTCGTGATCGACTTCAGACCGTTGTGCCCGTTGTCGCCACCGCCCAGCTTCAGCCGCATCGTCCCGTAGTCGATGTCCAGCTCGTCATGGATCGCCACGATGTTGCCGACCGGCACCTTGTAGAAATCCCGCAGACCCGTCACCGGACCACCCGACACGTTCATGAACGACATCGGCTTCGCCAGGATCACCCGGCGGTTCTGCGGACCCGGCGCACCGATCCGCCCCTCGAGCACCTGCGCCTGAGCCTTGCCGGCCCGCTTGAACTTGCCGCCGATCCGCTCCGCGAGCAGATCGGCCACCATGAAGCCCACGTTGTGCCGGTTCATCGCGTACTCGGGCCCGGGGTTCCCGAGACCCACGATGAGCCAGGGGGCAGTGGCATCGGTCGTCATCGGGACCGCGTCTCCTCACGTACAACAGACGGACACGAACATGAAAAAACGGGGTGGCGGGCCGCAGTGGCCCGCCACCCCGTCAAGCAGAGCGTACGGCTCAGGCCTCGGCGCCCTCGGCCTCGGCGGTCTCCGCAGCCGGCTCCTCGGCCTGCGCGGCCAGGATCTGGATGACGACGGCCTCGGGGTCCGTGACCAGGGTCGTGCCCGACGGCAGCGTGACGTCCTTCGCGTGGATGGCGTCGCCGCCCTCCAGGCCCGCGATCGACACGGTGACGGAGGTCGGGATGTGCGTGGCCTCGGTCTCGACGGACAGCGTGTTCAGCACGTTCTCGACGAGGAAGCTGCCCGGAGCCAGGTCACCCTCGGTCTCGACCGCAACCTCGACCGTGACCTTCTCGCCGCGCTTGACGAGCAGCAGGTCGACGTGGACCAGGTAACCCTTGATGGCGTCACGCTGGACGGCCTTCGGGATCGCCAGCTCGTTCTTGCCGTCGATGTCCAGGGACAGCAGAACGTTCGGGGTACGCAGGGCGAGCAGCAGCTCGTGGCCCGGCAGCGTCACGTGAACCGGCTCGGTGCCGTGACCGTAGATGACACCGGGAACCTTGTTCTCACGGCGAACGGTGCGGGCGGCACCCTTGCCGAACTCGGTACGGATCTCGGCGGCAAGCTTGATCTCAGCCATGTGCACTCCTCGTAGAAAAGGGGAAAGGTGGTCACCCGGCCACGAACGGGCCTGCTACGAAGAGCGCGTCGATAACGGACCGCCGCACATGACAGTGCGGCCTCCCTCGCCGAGCAACTCCGTGAGTCTACCCGGCGGGAAGGCCGCCCCAAAATCGATCTAGAAGAGCCTCGGCGCTACTACGCCTGCTCCTCGAACAGGCTCGTCACCGAACCGTCCTCGAAGACCTCACGCACCGCACGCGCGATCGTCGGCGCGATCGACAGCACCGTGATCTTGTCCAGCTCCAGCTCACCCGGCGTCGGCAGCGTGTCCGTGAAGACGAACTCGCTCACCTTCGAGTTCTTCAGACGGTCAGCCGCCGGACCCGACAGCACACCGTGCGTCGCCGTCACGATGACGTCCTCCGCACCGTGCGCGAACAGCGCGTCCGCCGCGGCGCAGATCGTGCCACCCGTGTCGATCATGTCGTCGACCAGGACGCAGACACGGCCCTTCACATCACCGACGACCTCGTGCACGGTGACCTGGTTCGCCACGTCCTTGTCACGACGCTTGTGCACGATCGCCAGCGGCGCGCCCAGACGGTCACACCAGCGGTCCGCCACCCGCACACGGCCGGCGTCCGGAGACACCACCGTGAGCTTGTCGCGGTCGACCTTCGCCCCCACGTAGTCCGCCAGGATCGGCAGCGCGAACAAGTGGTCCACCGGGCCGTCGAAGAAGCCCTGGATCTGGTCCGTGTGCAGATCCACCGTCAGAATGCGGTCCGCACCCGCCGTCTTCATCAGGTCCGCCACCAGACGCGCCGAGATCGGTTCACGTCCACGGTGCTTCTTGTCCTGACGGGCGTAACCGTAGAACGGCACGATCACCGTGATGGAGCGGGCCGACGCACGCTTCAGCGCGTCGATCATGATGAGCTGCTCCATGATCCACTTGTTGATCGGAGCCGTGTGGCTCTGGATCAGAAAGCAGTCGGCGCCGCGAGCGGACTCCTGGTAGCGGACATAGATCTCGCCGTTGGCGAAATCGAAGGCCTTGGTCGGAACGATCCCGACACCGAGCTGGTGCGCGACCTCCTCGGCAAGCTCGGGGTGGGCGCGGCCGGAGAAGAGCATCAGCTTCTTCTCGCCGGTCGTCTTGATCCCGGTCACAGCACTTGTCTCCTCAGACGCGTTCTTCCGCCGCTGCGCCCGCTCGTCCCATTAGCAGCGAGGCAGCCGAATCGTGTGCACCTATCACGGTACGCCGTGTCGGACGCACCTGTTTCCGGTCAGCCTTCGCTGCCGGCCTCCCGGGACGCCTCCTCAGCCGCCTTCGCAGCCGCACTCCCCGGACGCTTACGGGCCACCCAACCCTCGATATTCCGCTGCTGGCCACGGGCCACGGCCAGCGAACCCGCCGGCACATCCTTCGTGATCACCGACCCCGCGGCGGTGTACGCACCGTCCCCGACCGTGACAGGCGCCACAAACATGTTGTCCGAACCCGTCTTGCAATGCGACCCGACAGTCGTGTGGTGCTTGCTCTCACCGTCGTAGTTCACGAACACACTCGCGGCACCGATGTTCGTGTAGTCACCGATCGTCGCGTCCCCCACGTACGACAGATGCGGCACCTTCGTACCCTCACCGATCGTCGAGTTCTTCGTCTCCACGTACGTACCGATCTTGGCCTTCACACCCAGCCGCGTACCCGGCCGCAGATACGCGAACGGACCCACCGACGCGCCCTCGCCCACCTCGGCACCGTCCGCCACCGTGTTGTCGACCCGCGCCCCCGCACCGACCTTCGTGTCCCTCAGCCGCGTGTTCGGCCCCACCTCGGCACCCTCACCCAGCCACGACTCACCCAGCAGCTGCGTACCCGGATGCACGATCGCGTCCCGCTCGAACCCCACCGTCACATCGACCCACGTCGACGCCGGATCCACGATCGTCACGCCCGCGAGCATCGCCCGCTCCAGCAGCCGATCGTTCAGCGTCCGACGCGCCTCCGCCAGCTGCACACGGTTGTTGATACCCGCGATCTCACGGTGATCCGCCGCCACCGAAGCACCCACACGGTGCCCGGCCTCCCGCAGAATCCCCAGCACATCGGTCAGGTACTCCTCGCCCTGACTGTTGTCCGTACGCACCTTGCCCAGCGCATCCGCCAGCAGCGCACCGTCGAACGCGAACACACCCGAGTTGATCTCACGGATCGCGTGCTGCGACTCGCTCGCGTCCTTGTGCTCGACGATCGCCGTCACCGCGCCCGACGCACCGTCCCGCACGATCCGGCCGTAACCGGTCGCATCCGGAACCTCGGCCGTCAGCACCGTCACCGCATTGCCGTCACCGGTGTGCGTCGCCGACAGGTGCTTCAGCGTCTCGCCGGTCAGCAGCGGCGTGTCACCGCACACCACGATCACCGTGCCGTCCACAGCGCCACCGAGCTCCTCGAGCCCCATGCGCACGGCGTGCCCCGTGCCGTTCTGCTGCTCCTGCACGGCGGTACGGGCGTCCGGATCGATCCCGGCGAGGTGCTCACGCACCCGGTCCCGCTCGTGACCCACGACGACGACCAGGTTCTCGGGGCTCAACTCCCGCGCGGCGGCGAGCACATGCCCGACGAGCGAGCGCCCACTGATCTCGTGCAGGACTTTGGGTGTGGCCGACTTCATACGGGTGCCCTCACCCGCTGCAAGAACGACGACGGCGGCCGGGCAATTGGCGCTCACGGGTGGCCCTTCGGCTTCGGATGCTGTGTGGGGTGGACATCCGCAGGATACCGGGGCGTTGTGGGCGCGAAATGGGGGCGGGGCCCGACCTGGTGGTCGGGCCCCGCCTCACCTGTGCTCCCGGGGAAGGAATCGAACCCTCATTCAATGGACCAAAACCATTTGTCCTGCCATTAGACGACCCGGGATGGTTCGTCCGCTAGGTTCGAATCTGACGATCCGTACCGCGCGCGGACAACACTATGCCGTACCACCAGCCCTCAATGCGACGGTACAGATCGGCCCCCTGGGGAACGCGCACGAGCAAGCAGCCGTGATAGTCCGCACCCACACGCTTGCGGTTGGTCTTCGGGTTGTGCTTTTTGAGTGAGGTCTTGCCGAACTGCGAGGGGTCGGCACCGACCAAGGCGGCCCAGAACTTCTCGGCCGTCGCGATGTCGGCGGTCTCGTGGATCTGTACGTGGAACCTCAGTCGCTCCGGGTTGACTCCAAGGAGGCGGAGCCAGTCCAGGTAGACCTGGATCATGTCCGGATCGCTGTTGACGAAGTCGACTCGTTCCTGGCGGCGATGGGCCTTCGCCTTCGAGCCCTCGGACCAGTAGAGCCCGACACCTACCAGAAACAGCTCACGGTCGGACAGGGCGCCGATCTCTTCGGCCGCTGCCTGCCTGGTCTTCTGGCGCCCCTCCTCCCGGCGCTGAAGGGTGGCTTCCCATCCGCGCCTCGCGATAGCCGAAGCTTCCTCGCGGGTGCGCTTGCGTTCCGGCTTCGGCAGGTCCCGTACCCAGAGCGAGATCGAACTCTTCGAGCACCCGAGCTCGACCTGGATCTGGTCGTACGTCCATCCCTGGAGCCGTAGCTCCCGTGCCCGGTCCCGCAGGTCGTCCTTTGCGTTCGGGCGTTTCGTCCACTCCGGTGCCGGTTCTCCGTCCAGGAGGCGGTTCAGGATGTCGTTGTTGTCGATGAAGAGGCGGTCGCGGATCTCTCGGCGGCTCAACCCCTCCCGCCGCAGCGCCACCGCCCGCTCCCGCAGTCCCTCGAAGTCCCTGTATTTGCCTGTGGCCTGTGTCATAGGCAAAGGCTCGTCCGGGACGGGTTCGGGTGGGTCGTATTTGCATATGGGCCAACAGTTCGAGGGATACCGGCTGGTTTCGCTTCTGTTCGAATGGTGCCCGTGGCAGGGGGCCGTCGCGGAAACTCACCGGAAAAGGGGCACTGTGCGCCCGTAGGCTGGACGGCATGACCACGACGGGGGAAATGCACCGGACGGCCGGGGGGCCGTGGTGGTGGGAGCGGTGGCGCAGTGCCGCGCTCGATGTCGGGCTGGCTGTCGCGTCGGCGGCGGAGTGCGGGGTGGAGGGGGTCGGGTTCGCGCGGGACGCCGGGGTGCCGGCGGCCGTGGGTGTCGTTTTCGGGGTGCTTGCCGGGGCCATGCTGGTGCTGCGGCGGCGGTGGCCGATCGCGGTGGTGCTGATCGGGGTCGCGGTGACTCCGGCCCGGATGGGTGTGCTGCTGAGCGTGGTGGGTCTCTACACGCTGGCCGCGTCCGAGATGCCGCGGCGGATCATCGGGGCCCTGGCGGGGATGTCGTTCGTCGGGACGCTGATCGTGTCGGTGGTGCGGGCGCAGCAGGACATGGGGCACGGGAATCTCGTGCGGGTGGGGGACTGGTTCGTTCCGTTCGTCGCCATCACGACGTCGTTGGGTGTGACCGCTCCGCCGTTGCTGCTCGGGCTCTATGTCGGTGCGCGGCGGCGTCTCATGGAGAGTCTGCGGGAGCGGGCGGATTCGCTGGAGCGGGAGCTTCAGCTGCTCGCGGAGCGCGCGGAGGAGCGGGCCGAGTGGGCGCGGGGCGAGGAGCGGACGCGGATCGCCCGGGAGATGCACGACGTGGTGGCGCACCGGGTGAGTCTGATGGTGGTGCATGCGGCGGCGTTGCAGGCGGTGGCCCGTAAGGATCCGGAGAAGGCCGTGAAGAACGCGGCGCTGGTCGGGGACATGGGCCGGCAGGCGTTGACCGAGTTGCGGGAGATGCTCGGGGTGATGCGGTCCGGTGGTGGCGGGCGTGAGCCGCGTGCGGCGGTGCCGTTGGCGGCGGTGGGGGTGGCGGCTGCGGCCGCTGCGTCGCGTGCCGTTGACGACGAGGACGGGCCGAGTCTGGGTGATCTCGACGAGCTGGTGGGTCAGTCGCGGGCTGCGGGCATGGTGGTGGAGCTGCTCGTCGAGGGCGATCTGCGGTCGTATGTCGCGGCGGTGGAGCAGACCGCGTACCGGGTGGTGCAGGAGGCACTGACGAACGTGCACAAGCATGCGGCGGGCGCGAAGACGTATGTGCGGCTGGCTCATCGGGTGTCGGAGATCGCGATGCAGGTGGAGAACGAGCCGCCGCCGGACGCGGATTCGGCGTCCGACGCGCGGCTGCCGAGTGGGGGGAACGGGCTCGTCGGTATGAAGGAGCGGGTGACGGGCCTGGGCGGGGTGTTCGTGTGCGGGCCGACCGATGCCGGTGGGTATCGGGTGTCGGCTGTGTTGCCTGCGGCTTAGCGCTCAGTGCTCGGCCGCAGGCACTTGGCGACTGTGGGGAGCGGGGCTGCCGGGGGTTCGCGCCAGGGCGTGGCGGGGCCGCGCGGGATGTACGTGTTCGCTGTTCTGCGGGGCGTCGTCACCCGGCCGGTCACCCGCGTGTGGTGCCGGTGGCTCTGCGCGCGCGTTCCGGCATGTCCCCTCGCGTCCCGTACGCGCGTGGCAGCCGGTGATGGCCGGGGCGTATGCCGTCGTGCGCCGGGGCTCTACGCGGTCAGGCGGGTCGGCTGGGTGCCGTTGACGAGGGTCTCCAGGGCGTGGTCGATGCCGGGGCCGAGGTACCAGTCGCCGCTGTGGTCGAGGGCGTAGACGCGGCCTTCGGTGTCGATGGCGAGGAGGGCTTCGGAGCCGGATTCGGCGCCGAGGGGGCAGACCTCGGTGTCGAGGGCGCGGCCGAGGTCGCCGAGGGTGCGGGCCATGTGGAGGCCGTGGAGCGGGTCGAGGTGGGGCTGGGCGGGTGCTATCTGGCGGCCGGGGCCCTGCGGCGTGAGGTGGAGGCCGCCGAATTCGGCCCAGGCCTCGACGGCGGCGGGGAAGACGGTGTGGCGGTGGCCGGCGGGGGATACGTGGGTGCGCAGGGCGTCGGCCCAGAATTCGGCCTGCTTGATGTCCCAGCGTCCGGGCTGCCAGCCGGCGGCGCGCAGGGCGGCGTCGACGGGGGCGGTGAAGCGGGTGCGGTCGGCGGTCATGTGGGGTGGCCTCGTCCTGTTCTGCTGCTGCCTGCGGTGGTGCGTGCGTGCTGCCGTGCGCCGGTTCCGGTCAGCCGGTGGTGTCCGTGGCCGGGTCCACGACGTGGACGCCGAAGTGGGCGGTGAGTGCGGCGCAGGCGCGGCAGGGGCGGGCGAAGCCGCCGTGCAGGGGGTCGCCGTCCTCGCGGATGCGGCGGGTGGTGAGTTTGGCGTGTTTGAGGGCTTTGCGGGCTTCGCCGTTGGTCATGGGTTTGCGGCGGGCGCGTTTGGAGCGTTCCTCGTCGGCGGCCGTGAGGTGGCGGGAGATGAGGATCGTTTCGGCACAGCGTCCGGTGAAGCGGTCGCGCTGGGCGCTGGTGAGGGTGTCGAGGAAGTCCTGGACGAGGGGGTGCAGGGCGGGGGAGTGTTCGCCGCGGGCCGCGGTGCTGGTCAGTGTGGTGCCGCGCACGGAGAGGGCGGCGGCGACGGTGGGCAGGATGCCGTCGCGGCGCTGGCGCAGGGCCGGGGCGGGCGCGTCCTCGGCGCTGCTCCAGCCGACGCGTGGGTCGCCGGAGGCGCCGTCGGCGGTGGCCGGGTGCCCGGTGTCGGGCTCCGAGGCGGTCGCGACGGCCGTGTCGGATGACGGTGCGGTGCTGCTCTGCATGTAGATGCTTACCCTCCTGCAATCCCCCGGGTTGCGTGCACAGACTGCCAAATGCGGCCGGTGGTGCGGAAGCTGGGGCGTGGCGACACGCGGGAGCGTCGGCTCATCGTCACGGTGGGGTGACTGCTGGTCATGGAACCGGAGGGCCGGTGACCGGTGTCGTACAACCGCATAGGCTGTCGCTATCCGCGATCCATAACAGTGCCGCAGGGGGCAACCGCCATGACGACAGGTCGGCTCGGGCAGCAAGCCGCGCCGCCGAACGCGGCCTACGCCGGGCAGGTCGTGCACTTCCCGGACCCGGTCCGTGCAGCGCGCCATCCCAGGGGCGTACGGATCGACGGGAACGGCTATCCGGATTTTTCGGCCTACGCGCGTGCCGCGGCGGAGATCGCCGAGCCCCCGGAGGGGTTCGGGGTCGACGAGCTGCGGCTGACGGACTATGTGTCGGCGAACGCGGCTCTGGCCGCCGCCGGGCACGACTTGTGGGACACGATCGTGCCGGTGGCGACGCCGCACGGCTGGACCTGGCATCACGTGCCGGGCAGTCGTCGCATGGAGTTGGTCCCGGTCGAGGTGAAGGCGCTGCTGCGGCATCACGGCGGTCTCGCGACGGCGGCGGTGGATCACGGCAAGCGGGGGACGCGTCCGTTGCAGGAGACGCGGCCGGCGCACTTCGGGCTGCCGAAGTCGTCGGTGGCGGTGACGGAGCAGCAGGTCCTCGGCGCCGAGGAGGACCTGGGGTACCGGTTGCCGGGTGCGTACCGGGCGTTCCTGAAGGCGGCGGGCGGGTGCGCTCCGGTGGGTGCGGCGCTCGACGCCGAGCTGGGGCTTCTGGTGGACCAGCCGTTCTTCACGGTGCGGGACGAGGCCGCGGTCAACGATCTGGTGTACGTCAACAAGTGTCTGCGTGACCACCTGACCAAGGACTATCTGGGTGTCGGGTTCGTGCAGGGCGGCATCCTGGCCGTCAAGGTCAAGGGTGACCGGGTGGGTTCGGTGTGGTTCTGCGCGTACGACGACGCGCGGGACAGCGGGGACACGGCCGGCTGGTCGGTCGCCGAGCGGGTGGAGCGTCTGCTGCTGCCGTGCGGTGACGACTTCGACGCGTTCCTGGCCCGGCTCGCGGGCAATCCGCCGGAGCTGGAGACGGTGGCGAACCTGATGGTGGACGGCGGTTTCGCGAGTGCGGTCGACGCCTCGGGCGTGGCCGTATCGGCTGCTTCGACGGTCCCGGACGAGGGGTGAGTGTCCGATGGTGACGTTCGCGCAGGCGCAGGAGCGCGCCGAAGAGTGGATCAACGGCGATGTGCCCGGCTATCAGCACCGTGAGGTGCGGGTGCGGGAGTTCGAGCTGGGGTTCGTGGTGTGGGCCGAGGACCGCGAGGGCGGTCCGGTGTCCGACGGCGGGCGCCAGCGGCTCGTCATCGCGCGCGACAGCGGGGACGCCTCGCTGTGGCCGGGGCTGCCGGTGGGTGAGGTGATCCGGCGGTACGAGGAGGAGTACGGGCTGCCGGAGGCTTCGCCGGAGCCGGCGGACGCGCCTCCGGAGCGGGTGGACCTGAATCAGACGTCGTTCCTGTTGAGCCCTCCGGAGTGGCTCCAGGAGGCGGCGGACAAGCTGGGCATTCCGGATCGGCGGGGGGACGCGTCGTCGGCCGGCGCGTCTTCCGGGGCCGGGTCCGGTACGGGTTCTGCTTCCGGCGCGGGTGCCGGTGCCGGCGCGGGTACGGGTGCGGGTTCGAGTCCGGGTGCGTCCGCTCCTGAGTCGGCTGCCCCTGCCCCTGCGCGTGCCGACGCGGGCAGCGGTGCGACGCCGTGGCCCGCCTCGCCCGCGGCGCCTTCCGGGGCGACCCCGTGGGCCGGTACGGACACGAACGCGGACGAGGAGGAGGACCGCTCGGTCGCGCCTCCGGCGACGGTGTTCGCGCCGCCGCTGGTCGACGGGGACGACGTGCCCGTGTCCACCGCCGCGCCGGAGGCCAAGACGGCGCTGATGTCGGGCGGCAGCCAGCTTCCGCGCACCGCGGTGGCCCCGGCGGTCGGCGGGCCGGCGCCCGCCGCTCAGGGAACCCCGCCGCCGGGTGCCCCCGACGCGTACGGCTATCCGCAGGGCGCCGGTGCGCAGCAGACTCCGCCGCCCGGTGCTCCGCCGAACTACGGCTATCCGCAGGGTCCCGGCACTCCGCCCCCGTCGAACGTGCCGCAGGCGCCCGGGAGTTCGCAGGGCGGTGCGCCGCAGACTCCGCCGCCCACGTACGGCTACCCGCAGGGCGCCGGTGCGCAGCAGACTCCGCCGCCGGCGGGTGGGCAGGGCGCCCCCGGGCGGCCGCTCGCGCCCGGGGCCGGTGACATCGCCGACGCCGCGACCAGCAAGGCGCAGGGTCCGCCCCGCGGTGCGCGCGGTGGTGGCGCGACGACTCCGCCGCCGCCCGGCGCCCCGGGCACTCCCGGTGCGCGCCCCTCGGGGCCCGGCGCTCCGGGTACCCCGGCGGGAGGCTACGTCCCGACGCAGCTCGTCTCCCAGCTCGGCCCCGACGGCCCCGAGGCCCCGCCCGCCGCGGGTGGTACGCCGCCCGGCGGTGTGCACCACGCCGCGACGATGCTGGCCGACCCGAGCATCGGTGGCCCCGGTGCTCCCAAGCCGCCCGGTCCGCCCGGCGCGCCCGGTGCGGGTGCTCCCAAGCCGCCCGGCGCCCCCGGAACTCCCGGCGCGCCGAAGCCGCCTGGTCCCCCCGGTGCCCCCGGTGCGCCGCAGTCTCCCGGCCCGCCCGGAGGGACGCCGCCCGGTGGCGTGCACCATGCCGCGACCATGCTGGCCCAGCCGGGACCGGCCGGTCCCGGCACGCCGCCCCCGCCGGCGGCACCCGGCGTGCCCGGTGCGCCGGGGACTCCCGGTGGCGGTGTCCATCACGCCGCGACGATGCTGGCCGGTCCCGGTCAGGTCGGTCCCGGCATGCCTCCTCCCGCGCCGCCGCAGGCGCCGGGCGGTATGCCGATGCCGCCGCCCATGCCCGGGCAGCAGGTTCCGGGCGGTCCGCCCCCGGCCTCGTACGGATATCCGCAGCCCACGGGGCAGCCGACCGTCGGGCCCGGCTATCAGGCCGTGCTGCGCTACCGCGCGCCCGACGGGTCCGAGCAGCAGCTCATCCGCCGCTCGGCGCCCGGTACGCCGCACCCGGAGTGGCAGATCTTCCATGAGCTGCGCGGCATGAACATCCCGCCGGACCAGGTTCTGGAGCTGCACACGGAGCTGGAGTCCTGCGAGCTGCCGGGCGCGTACTGCGCCCGCATGATCCGTGAGCAGTGGCCGCAGGCCAGGATCACGTCCATCGCCCCGTACGGCAGGGACCACGCGTCGCGCCAGCAGGGTATGCAGCAACTGATCGCGCACCAGGGCGAGTTGCACCAGGTGGCGGACGGTCCGGCGCGGCTCGCGCCGGTGCGTGCGCCGCTGCCGCCCGCGCAGCCGATGCCGCCGGTTCCGCCGGAGGCGATCGGGCATGAGCTGGCCGCGGCATTCGGTCCCGGGGTGTTCCGGTTCGACCAGCGGGCCGTGTCCCGTCAGGGCGTGCCGGACATCGTGGCGCACACCCTCGTCGTGGCGGGGCTGCCCGCCGACTTCGGGCCGTTCTTCTGGGCGCAGGCCCAGCCGGGCCGCCCGGTGCCGACGCTCGCCGAGCTGGCGCAGGAGCGGGGGGCTCAGCCCGCGTCGGACGCGGGTTCGTACCTCGTGATGGGCAGTGACTTCGGGCGGGCGATCTGCGTCCAGTACGGCACGGCGAACATCGTGGCCGTGCCGGTGGAGGCGGGTCCCGGCGGTGCGCCGGTGCCGCCGCAGTTCGTGAACACGGGCCTGCCCGAGTTCGCGCGCAGCCTCGCGGTGCTCGGCCGGATGTGGCCGCTGCGGTTCGGGCTCAACCAGGAGCAGGCGGGCCGCTGGACCGTCGACTTCCAGGCGCAGCTGGCCGCTGTCGACCCGGCGGCGCTCGCGTCGCCGGAGGGCTGGTGGTCGGTGCTGCTCGAGCAGATGTGGGACGGCCTGCTGTAACCGTCGGTAGAAGTGCCGGCAGAAGTACGGACAGAAGTACGGACAGAAGTACGGGAGAGGCGCGCGACCGAATCGGTCGTGCGCCTCTCCCCTTTATGTGCGCCGTGCGCGTGCGTCTCGGTGGGCCGGGTGTGAGCTCGCTCGCCCTTGGGGCTCCCGATTCCGACTTTCGGCAGTATTTGCCGCATCCTTGTCGAGTGGGTTGGGTGGAGTGTCTTGTTTTGAGCGCTTCGGCTCGATCAGGTGCCGGGTAGGAGAGCCGAAGAGGCGAAGAAGGGGAATCAAGGATGAGCAGCGGTGCGTCGGTGTCGCCCCATGGCTTCGTCACGGGACGGGGCCGTGGCTACAGTCCCGGGCAGGTGGACGCGCTGGCCGCCGAGCTGTCCCGGGGCCGCGACGACGCCCACGAGCGCGTCGCCCGGCTGACCGCCCAGGTCGAGGAGCTGGAGGCCGAGGCGCAGCGGCTGCGGCTGGCCGTGACACAGCTCGCCCCGCAGACGTACGAGTCCCTCGGCGACCGCGCCCGCGAGATCCTCGCCCTCGCCGAGGAGGAGGCGGACGGGGTACGGGCGGCCGCCGCCGATGACGTCAGGCGGATCAAGCAGGACGCGGAGGCCCGCGCACGGGAGACGCGTGAGGCGGCTCGCGCCGCGGCCGACGCCGTACTGGCCGAGGCCGAGCAGTGGGCCGACGAGCGGCTGGGGGCCGACCGGGCCACGGCCGACGGGGTCCGCGTCGCCGCGCGTGACGAGGCGAAGGAGCGGCGCGAGGAAGCGCTCGCAGCGCTGGACGACGCGCGGGAGCGGACCGCGGCGACCCTCGCCGCGCAGGAGAAGGACCACGCCGAGCGGCGGGACGAGGCCGAGCGGGAGATCGCCGGGCAGGAGGCCGCGGCGGACACGCGCGAGGCGGAGCGCCTGGCGCTGGCCGAGAGCCGGCTGTCCGAGGCGCGGCGGGCGTTCGCCGAGGCGGAGGAGTCGGCCCGGCACGGCGAGGAGGACGCCGAGGCCCGCGCCGCGGAGCTCCTCGCGGAGGCGAGCCTGCACGAGGAGGGCGTGGGCCGCGAGACGGAGCGGGTGCTGCGCGCGCACGGCGAGAAGTGGGACGAGGTCCGCGCCCACATGGAACACGTCCGCACCACTCTGGCCACGCTCACGGGCCGCAACCCGTCCGACGGGACGCAGTAGGCACTGTCGGCCACGGACCTGCCCACGCTGACGGGATGCCCTGAGCGGGCCGCGACCTCGTCGGTGGGGAGCCGTGGTGGGGTCGCGCCCTTGCCGACGGGGAGCCGTGGAGGGTCCGCGGGCGGCCCGCCGACGGGAGGCCGTGGAGGCGCCGCATATCCCGGCGACGTGGCGCTGTGAAGGTGCCGAACCGTGCCGACGGGACGCCGTGAAGGCGCCGCGTATCCCGGCGCTGGGCGCGGCGAGGGGGCTGCAGCCTTGCCGGCGGGACGCTGTGGAGGCGCCGCAGTCCTGCCGACGTGGTGCTGTGGAGGTGCCGAACCTCGCCGATGTGACGCGGTGGAGGCGCCGCGTATCCCGGCGCTGGGCGCGGCGAGGGGGCTGCAGCCTTGCCGGCGGGACGCTGTGGAGGCGCCGCAGTCCCGCCGACGTGGCGCTGTGGAGGTGCCGAACCGTGCCGGCGGGACGCCGTGAAGGAGCCGCGTATCCCGGCGACGAGACTTCGTGAAGGCGCAGCGACCCCGCCGACGGACCCCGCGAGCGCGCTGCGCGGCGACCCCCGCCCGCGGCACGCCGTAGCCGGGCGGCACGCAGTCCGTGTCGGGCCCAGGGCCTACCCGTCCTCCCCCTTCGGGGCCTGTCGCGTCGCGCCCGCCAGGATCCACGCCTCCACCGCCTCGTACTGGCGGCGTTGGCCGTCGGCCGTTCGGCGGCCGGAGGCCATCGTGCCGAGCCAGCCGAAGAGGAAGCCGAGCGGGATCGAGACGATGCCCGTCGTGGTGAAGGGGAACCAGTTGAAGTCCTGGCCGGGGAACGCCGAGGCGGGCGAGCCCGACACCAGGTTGGTGCCCGTCATCAGGACGAGGCAGGACGCCGTGCCGCCGAGCAGCGTCCACAGCAGGCCCGTGCTCGTGTAGCGGCGCCAGAACAGGCTGTAGACGAGCGCGGGCGCGAGCGCCGAGGCGCCCAGGCAGAACGACAGCGTGACCAGCGGCTGGAGGTTGTAGTGCTGGACGAACGTGGCCAGGAGGATCGCGGGCACGCCGACGGACAGCGCCGAGACGCGGGCCAGCGTCATCTCCTTGCGGGCGGTGAGCGGCGTCCTGCGGTGCGCGAAGACGTCGTGCGCGAGGGAGTTGGCGCAGGCCAGGATCATTCCGGCGACGGAGGCGAGCAGTGTGAGGAAGAGCGCCGTGGTGACCGTGGTGAACACCAGCGTCTCCGCCGTCGAGGCGTCCGCGCCGAACGCGGCCCGCGCCCCGAGCAGATACGCGGTGTTGCCCTGCGGGTCGGCCGCCGCGACGGCGGCCCGGCCGAGGAACGCCGTCGCGCCGAACCCGACGATGGTGATGATCAGGACGAAGAGGCCGACCGCCGACACCGCCCAGGACATCGAGCGGCGCACCTCACGCGCGCTGCGCGCCGTGTACATGCGCATCGTGACGTGGGGCAGGCACGCGCCGCCCAGGACGACGGTCAGCTCCGAACTGATCATGTCCAGGCGGGGGTTGGCGGTGCCGGCGAACTGGAGGCCCGAGTGCAGGAAGGCGTCGCCCACGCCGCTGGCCAGCGCGGCCTGTGAGGCGAGGGCGCCGGGGTTCCAGTCGAAGCGGTACAGGATCAGGAGGGCGACGGTCAGGCCCGATCCGAGCAGCATCACGGTCTTCATGATCTGGATGAGGGCGGTGCCCTTCATGCCGCCGATCGCCGCGTAGCTGATCATCAGGGCGCCGAGCGCGATGACGCAGCCCGTCTTGAACCCCTCGCTGGTGAAGCCGAGGACGAACGCCAACAGGTCACCGGCGCCCGCCAGCTGGACCAGCATCAGCGGGAGCAGCGCCGCGAGGGTGGTGGCGCACGCGGTGATGCGTACGGCGCGTCCCGGCAGGCGGCGGGCGATCACGTCGCCCATGGTGAACCGGCCCGCGTTGCGCAGGGGTTCGGCCAGCAGGAACATCAGGAGCATCAGGGACAGGGACGTGCTCAGGGCGAGGACGATCCCGTCGTAGCCGGTGAGCGCGATGATGCCGCCGGTGCCGAGGACGGTCGCCGCGGAGATGTAGTCGCCCGCGATGGCGAGGCCGTTGCGCATCGGGGTGAGGGAGCCGAAGCCGGTGTAGAACTCGTCGAGGTTGTCGCGGTCGGGGCCGGTCATCACGCACAGGAGCAGCGTGATGGTGGCGACCGCGGTGAAGGCGACCAGGGACATGCCCTGGGCCGAGCTGCTGAAGTCCGTCATCGGAAGTTCCCCCCGGCCGGTCCGGGAGCCGGACGCTGGTCCAACTCGGCTTGTCTGCGCAGCCGGTGGGCGAGCGGGTCCACGCGGCGGCGGGCGGTGTACTCGTAGAGCCAGAGCGCGAGCGCCGTCACCGGGAGCTGGCACAGGCCGAGGAAGAGGCCGGTGGAGAAGCCGCCGGGGAGCGTGCCCGTCATGAGGGACGGCGCGAACGCCGACAGGACGAGGAAGAGGGTGAAGTAGCCGAGTGCGGTGAGCGTGGCGACGCGCCGCTGCCAGCGGTAGGCGCTGCGCAGCAGTCGCAGGTCGCTGTGGTGGCCGAGCGCGGGGTGACGCGGGAGCCGGTGCGTGGGCGCGGGTGGTGGGGGAGGGGGTGCCCAGGGATAGGTGAGGGCGGGGTCGGGCTGCTTTTGCGGGTGCGGTGCTTGTTGCGGGTACGGCTGCTGCTGCGGGTGCGGTGCTTGTTGCGAGTACGGCTGCTGTGGCTGCTGGTACCCGTGCCGGTTTTGGTTTCCGTATTGGCTCCGGCCCGTGGGGAAGGGGCCCTGCCATGGCTCGTTCTGCTGGTCGGAATATGAGCGGTGCGGTGTGTCGGACATCCCGGTTCTCCTTGCGCGGCTTGGGTCCGCCGGGGATTGCGGACGCAGGGAGCGAGGGGGGAGCCGGAACGTTACTCGTAGGTAGGGGGTTTGCGCGACGGTTATCGCGAACTGTTCAGTCGGTACGTTGTGAGAGGGGTGAGTGATGCGGATGCGCATCTTGTGAGCCGGCTGAGTTGTCATCGGCCCCTGATGCCGCCCCACCCGACCGCTCGCCGCCGCGCTCACCGTCCTGGTCGAGCACCGGGAAACGTCGCGGCGCGAGGCACAGCAGGGCGATCAGCGCGAGCGCGGCCGCGCACGCGGCGCCCACGTAGACCGAGTCGACGGCCGCCGCCACGGCCCGCCGCAGCCGGTCGGGGTCGGCCACGGAGGCGGGGTCCTCCAGGGCCCTGGCCACCGAGTCGAGGGACCCCGCGCCGCCCAGGCGCCCGGCGAGCACGGTGTTGGCGACGGCGCCGAACAGTGCGGCGCCGACCGTCTGGCCTATCTGCCGGCAGAACAGGACGGACGCGGTCGTCGTGCCGCGCTCGGACCACCCGACGGTCGACTGGACCCCGACGATCAGGGGCAGTTGGAAGAGTCCGAGCGCCGCGCCGAGCAGCAGCATGACCAGCGCGGGCTGCCAGGCGGATCCGGGATAGGGCAGCAGCGGGAACGCGAGCAGGATGAGGAGCGCGGCCGCGATGCCGACGACGGCCGTGTTGCGGAAGCCGATCCTGCGGTACACGTGCTGGCTCAGGGCCGCGGAGACGGGCCAGCTCAGCGTCATCACGGAGAGCACGAACCCGGCGGCCATGGGCGCGAGTCCGAGGACGGCCTGCGCGTACGTGGGGACGAACACGGTCGGCGCGACCATCAGGAGGCCCAGCGCGCCGAGCGCGAGGTTGACGGCGGCGATGGTGCGGCGGCGCCAGACCCAGCCGGGGATGATCGGCTCGGCGGCCCGCCGCTCGATGGCGACGACGGCGCCGATCAGCGCGACTCCCGTACCGAACATGGCGATCGACGGGACCGAGATCCAGTCCCAGGCGACGCCGCCCTGCACGAGCGCGGTCAGGAGCACCCCGCCGCACGCGAACACCGCGAGCGCGCCGGCCCAGTCGATGCGGGCGCGCGGCCCCTTCTCCCGTACGGGTTCGTGGAGATGGCGCACGACGAGCCAGAGGGCGATCGCGCCGACGGGCACGTTGATCAGGAAGATCCAGCGCCAGCCCGCGTACGAGGCGAGCAGTCCGCCGAGCGCCGGGCCCGCGACGGCCGAGGTCGCCCACACCGTCGACAGCCTGGCCTGGATGCGCGGGCGTTCCTCGAGCGGGTAGAGGTCGGCGGCGAGGGTCTGGACAGTGCCCTGGATGGCGCCGCCGCCCAGGCCCTGGACGACGCGGAAGGCGATGAGCGCGCCCATGTTCCAGGAGCCCGCGCACAGGACCGATCCGACGAGGAAGAGGATGCTGCCGCCGATGAGGACGGGCTTGCGGCCGAAGGTGTCGGACAGTTTCCCGTAGACCGGCAGCGTGACGGTGACGGCGAGCAGGTAGCCCGAGAAGAGCCAGGAGAAGACGGAGAAGCCGCCGAGGTCGCCGACGATCTGCGGGACCGCCGTGGAGACGATGGTGGAGTCGAGTGCCGCCAGTGCCATGGAGAGCATCAGCGCGGCGACGACCGCTCCCCGGCGCCGGTCCTTTCCTGTGCCCGTCTGCGTTGTCGCGCCGCCCACCGGATTCCTTCCCCCTGCATCTATCTCGCTCCCGACACCTTCTCACCCGCCCCTGCCGCGGCGGGAGGGTGGAGCGTGACTGCGCAGGAAGGTGGAGCGAACCCCTAGAGGAGCTCCACCGTTGGGTGGACTCCCCCTAGGGGGACCTCCGTACTACGGGCAGGGGGCGGTTCGTACCCCCGGAGGACGAGAGGGGTGGGGGGTTCTTCCTACCTTCAAGGGGTGGGGTTTTCCCCCGGGAAAGAGGGTGACCTACACCAGCGCGCCGGGGCCCCACCGCCACCAGACTGAAGTACATCGCACAGACCCGCTGACGCATCGCGCACAGCTCTGAACATTCGCATGACCGACATAGGAGACGTACCGTGACAACGGCTGTAACCATTCCCAGGCACGGGGGCACTGGAGGGCGTACGGCCGTCGCCGCGCGGGCGCGGCAGGTCGTCAAGGCCTACGGCACCGGCGAGACCCGGGTCGTCGCGCTCGACCACGTCGATGTGGACATCGCCCGCGGCCAGTTCACCGCGATCATGGGCCCCTCGGGGTCCGGCAAGTCCACACTCATGCACTGCCTCGCCGGGCTCGACAACGTCACGTCCGGTCAGATCCACCTGGACGAGACCGAGATCACCGGCCTCAAGGACAAGAAGCTCACGCAGCTGCGCCGGGACCGGATCGGCTTCATCTTCCAGGCGTTCAACCTGCTGCCGACGCTGAACGCGCTCGAGAACATCACGCTTCCCATGGACATCGCGGGCCGCAAGGCGGACAAGCAGTGGCTGGACCGCGTCGTGCAGACCGTGGGTCTGGCCGAGCGCCTCAAGCACCGGCCCACCGAGCTCTCCGGCGGGCAGCAGCAGCGCGTCGCCGTGGCCCGCGCGCTCGCCGCCCGGCCGGAGATCATCTTCGGTGACGAGCCGACCGGAAACCTGGACTCCCGCGCCGGCGCCGAAGTGCTCGGATTCCTGCGGCAGTCCGTCGACGAGCTCGGCCAGACCATCGTGATGGTCACCCACGACCCGGTCGCCGCCTCGTACGCGGACCGGGTGCTGTACCTCGCGGACGGCCGCATCGTCGACGAGATGCTCCGCCCCACCGCGGACGCCGTCCTCGACCGCATGAAGGACTTCGACGCCCGGGGGCGCACGTCATGAGTGCGAACACCGTGATGAAGACCTCTCTGCGCAACTTCTTCGCGCACAAGGGACGCATGGCCCTCTCGGCCGTGGCGGTCCTGCTGTCGGTGGCGTTCGTGTGCGGCACGCTCGTCTTCACCGACACGATGGACACGACGTTCGACAAGCTGTTCGCGGCGACGTCGTCCGACGTGACCGTCAGCCCGAAGGCCGCCAAGAGCGAGGGCAGCGACACCGGGCGTCCCGAGTCGATGCCGGCCTCCGCCCTCACGCAGGTCCAGCGGGCCGACGGCGTCAAGTCGGCCGAGGGCGCGGTCAGTTCGATGAACGTGACCGTCGTGAACGCGGACAACGAGAACATGGGCTCCGAGAACGGCGCCCCCACGATCGCGGGCAACTGGACGCACAACGACCTGCGTTCCATGGACATCACCTCGGGCCACGCCCCGCGCGGGCCCACCGAGGTCATGGTCGACTCCGACACCGCGAAGAAGCACCACCTGAAGATGGGCGACGAGCTGCGCACCATCGCCGCCACCGGTGACTTCAGGGCGAAGATCGTCGGCATCGCCTCCTTCAAGGTGACCAACCCCGGTGCCGCCGTCGTCTACTTCGACACGCCCACCGCTCAGCGGGAACTGATCGGCCGCAGCGGCCGGTTCACCCAGATCAACGTCGCCGCCGCCACCGGCGTCAGCGACAGCGTCCTCAAGACGAACGTCGCGGCGTCCCTCGACGGCCCGTACAAGTTCCAGACGCAGAAGGAAGCCGCGGACGCCAACCGCAAGGACGTCGGCGAGTTCATGGACGTCATCAAGTACGCCATGCTCGGCTTCGCCGGGATCGCCTTCCTCGTCGGCATCTTCCTGATCATCAACACCTTCTCCATGCTGGTCGCCCAGCGGACCCGTGAGATCGGCCTGATGCGCGCCATCGGGTCGAGCCGCAAGCAGGTCAACCGCTCGGTCCTCGTCGAAGCGCTGCTGCTCGGCGTCTTCGGGTCGGTCATCGGCGTCGGCGCGGGCGTCGGACTCGCCGTCGGCCTGATGAAGATGATGTCCGCGGCGGGCATGGACCTGTCCACCGACGACCTGACCGTCCGGTGGACGACCCCGGTGGTCGGCCTGCTCCTCGGCATCGTCGTCACCGTCTTCGCCGCCTACGTTCCGGCCCGCCGCGCGGGCAAGGTCTCACCGATGGCGGCCCTCAGGGACGCCGGCACCCCCGCCGACGTCAAGGCGGGAGTCGTCCGCGCACTGATCGGTCTCGTCCTCACGGGTGGCGGCGGCTTCGCGCTCTACACCGCGACGCAGGCCGACAAGGCGAGCGAGGGCTCCTTGTGGCTCGGCGTCGGCATCGTCGCCACGCTCATCGGGTTCGTCGTCGTCGGACCGCTGCTCGCGGGCGGTGTGGTGCGCGTCATCAGCGCCGTGCTCCTGCGGATGTTCGGCTCCGTCGGCCGCATGGCCGAGCGCAACGCGCTGCGCAACCCGCGCCGCACCGGCGCCACCGGCGCAGCCCTGATGATCGGTCTCGCGCTCGTCGCCTGCCTGTCCGTCGTCGGCTCCTCGATGGTCGCCTCGGCCACCAGCCAGCTCGACAGGTCCGTCGGCGCCGACTTCATCGTCGAGGGCCAGAACGGGCTGAAGCCGCAGGCCGCCGAGGCCCTCAAGAAGGCTCCGTACGTCTCGCACGTCACCGAGGTGAAGTACGTCAAGACGAAGCTGACCACGCCGGACGGTACGAAGGAGGACGAGGAGCTCGTCGCCGCGACGCCCACGTACGCCCAGGACCTGCGGCGCGAGACGACCGCCGGTGAGCTGTCGGCGGCGTACGGGAAGAACGCGATGTCGGTCGGCTCGGAGTTCGCCGAGAAGAACCACCTCAAGGTCGGCGACACCATGAACGTCGCCTTCGAGCGCGGCCGTACCGCCGACCTGAAGATCGCGGCGATCACGTCGGACGACACCACGTTCGACAAGGGCGCGATGTACATCAACCTCGCGACCGCGAAGCAGTACCTGCCCGCCGACCGGCTGCCGCTGAACGGGATGATGTTCGCCAAGGCGGACGCCGGCAAGGCCGACCAGGCCTACAAGGCGCTGAAGTCGTCGGTCGCGTCCGACCCGACGGTCCACGTCAAGGACCAGACCGACTACAAGCAGACCCTCAAGGACCAGATCGGCCAGCTCCTCAACATGATCTACGGCCTCCTGGCCCTCGCGATCATCGTGGCGGTCCTGGGCGTCGTGAACACGCTGGCCCTGTCCGTGGTGGAGCGCACCCGTGAGATCGGCCTGATGCGGGCCATCGGCCTCTCGCGCCGGCAGCTGCGCCGCATGATCCGCCTGGAGTCGGTGGTCATCGCCCTCTTCGGCGCCCTCCTCGGCCTCGGCCTGGGCATGGGCTGGGGCGCGACCGCCCAGAAGCTCCTCGCCCTGGAGGGCCTGGACGTCCTGGAGATCCCCTGGCCGACGATCATCGGCGTCTTCGTCGGCTCGGCCTTCGTGGGCCTGTTCGCCGCCCTGATCCCGGCGTTCCGGGCGGGCCGGATGAACGTACTGAACGCGATCGCCACGGAGTAGCTCCGCGGGGCGATGCGAACGGGGGAACGGGGACGGCGGCCCCGGAGTGTCCCACCCGGACACTCCGGGGCCGCCGTGCGCCCCGGGGACCATGCATGTGATCCGCGAATGATCCGCACGCGGCTGTCGGCGGCGCGTCGTAGTCTGGAAGACCCCCGGCCCGTTCGACGTGTCGGGCGGTTCGCGTTGCCCACTCCCCGGGATGGAAGCCCTTCATGAGCCTGCACGGTCTGCTGGACGCCGTAGTACGAGACCCGGCGCTCGCCGAAGCGGTGAAGGCCGCCACCGACGGGCACCGCCCGCATGTCGACCTCGTCGGCCCGCCCGCCGCGCGGCCCTTCGCGGTGGCCGCTCTCGCGCGGCGGACCGGGCGGACCGTGCTGGCCGTGACCGCCACCGGGCGGGAGGCCGAGGACCTGGCCGCGGCACTGCGCTCGCTGCTGCCGCCGGACGGCATCGTCGAGTACCCCTCGTGGGAGACGCTCCCGCACGAGCGGCTCTCCCCGCGCTCCGACACCGTGGGCCGCCGCCTAGCCGTCCTGCGCCGCCTCGCGCACCCCCGCACCGACGACCCCGAGACCGGCCCGGTCTCCGTCGTCGTCGCCCCCGTCAGGTCCGTGCTCCAGCCGCAGGTCAAGGGGCTCGGCGACCTGGAGCCCGTGGCGCTGGGCACCGGACAGAGCGCCGATCTGAACGAGATCGTCGAGGCGCTCGCCGCGGCCGCCTACTCCCGGGTCGAACTCGTCGAGAAGCGCGGCGAGTTCGCCGTGCGCGGCGGCATCCTCGACGTCTTCCCGCCGACCGAGGAACACCCCCTGCGCGTCGAGTTCTGGGGCGACGACGTCGAGGAGATCCGCTACTTCAAGGTCGCCGACCAGCGGTCCCTGGAGGTCGCCGAGCACGGCCTGTGGGCGCCGCCCTGCCGCGAGCTGCTCCTCACCGACCAGGTGCGCGAGCGCGCCGCCGCCCTCGCCGAGGAACACCCCGAGCTGGGCGAACTCCTCGGCAAGATCGCCGAGGGCATCGCGGTCGAGGGCATGGAGTCCCTCGCCCCGGTCCTCGTCGACGACATGGAGCTGCTGCTCGACGTGCTGCCCGAGGGCTCCATGGCCGTGGTGTGCGACCCGGAGCGCGTGCGCACGCGCGCGGCCGACCTGGTGGCCACGTCGCAGGAGTTCCTCCAGGCGTCGTGGGCGGCCACGGCCGGCGGCGGCGAGGCCCCCATCGACGTGGACGCGGCGTCCCTGCGGTCCATCGCCGACGTCCGCGACCGGGCGCGCGAGCTGGACATGATGTGGTGGTCCGTCTCCCCGTTCGCCGCCGACGAAGAGCTCGGCTCGGACACCCTCAAGCTCGGCATGCACGCCCCCGAGACGTACCGCGGCGACACCGCGCGGGCGCTCGCCGACACCAAGGGCTGGCTGTCCGACGGCTGGCGCACCGTCTACGTCACCGAGGCGCACGGCCCCGCGGCCCGCACCGTCGAGGTGCTCGGCGGCGAAGGTGTCCCGGCCCGCCTCGACCAGGACCTCACCGAGCTCAGCCCCGCGGTCGTGCAGGTCTCCTGCGGCTCCATCGACTACGGCTTCGTGGACCCGGCCCTGAAGCTGGCGGTCCTCACCGAGACGGACCTGACCGGCCAGAAGGCGGCCGGCAAGGACGGCCAGCGCATGCCGGCCCGCCGCCGCAAGACGATCGACCCGCTCACCCTAGAGTCCGGCGACTACATCGTCCACGAGCAGCACGGCGTGGGCCGTTACATCGAGATGGTGCAGCGCACGGTCCAGGGCGCGACCCGCGAGTACCTCGTCGTCGAGTACGCGCCCGCCAAGCGCGGCCAGCCCGGCGACCGCCTCTACATCCCCACCGACCAGCTCGAGCAGATCACCAAGTACGTCGGCGGCGAGGCCCCGACGCTGCACCGGCTCGGCGGCGCGGACTGGACGAAGACGAAGGCCCGCGCGAAGAAGGCGGTCAAGGAGATCGCCGCGGACCTGATCAAGCTGTACTCGGCGCGCATGGCGGCGCCCGGCCACTCCTTCGGCCCGGACACGCCCTGGCAGCGCGAGCTGGAGGACGCCTTCCCGTACGTGGAGACCCCCGACCAGCTCACGACCATCGCCGAGGTCAAGGAGGACATGGAGAAGACGGTCCCGATGGACCGCCTGATCTGCGGCGACGTCGGCTACGGCAAGACGGAGATCGCGGTGCGCGCCGCGTTCAAGGCCGTCCAGGACGGCAAGCAGGTCGCGGTCCTCGTGCCCACGACGCTCCTCGTCCAGCAGCACTTCGGCACGTTCTCCGAGCGCTACTCCCAGTTCCCCGTGAACGTGAGGGCGCTGTCGCGCTTCCAGACGGAGACCGAGTCGAAGGCGACCCTGGAGGGCCTGCGCGACGGGGCGGTCGACATCGTCATCGGCACGCACCGCCTGTTCTCCTCCGAGACGAAGTTCAAGGACCTCGGCCTCGTCATCGTCGACGAGGAGCAGCGCTTCGGCGTCGAGCACAAGGAGCAGCTGAAGAAGCTCCGCGCGAACGTCGACGTCCTGACGATGTCCGCGACCCCCATCCCCCGTACGCTCGAAATGGCCGTCACCGGCATCCGTGAGATGTCGACGATCACCACGCCGCCCGAGGAGCGCCACCCGGTGCTCACCTTCGTGGGCCCGTACGAGGAGAAGCAGATCGGCGCGGCCGTCCGCCGTGAACTGCTGCGCGAGGGCCAGGTCTTCTACATCCACAACCGCGTCGAGTCCATCGACCGCGCGGCGGCCCGCCTGCGGGACATCATCCCCGAGGCGCGTATCGCGACGGCCCACGGCCAGATGTCCGAACAGGCCCTGGAACAGGTGGTCGTGGACTTCTGGGAGAAGAAGTTCGACGTCCTCGTCTCGACGACGATCGTCGAGTCGGGCATCGACATCTCCAACGCGAACACGTTGATCGTCGAGCGCGGCGACAACTTCGGTCTCAGTCAGCTCCACCAGCTGCGCGGCCGCGTCGGCCGTGGCCGCGAGCGCGGTTACGCGTACTTCCTGTACCCGCCGGAGAAGCCGCTCACCGAGACCGCGCACGAGCGTCTCGCCACCATCGCCCAGCACACGGAGATGGGCGCCGGTATGTACGTGGCGATGAAGGACCTGGAGATCCGCGGCGCGGGCAACCTGCTCGGCGGTGAGCAGTCGGGCCACATCGCGGGCGTCGGCTTCGACCTCTACATCCGCATGGTCGGCGAGGCGGTGGCCGACTACCGGGCCGCCGTCGAGGGCGGCGTCGAGGAGGAGCCGCCCCTGGACGTCAAGATCGAGCTGCCGGTCGACGCGCACGTCCCGCACGACTACGCGCCGGGCGAGCGGCTCAGGCTGCAGGCCTACCGCGCCATCGCCTCCGTGAACACCGAAGCGGACGTCAAGGCGGTCCGCGAGGAGCTCACCGACCGCTACGGCAAGCTGCCCGAGCCGGTCGAGAACCTGCTGCTCGTCGCCGGCCTGCGCATGTTCGCGCGGGCGTGCGGCGTCGCCGAGATCGTCCTCCAGGGCAACAACATCCGCTTCGCCCCCGTGGAGCTGAGGGAGTCGCAGGAGCTGCGCCTCAAGCGCCTCTACCCGGGCACGGTCATCAAGGCGGCGGCGCACCAGGTGCTCGTCCCGCGCCCGAAGACCGCGAAGGTGGGCGGCAAGCCGCTGGTCGGACGCGAACTCCTGGGCTGGGTAGGGGAGTTCTTGACGTCGATCCTCGGTTCGTAGAGTCTCGCGGGACGGGCCCGGGGCCCGTCCGGGACGGGGCGAGTGCGACGAGGGGACGGTCGGTCATGTCCGAGAAAGCTGAGGTCGAACCCGGCAGGGTGCGCCAGATGTGGCACCTGCTCGAACCGCTCCACGCGGTGCTGTACTACGCGCCCGAGGCCTTCGAGGAGGCGGCCGGGCTCGGGTTCCGGACCGACGAGCGGTGGCCGAGCTACTTCGCCTGGCGCGCCGCCCCGCTGGGCGCCGCCGGTGCCACGCGGGTGGCCTCGGCGTTCTACAGCTTCAGCCCGGCCAGGGTCGCGGAGCACGTGCCGGCGGCGTGGCGGACCGCGGGACCGGACGCGGTCCTCACGGCACGGCTGCGCTCCGTCGACCGCGCGTACCGCACGCTCTTCGGCGAGCGGCTCGACGGCCCCGAGTTCGCCGAGGCCGCCGCGCTCGCCGGTGAAGCCGCCGGGGCGGTGAACGTCGAGGGCCGCCCCTTGGCCGCAGCCAACGCCGAACTGCCCTGGCCCGAAGAGCCGCACCTCGTGCTCTGGCAGGCGGCGACGGTCCTGCGCGAGCACCGGGGCGACGGCCATCTCGCCGCACTGCTCGCGGCGGGGCTCGACCCGGTCGAGGCGCTCGTGTCGTTCGCCGGGGTGGGCGCCGCCTCCGCTCAGACGTTCACCAGCCGCGGCTGGAGCCCGGAGCAGTGGGACGCCGCATGTGAACGGCTCGTCGCGCGCGGCCTGTTGGACGAGAAGGGCTCCGCAACGGAGGACGGAAAGGCCCTGCGGGCGGAGGTGGAGGAGCGTACGGACGAGCTGGCCGCCGCACCGTGGCGCACGCTCGGCCCGGCGTACACGGCCCGGCTCTCCGACCTCCTCGGCCCCCTGTGGGTGGAGGTCCTCGGCTCCGGACTGCTGCCGTCGGAGACGACACTCGGCATCGGGAAGGTGTGACCGGGCAGGTGTGACCGGGAGGGGGACCGGGAGGGGGACCGGGAAGGTGCCTGCTTCCGCGCGCCCCGGTGCGCCCGGCCGACGGGCGCGCTCACCCGATACGGTGACACCGAAACCGGACTAGCAGGGGGGAGCGTCGTGATGCGAGGCGCTGGGCGGGCCGTCGCCGCCGTACTGGTGACCGTGGCCGCCGCCACCGGCTGCACCGTGGAGAAGCAGGGCGAGTCGGGGTCGGGGCCCGAGTACAAGGCGGGCAGTGCCCTCGACGCCGTGAACTCGCTGACCGTCAAGGGGCGGGCGCCCAAGACCGGTTACGACCGGGGCCGCTTCGGCAGCGCCTGGGCCGACACCGACTCGAACGGCTGCGACACCCGGGACGACATACTCAAGCGGGACCTGACCGGGGTGAAGTTCCGCGACGGGCGCTGCACGGTCGTGTCCGGGACGCTCGCCTCCGACCCGTACACCGGCAAGGAGATCGCGTTCGCGCGCGGCCGCAGCCAGGTCGACATCGACCATCTGGTGGCCCTCTCCGACGCCTGGCAGAAGGGCGCCCAGAAGTGGGACCCGAGCAAGCGCATCGCCCTGGCCAACGACCCGCTCAACCTTCTCGCCGTCGACGCGGGCCCCAACCGCAGCAAGGGCGAGGGCGATACGGCGACCTGGCTGCCGCCCCGCAAGGGGTACCGGTGCACGTACGTCGCCGGGCAGGTCGCCGTGAAGAAGAAGTACGGGCTGTGGGTGACGGCCGGTGAGCGGGACGCGATGAAGCGGGTGCTGTCGACCTGTCCCGACCAGGCGCTGCCCACGGGCGGCAACCCGACGTCGGCGCCGGAGCGCTTCCACGCCAAGTGACCGCGTGCGCGGGCCGGTTCAGCCGTCCAGCTTGTCGAGGTCGACGATGTCCTTGTCGGCCGGCGGGGCGGCCTTGACCGGCTTGTCGTAGTCCGAGAACGTGAGCGACGCCGGCTCCTTGGCGGACTTGGTGACGAGCTTGAGCACGTACGGCTTGCCCTCGGTCGCGACATAGAGCGTGAACTCGTCCTTGCCGTCGGTCTCGGTGACCGTGAACGCGGGGGTGCCGTCGACCGTCGTCGCCCTGCCCTTACGGGCGAGGGTGTCGTTGCTCTTGAACTCGGCGAGCATCGAGTCGAGATCGCAGAAGTCCGCCATGTCCTTGGCGTCGGGGCTGTCCGCCTTCGACTTCATCCAGCGGCCCGCGAGCATCTTCACGACGGCGTCGGTCTCCGCCTTGGACTCGCCCTCGGCCTGCGCGCGCAGGAACGCCTCGTCGGACTTGAGGTACATGGTCGGGCCCGTCTTGATCAGGTCGACCTTGCCCTGCCCCTTCATGCCCATCGACCCGGCGCACTCGCCCTTCTTGTCGAGGGCGACGTCGAGGGCGATCTGCCCCCCGTCCCCGTCGGCCGCGTCGCCCTTGATGGTGAGGGACGAGGCGCCGCGGGTGGCCTTCATCGCCTTGTTGGCGATCTGCGGTCCCGACAGGTCGGCGAAGGGGGCCTTGGGCTTGTCGTTCGGGCCCGCGGCGTCACCGGGGCCGCCGGTCCCGCACGCGGTGAGCGAGAGGGTGGCCGTGACGGCGGTGAGGCAGAGGGCGGCAAGTGTGCTGCGGCGCATGGGAGTTCCCCGGGTGAGTGGTTGAGGTGGTGGAGGCGGAGCGGTGGTGTGCGGCCGTCAGAAGTTGCCGTTGGTGATGACTTCGCCGTCGGCGTCGTAGACCGTGACGAGGCCGTTCTTGCTGTCCTTCCAGTCCGCGAACGCGGAGGCGATCAGCTTGGAGGGGCCGGAGCCCTCGCCCATCAGGCCGCCGGTGAAGTCGGTGTAGACGTCGGCGCTGTCGAGGATGTCGTTCTGCTGGTCGGCGCCCTGCACCTTGAGGACGTGGGTGACGGCGGCCTTCTCCTTGGGCGTGCCGTTCTTCGCGACGAAGGCCTTGAACTGCTCGGCCTGCGAGGCCTTCGACGTGCCCTTGTCGCCGGAGTCGGACTTGGCCCCGTCGTCGGCCTGGCCGGCCTTGTCGCCGGAGCCGCCCGCGTTCTTGTCCGCGGCGGCGGAGGTGCCGCCGCCCTTCCCCCCGTTGCCGTTGTCGCCGTTGTCGCCGGAGTTCGCCGATACGACGCCGATGACGACGATCCCGACGACCGCACCCAGCGCGACCTTGGTCTTCATGCCCATGACTGATCCCCCCAACAGAAGGCGGCCCCTCGATTCCGGCGACCGCTCGTTTCGATGGGTCAATAAGAGCAGAGCTTGTGAACCGAGTCAACACGATTCACGGAGTCGAGTGTGTACACGATCGTGAATGGGGCGCTTACGTGTTCGCGGGTATGCTCGGCGCCACAGTCATGCGGGGGAGCCGAGGGGAGCACGCCGGGTGCAGGACAACGCCACAGAAGTGACCGCGGCCGGGATCGCCCGGCTCGCGGGGGTCGGCCGCGCCGCCGTCAGCAACTGGCGCCGCCGCCACCCCGATTTCCCCAAGCCCGTCGGCGGGACCGAGACCAGCCCCTCCTTCGCCCTCACCGACGTCGAGAACTGGCTGCGCGAGCAGGGCAAGCTCGCCGAGGTCCCGCTGCGTGAACGCGTGTGGCAGCAGCTCGCCGGGCACCCCGCGGGCCCCGGCGCCGCGCTCCTGCACACCGGCTGCGCCCTGCTCCTCGTGCACGACCGGCCCACCGACTGGCTCGAACTCGCCGCGGTCTCCGACGAGCACCTCGCCCAGCGCCTCCCGGCCGCCCTCGACGAGGTCCTCACCCGCCGCTTCGGCCCCCGCGACGAGCGCGCCGTACGCCTGCCCGACACCGGGCTCCTGTCCTCCGTCCCGCTGCTGCGCGGCGCCGCCGAACTCGCCGCGGAACTGGGCGCCCGCCAGGCGTACGAGTTCCTGCTCGGCCGTCATCTCGACGCCAACCCGCGCCAGTACACGCTCACGCCCGCGGGCCCCGCCCAGCTCATGGCCGCCCTCGCCGGACCCGCCCGCACCGTGCTCGACCCGGCCTGCGGCACCGGCGCCCTGCTGCGCGCCGTGCGCGACCTCTCACCCGAGCCGGACCAGCGCCTTCACGGCCAGGACAGCGCCCCCGACCTGGCCGCCCTCACCGCGCTCCGCCTCGCGCTCGGCACCGCGGCCGCAGGCGGTGCCACCGTGCGCACCGCGGCCGGCGACACCCTGCGCGCCGACGCGTTCCCCGACGTCCGCGCCGACGCCGTGCTCGCCCACCCGCCGTTCAACGAACGCAACTGGGGCCACGACGAACTCGCCTACGACGCCCGCTGGGAGTACGGCTTCCCGGCCCGCACCGAGTCCGAACTCGCCTGGATCCAGCACGCGTTGGCCCGTCTGCGCGACGGCGGCACCGCCGTCCTGCTGATGCCGCCCGCCGCCGCCTCCCGGCGTTCGGGCCGTCGCATCCGCGCCGACCTGCTGCGCCGCGGCGCCCTGCGTGCCGTGATCGCCCTGCCCGCGGGCTCCGTCCCGCCCAACAACATCCCGCTGCACCTGTGGGTCCTGCGCAGGCCCGGCGCCGGCACACCGCCCGCGCCGGAACTCCTCCTCGTCGAGACGACCGGCGGCGCCCCGGCGGGCTCCGGCGACGGACGCGACAAGCTGCCGTGGGAGCAGGTCCAGCAGGCCGTCCTCGACGCCTGGCGGCCCTTCGACCGCGACGGCACGATCGAGGAACTGCCCGGCGTGGCCCGCTCCGTGCCCGTGATCGAGCTGCTCGACGACGAGGTCGACCTCGCGCCCGCGCGCCGGCTGCCGCCCCCGGCCGCGGGCGGCGGCGCCGAGGAGCTCGCCGCGGTCCGCACCCGCCTCGGAGACACCCTGCGCCTCACCGCCGACCGCGCCCCCGACACCCCGCCCGCCGCGCAGAGCCCGGCCCGCTGGCCGCAGACGACGGTGGGCGAACTCGCCCGCGCGGGCGCCCTGTTGCTGCGGACCGCCCCGGCGAGCTCGGGTCCCGCCACCGGCGGTTCCGCGCGCGTGCCCGTCCTCACCGACCACGACGTCCTCGCCGGCACCGCACCCTCCGGATCGCCCCAGGGCGGCGACGAGGAGCCCGTACTCGTCGAGGCGGGCGACGTCGTCGTGCCGGCGGCGGGCGGCGGGGCGGTCGTCCGCGTCGTCGACGAGGCCACCGCGGGCGCCGCGCTCGGCCGCGGCCTGACGCTGCTGCGTCCCGACCGGGCCGCGCTCGACCCCTGGTTCCTCGCCGGGTTCCTGCGCGGCACCGCCAACAACCGTCAGGCCAGCAGCTTCGCGTCCACCGCGACGCGCCTGGACGTGCGCCGCCTCCAACTCCCGCGCCTGCCACTCGCCGACCAGCGCCGCTACGGCGAACGCTTCCGCGCCCTGGCCGGGTTCGAGGACGCCCTGCGCCAGGCCGCGCGCCTCGGCGAACAGCTCGTGCGGGGCCTGCACGACGGACTGACGGACGGCACGCTCGGCCCCGAGTGACGCTTTGGACATCCGTACGACAACGGTTCCGTACAACCCGGCGCGGGTTGTCGGAGTCGGCCTATACGCTCGACACACAAAGGACCCGTCAGCAGGAGCAGCAGGAGAAACCATGCACGGCCAGGGCTACATGCCACCGCCACAGCGCCCGTCGCATGGCGTGCAGATCGGGTTGCGCGTCCTGTTCGTGGCGCTCGCCGTGCTGAGCATCGGCTTCCTCGCGTGGACGGCGCTGCTGCGCCTCGCGCTGACGACGCGCAGCAGGACGGACTGGATCGTCTTCGCGTCCGTCGCCGCGCTCCAGGCCGGCACGGTCGCGCTGCTCGCCACGGACCCGGGCGTCGACGAGTTCACGACGTGGCGCGGCGACGCGGGCATGACGATCCTCCTGATCACGCTCGCCGGAGTCGTCTCGTACTACCTCGTGGCCGACATCCGCCACGGCCGCAAGGGGCGCCTCGGGTTCTACGGCGGCTACGCGAGCGGGTACCAGCCGCAGCAACCCCCGCTCCAGCGGCCCGCGTACGGGTATCCGCAGGCGCAGCACTACGCGCCGCCCACGCCCCATCCCGCGCCGCCGTCGACGCCGCCCGTGCACGACCAGCTCACCCAGACCGCGGGCCAGGCCCCCACGCCCGTGCCCAACCCCGCGCCGCAGACCCAGACGCCGCCGCCCCACCGCATCGACCAGGTCCGCGCGGAACTCGACGAACTCAGCGACTACCTGCGAAAGCAGGAAGGCGGACGGTGACCCACCCCCTGAACGCGTCCGGCGGACAGCTCGTCGCCGGGCGCTACGAGCTGTCGACCCTCATCGGCCAGGGCGGCATGGGCCAGGTCTGGACGGCGTACGACCAGCGGCTCGACCGGCGCGTCGCCGTGAAGCTGCTGCGCCCCGACCGCGTCGCCGGCCAGGAGGCCGACGAGCTGCGCCGCCGCTTCGTGCGCGAGTGCCGCGTCACGGCCCAGGTCGACCACCCCGGCCTGGTCACCGTCCACGACGCGGGCACCCAGGGCGAGGACCTCTACCTCGTCATGCAGTACGTGGACGGGGCCGACCTCTCCGACCACCTCGCCGAGCACGACCCCTATCCGTGGCAGTGGGCGGTCTCCGTCGCGGCCCAGCTGTGCGCCGTCCTGTGCGCGGTGCACGCCGTGCCGATCGTGCACCGCGACCTCAAGCCGCGGAACGTGATGGTCAAGCAGGACGGCACCGTCACCGTCCTCGACCTCGGCGTCGCCTCCGTGCTCGACACCGACACCACCCGCCTCACCCACACCGGCTCCCCCATCGGCAGCCCCGCCTACATGGCGCCCGAACAGGCCATGGGCGGCGCGGTGGGCCCCTACACGGACCTGTACGCGCTCGGGGTGCTGCTGCACGAACTCCTCAGCGGAGACGTCCCGTTCGCGGGCTCCACCGCCCTCGGCGTCCTGCACCGCCACCTCTACGAGCCGCCCCTGCCGGTCCGCCGCCTGCGCCCCGAGGTCCCCGAAGCCCTGGAGGCGCTCGTCCTGCGCCTGCTCGCCAAGGACCCGCAGCACCGGCCCGCCTCCGCGCAGGAGACGTACGAGGCCCTGCTCCCGCTGCTGCCCGCGCGCGGTGTGCCGAGCGGCGGCCCCCTCGACCCGACCCGGCCCTTCCTGCGCCCGCACGCCCCCTGGCCCGACCGCGCCCGCACCCCCGCCCCGCAGCCCGCCGCGCCCACGCCCCACACCGACAAGCCGGACGTCGCGGGCGCCGTCGACGAGGTCAAGCGCCTCCTCGGCGAGGGCCGCATCACGCAGGCCGTCGACATCCTCGGCGCGATCCTGCCCGCGGCCGCGGCCCAGCACGGCGAGCACTCACCGGTCGTCCGGACGCTGCGCAAGCAGTACGCCGCGACGCTCATGGACGACGGCCAGTACCGCCGCGCCCTGCCCGAGCTGCGCCGCCTCGCAGACGAGCGCTCCGCCGAGGCGGGCCAGGCCGACCCGCAGTCCCTCCAGTTCCGCTACGAGGCCGCGCAGTGCCTGGAACAGCTCGGCGAACCGGCCGCCGCGCTCGCCGAATACCGGGCGCTGCTCCCGTACTACGAGAACCAGTACGCGACGACGGACATCACGCTGCCCCTCGAAGTCCGGCGCCGCATCGGCCACTTGCTCCTCGCGCTCGGCGACCGGGCCGCCGCGCACGACACCCTCGTACGTCTGCTGCACGACGCGGAGCGCCTCCACGGGCCGGGACACCCGTTCCCGGCCGAAATCCGCCGCACCTTGCAGTGGCTGGGGCAGGTCCGGGGCTGAGCCCGGGGCGGGCCGGGCGCGGGGGAGTGCCTCAACTCCCGGCGAATCGTTGGGTCGAATAGGTGGCCGAGAGCACGGCCACTGCCTAACATCGATCACCGCCGGACTTTGTGCACCGACGCACAAACTCTTCGCAGGGAGGCCCACCTTGCATCGCCGCAACAGCCGCCGCACCGCGCTCGTCCTCGCCACCGCCGCCGTAGCCGCGGTCCCCCTCCTCACCGCCTGCGGCGACAACGCGCATCCCGGCGCCGCGGCCGTCGTGGGCAGCGACCGCATCACCGTCTCCCAGCTGGAGAACCGGGTGAACGAGGTGCGCGACGCCCAGCAGGCCGCCACCAAGGACGACCAGCAGTACGAGCAGGCCATCGCCAAGTCCGGCAGCCTCACCCGGAACACGCTGCACTCCATGGTCTTCGACCGGGTCCTGCACCGCGCGGCCGCCGACGCGGGCGTCACGGTGAGCCGCAGGCAGGTCCAGGAGCGGGAAGCCGCGATGGCGCAGCAGGCCGGCGGCGTCCGGCAGATGCGGCTCGCCCTGCTCGAGCAGTACAACATCGCGCCCGAGCGCATCGCGGACAGTGCCCGCACCGATCTCGAGGTCATGGGCCTTGCCCAGAAGGTCGGCGCGAACATGCAGTCCCAGTCCGAGGCCGACCAGGCCCCCTTCTGGAAGGCGCTCGACCAGGCCTCCAAGGAGCTGAACGTCGACCTGAACCCGCGCTACGGCACCTGGGACATCGCCAAGAGCCACGGCCGCGCCGACGCGAAGACGCCGTGGGTGCGCGAGGTCACGTCCCCGAAGACGGGGGACGAGCAGACGGCGTAGGGCCTGACGGGCGGCCTGGGTTACGTTCGAGGCGTGAACGCCGAGAACGCACCCGCCGCCGTCCCGACCGGCCGCATCGTCCTGCTCACCACCAGCCACCGCGTCGCGCCCGGCCTGCTGTCCTGGTCGGCCTGGCAGCTCCTGCACGCCGCCGACGAGGTGCTGTGCGCCGACGCCGCGCACCCGCAGCTGCCGTATCTGCGGGAGGCCGGCATCGCGGTGCGGGAGGCGGCGCCGACGGCCGGCGAGCTCGTCGACGCCTGTGCCGGGGGCCGCACCGTCGTGGTCGTCGCCACCGCCGAGGGCGACCGGCGCCTGACCGACGGCCTGGCCGCGCTCGCCGGCTCGGGCCGCGTCGCGATGCCCGATCTGGAACTGCTCCCGGCCTCCTACGACCTGCCGGGCGCCCGCCTCCTCGACCTGGTCCAGGTCATGGACCGCATCCGCCGCGAGTGCCCGTGGTCCTCGCAGCAGACCCACAAGGGCCTGGCGAAGTACGCGATCGAGGAGGCGTACGAACTCGTCGAGGCGATCGAGGACGGCGACCGGGACGAGCTGCGCGAGGAGCTCGGGGACGTGCTCCTCCAGGTCGTCTTCCACGCCCGGATCGCCGAGGAGGCCTCCGGCGAGGAAGGGGACGAGGCGTTCTCCGTGGACGACGTCGCCGGCGGCATCGTCGAGAAGCTCATCCACCGTCACCCGCACGTCTTCGGCGACGACACGGCGCTCACCCCGGAGGACGTGAAGGAGCACTGGCTGCGCACGAAGGCCGTGGAGAAGCAGCGCGAGTCCGTCACGGACGGGGTGCCGGTGGGACAGCCCGGCCTCGCGCTCGCCGCCAAGCTGGGGTCGAGGGTCCGCACGGCCGGCCTCGACGTGCCCCTCCCGACCGGAGAGGGCGTCGGCTACGAACTGCTGACGCTCGCCCTGCGCGCCGAGGCCGACGGCGTCGACCCGGAAGCGGCGCTGCGGGCGGCGGCGCGGGCGTACCGGGACGCGATCCGCGTCGCGGAGGGGCAGGCCTAGGGCCTCTCGTTCGGATCAGGCCGGATCAGGCCGGATCAGGCCGGGCTCGCGGGGCCCGGCACCGCACCTCTCGGCGTTGTCGTCAGGCGCCGCCTCCCCTGGCTCCCGGGGCGTTCGAGCAGGAGCCTCATCGTGTGGGCTCCTTCCTCCGTCTTGCGCAGCACGGCACCGGGCCCCGCTCCCTGATCCGGCCTGATCCGAACGAAAGGCCCTGGGCCCGCGGACGGGCCGGCCCAGGGTCTTTCGTCCGCACCGGTCGGCGGTGGGGTCCGGCCGGAGGGGCGCCCCGCGCCGGATACCGTCGACGCGTGACCGAAAAGCCCGCGCAGCGCACCGCTCCCGAACTCTTCACCTGGGAGTTCGCCACCGACCCGTACCCGGCCTACGCCTGGCTGCGCGAGCAGTCGCCCGTTCACCGCACGACGCTCCCCAGCGGTGTCGAGGCCTGGCTGGTCACGCGCTACGCGGACGCGAAGCAGGCGCTGGCCGACCAGCGCCTGTCCAAGAACCCGGCACACCACGACGAGCCCGCCCACGCCAAGGGCAAGACCGGCATCCCGGGCGAGCGCAAGGCCGAGCTGATGACGCATCTGCTCAACATCGACCCGCCGGACCACACGCGCCTGCGCCGCCTCGTCTCGAAGGCGTTCACCCCCCGCCGGGTGGCCGAATTCGCCCCCCGTGTGCAGGAGTTGACCGACCGGCTCATCGACGAGTTCGCCGCCAAGGGCGAGGCGGACCTCATCCACGACTTCGCCTTCCCGCTCCCCATCTACGCGATCTGTGACCTGCTGGGCGTCCCGCGCGAGGACCAGGACGACCTGCGGGACTGGGCGGGCATGATGATCCGCCACGGCAAGGGCCCGCGCGGCGGGGTCGCCCGCGCCGTGAAGAAGATCCGGAACTACCTCGTCGAGCTCATCCACCGCAAGCGGGACGAGCCCGGAGACGACCTGATCTCCGGCCTCATCCGTGCCTCCGACCACGGTGAGCACCTCACCGAGAACGAGGCCGCGGCGATGGCCTTCATCCTCCTGTTCGCCGGTTTCGAAACCACCATCAACCTCATCGGCAACGGCACATACGCCCTGCTCACCCACCCCGAGCAGCGCGAGCGGCTCCAGCGGTCGCTGGCCCCCGATGCCGCCGAACCCGGCCTCCTGGAGACCGGAATCGAGGAACTCCTGCGCTACGACGGCCCGGTGGAGCTCGCCACCTGGCGCTTCGCGACCGAGCCGCTGACCGTCGGCGGGCAGGACATCGCCGTCGGCGACCCCGTCCTCGTGGTGCTCGCCGCCGCCGACCGTGACCCGGCGCGCTTCGACGAGCCCGACACCCTCGACCTCTCCCGGCGTGACAATCAGCACCTCGGATACGGGCACGGCATCCACTACTGCCTCGGCGCCCCTCTCGCGCGGCTGGAAGGACAGACCGCCCTCGCCACGCTTCTGACGCGCCTTCCGGACCTGCGACTCGCGGGAGAACCTACCGATTTGCGCTGGCGCGGCGGGCTCATCATGCGGGGATTGCGCACGCTTCCGGTCGAGTTCACGCCGCATCAGGAGGGTTCGGACCGAGCCCCGTAACTGACGTTCCGTCAAGACTGTGACTTTCACGTGATCTCGGCTGCATCGACTTGTGACAAGCGTTCGACTCCCGCTACGTTCACCAGTCATCGCGGCACCACCCGCCGCAGCATTCCCCGAGCCCCCGAAAGGCGCATCCATGCTCACCGGGAACGGTCGTCACCGTCGCCCCCGCCAGGCTCCCGCGCTCATCGTCGCCGCGGGAGTGGCCGGCTCCGCCATCGCGATCCCCCTGCTCGGCGCGACCAGCGCGAGCGCCGCGTCGACGGCGACGTGGGACAAGCTCGCCGAGTGCGAGAGCGGCGGCTCCTGGAGCGCCGATCCGGGCAACGGCTATTACGGCGGGCTCCAGTTCTCGCAGGAGACCTGGGAGAACTACGGCGGCCTCGACTTCGCGCCGCGCGCCGACCAGGCCAGCCGCTCGCAGCAGATAGCCGTCGCCGAGAAGGTCCTCGACGACCAGGGCCCGCGGGCATGGCCGGTCTGCTCGGTCACCTCGGGCCTCACGGCGGACGACGCCGCGGCCGACGTCGACCCCGGGGCGGCCCTGCCGACCCCGTCCGCGTCCGCCGGTGACTCCGGCGGCGACGACGCGGCGAAGGGCGACACCGCGAAGGACGACGCGAGCGACGAGCCGGCGGACTCCGCCTCCTCGGGCGCGAAGGGCGACTCCCGAGAGAAGAATCACGACAAGTCGGGTGATACCGCAGGTAACACCGTGGATGACGTCAAGAGTGACAAGTCCGGTCAGGATGACTCGACTTCGACCTCCGGCACGCCGTCGTCGGAGGCCTCCGGCGACGCGGACGCCGCCACCGCGCCCGCTTCCGGCCGCCATCGCGGCGACGCCGCCGAGGACGACGCCGCGGGCTCCTCGCGCGCCGACGACAGCTCGGGCCGCCACGCCTCACGCGGCGGCGAAAGCGGCCGTAAGGGCGCGAATACGGACGAAGGCGCCTATACCGTGCGCGCCGGCGACAACCTCTGGGACATCGCCGACACCCATGACGTGGACGGTGGATGGGCCGCTCTGTACGCCGAGAACAAGAAGACGGTCGGCACCGACCCCGACCTCATCCTTCCTGGTCAGAGTCTGGATCTAGGACTCGAATCGGGCGAAAAGTAGAGGCAGTTCGGGCTTAATGTCCGCTTTGGCGAGAGTGAGAGATGGGTCTCAAAGGCCCTGATCGTCTTTGAAATCAGGGCGATCCGCTGCTTACGGTCATCACCGCTCGCCACAGCGGGCCCCGTCGGATGTCACGCCGAATCCTGCCAACTTCCGTACGGGAACAGTCGTCGCGTAAGCGCCGTAGGCAGGAGCGGGGGACCCAAGGTAAGTGCCGGCCCCGGCCGTCGAGAGACGGCCGACCGACCGGCTTGGGGTGAAGTCGCACGCAGGACGTGCGACCGGGCACTCATCCGGCCCGAACCCGACAGCTCACCTCGTAGGCGTCGGTGAGGGGATCTCTCGATGCTGTTTTCCAGCAAGGGCAAGCACCGCCGCCCGTCCAAGGCCGTCCGTGTCGCCACGCTCGCCGGTGTCGCCGGTGCCGCTGTCGCCGTTCCGCTGATGGGTGCCACCGGCGCTTCCGCCGCCACCGCCTCCGAGTGGGACGCGGTCGCACAGTGCGAGGCCGGCGGCAACTGGTCGATCAACACGGGCAACGGCTACTACGGCGGCCTCCAGTTCTCCTCGTCCACGTGGGCCGCGTACGGCGGCACCGCCTACGCCTCCACCGCCGACAAGGCCTCCAAGGCGCAGCAGATAGCCGTCGCCGAGAAGGTCCTGGCCAGCCAGGGCAAGGGTGCCTGGCCGAGCTGCGGCGTGGGCCTGTCCGCCGCCTCGACCGGCTCCGCCCCGGCCGCCGCCCCGCAGAAGCAGGAGCGCACCGAGCAGCCGACCACCCGCAGCCAGGAGCGCAAGGCGCCTGCCGCCCCGAAGCAGGAGTCGAAGAAGACCGTCGAGACCCCGGCCGGCAAGAAGGTCAAGAAGGGTGACGGCGAGTACAAGGTGAAGGCCGGCGACACCCTCAGCACCATCGCCGAGGCGCACGACACCAAGGGCGGCTGGGCGAAGCTCTTCAAGCTGAACAAGGACATCGTCGAGGACGCCGACCTGATCTACCCGGGCCAGCAGCTCCACCTCAAGTAAGCGGTAGAGGAGAGCGGCAGCCCTCAGGCCGCTCGGGTACCGGCTTTCGGCGGACGGCCGGTACCACGCCAGGTCCCCCCCAAGGACTCCCCGCCCCGGGTGCGCATTCCCCCGTCGCACCCGGGGCGGGGTTTTGGTGCGTGAGGGGTCCTGGTCCTTCGTCCGTCGTCGGCCGGGACTCTTTGTTCCGTTCGGAAACAATTCGCTCTCGGTTTGTCCACGGGCCGGTCGGTCGGCCGATCCGTGCCCCGGAGCCGGTTAGGCTCAGGTCTTGCCGGACCATGCGGCCCGGCGTAGTTGCGTCACATCCCAGAAGGAGATGCTCGTGCCGTCCATCGACGTCGTCGTAGCCCGGGAAATCCTGGACTCCCGAGGTAACCCCACGGTCGAGGTCGAGGTCGGCCTCGACGACGGCAGCACCGGTCGTGCCGCTGTCCCGTCCGGTGCGTCCACCGGCGCGTTCGAGGCCATCGAACTCCGCGACGGTGACCCGAACCGCTACCAGGGCAAGGGTGTCGAGAAGGCCGTCCTCGCCGTCATCGAGCAGATCGGCCCGGAGCTCGTCGGCTACGACGCCACCGAGCAGCGCCTGATCGACCAGGCGATGTTCGACCTGGACGCCACCGACAACAAGGGCTCGCTCGGCGCCAACGCCATCCTCGGCGTCTCCCTCGCCGTCGCGCACGCCGCCTCCGAGGCCAGCGACCTGCCGCTGTTCCGCTACCTCGGCGGTCCGAACGCGCACCTGCTGCCCGTCCCGATGATGAACATCCTCAACGGTGGGTCGCACGCCGACTCCAACGTCGACATCCAGGAGTTCATGATCGCGCCGATCGGCGCGGAGTCCTTCTCCGAGGCGCTTCGCTGGGGCGCCGAGGTCTACCACACCCTCAAGAAGGTGCTGAAGACCAAGGGCCTGTCGACCGGCCTGGGCGACGAGGGCGGCTTCGCCCCGAACCTCGGCTCGAACCGCGAGGCCCTCGACCTCATCGTCGAGGCCATCAAGCAGGCCGGTTACGTCCCCGGCGAGCAGATCGCGCTCGCGCTCGACGTCGCCGCGTCCGAGTTCTACAAGGACGGCAAGTACGAGTTCGAGGGCAAGTCCCGCTCGGCCGCCGAGATGACCGAGTACTACGAGGAGCTCGTCTCCGCGTACCCGCTGGTCTCCATCGAGGACCCGCTGTACGAGGACGACTGGGCCGGCTGGAACGTCATCACCGAGAAGCTGGGCGACAAGGTCCAGATCGTCGGCGACGACCTCTTCGTCACCAACCCCGAGCGCCTCGCCCGCGGCATCGAGGAGGGCTCCGCCAACGCCCTGCTCGTCAAGGTCAACCAGATCGGTTCGCTGACCGAGACCCTGGACGCCGTCGAGATGGCCCAGCGCAACGGCTTCAAGTGCATGATGTCCCACCGCTCCGGCGAGACCGAGGACGTCACCATCGCCGACCTCGCCGTCGCGGTGAACTGCGGCCAGATCAAGACCGGCGCCCCGGCCCGCTCGGACCGCGTCGCCAAGTACAACCAGCTCCTGCGCATCGAGGAGATCCTCGACGACGCCGCGGTCTACGCCGGCCGCTCGGCGTTCCCCCGCTTCAAGGGCTGAGCACGCCCTTAAGGCACTGCCTTAGGAAGCGTCGTACGTACGTCCCCGCACCCGGTCCCGTACCGTGTGCGGGGACGTACGCACGTAAAGGGGAGGCGTGAACATGGCCGGGAGAGTCCGGGACAGGGACCGTGACCGGTTCTCCACCGCGACCCGGCTGCGTCTGCTCGGCGAGCAGACCGCCGAGCGCGTCTACCGCTCCCAGACCAGACGCCAGGCCCGCCGCTCCCGCCTCACCGGTCGCGCGGCACTCCTGGCTCTCGTCCTGTGCACCCTGGTCGTCGCGCTCGCCTACCCCATAAGGCAGTACGTCTCCCAGCGCGGGGAGATCGCCGATCTCCAGCGCCGGCAGCAGGAGGCCCAGAACAGGGTCGACAGGCTGCGTGACGAGAAGGCACGCTGGCAGGACGACTCGTACGCCGAGCAGCGGATCCGCGACCGGCTCCACCTGGTGATGCCGGGCGAGACCGGCTATGTCGCGCGTGACCCCGCCGCGGCCAAGCGCACCCGCTCCGAGAAGGCCGCGGAGGGCAGGCCCTGGTACTCGAACGTCTGGGACGGCGTCGACAAGGCCGACCGCCCCGACAACTGACCCGCCCTCGCCGAAGCCCGAAGCCCCGCACCCCGAATCCGCAGTACCCCCACCGAAGTTCACTGAAGGAAAGCCCCCAGGCATGGACACGCCCCCGCCCCAGACCGAGCCGACCACGCCCACGGACGCCGACATCCAGGCGTTCAAGGAGCAGCTCGGCCGCCCGCCGCGCGGCCTGCGGGCCATCGCGCACCGCTGCCCGTGCGGCAACCCGGACGTGGTCGAGACGGCCCCGCGCCTCGAGGACGGCACGCCCTTCCCGACGACGTACTACCTCACGTGCCCGCGTGCCGCGTCCGCGATCGGCACGCTGGAGGCGAACGGCGTCATGAAGGAGATGACGGAGCGCCTTCAGACGGACCCCGAGCTCGCGGACGCGTACCGCAAGGCGCACGAGGACTACATCGCGCGCCGCGACGCCATCGAGGTCCTCGAGGGCTTCCCGAGCGCGGGCGGCATGCCGGACCGGGTGAAGTGCCTGCACGTCCTGGTCGGCCACTCCCTGGCCGCGGGCCCGGGTGTGAACCCGCTCGGCGACGAGGCCATCGCGATGCTGCCCGAGTGGTGGGCGAAGGGCCCCTGCGTGTCGGCCGCGCCCGAGGAGAGCGAGTGACCAGGGTCGCCGCCGTCGACTGCGGCACGAACTCGATCCGGCTGCTCGTCGCCGACGCCGACCCCGCCACGGGTGAACTCGTCGAACTGGACCGCCGCATGACGATCGTGCGGCTCGGGCAGGGCGTGGACCGCACGGGACGCCTCGCGCCCGAGGCGCTGGAGCGCACCTTCGCCGCCTGCCGCGAGTACGCCGAGGTCATCAAGGCGCACGGCGCCGAGAAGATCCGGTTCGTGGCCACGTCCGCGTCCCGCGACGCCGAGAACCGGGACGACTTCGTGCGCGGGGTCATCGACATCCTGGGTGTCGAGCCCGAGGTCATCACCGGTGACCAGGAGGCCGAGTTCTCCTTCACCGGCGCGACGAAGGAGCTGACGGGCCGGGCCGACCTCGACAGGCCCTACCTGGTCGTGGACATCGGCGGCGGCTCGACGGAGTTCGTCGTCGGCGAGGACACGGTCGTGGCCGCGCGCTCCGTCGACATCGGCTGCGTCCGGATGACGGAGCGCCACCTCGTGGGGGAGGACGGCCAGGTCACCGACCCGCCGACGCCCGCGCAGATCGAGGCCGTCCGCCAGGACATCGTCGAGGCGCTCGACCTCGTGACGCAGACCGTCCCGCTGACCGCGGCCCGCACGCTCGTCGGTCTCGCCGGTTCCGTGACGACGGTCGCCGCGCTCGCGCTCGGCCTGACCGAGTACGACTCGGTGGCCATCCACCACTCCCGTATCTCCTACGAGCGTGTCGCCGAGCTCACGGACTGGCTGCTGACGTCCACGCACGACCAGCGCTCCCTGAACCCGGTCATCCACCCGGGCCGCGTCGACGTCATCGCCTCCGGCGCGCTGGTGCTGCGCCTGATCATGGAGTGGATCGGCGCCAAGGAGGTCGTGGTGAGCGAGCACGACATCCTCGACGGCATCGCCTGGTCGATCGCCTAGCCCTTTCCTGGCCCACCCGATCCAGGCCTTTTCCCGGCCCCTTCCCGGTCCCTTCCCCACCCCCCTTCTGACCTGCCGGTACCGCCGGCGGCCGACTCCCCTGAGCGCTCAGGACGTCGTCTGAGCGCGGTCCAGGAGGGGGGCGACACGCTCCGGCGACACTCCGTCGGGAAAGTTCGTGAAGTTCTTCACAAGGAATTCGGCCTCATGGGGCGAGGTTCCGGGCCAGATGGCCCGCGGGAGGGGGTCTTCGGACTCTGGCGGCTGCCGCGCGGGGCGTTCCAGGCTTGTTACGTACCGATGAACCGGATGAGTGGTCCACCCCCGCCGAATGCCCGGAGCGGCAGCTCAAGAGGGGTGCGGAACGACCGGCCCTCTACCGTGGTTCCCCGCCGGGGCCATGACCTCGGTCACTTGGGCGGCGGAGTGTAGCAGAGGCCCCACCCGTGCTTGTGAAGGGGCGCACGAGCGACCCCCTCCGGACGGGTGGATACTCGATGGCATGAGCACCACGGAGCGTCCCAGGATCCTCGTAGTAGGCGGTGGGTACGTAGGCCTGTACGCAGCACGACGCATTCTCAAGAAGATGCGTTATGCGGAAGCGACCGTCACGGTCGTGGATCCGCGCTCGTACATGACTTACCAGCCCTTCCTCCCCGAAACCGCCGCCGGCAGCATCTCGCCGCGCAACGTCGTCGTCCCGCTGCGACGCGCTGTGCCCGGAGCCGAGATTCTCACCGGCCGGGTCACCACCATCGACCAGGACCGCAAGGTCGCCACGGTCGCCCCGCTCGTCGGCGAGGCGTACGAGGTTCCCTTCGACTACCTGGTGATCGCGCTCGGCGCGGTCTCCCGCACCTTCCCGACGCCGGGCCTCGCCGAGGTCGGCATCGGTATGAAGGGCGTCGAGGAGGCCATCGGCCTGCGCAACCACGTGCTCGAGCAGCTCGACAAGGCCGAGTCCACGAACGACGAGGAGATCCGCCGCAAGGCGCTCACCTTCGTGTTCGTCGGCGGTGGCTTCGCGGGCGCCGAGACGATCGGTGAGGTCGAGGACCTGGCGCGCGACGCGGCCAAGTTCTACAAGAACGTGAAGCGCGAGGACATGCGCTTCGTGCTCGTCGACGCCGCCGACAAGGTTCTGCCCGAGGTCGGCCCCGAGCTCGGCACGTACGGCAGGAAGCACCTGGAGTCCCGCGGTATCGAGGTCTACCTCGGCACCACGATGCCGTCCTGCGTCGACGGTCACGTCGTGCTCAGCAACGGCCTCGAGGTCGACTCCAACACCGTCGTGTGGACCGCCGGCGTCAAGCCGAACCCGGCCCTCGCGCGCTTCGGTCTCCCGCTCGGCCCCCGCGGCCACGTGGACACCCAGACCACCCTCCAGGTGCAGGGCAGCGACTACATCTGGGCCGCGGGCGACAACGCCCAGGTTCCGGACCTCGTCGGCCGCGCCGCGGGCAACCCGAACGCCTGGTGCCCGCCGAACGCCCAGCACGCCATGCGCCAGGCCAAGGTCCTCGGCGACAACGTGGTCTCCGGCATGCGGGGCTTCCCGCAGAAGGAGTACAAGCACGCCAACAAGGGTGCTGTGGCGGGTCTCGGCCTGCACAAGGGCGTCGCGATGATCGTCATGGGCAAGATGAAGATCAAGCTCAAGGGCCGTCTCGCCTGGTACATGCACCGTGGCTACCACGGGCTCGCCATGCCGACCTGGAACCGCAAGATCCGTGTGATCGCCGAGTGGACGATCAACATGTTCCAGAAGCGCGACATCACCGCGCTCGGCGCCCTGGAGACTCCGCGCGAGGAGTTCTACGAGGCCGCCAAGCCGGCGCCGGCCCCGGCCGCCGCCGAGTCTCCGAAGGTCGAGGAGAAGGCCAAGGCCTCCTGACCCCGGTCCAGTAACACCCCTGAAGGGGCGCTCGCCATCCGTGGTGCGAGCGCCCCTTCGGCGTTCCCGGATCCGCCCGGCCGGTGCTCCGGCCCGCCGATATACGTGGCGGCTACATGTATTTTGCCGTTCCGTAACGCAGTAACGGGACTGCGAGAGCGCTCCGTTGGTGTTTACGTGGTGTTGGACGATTCCGGGATCGTCTCCCATTACGGAGGTGTGCGCCATGCAGGACGCCGCACAGCGGCTGAAGAACCTCGCCGAACAGCTACTCGGAGTACCGCTTCCCGTAAGGCTTCGCGCCTGGGACGGTTCGGAGGCCGGGCCGCCCGCCGGACCCACTCTCGTCGTACGCAACCGCCGCGCGCTGCGCCGCCTGTTGTGGAAGCCGGGAGAACTCGGCCTGGCCCGCGCCTGGGTGGCCGGTGACCTGGACGTGGAGGGCGATCTGTACGACGCCCTCGGCCGGATGGCCGGGCTCATCTGGGAGCGCCCCGAGGAGGACGGCAGGAGCCTCGTCGAGGCACTGAAGGAGCCCAGGGTCAGGGCCGCCGTCGCCGAGCTGGTCAAGCTCGCCGGGCCCTTCCTGCCGCCCGCCCCGCCCGGTGAGGAGATGCGCAGACGCGGCCGCCTGCATCTGCACACCAAACACAGCGACCGACGGGCCATCAGCCACCACTACGACGTCGGCAACGACTTCTACGAGCTGGTCCTCGGCCCCTCGATGGTCTACTCGTGCGCGTACTGGGACTCGCCGGACGGCACCCTCGAGGACGCTCAGCGCGACAAGCTCGAACTCGTCTCCCGCAAGCTCGGCCTGGCACCCGGTCAGCGCCTGCTCGACGTCGGCTGCGGCTGGGGCTCCATGGCCATCCACGCCGCCCGCGAGTACGGCGTCGGCGTCGTCGGCGTGACGCTCTCGCAGGAGCAGGCCGCGTACGCCCGTAAGCGGGTCGCCGAGGAAGGGCTCACCGACCGGGTGGAGATCCGGGTCCAGGACTACCGCGACGTGCGCGACGGCCCCTTCGACGCGATCTCGTCCATCGGCATGGCCGAACACGTCGGCTCCGAGCGGTACCTGGAGTACGCCGAGTCGCTCTACGGGCTCCTCAAGCCGGGCGGCAGGCTCCTCAACCACCAGATCGCCCGGCGCCCCCAGAAGGACGAGTCGACGTACGAGGTCGACGAGTTCATCGACGCGTACGTCTTCCCGGACGGGGAGCTCGCGCCGGTCGGCACGACCACCGGGCTCCTGGAGCGGGCCGGGTTCGAGGTCAGGGACCTGGAGGCGATCCGGGAGCACTACGCGCTCACCCTGCGCCGCTGGGTGGCCAACCTGGAGGCGGGCTGGCCCGCGGCCGTGAAACTGACCAGCCCCGGCCGGGCCCGCATCTGGCGCCTCTACATGGCCGCGTCCGCGCTGAGCTTCGAGCGCAACAAGATCGGCGTGAACCAGATCCTCGCCGTGAAGACACCCCTGTCGGGCGAGCCGGGCATGCCCCTGAGGGCGCGTACCTGGAACTGAGGGCCCGGACACGCGGATGGGGCGCACCGGCACTCGGCCGGGGCGCCCCATCCGCCGTTTCGCTACTCCGACTTGATGGCCGCGAGCATGTTCAGCCGGGCCGCGCGGCGGGCCGGCCACAGGGCCGCCAGGATGCCCACGAGGGCGGCCAGCGCGAGGAAGATCCCGATCCGGCCCCAGGGCAGGACCAGCTCGTACGTCGTCAGGGACGTCGCCATCAGCTTGCCGGCCGCCCAGCCGAAGAACACGCCGAGGCCGACGCCGAGCACACCGCCGAACAGCGAGATCACCAGGGACTCCAGGCGCACCATGCGCTTGATGCCCTTGCGGTCGAGGCCGATCGCGCGCAGCATGCCGATCTCCTGCGAGCGCTCGAACACCGACATGGCCAAGGTGTTGATGACGCCGAGGACGGCGACGACGACCGCCATGGCGAGCAGGCCGTAGAGCATGTTCAGCATGAGCGTGAACATCTTCGAGATCGCGTTGGAGATGTCCTGCTTGTCCTGGACGAGGATCGCCGGGTTGTCGCCGAGCGCCTTCTCGATGCGGTCCTTGGCGGCGGCGGACGTGCCGCCGTCGGTCTTCACCATGACCTGCATGTCGGACGGGTCCGTGACGTGCGGGGTCAGGACGGCGGAGTCCAGCATGATGCCGCGCATCATGTCGTTGCCCTCGTAGACCCCGGCGACGGTGAGCTGCTGCTTCTTGCCGTCCTCGAAGTTCGTGGTGAACGTCGAGCCGGTGCGCCAGCCGTGGTCCTTCGCGGTCTTGTCGTCCACGACGACGTCACGGCCGCCGATCCGGAAGGTGCCGCTGTCGACCTTGAGATCGGTCAGCGAGGCGATGGTCGCGCCGTTGACGCCGGTCAGGAACTCGGTCTGTCCGTCGATGCGCGAGGGCGAGTTGCTCAGGCCGCTGGTGGCGGTGACGCCGTCGACCTCGGCGAGCTTGCCGGCGACCTCGGGGGACAGGGAGTTCATGTTCGCCATGGAGACGACGTAGTCGGCCTTGAGGGCGGACGACGCCATCTTGTCGATGGCCTGCTGGGCGCTGCCCGCGATGACCGTCATGCCGGTGATCAGCGTGAGGCCGATCATCAGGGCGGAGGCGGTCGCGGCGGTGCGGCGGGGGTTGCGGACGGCGTTCTGGCGGGCCAGCTTGCCGGAGATCCCGAAGACGCGCAGGACCGGTCCCGCGGCCGCGATCAGCGGGCGGGACAGCAGCGGGGTGAGGATGAAGACGCCGATCACGAGGAGGCCCGCGCCGAGACCCAGGGGGGCCTGCGCCGAGGTGCCGTCGCTCATCGTCGTCGCGTACAGGGAGGCGGCGATGCCGGCCGCCGCGAACAGCGCGCCGATCGTGTTCCGTACGACGAGGGAGCGGGTGGTCGCCGTGGCGTGCACGCTGCTCATCGCCGCGACCGGCGGGATCTTGGCGGCGCGGCGGCCGGGCAGCCACGCGGCCAGCATCGTGATGACGACGCCGACGACGAGGGACGTGACGACCGTGCCGGGCGAGACCACGAGCGGCCCGTCGGGGATCTGCGCGTCGGTCGCGCCCATCAGGGAGCGCATCCCGGCGCCGATGCCGATGCCCGCCGCCAGACCCGTGACGGCCGCGACCGCGCCGACCACGAACGCCTCCGCGAGGACGGAGCGCGTGACCTGCCTGCGCGAGGCTCCGACGGCCCGCATGAGCGCGAGCTCCTTGGTGCGCTGGGCGACGAGCATCGTGAACGTGTTGGCGATGATGAAGACGCCGACGAAGAGCGCGATACCGGCGAACACCAGCAGGCTCGACTTCATCGAGCTCATGCTGGACGAGATCTGCTGGGCCTGGTCGTCGGCGAGCTGCTTGCCGGTCGTGGTCTCGGCCTGCCCCTTCGGCAGGGCCTTGTCGAGCGCGCTCCGCAGGGCGGCTTGGCCGGTGCCGGCCGCGGCCTTGACGTCGATCTCGTCGTACGAGCCCTGCTTGTGCAGGAGCTGCTGCGCGGTCGCCGTGTCGAACAGGGCGAGGCTGCCGCCGGCCGCGACGTTGCCGTCCTCGGTGGTGAAGATGCCGGTGACGGTGGGCGTCAGGACGGGTCCGTCGATGGACATCCGTACGGTGTCGCCGACCTTGTAGCCCGCGCGCTTCGCGGTCTGCGAGTCGAGCGCGACCTCGCCCTTGCCGCTGGGCGCCCTGCCGCTCTTGAGCGGGTAGCGCGGGTCGTGGTCGCCCCAGTAGTTGGCGCCCTGGGTGGAGAAGCCGTTGCCGACGAGCTTGCCGTTCTTGTCGGCGACGGCCGCGAAGCCGCTGACGACGCCGATGGCGGAGGCGGCGCCGGGCGTCTTCGTCGCCCGGTCGAGGGTGGCCTGCGTGAGCTTCGGGTCCTTGGCGACCCGGTCGCCCTTCGACTCGGCGGTCTTGGGCGTGACGGCGACGTCGACCTGGTCGAAGCCCTTGGCGGAGCTCTTCTGGAAGGCGTCGGAGATGGTGTTGGTGAAGACCAGGGTGCCGGAGACGAAGGCGACGCCGAGCATGACGGCGAGCACGGTCATCAGCAGCCTGGTCTTGTGCGCGAACACATTGCGCAAGGCGGTACGGAACATGGGGTTTCTCAGTCCAGGAGTACGGCGACGGGGCGGCGGGGCGGCGGCTGTGCGGGCAGGCGTCAGCTGGTGCGGCCCTTGGCGTCGAACTGCTTCATGCGGTCCAGGACCGAGTCGGCGGTGGGGGCGTACACCTCGTCGACGACGCGGCCGTCGGCGAGGAAGATCACGCGGTCCGCGTAGGCGGCGGCGACCGGGTCGTGGGTGACCATGACGACGGTCTGGCCCAGCTCGCGCACGGAGTTGCGCAGGAAGCCGAGGACCTCGGCGCCGGAGCGCGAGTCCAGGTTTCCGGTCGGCTCGTCACCGAAGATGATCTCGGGCCGGGAGGCGAGGGCGCGGGCGACGGCCACGCGCTGCTGCTGGCCGCCGGAGAGCTCCGAGGGCCGGTGGCCGAGCCGGTCGGACAGGCCCACCATCGCGATCACGTTCTCCAGCCACTGCTTGTCCGCCTTGCGGCCCGCGATGTCCATGGGGAGCGTGATGTTCTCCAGGGCCGTCAGGGTGGGCAGCAGGTTGAACGCCTGGAAGATGAAGCCGATCTTGTCCCGGCGGAGCTTGGTGAGCTGCTTGTCCTTGAGGGACCCGAGCTCGGTGTCGCCGATGCGCACGGAGCCCGACGAGAAGGTGTCGAGGCCGGCGACGCAGTGCATCAGGGTCGACTTGCCGGACCCGGACGGGCCCATGATCGCGGTGAACTCGGCCTGCCGGAAGTCGACGGAGACCCGGTCGAGCGCGACCACCTGGGTCTCGCCCTGTCCGTAGACCTTGGACAGATCCGTGGCGCGCGCGGCCACTGCGGTGGCCTTGCCGGCGATGGGGGTGGTGGTCACGGAAGGGGGCTCCTGTCGGACGACGGGTGGGGACGGGGTCCCGTTGGAGGGACCTCTCCATCGTCGTGGCCGTCTCGGGCCGTGAAGTCAGCCGCTGTTCCGGTTCCTGGGGGCGACTTCGGGGGGACCGGAGCCGTCCGGGTCATACCTGGGGATGACCCGCGACCCTGAGAGCGAAGATCACCGCGGGAGGTGAAATCCCGTCAATCCACGGTGACGGGGTCGAGGGCGCCGAGGGGTGTGGAAGGGCCTGCGGCATGTGCTGATGGCGGCTACCGTGGTCTGATGCACCCTCAGGCGTCAATAAAATAAGACAACATCGAGCGGGTGTTCCGCTGTTCGGGGGATCTGTCCCGATAGGCTCAGAACCTCGTTGCGGAGCCCACGGCCTGCCCGGATGGTGGAATGCAGACACGGCGAGCTTAAACCTCGCTGCCCCTTCGCGGGCGTACCGGTTCAAGTCCGGTTCCGGGCACCTCCCGCTTTTCCTCCCCGCTCCCGACCGAGTCGTTCTCCGAGCCGCTTCTTGTCGCCGCGTGTCGATCGCATCCGATCGCCGCGGCGTTTTTTCGTGCCCCCATGAGTCCCGGGACCGTTTTCGGATCGTTTTCTCGGCCCGAGACCGTTGACAGCGGTTCGAGCCGGGCGGAGACTCCGCTGAGCACATTATGAACGAAAGTTCACCATGCGAACAAGGCTGAACGAAAAAGAAGGTACCCATGCGCACCACCGTCGGCATCATCGGAGCGGGCCCCGCCGGACTGCTCCTCGCCCGGCTTCTGCACAACGCCGGAATCGACTCCGTCGTCCTGGAGAGCCGCGACCGCGCGTACGTCGAACAGCGCCAGCGCGCCGGGATCCTGGAGCAGGGCACCGTCGACGTACTGCGCGAGGCGGGCGCGGCGGAGCGCATGGACCGCGAGGGCATCCCGCACGACGGCATCGAGCTGCGCTTCGACAGGCGCCGCCACCGCGTCGACTTCCCCGCCCTGACCGGCGGCAGGTCGGTCATGGTCTATGCCCAGACCGAGGTGTGCAAGGACCTCATCGCCCTGCAGCTCGCCGAGGGAGGCCCGCTGCTCTTCGAGGCGGAGGCGCTGGCCGTCGAGGGTGCCGAGACCGAGAGCCCGAGCGTCCGCTTCCGCCACGAGGGCCGCGAGGACGTCCTCGACTGCGACTACGTCGTCGCCTGCGACGGCTCGTGGGGCGTGGGCCGCAAGGCCGTACCCGCCGACGTCTCCCAGGTCTTCGAGCGCACGTACCCCTTCGGCTGGCTCGGCATCCTCGCCGATGTCGCCCCGTCCCACGACGAGTTGGTCTACGCCCGCCACGACCGCGGCTTCGCCCTCCTGTCCATGCGCTCCCCGTCCGTGACCCGCGCCTACCTCCAGGTCCCCGAGGGCACGAACGCCGACGACTGGAGCGACGAGGAGATCTGGGACGAGCTCGACCACCGCCTGGAGACCGCCGACGGCTGGAAGCTGGAGCGCGGCCCCATCACCTCCAAGTCCGTGACCCCGATGAGGAGTTACGTCCACGAGCCGATGCGCCACGGACGGCTCTTCCTCGCCGGGGACGCCGCCCACATCGTCCCGCCGACCGGCGCCAAGGGCCTCAACCTCGCCGTCGGCGACGTCGTCACCTTCGCCCGCGCCCTGACCCACTGCCACAGGACCGGCTCCACACAGCGCCTCGACGCCTATTCGGAGACCTGCCTGCGCCGGGTCTGGCAGGCCGAGCGGTTCTCGTACGCGATGACGACGATGCTGCACCGCATCCCCGACGCGACCCCCTTCGACGACCGCATCCAGCGCGCGCGCCTCGACCGGATCACGGCCTCGCGCGCCGCCGAGACCGACCTCGCCGAGGGCTACACGGGCTTCCCCCTCGACTGAGCCCCGTCCAGGAACCGCCGCCCACCCGTCCCCGCGTACCCACGACGAAGTGAGTGCTGATGTCCCCCGACACCTCCCACGGCACCGCCATACCCTCCCCGCCCCGCACCTTCAGGGCCGTCGCCCCCGTCATCGCCCTGTGCTGGCTCGTCGTCTTCTTCGACGGCATGGACGTCAACATCTACGGCGCCGTCATGCCGCACCTCCTCGACGACAAGGGCTTCGGCTTCACCCCCTCCACCGCCGGCACGATCGGCTCCTGGACCACGTTCGGCATGCTGATCGGCGCACTCGGCTGCGGCACACTCACCGACTGGCTCGGCCGCAAGCCCATGGTCACGGGCTCCGTCGTGCTCTTCTCCGTCGGCTCCGCCGTGTGCGCGCTCGCCCCGAGCGCCGCCGTCTTCGGCGGGGGCCGCTTCCTCGCCGGGCTCGGCCTCGGCGGCCTGATGCCGATCGGCCTCGCGATCGTCGCCGAGTTCGCCCCGCCCCGCAGGGCCGCCCTCGCCACCGGCCTGATGATGACCTCGTACCACGCGGGCGGCATGGCCGCGACGGGTCTCGGCCTCGCGCTCGGCCCCGACCACGGCTGGCGCGTCGTCTTCTGGACCGGTGTCATCCCGGCCGTCGTCGCCGTCCCCCTCGTCCTGAAGTGGCTGCCCGAATCCCCGGCCGTCCTCTTCGCCAAGGGCCGCACCGCCGACGCGAGCGCCGTCGCCGCCCGCTACGGGCTGCCCGAGCCGACCCGCGCCGAGGCCCCCGCCGCCGGCGCCAAGGGCCGCTTCGCCGCCGTAGCCTCGCTCTTCTCACCCGGCACCCGCGCCGCGACCCCACTCCTGTGGGTCGCCTCCTTCGCCGGCCTGCTCCTCGTCTACGGCGTCTCCACCTGGCTGCCCGAGCTGATGCGCGCCTCCGGCTACTCGCTCTCCTCGTCCGTCACCTTCCTCATGGTGATCAACGCGGGCGGCATCGTCGGCATGCTCGTCGCGGGCCGCGCCGCAGACCGGTTCGGCGCGGTCAGGGTGTCCGCCCTCTGGTTCGTCCTGACCGCCTGCGGCGCCTTCCTGCTCCGCGCCCACCTGCCGCTCGGCGTCGCGTACGCCCTGGTCTTCGTCACCGGCGTCTGGCTGTTCTCCGCCCAGGTCATGGTCTACGCGGCCGCCCCGTCCGTGTACACGCCCGGCCAGCGCGCCACCGGCCTCGGCTGGATCACCGGTGTGGGCCGCACCGGAGCCGTCGTCGGCCCCTGGCTGGGCGGCGCGGTCGTCGCCGGAGGCAACGCGGGTCTCGGCTTCACCACCTTCGCCGCGGCCGCGGTCCTCGGCGCCGTCGCCATCTCCCTCGTGCCCCTCGTTCGGCGGAACACCGGGCATGCCCCGGACGTTGCGGGTAACAGGATGGGAAAGATCCTCCCTGAGCACTAGGCTGGGGTCTTTGCCTGCCTATTACCCTTGAGCCAAGGCCGCGCAGGGTGGCTATGGAGGAGTGAGATGAGGAGCAGTAACCCGGTCTTCTCGCGACGGGGGTTCAGCCGCGACAACGGCTACGCGGGCTTCAACGCGCAGCCGCAGGCCGGGGGACCCGCAGTCGGCACACAGGGCAACCCCTACGCCGGCAACAACCCGTACGCGCAGAACCCCTACGCCCAGCAGGACCTGCAGTACGGCGCTCCGCCGCAGGCCCCCGCCACCACCGGCCGCATGACGATGGACGACGTCGTCATGCGCACCGCCACCACCCTCGGCGTCCTCGTCCTGACGGCCGCGCTCGCCTGGGCGCTGCTGCCGGTCGACACGGCGAACATCAACAAGTCGTACGGCATCGCGATCGGCGCGGGCCTCGTCGCGATGGTCCTGGGCTTCGTCCAGTCGTTCAAGCGCAAGGCGTCGCCGCCGCTCATCCTGGCGTACGCGGCGCTCGAGGGCGTCTTCCTCGGCGTCCTGTCGAGCATCGTCGACAACTACATCGCGAGCGGTGCGGCCATGCAGGCCGTGCTCGGCACGATGGCGGTCTTCGTGGCCGTCCTCGTCGCGTACAAGGCCGGCTGGATCCGCGTCAACCGCCGCTTCTACGGCTTCGTGATGGCCGCGGCCATGGGCTTCATCCTGCTCATGGCGGTGAACCTGCTGTTCGCCGTCTTCGGCGGCGGTGACGGCCTCGGCTTCCGCAGCGGTGGCCTCGGCATCGTCTTCGGCATCATCGGCGTGCTGCTCGGCGCGTGCTTCCTGGCCCTCGACTTCAAGCAGGTCGAGGACGGCATCGCGTACGGCGCCCCGCGCGAGGAGGCCTGGCTCGCCGCCTTCGGCCTCACGATGACGCTCGTGTGGATCTACCTCGAGTTCCTGCGCCTCATCGCGATCCTGCAGGGCAACGACTGATCACCCGGCCAGACGGAGAAGGGCCCGCGCACCATCGGTGTGCGGGCCCTTTTTCATGGGGTTCATGGGTTACGGGTTTTACGGGTTTCAGGGGTGCGGCTGTCGTGGGGACGGATGGGTCGGGGGTGGAACGCTCAGCCCAGGCGACGGGCGGCCCGCCGCAGGTCGTACTCGTGGATGATCGCCTTGGCATGGCCGTAAGCGAGGTCGTGCTCCCCGCGCAGCCAGCTGACCTTGTCTTCGAAGCGGAGGAAGCAGGGGCCTTCCTCGACGGTGCGCAGCCAGTCGGAGATCTCACGACCGGTGCAGTGGGGGATGCGAGCCAACAGATTCTGGTGGGTCTCCTGCGAGAACACTTGGGACATCGGCGCCTCCGGACGCATTGCGATGTAGCCGGTCCTTCAGGCCACCGTGCCTGAGCGTTCGGTCGTTGGCAACAGTCGAGGGAAGGCGCATAGGGTCGCGGCATGCTCGATACGACGTCGTTGACGGACGCAGTGGACCGATTCGCCGACCGGCTGCGCGCCGCGCCGCAGAGCAGGCTCCAGCGGGGGGCCGCCGCCGAGGCGCTCGCCCTCGCCAGGGAACTGTCCGCATGGGCGCAGCGCCTGGAGGACCCCGACGGGCCCGTACGGGAGATGCCGGACGCCGGGATGTTCGCCGGGGCCGACCAGATCACCGTCGCCGCACACGACCTGTCCGTCGTCCTTCAGAACCCCGCCCAGCTGGGCGAGGCGCTCACGCTCGTCGAGGAGGCACAAAAACGCGCCGGGGTGTGAGCCGACCCGGCGCGTTCTTCGATGTGTGGGGACAGAGGCCGAGCGGGGCGCTCAGACGGAGGCTATGACCCGGTCGGCCAGGATGTAGACGTTCTCGCGGCCGCAGGCGAACGTCAGCGCGTACGCGCCCGAGACGCCCGAGCCGCCCAGCAGCACGGGGGACTCGCCCTCGCGCAGGGCCGCGGCCAGCTGCTCCGCGGTCTCGCGGTGGCCGGGGGTCATGCAGAGCGTGGTGCCGTCCACGAAGACGTACACGTCGAGCGTGCCCAGCGGGCCCGGGCGCACATCGGCCAGGGCGGTGCGGGCGTCGGCCAGCTCCTCCAGACACGTGACCGTCCGCTCGTGGTCGCTGCTCCCGCCCGAGACGGGCGACTGCACCGGCACGAAGTCGGGGTGCGAGGGGTGACGGCGACGGGCGGCCGCGAGCTCCGCGGACTCCCCGGCGAACTCGTCGGCGCCCGCGTCGGCCGGCTCCACCACGGGCTCCAGGCCCGCCGCGAGACCCGGCTCCAGGCCCGCGAAATCGGCCTGGCGCGGCATGAACAGATCGTCACCGAGACCCAGCGCGCCACCGAGCATGGACGGCGCGTCGGAGGCGTCCCGCGCCTCCTGCGCGGCCCAGAAGGCACGCGCCTCGGCGAGCTCGCGCTCCCGCTCCTCCGCGAGTGCGTCGGCGACGGCCGCGCGTATCTCCTCCGCGTCGGGCGTGGTGCGCGCGGCGGGCACGCCTCGACCGGCGCCGACGGCGCGGTCATGGGCGAGCTCGTCCCGCAGTTCGGTGATCTGCCTGCGCAGTCCGTGGACGGTGTGCAGGGCAGCGGCGCCCACGGCCGTGGCGGCGGCCGTGGCGATGAGCAAAGCAAGAGGCATGGCGCTCACTGACGTACTCCCGGTTTCAAGTCGACCCCCGACTTCCTACATCAGCTTGAAGCCTGGACCATCCCGCTGTCAGTGCATTACGTCACGAAATGGACAGGTATTTGGCCGGGTGTTTAGGGGTGGTATGCGCTGGGGGCCCTGTTGACCTGCAAAAACCCTCTCCCCCAGGAGATACGTCACATCCTGGGGGAGATTGGATCACGATTCAGCAGAGGCGCAACCCGACTCCTGGGTCAGCTGAGGCGCTCGATGACCATCGCCATGCCCTGGCCACCGCCGACACACATGGTCTCCAGACCGAACTGCTTGTCGTGGAACTGGAGGCTGTTGATCAGGGTGCCGGTGATGCGGGCGCCCGTCATGCCGAAGGGGTGACCCACGGCGATCGCGCCACCGTTGATGTTCAGCTTGTCCTCGTCGATGCCGAGGTCACGCGCGGAGGGGATGACCTGCGCGGCGAACGCCTCGTTGATCTCGACCAGGTCGATGTCGCCGATGCCGAGCCCGGCGCGCTTCAGCGCCTGCTTCGACGCCTCGACCGGGCCGAGGCCCATGATCTCGGGGGACAGGCCCGAGACGCCGGTGGAGACGATGCGGGCGAGCGGCGTCAGACCGAGCTCGCGGGCCTTCGTGTCGGACATGATCACGAGGGCCGCGGCGCCGTCGTTGAGCGGGCAGCAGTTCGCGGCCGTGACCAGACCGTCGGGGCGGAAGACCGGCTTCAGGCCCGAGACGCCCTCCAGGGTGACACCCGCGCGCGGGCCGTCGTCCTGCGAGACGACCGTGCCGTCGGGGGTGGTGACCGGGGTGATCTCCCGCTCCCAGAAGCCGTTCTTGATGGCCTGCTCGGCCAGGTTCTGCGAACGCACGCCGAACGCGTCCATGTCCTCGCGCGTGACGCCCTTCGTCCGCGCCAGGTTCTCGGCGGTCTGGCCCATCGCGATGTACGCGTCCGGGACGAGGCCGTCCTCGCGCGGGTCGTGCCAGGAGGCGCCCTCGGACTCGGCGACGGCGGCCGTACGGGCCTCCGCGTCGGCGAACAGCGGGTTGTGCGTGTCCGGCAGCGAGTCCGAGTTGCCCTTCACGAAGCGCGACACCATCTCGACACCGGCCGAGATGAAGACGTCACCCTCGCCGGCCTTGATGGCGTGCAGCGCCATGCGGCTGGTCTGCAGCGACGACGAGCAGTAGCGGGTGACCGTACATCCGGGCAGGTGGTCCATGCCCATCTGCACGGCCACGATGCGGCCCAGGTTGTTGCCCTGCTCGCCGCCGGGCAGACCGCAGCCGAGCATCAGGTCGTCGATGTCCCGCGGGTCGAGCTCAGGGACCTTGGCCAGCGCGGCCTGGACGATCGTGGCGGTCAGGTCGTCCGGGCGCAGGTCCTTCAGGGACCCCTTGAAGGCGCGGCCGATGGGAGAGCGGGCGGTCGAGACGATCACGGCTTCGGGCATCACGGCTCCAAGAGGTCTACGCGTACGAGCTATTCGCCTACCAGCTGGGAAGTTACCTGTACGTACTGGCTGGGTCACCGGTGTGCGTGTGTGACTCCCACCGCATTTTTCTAAGCGCTTGCTCAGGGAGATTTCGGGGTAGCGGGATTCCGGCTCGGGGGCGTGGTCCAGGACACAGGGCTCCGTCCCGGACCCCGCTCCCCGATCGCCGCGGTATCCGCTCGGCGTTCGTACCCGCTAGATGTTCAGCGGCGTCGGGTCCTGCGTCGCCACCCGCCGGCGCCTGCGACGCTTCAGCAGAGCCCAGGGCCCCCTCGGACCCGTCGGCATCGCCGCCGTCACCTCTGTGCCGCCCTCTTCCGCCGCCTGGGCCGCCGCCCTGGCCACCGGCAGGAAGCCCTCACGCCGCGACACGTCCGGACGCTCCTCCTCCGGCCACAGGCCCAGCGACGCGCACAGCGTCGGCAGCACCGCCATCGCCGCCGTCGCATAGCCCTCGGCCGACGGGTGGTAGTTGTCGGGACCGAACAGCTCCCGCGGATTGGCCAGGAACTCCGGGCCGAGCAGATCGCCCAGCGACACCGTGCGCCCGCCCTGCTCCACCGTGCCGATCGTCTGCGCCGCCGCCAGCTGCCGCGAGGCCCGCCGGGCCAGATAGCGCAGGGGCTGGTTCACCAGCTCGATCGTGCCCAGATCCGGGCACGTCCCCACCACCACCTCCGCACCCGCCGTACGCAGCCTGCGCACCGCCGCCGACAGATGACGCACCGACCGGGTCGCCGGCATCCGGTGCGTCACGTCGTTCGCGCCGATCATCACGACGCACACGTCCGGCACCCAGTCCGGATCCGAGAGGATCACCGCGACCTGACGGTCCAGGTCGTCCGACCTGGCGCCCGGCAGCGCCACGTTGCGCAGCTCCACGGGACGCTCGGCCACCGCCGAGAGACCCGAGGCGAGCAGCGCGCCCGGGGTCTGCCGGGCCCGGTGCACGCCCTGCCCCGCCGCCGTCGAGTCACCCAGCATCGCGAACCGCAGCGGCTCCGTCTCCGCCACCTCGGTGGCCGGACGCTCGGCGAACACCCTCCCGTACAGACCGTTCGCGGACGGGACCTGCACCCCTCTGCCGTGGTTGCCCACCTGCCGCTTCGCCAGCTGGACCTCCGCGATCACCAGACCGACCGCGGCGGCACCGACCAGACCGATACCGCCGCCGCCGTACGCCGCGCCCGCGGCGATCCGCCGTGCCACCCTCGCCCTCGACATGCGTCGCAGCCACCTGCCTCTGCGTAGTCCTTTTCAGCCGTACATCCAGTCATTGCCCCGTAAGCACGGTCGGCCAATCGCAACAGGCGATGAAGGGGCGGCACTCGGCTTACGCTGACCGCACATCACATCGCGGATCCCTCAGATCCATCGCAGCCCGGAGACAACGGTGCAATTCCACGACTCGATGATCAGCCTCGTCGGCAACACCCCGCTCGTCAGGCTCAACAGCGTGACCGAAGGCATTCAGGCAACCGTCCTGGCCAAGGTCGAGTACTTCAACCCCGGCGGTTCGGTGAAGGACCGCATCGCCCTGCGCATGATCGAGGCGGCGGAGGAGAGCGGCGCCCTCGAGCCCGGCGGCACGATCGTGGAGCCGACCAGCGGCAACACGGGTGTCGGCCTGGCCATCGTGGCGCAGCAGAAGGGGTACAAGTGCATCTTCGTGTGCCCCGACAAGGTCTCCACGGACAAGATCAATGTGCTGCGGGCGTACGGCGCGGAGGTCGTCGTCTGCCCGACGGCCGTGGACCCGGAGCACCCGGACTCGTACTACAACGTCTCCGACCGGCTGGTGCGGGAGACGCCCGGCGCCTGGAAGCCGGACCAGTACTCCAACCCCAACAACCCCCTCTCGCACTATCACTCCACCGGCCCCGAGCTGTGGGAGCAGACGGAGGGCGAGATCACGCACTTCGTGGCGGGCGTCGGCACGGGCGGCACGATCTCCGGGACCGGCCGCTATCTGAAGGACGTGAGCGAGGGCCGCGTACAGGTCGTCGGCGCCGACCCGGAGGGCTCGGTGTACTCCGGCGGCTCCGGGCGCCCGTACCTCGTGGAGGGCGTGGGCGAGGACTTCTGGCCGACGGCGTACGACCGCACGGTCGCGGACGAGATCGTCGCGGTCTCCGACAAGGACTCCTTCCAGATGACCCGCCGCCTCGCCAAGGAGGAGGGCCTCCTCGTGGGCGGCTCCTGCGGCATGGCGGTCGTGGCGGCCCTCCGCGTGGCCGAGCGCCTCGGCCCGGACGACGTGGTGGTGGTCCTCCTCCCGGACAGCGGCCGCGGCTACCTCAGCAAGATCTTCAACGACGAGTGGATGGCCGACTACGGCTTCCTCGCCGACACGGGCACGAGCGCGCGCGTGGGCGACGTGCTCCAGGACAAGGAGGGCGGCGCGCTGCCGTCGCTCGTCCACATGCACCCGGAGGAGACCGTCGGCGACGCCATCGAGGTGCTGCGCGAGTACGGCGTCTCGCAGATGCCCATCGTGAAGCCGGGAGCCGGACACCCGGACGTGATGGCGGCCGAGGTCATCGGCTCCGTCGTCGAGCGGGAGCTGCTCGACGCCCTGTTCACGCAGCGCGCCTCGCTCGGCGACCCGCTGGAGAAGCACATGTCGTCCCCGCTGCCGCAGGTCGGCTCGGGTGAGCCGGTGGAGGACCTGATGTCCGTGCTCGGCTCCGCGGACGCCGCGATCGTCCTGGTGGAGGGCAAGCCCAAGGGCGTGGTGAGCCGTCAGGACCTGTTGTCCTTCCTCGCGAAGAGCGGCGGGAAGTAGGCGGGAAGCAGGACGGAGCGGGTTCGTGCAATCGGTACGAGCGCGACACGTGCGCGCAGCACCCGCTTAACACGGGTCCGGCACATTGGTGGGTGTCGGCAGGGGTGGGAGCGGCTCCCCGCCCAGGCCGGCACCGTAGCGGCGTCAAGGACCTCCGGAGCGGCTCCCGGACCTCCACGGACGCCTGCGGACGCGGTGACCCGGTCCTGACCCGGTTCCGTGTCCTTCGCGGGGACCGCCGTCGTCCCGCCCCCCGTTCACGGGGGTGCGGCGGTCCCCGCGCAACACTCCTCTACTCGACGAACAGGCCCCGCTCCGCGGCGCGCACGTCGAACTCCTCCAGCCGGGCCTGGGCCTCGGGCAGGTTGTCGCACATCGCTTCCAGGAGTACGCGGCCGAGCAGCATCGGTGAGCACGCCGTGTCGAAGGCGAGGCCCTCGCCGACCGCGGCCGGCAGGAGCAGGTCCGAGTGCTTGGCGACGGGGGCGAAGGCCGAGTCGGCGACGGTGACCACGGTGAGGCCGGCCGACTTGGCGTAGGCGAGCGCGTCGACGACTTCCTTGGGGTGGCGGGGCAGCGCGAAGCAGAGGAGCGCGGTGGCTCCGGCGCGGACGGCGGCGTCGACGCGGTCGGCGAGCATCGTGCCGCCCTCCTCGAGGAGCCGTACGTCGGGGTGGACCTTCGCCGCGAAGTACGAGAAGCCGTACGCCTGGGAGGCGGCGGCGCGCAGGCCGAGGACGAGGAGCGGGCGGGAGGCGGCGAGAAGGCGGCCCGCGCGTTCGACGGGGGCGGGGTCGGCGAGGAGCTGCGCGAGGTGCCGGAGGTTCTCGATCTCGGCCTCGACGGCCTGCTGGTACTCGTTGGCCGAGGCGGGCGTGGTGGGTTCGGCGGGGGCGACCTCGCGCAGGTGTTTGCGCAGGGCGGGGTAGCCGTCGAAGCCGAGTGCCACGGCGAAGCGGGTGACGGAGGGCTGGCTGACTCCGGCGAGTTCGGCGAGTTCCACGGAGGAGAGGAACGGGACGTCGGCGGCGCGGCGCACCATGCAGTGCGCGATGCGGCGCTGCGTGGGTGTCAGGCGGTGTACCTCGAAGAGCTGTTGCAGTCGTGCGGCTGGGCTGTCGTTCATTCCGTCCCCCCAGGGCGGTCTGATCCGGCTGTTGCGATGGCTGTGGCCGGTCCGTCTGTTCCGTCGGCGATGCGGGTGAAGCTGTCCAGGAGTCCCGCCGCGGCCCGGGTGACATCTTCCGTCAGGGGGCGGTCGGTGGCGTCGGGGTCGAGGACCGAATCCGCGAGGGCGAAGGCGCGGCCGACCGGGAGTTCGGGGTCGGGGCGCATGTCGCGCTGGCGCAACGCCCTTACGGCGGCGACGAGTTCGCAGCCCACGACGAGGCGGTAGGCGCCGCAGACGCGCAGGGTCTGCCGGGCGGCGAGGGACGCGAAGCTGGCCTGTTCCTCGACGCCGCGGGAGAGGACCGCGTGGCCGAGCGACGCGGGGGCGGCGAAGGCGCGCAGGTCGCCGAGGGCCGCTCCGGCCGCGTATTCGAGGATCATCACGCCCGACGAGGCGGCCTCGCCGTCGGCGAGGAAGGGGCGCAGGCGGGTGTAGGAGGGTTCGTTGAGGGTGGACAGGCGTGAGGTGGAGAGCCGGGCGACCTGGGCGATGGCGAGCCTGAAGTGGTCGAGCGCCAGGGCGAGTTGGGCCATGTAGAAGCCGCCGTGGTGGTAGGCGGCCATGTCCTGGGGGGAGATGAGGGGATTCTCGGCGGCCGCGTTGATCTCGACGGTGAGCACGTCTTCGAGGGCGTCGGCGGCGTCCTGGGCGGGGCCGTGGATCTGCGGGAGGCAGCGGAAGCCGTACGGGTCCTGGATGCGGCCGAGGGGCGGGGTGGGACGTTCGGGGGCGCCGAGTATGGCGCGCATGCGGGCGGCGACGTCGTACGAGCCGCGGTGGTGGCGGGCCTCGTGGACGGGCAGGGCGTACGCCTCGTAGGAGCCGTCGACGGCCAGCAGGGAGAGCGCGGCGACGAGCTGGGTGGCGGAGATCAGGTCGCGCAGTTCGTGGAGGGCGAGGGCGGACTGGCCGAGGGTGAGGGCGTTGCTGCTGATGAGGGCGAGGGCGTCGTTGTTGTCGAGGGGCTGGGCCTCGGGGACGCCGTCGCCGCGCCAGGGGTGTTCACCGGCGAGGGCGAGGCCCATCTGGGCGAGGGCCGCGATGTCGCCGGTGCCGACGGAGCCGAACTCGTTGACGACCGGGTAGGCGCCGGTCTCCAAGGCTTCGCACAGGGCCGTGACGACGGTGGGGCGCAGTCCCGCGCCGCCGGCGAGAAGCTGGTTGGCGCGGACGGCGAGCATGGCGCGGACCTGGCGTGCGGGAAGCTCTTCGCCGATGGCGCCGGCGTGGCTGCGCAGCAGGCGCAGGCCGTGGTCGGCAGCGGCCTCGGTGGGCACGTCCTCGTTCCGGTTCGCGCCGACGCCGGTCGAGCGGCCGTAGACGCGGCCCCAGGCGGCGATCTCGCGGGCGGCGTTCCAGGACTCCTCGACGCGCTTCATGGCGTCGGTGCCGGGGACGGGCCTGGCGGCGGAATCGGCCAGGCGGACGACGTCGGGCACGGGGAGCCCGTGGCCGTCGAGCACGACGACGGGCGTGGGACGCTGGGGGGCCGTCATTCGGGGCTTACCCGCGGTGTCCGCGATGTGAGACGACATGGTGCGCCAAACCCTCCTCAACCGGACGTCTTGTCTCGTTCCTCGGCCGCGTTAACCAGCGATTTACCTGGCGATGTGTGCCGGGGCATTGACAACTTATTCAGATACAGAGAACTCTGCATGACGATATGCAGCCCGGGCAAGGGGACTCCACATGATCCAGTTCGATACGGTCCACAAACGCTTCCCGAACGGCACGACGGCAGTGCACGACCTGACGCTCGACATGCCTGAAGGGGGCGTGACCGTCTTCGTCGGGTCTTCCGGTTGCGGCAAGACGACCAGTCTGCGGATGATCAACCGGATGGTCGACCCGACCTCCGGCACCATCCGCGTCGGTGGTCGCGACGTCCTCGAGCAGGACGCGGCCGAGCTGCGCCGCTCCATCGGGTACGTCATCCAGCAGTCGGGCCTCTTCCCGCACCGCACCGTCCTCGACAACATCGCGACGGTGCCGCTCCTGCTCGGCTGGGGCCGGCGCAAGGCGCGGGCGCGGGCGGCCGAACTCCTGGAGACCGTCGGCCTCACCGCCGAGGCCGGCAAGCGCTACCCGCACCAGCTCTCCGGCGGCCAGCAGCAGCGCGTCGGCGTGGCCCGCGCGCTCGCCGCCGACCCGCCGGTACTGCTCATGGACGAGCCGTTCGGCGCGGTCGACCCCGTCGTGCGTACGCAGCTCCAGGACGAACTCCTGCGTCTCCAGCAGGAGTTGAACAAGACCATTGTCTTCGTCACGCACGACATCGACGAGGCCGTGCGGCTCGGCGACCGGATAGCCGTCTTCCGCACGGGCGGTCACCTCGTGCAGTGCGCGCCGCCCGCCGAGCTGCTCGCCCGCCCCGCGGACGACTTCGTCGCCGACTTCCTGGGCGCCGAGCGCGGCCTGAAGCTGCTGTCGCTGACCACGCTCGCGGACGTCGGCCAGGGGCCGGCCCCCGAGGGCACCGGCTGGGAACTGGTCCTCGACGCGGCCCGCAAGCCGCTGCTGTGGCGTGACGAGGGCACCTCCGCCGAGGTGCCGGTGCGCCCGCTGCGGGACTCGGACTCGCTCCTGTCGGCGCTGAACGAGTCGATCGCGGCGCCTGGCGGCCTCGTGGCCCGGGTCGACGCGGACGGCGTCCTGACGGGCGTCACCTCACGCGACGAGATCCATGACCGCGCGGGCCTCGCCCACATAGCCGCCGGCACCCGTGTGGACCTTCCCGAGGACGCCGGCGACACCAGTGACACAGTCGTCCGCAAGGACACGGACGTGGCCTCATGACCATCGACTGGTCCTGGATCTCGGAGCACACCTCCGACCTCACCACGCTCACGCTCTCGCACCTCCAGGCGGCGCTCTCCGCCGTCGCGCTGGGCCTGGTCATCTCGCTGCCGCTGGCCGTCGTCGCCCATCGCGTCAAGCCGCTGCGCGGCTTCCTGCTCGGGTTCTCGAACGTCCTGTTCACGATCCCGTCGATCGCGGTGTTCGTCCTGCTGCTCCCGGTCTCCGGGCTCACCCGCACCACCACGGTCATCGGCCTGACGATCTACACGCTCGTGGTGCTCCTGCGGAACACCGTCGAGGGTCTCGACTCGGTGCCGGCGAAGACCAAGGAGGCCGCGAAGGCCATGGGGACGCGCCCGCTGCGCACCCTGCTCACCGTGGAACTGCCGCTCGCCCTGCCGGTGATCATGGCCGGGGTGCGCATCGCGACCGTCATGGCGATCTCCCTGGTCTCCGTGGCGACGTACATCGGCGACGGCGGGCTCGGCCAGCTGTTCACCGACGGGTTCCAGCGCAACTTCCCCACCCCGGTCATCGCCGGCGTCGTGCTGACCCTGCTCCTCGCGCTCGCCGCGGACGCGGCCCTCGTCGCCGTGCAGTACGTGCTGACCCCCTGGACCCGCCGCCGGAGGAGTGCCTGAGATGTACGAGCTCTTCAAGAACCTCGGCGCGTGGCTGGTCGACGGCGACCAGTGGGCGGGCCCCGACGGCATCGGGCACCGCCTCGCCGAGCACCTCCAGTACTCGCTGCTCGCCACGCTCATCGCGGCCGTCATCGCCCTGCCGCTCGGCCTGCTCATCGGCCACACCGGGCGCGGCGCGTTCCTCGCGATCAACCTGTCCAGCTTCGGCCGCGCGCTGCCGACCGTCGGCCTGGTCGTCCTCGTCTTCCTGGCGAGCGGCCTGTCCATGTGGCCGGTCTACATCGCGCTCGTGGCCCTCGCGGTCCCGTCGATCGTCACCAACACGTACGCGGGCATGAGCGCCGTCGACCCGGAGGTCAAGGACGCGGCGCGCGGCCAGGGCATGCGCGGCCACCAGGTCCTGTTCCAGGTCGAGCTGCCGCTCGCGATGCCCCTGATCATGACCGGCCTGCGGCTCGCCCTGATCCAGGTCGTCGCCACGGCGACCATCGCCGCGTACGTCTCCTTCGGCGGCCTCGGCCGCTACGTCTTCGACGGGCTCGCCCAGCGCGACCTCGTACAGGTGCTCGGCGGTGCCGTCCTCGTGGCGGTCGTCGCCGTCGTACTCGACCTCGCGCTCTCCGCACTGCAGCGCGCCCTCTTCCGCCACCGCCCCGCCAAGTCGGCCTAGGAGCACGCAAGATGAACCGCAGGACTGTCATCGGCGGCCTGTTCGCCGCAGCCTCCGTCCCCGCGCTCGCCGCGTGCAGCGGCGGCATCACCTCTCTCGACGGCCAGGGCTCGGGCGGCGGGGGCGGCGGCTCCAGCAAGAACGGCGTCACCATCGGTACCGCCAACTTCACCGAGAACCAGGTGCTCGGCTACCTGTACGCGGCCGCCCTCGAAGCGGCCGGCGTGAAGACGAAGGTCCGCCCCAACCTCGGCACCCGCGAGATCCTCATCCCCGCCCTGGAGGGCGGCGACATCGATCTGCTCCCCGAGTACCAGGGCGCCCTCCTGCACTACCTCGACCCGAAGTCGACGGCCACCGAGGAGGGCGAGATGCAGAACGCCCTCGCCGTCGCCCTGCCCAAGGGCCTGCAGATCCTGCCCTACGGCCTGGCGGAGGACTCCGACGCGTTCGTCGTCACCCGCGAGACGGCCAGGAAGTACAAGCTGACCTCGCTCGCCGACCTGGCGAAGCACAACGGCAAGCTCGTCATCGGCGCCGCGCCCGAGGTGAAGAAGCGCCAGGTCGGCGCGGTCGGCCTGAAGGACGTGTACGGCGTCGAGTTCAAGGAGTTCAAGTCCCTCGACTCGTCGGGGCCGCTGGTCAAGGGCGCCCTGAAGAAGGGCGACGTCGACGTGGCGAACCTCTTCACCACCGACACGGACATCGTCGACAACCACTGGGTCGTCCTCACCGACCCCAAGAACCTCGTCCCCGGCCAGCACGTCGTCCCGCTCGTCGCCGACCGCAAGGCCGACTCGACGGTCCGCAAGGCGCTCGCGCGCCTGGGCAACGTCCTGACGACGGAGCAGCTCACCGAGCTCAACCGGCAGGTGGACAAAGACAAGAAGGATCCCGAGGACGTCGCGAACGCATACGCGCGTCAGCACGGGATCAGCAAGGGCTGAAGGAGAGTCGGATCATGGCCGAAGCACTCGTGGAGCGGCGCTCCATCGACGTAGTACCCGACGAGGAACGCCACGGCACGGCCTTCTCGCAGTTCACGCTCTGGCTCGGCGCGAACCTCCAGATCACGGCCGTCGTGACGGGCGCGCTCGCCGTCGTCTTCGGCGGCGACGTGGTCTGGTCGCTCGTCGGTCTCGTCGTCGGCAACCTGCTGGGCGGCGCCGTCATGGCGCTGCACTCGGCGCAGGGCCCCAGGCTCGGCCTGCCGCAGATGATCCAGTCCCGCGCCCAGTTCGGTGTGCGCGGCGCGGTCGTCCCGCTGCTCCTGGTGATCCTGATGTACGTCGGGTTCTTCGCCAGCGGCAGCGTGCTCGCCGGGCAGGCCGTCGGCGAGCTCACGCACACCGGGGACACCACGGGCATCATCGTGTTCGCCCTGGTCACCGGGGTGATGGCGACCGTCGGCTACCGCGTCATCCACGCGCTCGGCCGAGTCGCCAGCATCGTGTGCGCGATCGCCTTCGTCTACCTCGGCATCCGGCTCCTGGACCGGGTCGACCTGTCCGCGCTGCTGCACGACGCGCACTTCGACGCCCCGATGTTCCTGCTCGCCATCTCGCTCTCCGCGTCCTGGCAGCTCGCCTTCGGCCCGTACGTCGCGGACTACTCGCGCTATCTGCCCCGCACGACGTCGGCGAAGTCCACGTTCTGGTGGACGCTGTCGGGGTCGGCGATCGGCTCGCAGTGGTCGATGACGTTCGGCGTCCTCGTCGCGGCGACGGCGGGCGCGAAGTTCCTCGACAACCAGGTCAGTTACGTGGTCGGCCTCGGCGGCGCCGGGATCATCGCCTCGTTCCTGTACTTCGTGATCGCGCTCGGCAAGCTGACCATCAACGTGCTCAACACGTACGGCGGCTTCATGTCGATGGTGACGAGCGTCAGCGGATTCCGCGGGCAGAAGGTCCTCTCGCAGCGCGCCAGGGCCTTGTACATCGCACTGATCATGATCGCGGGCACGGCGGTCGCGCTGGTCGGCAAGGACAGCTTCCTGTCGTCCTTCAAGGACTTCCTGCTGTTCCTGCTGACGTTCTTCACGCCCTGGTCGGCGATCAACCTGGTCGACTACTACCTGATATCCAAGGAGCGGTACGACATCCCGGCCCTCTCCGACCCGCACGGGCGCTACGGGGCCTGGCGCTGGGACGCACTCACCGTGTACGCGATCGGGCTCCTCGCGCAGCTCCCGTTCCTCGCCACGCACTTCTACACGGGCCCGCTCGTCGAGCCGCTCGGCGGCGCCGACATCTCCTGGATCGTGGGGCTCGTGGTGCCGGCCGTCCTGTACTGGGCCGTGGCCCGGCGCAACACGGCCCACATCCCCGAGCGGACGCTGCGTGAGCCGGTGGCGGCCGAGTAGGGCCCGGCCCAGGGACAAGAGGGGGGTTAGCCCCACTGTCACGGCGGCCTGCGGTCCGTAACGTGGCCCGGTATGGAAGCCCGTGACGCCGAACTCAAGAAGGAACTCGACGCCACCCTGCACGCACGCAGGGAACTCGGCGAAGAGTACGAGTCCGCGCTCGTCGACTCGTTCCTGGACAAGGTCGAGCAGCGCCTCGACGGTGCCGTGGACCGCCGTGTGCGGCGGCAGCTGGCGGAGCAGCAGATGGTCGTCGCGCGGGGCGCGCGCTCCCCGCGCGGCGACAGCGACAGTTGGGGCGAGCGCTTCGGCTTCGGCATCGTCTCCCTGGTCCTCGCCATCCCGCTGTCCGCGATCGCCGTCGTCAACGCCGATCTGCCCGGCCTGCTGATCGCCTGGACGGGCATCGTCGGGGTGAACGCGCTGCACGCGATGCGGTGGATGCCGCGCTTCGGGTCGCGCAAGGAGCGCGACACCTCGGACTGGGAGGACTGAGCCCCCTCACGCCCGCTCTCAGGGAGCCCTCAGATTCCCTCGTTAGTCTCCGCCCGGTCGAGGTGACACCGGAGTGCGGAGGTGGCGGACGTGGCGACGCGCGGTGGGCAGGGGCTGGCCCGGGTGGCGGTGGTCGTGAGGGCCGGGGCCGCGCCCCTGTGGTGGCTCGGGGTGTGCGCCGCGGGCATCGGAGTGCTCCCGCCGGGACTCACGGGCCGCCGTATCGGCGTGCTCGCGGGAGCGGCCCTCTTTCTGCTCTCGGCGGCCACGGTGGCGGGCGTCCGGCGGAAGCGTCACGAGGGTCTGGCGCGCTCGGCGTCGCGCGCGGGCAAGCACGATGTGCTCCAGGACCGCGCGGTGACGGTACGCAACTGGCGCCGCGGCCACCGCTGGTGGCTGCTCCTCGCCTTCCTCGCCGCCCTCGGCTCCGCCTTCGCGCTGCCCGCCGCGGGCGGCCTCCTCGTCGCCGGTACGGGCGTCGGCCTGTGGCTGCGGGCGACCCGCCTCGGCCGCCTGGAACGCCGCGAGGACCAGCTCCTGTGGGTACGGGTCGACTGGCTCGACGGGCGCGCGGGCGCTCCCGCGGGCGCCCGGGTCAAGGGCTACCGGTCGACGGGCACGGGCGCGGGCGACGCCGCACCCGGTGGGGCGCGGCGCCGCCCCTGACCGGGCGTGCGGGCCGGAGGATCAGACCTCGAGATCGGACTCGATCTTCTTCAGCTGGTGACGTGCCATCGCCAGGTTCGCGCGGCTCTTGTCGAGCACCAGGTAGAGGAAGAGGCCGTTGCCGGCACGCCCCGACAGCAGGCGGATCAGGTGGTACTGGGTGCCGAGCGTGATCAGGACGTCCTCGATCTCGTCCTTGAGGCCGAGGTGTTCCATGGTGCGGAGCTTGGACCGGACGACGTCGGTGTTGCCGGCGGCGGCCACTTCGAGGTCGAAGTCCTTGGTGCTGCCGATGGTGCCGAGCGCCATGCCGCTCGTGTAGTCGACGAGGGCGGCTGCTGTGGCGCCTTCGATCGAGGTGACGGCGTCCTTGAGGGCGGCTTCGGTGTTGGCCATGGTCGGTCCTTTCGGGGGATCGCGTGTGTGACGGGTTCGTTCAGGAAGCTGACTGGGGCGGTACGGGGCGTGTGGGCAGCCGCTGTTGCCGGGTTGACGGCCGGGGCTGGCGCCGGTCGGGCGCGGGCGGTTCGACGGGTGTCAGGACGTCCGCCACGAGTTCGCCGATACGCGCCCCGCAGCGGCGGCCCTCCAGGTGCAGGCGGCCGACGCTGACCTGGTCGTCCGCGAGCAGCGTCAGGACCGCGGACGGGCCGGCCGCGTAGGTGGCCACATAGCCGTGGGTGCCGCGCACGAGGAGTTCGCGGAGGTCGCCGCGCCCCGTCGCGTCGGCCATGCGCAGGGCCACGCCGAGCGCGGCGGCGGTGAGCGCGGCGATGCCCTCGGCCTCCACGCCGGGGGTGTCGTGGGCGAGGACGAGCCCGTCGACACCTGCCGCGAGCGCACCCGTGAGGCGGGGCACGCGGGCTCTCAACCGGTGCAGTTCTTCGAGGACTTCGGCCTCGGCCGTCATCAGCTGTCTCCTCTCGGCACGCTGGCGGAGCGCGCGTCTCACAGGGCCTCCAGCGCGTCTCTGAGGCGGCGTAACAGGGCGACATCGGGGTCGGTCGACGCCGCGCCCGCCCAGTCGGGCGTGGCCGGGGCGGGCGGCAGCGGACGCGGTGCCACAGCCCGTACGAGGCCGGCGGCGGCGAGCCTGCGCAGATCCACCAGGGTGTGGAAGGCGGGCCTGCCGAGGAGGTGGGAGATGTCGGCCGCGGTGCGTACCCCGTCGACCAGGGCGAGCACGGCGCGCTGGCGCGGCGGGACCGTGGGGCTGTGGCCGCCACGCTGTTCGAGGGGGGCCGTGTCGGCGGCGGCGTCGGGCCAGATGCCGTGCAGCAGCTCGCGCCGGCGCAGCGTCTCGGCCTCCACGGACGCGACGGAGACGGGGTGGACGGTGCCGAACCAGTGGGCGGCGCCGTAGCGGAAGCGGGCCGGGGCGCCGCTGGGCGCGAGTGCGAAGAACGCGGCGTCGTAGAGGGCGCCCAGATGGCACAGTTCGAGCGCGCCGTCGGTGAGCCGGCCGCTTTCCACGAGGTACCGGCCGACCCGCTGCCGTGTCCCGGCCGCGTCGACGGCCTCCCACCAGCCGTCGGGGTGCAGGGCGCCGCCGGTGGTGAGCAGCACGTCGATGCCGGGCGTCGCGGGGCTCTCGGCGTGCACGACCTGCCCGTCGGCGAGATAGAGCGTGCCGCGGTCGCGCAGCAGGGCGCCGGTGGCCCGCTCCTCGGCGAGGCGGCGCAGCATGGGAGAGACCCCGGCCGATGTCGTGGTGCGGCCCTCGATTCTGGCCGCCGCCGTCGTGGTCACCCGAGCACCAGCCGGTCCGCCATCTCGCCGAGCCGGATGCGGGACAGCGCCAGGTTGCCCTGTTCCCGGTCGAGCCAGAGATGGAGGAAGACGCTGCTGTCGAACGTCGTCCGCACGAAGCGCAGTACGTGATAGCCGTCCCGGCTGGTGACGATGACGTCCTCCACCGGCGGCTCGCCGGCGGTCCAGTCGGCGCCGCCGGCGGGCGCGAAGGCGCGGTGCTCGGCCGTCATCCGGGCCAGCTCGGCGGCCTCCGCGGCGGTCGCCTCGTGGTCCCCGTTCGGCGAGTCCCCGACGGTGCCGAGGGCGAGCCCGCTGGTCCAGTCGACCACGGAGGCACCCCGCGCACCGGGCAGCCGCATGGCTTCCAGCAGGCACTCGTCGATTCCGGGCACACCGGACTCCTCCCGTACGTGACGTTCGGCCGTGTGCACGACGCTACGCAACGTACGGAGGCCAGGTGAGGGTTCTGGCATTTTCACGTGGAACATGCGTGGAGCGACTAGAATCCGCCAACCGGCCTGATACCCGCGGGAGTCGGGGGGCATCGCCTGCCTGGAGAAAGCCCCTCCGTATGGCCCTCGCGGCGCCCCTGCAGTGCCCACGTAGCGCCCTTCCAGGGCCCCTGCAGCCCTTTCGGCGCGTCGCCGTCCGACTCCCTGAAGATCCCTGTGACCAGGCAATCACCCCTGTCCGGCGCTGCGGCGCGGCAACCGGTCGCGGAGATGTATTGACTAGTTCTATTCAGAACGCCAGGATGTGAATAACCAAGGCAACAGTTTCTAGGAGGCAGCCATGTCAGGACCCCGCCCCGTACGAGCCCCGCGCGGTACGGAACTGAACACCTTGGGATGGCAGCAGGAGGGCGCCCTCCGGATGCTCATGAACAACCTCGACGCCGAGGTCGCCGAGTATCCCGACAAGCTGGTCGTCTACGGGGGCACCGGCAAGGCGGCCCGCTCCTGGGAGGCGTACGACGCGATCGTGCGCACGCTCAAGACGCTGAAGTCGGACGAGACCCTCCTCGTGCAGTCCGGCAAGCCGGTCGGTGTCATGCGCACCAGCGAGTGGGCGCCGCGCGTGCTGCTCGCCAACTCCAACCTGGTGGGCGACTGGGCCAACTGGGAGGAGTTCCGCAAGCTCGAGGCCGAGGGCCTCACCATGTACGGCCAGATGACCGCCGGTTCGTGGATCTACATCGGCTCGCAGGGCATCGTCCAGGGCACGTACGAGACCTTCGGCGCGGTCGCCCGCAAGAAGTTCGACGGCACCCTCGCCGGGACCATCACCCTCACCGCCGGCGTCGGCGGCATGGGCGGCGCCCAGCCCCTCGCCGTGACGATGAACGAGGGCGTCGCCATCTGCGTCGACGTCGACGAGACCCGCATCGACCGCCGCATCGGCACCCGCTACCTGGACGTCAAGGCCGACAACCTGGACCACGCCCTGGAGCTCGCGGTCCAGGCCCGCGACGAGCGCCGCGGCCTGTCCATCGGCGTCGTCGGCAACGCCGCCGAGGTCTTCCCGGAGCTGCTGCGCCGCGAGGCCCCGATCGACATCGTCACCGACCAGACCTCCGCCCACGACCCGCTGGCCTACCTGCCCGTCGGCATCTCGGTCGAGGACTGGGACAAGGAGCGCGAGGCCGACCCGGCCGGCTTCACCGACAAGGCGCGCCACTCGATGCGCCTGCACGTCGAGGCCATGCTCGGCTTCCTCGACAAGGGCGCCGAGGTCTTCGACTACGGCAACTCCATCCGCGACGAGGCCCGCAAGGCCGGCTGCGAGCGCGCCTTCGACTTCCCCGGTTTCGTCCCGGCGCACATCCGCCCGCTGTTCGAGGAGGGCCTCGGCCCGTTCCGCTGGGCCGCCCTGTCCGGTGACCCGGAGGACATCGCCAAGACGGACAAGGCGATCAAGGAGCTGTTCCCGGAGAACAAGCACCTGCACCGCTGGATCGACATGGCCGGCGAGCGGATCGCCTTCGAGGGTCTCCCGGCGCGTATCTGCTGGCTCGGCTACGGCGAACGCCACCTGGCCGGCCTGAAGTTCAACGAGATGGTCGCCTCCGGCGAGCTCTCCGCCCCGGTCGCCATCGGCCGCGACCACCTCGACTCCGGCTCCGTCGCCTCCCCGTACCGCGAGACCGAGGCGATGAAGGACGGCTCCGACGCCATCGCCGACTGGCCGCTGCTCAACGCCCTGGTCAACACGGCCTCCGGCGCCTCTTGGGTCTCCATCCACCACGGCGGCGGCGTCGGCATGGGCCGCTCCATCCACGCCGGCCAGGTGTGCGTCGCCGACGGCACCGAGCTGGCCGCGCAGAAGATCGAGCGCGTCCTCACCAACGACCCCGGCATGGGCGTCATCCGCCACGTCGACGCGGGCTACGAGCACGCGGCCGACGTCGCGGCCGAGCGCGGGGTGCGGGTGCCGATGCGCGAGGGTGACGACGCGTGACGAGTCCTTCCTTCGGCGAGATGTGGCGCGACCTCGCGCCCATCGGCCGCAACGACGAGAGCGGCGGGTACCGCCGCTTCGCCTGGACCGCGGCCGACACCGACTGCCGGGCCTGGTTCAAGGACCAGGCCGAGTCACGCGGCCTGACCTACGAACTCGACCGCAACGGCAACCAGTGGGCCTGGCTCGGCGACCCCGCCGCGGGGGACGCCGTCGTCACGGGCTCCCACCTGGACTCCGTACCGGACGGCGGAGCGTTCGACGGCCCCCTCGGGGTCGTGTCGTCCTTCGCCGCCCTCGACGAACTCCGCCGCAGGGGAGTGGAGTTCACCCGCCCCCTCGCCCTCACCAACTTCGGTGACGAGGAGGGGGCCCGGTTCGGCCTGGCCTGCGTCGGCTCCCGCCTCACCGCGGGCCGGCTCACCCCGGAGCAGGCGGCGCGGCTGCGGGACGGCGACGGCGTCACCCTCCCGCAGGCCATGGAGCGGGCGGGCTACGACCCGGAGGCGATCGGCCCCGACCCCGAGCGGCTCGCGCGCATCGGCGCCTTCGTCGAGCTGCACGTGGAGCAGGGCCGCGCCCTGGACCTGTCCGGCGACGCCGTGGGCGTCGCGAGCGCGATCTGGCCGCACGGCCGCTGGCGCTTCGACTTCCGCGGCGAGGCCAACCACGCGGGCACCACGCGTCTCGTGGACCGCCGCGACCCGATGCTGTCGTACGCGCAGACCGTCCTCGCGGCCCGCCGTGAGGCGGAACTCGCGGGCGCCGTCGCCACGTTCGGCAAGATCTCCGTCGAGCCGAACGGCGTCAACGCCATCCCGTCCCTGGTCCGCGGCTGGCTCGACTCCCGCGCCGCCGACCAGCAGACCCTCGACACGGTCGTCACGGCCGTCGAGAAGGCGGCCCGCGAGTACGCCGACGCGCACGGCATCGACCTGGAGACCGTGCGCGAGTCGTTCACGCCGGTCGTCGAGTTCGACCACGCGCTGCGCGACGAGCTCGGCCGCATCCTCGGCACCGACGACCGGCTCACCGTCCCGGTGCTCGGCACCGGCGCGGGACACGACGCCGGAATCCTCGCGGACTCCGTGCCGACCGCCATGCTGTTCGTGCGCAACCCCACGGGCGTCTCGCACTCCCCGGCCGAACACGCCGCGGAGGACGACTGCCTCGCCGGAGTGAGCGCACTCGCCGACGTACTGGAGGGCTTGGCGTGCAGGTGACGTACTGGCTGGAGCATGCCTGGCTCGACCCGGAGGTCGAGCCGGGCGTGGTCGTCGAGGTGTCGCAGGACGGCCGCATCGCGGACGTGCGCACCGGCGTCGACACCCCGCCCCCCGGCGCGACCGTACTGCGCGGCCTGACCGTCCCCGGCCTGGCCAACGCCCACAGCCACGCCTTCCACCGCGCCCTGCGCTCCACCGTCCAGGTGGGCTCGGGCACGTTCTGGACGTGGCGCGAGGTCATGTACTCGGTCGCGGACCGGCTGACCCCGGACACGTATCACGCGCTCGCCAGGGCGGTGTACGCGGAGATGGCGCTCGCCGGGATCTCCACCGTCGGCGAGTTCCACTATCTGCACCACGCGCCGGACGGCACCCTGTACGACGACCCCAACGCGATGGGCGAGGCCCTGATCGCGGCGGCCGCCGAGGTCGGCATCCGCATCACGCTCCTCGACACCGCGTACGTCTCCTCGGGCTTCGGCAAGGAGCCGGACCGCCACCAGCGGCGCTTCTCCGACGGCAGCACCGAGGCGTGGGCCGAGCGGGCCACGCTCCTCAAGGACCGCGACCACGCGCGCATCGGCGCGGCGATCCACTCCGTGCGGGCCGTCCCCGCGGATCAGCTCGACACGGTCGCCGAGTGGGCGAGGACGCGCGGCGCGCCCCTGCACGTCCACCTCTCCGAGCAGACCGCGGAGAACGAGGCGTGCCTGGCCGCGCACGACTGCACGCCGACCCGGCTCCTCGCGGACCACGGCGTGCTCGGCCCGAACACCACGGGCGTCCACAACACGCACCTCACCGACGAGGACATCGCGCTGCTGGGCGGTTCCGGGACGGGCACGTGCATGTGCCCCACCACGGAACGCGACCTGGCCGACGGCATCGGCCCCGCCGTCGCCCTCCAGAAGGAGGGCTCACCGCTCTCCCTGGGATCGGACAGCCACGCCGTCATCGACCTCTTCGAAGAGGCGCGGGCGATGGAGCTGAACGAGCGGCTGCGCACGCGGACACGGGGCCACTGGACGGCGGCGGCGCTGCTGCGCGCCGCCACGGCCGACGGTCACGCGGCGCTCGGCTGGAACGACGCCGGACGGATCGAACGCGGGGCGCTCGCCGACCTCACGACGGTCGCGCTGGACTCCGTGCGGACGGCGGGCCCGGTGCCGCGCCTCGGGGCGGAGACGGCGGTGTTCGCGGCGTCGGCCGCGGACGTGCGGCACACGGTCGTGGGCGGCCGGCACATCGTCCGTGACGGCCGGCACGAGCTGGTCGGAGATGTCCCCGGGGCACTGGCCGCGGCGATCGGGGCGCTGCGGGCGTAAGGCCGTCGCCTCTGCCCGGCCCGCCTCTTCCCGAATGTCCTCGAACGCCGGACGGGCTGACACCACAGCCCTCCGGCGTTCGAGGATTTCCCACCCACGGAGAGGAACCATGACCACCACCGTCATCACCAACATCGGCTCCCTGGTCACCAACGACCCGGCCCACGGCGACAGCCCGCTCGGGCTCATCGAGAACGCGGCGGTGGTCGTCGAGGGCGACCGGATCGCCTGGGTGGGGCCGCAGGCGAAGGCCCCCGCGGCCGACGCCACCCATGACGCCGAGGGCCGCGCCGTCATCCCCGGCTTCGTCGACTCGCACTCCCACCTGGTGTTCGCGGGCGACCGCACCCAGGAGTTCAACGCCCGCATGTCGGGCCGCAGTTACTCCGCCGGAGGCATCCGTACGACGGTCGCCGCCACCCGCGCCGCCACGGACGCGGAGCTGGAGGCGAACCTCACCCACTACCTCGCCGAGGCGCTGCGCCAGGGCACGACGACGTTCGAGACGAAGTCGGGCTACGGGCTGACCACCGAGGACGAGGAGAGGGCGCTGCGCATCGCGGCGCGGCACACCGACGAGGTCACCTACCTCGGCGCGCACATCGTGTCGCCGGACTACGCGGACGACCCGGCGGCCTACGTCGCGCTCGTCACCGGCGAGATGCTGGACGCCTGCGCCCCGCACGCCCGCTGGGTCGACGTCTTCTGCGAGAAGGGCGCCTTCGACGGCGACCAGGCCCGCGCGATCCTCACGGCCGGCAAGGCCCGCGGCCTGCACCCCCGCGTCCACGCGAACCAGCTCAGCTACGGGCCCGGGGTCCAGCTCGCCGTCGAACTCGACGCGGCGAGCGCCGACCACTGCACGCACCTCACGGACGCGGACGTCGACGCCCTCGCGAACGGCGGGACGGTGGCCACGCTGCTGCCCGGCGCCGAGTTCTCCACGCGCGCCCAGTGGCCCGACGCCCGCCGTCTCCTGGACGCGGGAGCGACCGTGGCGCTGTCCACGGACTGCAACCCGGGCTCGTCCTTCACGTCCTCGGTGCCGTTCTGCATCGCCCTGGCCGTACGGGACATGGGGATGACGCCGGACGAGGCGATCTGGTCGGCGACGGCGGGCGGCGCGCGGGCGCTGCGCCGCGACGACATCGGCCGCGTGGCGCCGGGCGCGTACGCGGACCTGGCTCTGCTCGACGCGCCTAGCCATGTGCACCTGGCGTACCGGCCGGGCGTGCCGCTGGTGTCGGCGGTCTGGCGGCGCGGAGTACGCGCCGCCTGACCCGCAACACACGTCGCCTCCGCGCTGTGTGCGCGGAGGCGATGGAGGTCATGGCACCGCCGTGACGGCTATTCCTCGAGCGTGAGGCCCTTGCGCAGGCGCACCAGCGTGCGCGACAGCAGCCGGGACACGTGCATCTGGGAGATGCCCAGCTCCTCACCGATCTCCGACTGCGTCATGTTGGCCACGAAGCGCAGGGAGAGGATCTTCCGGTCCCGGGACGGGAGTTCGGCGATCAGGGGCTTCAGGGACTCGACGTACTCGATGCCCTCGAGCCCGTGGTCCTCGTACCCGATGCGGTCCGCGAGCGCGCCCTCGGAGTCGTCCTCCTCGGGCTGTGCGTCCAGGGAGCTGGCCGTGTAGGCGTTGGAGGCGGCCATGCCCTCGACGACCTCGTCGTTCGTGATGCCCAGGCGCTCGGCGAGCTCGCCCACCGTCGGTGCGCGGTCGAACTGCTGGGCGAGTTCGTCGCCCGCCTTGGCAAGGTCGAGACGAAGCTCCTGGAGGCGCCGCGGAACGCGGACCGACCAGGACGTGTCACGGAAGAAGCGCTTGATCTCGCCGACGATGGTCGGCATCGCGAACGTGGGGAACTCGACGCCGCGGCTCAGCTCGAAGCGGTCGATCGCCTTGATCAGGCCGATCGTGCCGACCTGGATGATGTCCTCCATCGGCTCGCTGCGGGAGCGGAACCGGGACGCCGCGAACTTCACCAGGGCGAGATTGAGTTCAACGAGCGTGTTGCGGACATACGAATACTCGTGGGTGCCCTCTTCGATGGACTCCAGCCGTTCGAAGAGCGTTTTGGACAGGGCCCGTGCGTCCTGGGGGGCCACCTCGTCGAACGGCGGGATCTCCGGCAGGCCGGCCAGGTTGTCGAAGGCCTCGTGTTCCGGTGGGGGTGTCGACGTCGACGCCTGGTCAGTACGCGATTCGTCGAGCCGGGGTGACATGATGTCCTCCATCGTTCTCGGCATATGGCTGCCGATGCCAATACGTGCACTGCGGTGTGCGGCGCCTCCAAAGCCGGCCGTGGTCGATAGCTGTCCTTACTAGGCCTACCCGCTTTTACGCTCCGGCCGCAAGTGCGTTCTGTGCGTAAATGTCCGATTCCTAGGGGTTGTTCGGGTACCGGAGGGCATACTGAAGGCGTAGTGTTCGAGGGCGTCATTGAACAGCCACGACGGTCGAGCAGACTCGGAAGAGAGAGACGTCATGGACCGCGGGACAGTCGGCAGCGCGCATCGGGGCCGGCTTCTGGTCGAAGTGCGGGAAGAGGGCGCCAGCGCCGTCGTGACTCCGGTGGGTGAGCTGGATCACCACACCGCCGATCTATTGCGAGAACCGCTGGAGAGCTGTCTCACCGCCGGGTTTTCACGGCTGGTGATCGACTGCTCACGGCTCGAGTTCTGTGATTCGACCGGACTCAACGTGCTGCTGGGTGCCCGGCTCAAGGCGGAGGCCGCCGGTGGCGGAGTCCATCTGGCCGGGATGCTGCCGGTGGTGGCCCGGGTCTTCGAGATCACCGGCGCGGAGGCCGTCTTCACCGTTCACGAGTCGCTGGCCGCGGCTCTCGACGACTGACAGGACGCGTACGCAGGTGAAGCACGGAAGTTACGCGTCAGTTGTCTCTACGTGATCGAGGCGTTACCAGCGTCACATCAGCCATGCCGAACAAGTGGGTGTTCTCACGGATCGGTCGGGCAGGAGACATGCTGGGTCCCACGTCGGGCCAAGCCGCCACGGCGGATCTTTTCCACACATCACACGTCAAGAGTCTCGGTGAGGTGAAGTGCTGATGAGCACCACCCGGCCTTACTCGCCGGGCGACCGCGGCCCGGAGCCGGAAGCCGCCGGCGAAACCGGTGGCACGCCAGGTCTGCCCCCCGTCGACGTCGGGCGGGCAGCCGGGCACCAGAGCCGCAGGCTGAACCTCGTCGGGGCAGCCGGCATCGTTCCCCTGGCCCGCGACTTCACCCGCGAGGCGCTGCACGCGTGGGGCTGGATGCCGGCGGACACCGCCGACCGGCGGGCCGCCGCCGAGGACGTCCTGCTCGTCGTCTCCGAGCTGGTCACCAACGCCTGCCTGCACGCCGAGGGCCCCGAGGAGCTGCGTATCTCCTGCGACAGCAAGGTGCTGCGCATCGAGGTCTCCGACCGGGGGGCCGGACAGCCCGCGCCCCGGACCCCGCACCGCGCCGGCCGCCCCGGAGGGCACGGAATGTTCATCGTGCAGCGCCTGTGCGTGGACTGGGGGGTCGTCAGGACCGCGGGTGTCCCCGGCAAGACCGTGTGGGCCGAAGTCGGGGCGCCCGCCTGACGGCAGCCCTTGGGGGGACTGGGGTTACCCCGGGTTCGCACATCTCTTCGCACGCGCCGGATCCCATGGGATCCGGCGCGCACTTATGTCTTCCCTCGACAAGGTCCCCGGCGTACCTTGAGCGCCCAATCTGATGTGCCGTCAGTAACTTGGCGCGTGCAACTCAGGAACTCCCGGCATGAGGGGAACTCGAGGTGTCGTACCGGACGTACCAGAAGCGAACGGCAGCGCTCGCGCTGGCCGCGGCCCTGGCCGGCTCCGGGGTGCTGATGGCCGCCCCCGCAGCCCAGGCCGATGTGCAGGACGTCAACTACCAGTGCAAGACGCCGATCGGGAACAAGGGAGCGGTCTCCCCGATCGACATCAAGGGCGTGAAGAGCGGCAGCGGCTACAAGATCACCATGTCCTTCCAGAAGGGCGTCTCGTCCAGCCCGGTCGAGCTCGGCAAGGGCGCCATGAAGCCCAGCGCCGTCATCAAACTGGGCGGCGCCGAGACCGGCTCCCTGCCGGTGTCCGGGCCGGCGAACGCGGAGGCGGTCCCCGCCAACACCCCCATCAAGATCAGTGACCTGTCGGGCACCTACACCCCGGCGAAGAGCGGCAAGGTCACCTTCACGGCGGGTGTCCTCACCATCAAGGCGCTCGGCACCACGACCACGTGCACACCCGCGAACAGCCCGAAGCCGTCACTGACCCTGGACGTCAAGTCGGCCGGGGGCGGCGGCACTTCGGGCGGATCCTCGGGCGGCTCGCAGAGCACCCCGTCCGGTGGCGAACTGCCGCAGACGGGACCCGAGGACTCCGCGATCGCGCTCGGCACCCTCGGCGGCACGGTGCTGCTCGCGGGCGCCGCGGGCGTGCTGTGGCTGACGCGACGCAATCAGGCGGCGCGCTGACCCCGGCGGCCGTGCCCGTCCGACATCCGTACGCGACGACCTGGAGCCGCCGATGCCGTCCAGTCACCGGGCCCGCGCCCGCCTGCGCGCGCTGTGCGGGGCCGCCGTCCTGCTGACCGCGGGGGCGGGGGGCCCGGCGGCCGCGGCCGGCACGGCGCCCGCCTGGTCCGTCTCGCCGTCGGCCGGCGGCGGTACCAGGCCCGCGCAGGACGGGCGCCCCTACTTCTACGCGGAGGGGGTGCCCGGCACGGTGCTCCAGGACAAGGTGGCCGTCACCAACCCCGGCGGCCGCCCCCTGACCGTACGGCTGCGTGGCGCCGACGCCGACAACACCGGCACCGGCGCCCTCTCCCTGCGCAAGAGGTCGACCGACACGGGCGCGTGGATCACCTTCGCCCGGCGCGAGGTGAAGATCCCGGCGCGCACCCGCGCCGAGGTGCCCTTCACCGTCACCGTCCCGGCCGACGCCACACCCGGCGACCACCCGGGCGCCGTGGTGGCGAGCGCGAACGGGCGGGACTCCGGGGTCAGTGTCCATCTGCGGGTCAGCGGCCCCACCCTCTCGGCGCTCACCGTCGAGCGGGTCCGTGTCACTGGCGGCCGGATCTCGTACGACCTCGTCAACCGCGGCAACACCGTCCTGACCCCGAGGCTCGCCGTGCGCGCCGACGGCGTACTCGGCCGGGCGCTCGACCGGCGCCCGCGCACGCTGCCGGTGGAGCTGCTGCCGGGCCGCCGCGTCACCCTCAGCGAGCCCTGGAAGAACGCCCCCTCCCTCGACTCGGTCCGGGTGCGGCTCACGGTCACGGCCGGGGGCGGCGCGCACGACGAGGCGACGGCGACGAAGCGGTTCGTGCCGTGGGCGGCGGTCGCCGGAACGTGCGCCGTGATCCTGGCCGCCGCGGGCGCGGCCTTCTGGTTCGTACGCCGACGGCGGCGTGCGAACGGCGGGAACGACGCCGGCAGCGAGCACGGCGAGTACGGCGAGAACAGCGAGAACAGCGAGTACGGCGAGAACAGCGGGAACCTCGGGAGCCAAGAGATCCAAGGGAGTTGGTCATGAACCGCCGCCACCGCTGCGGGCCCCGGCTGTGGGCGGCAGCGCTCGTCCTCGTCACCGCGCTCGGCCTCGCCGCCCTGCCGCTGCAGGACGCCTCCGCCGCCGATGGGCCGGCCGTCACCCTCTCCAAGTCGCAGGCGGGCACGGGCGGTTCGATCACCGTCAGCGGCTCGGGCTGGCATCCCAAGACGCTGCTCATGATGCTGATCTGCGGCCAGTCCGAGCCCGGCAGGGGAGTCGTCGGCGGTACGAACTCCTGCGCCAACGCCGACGGCCGCGCCGTCACCACCGGGGACAAGGGCACCTTCGGCAAGAAGCTCCCCGTCGCCGAGCCGCCCGTGCCCTGCCCGTGCGTGGTCCACGTGGCGACCGTCACCGGCGACAAGGCGCAGGCGGACGCGGTGCTCAAGGTCGCGGGCCATCCGGTCGAGGCGCTCCCCGCGCAGTCGGGCGGCGGCAAGCTGTCCGTCCTGACCGACACCCGGCTCGACGGTTCGAGCGGTGTCCTGACCTGGTTCGGCGCCCCGGCGTCGCGCACCTTCGTCTTCACCGTCGGCAACGTCGGCTCGGCCCCCCTCAAGGACCCGGTCTTCCAGGTCGGCACCTCCCACGGCGTGTTCGCCCCGCAGTGGGAGGACCAGCAGTGGCGCGGCACGATCGCCCCCGGCAGGAAGGCGCAGATCAAGCTGCCCGTCGAGCTGACCTCGGGGGCGCACGGCAACTACCTGGTCTCCCTCAAGTTCGGCGGCAAGGTCCTCGCCGAGCAGCCGTGGGGCGTGGGCCGCCCCTGGGGCGTGACGCTCTTCTGGATCCTGCTCTGCGTCGTCGTACCGGCCGCCGTGTTCCGGATCGGGATGGCCGCCGTCGACCGCGTACGCCCTCGGCGGTCCGGCGGCGCGGGACGTCACCGGGGCGCGCTGCACTTTCCCGAACTGGCCGCGCGCGTACCGAAGCTGCGCCTGCCCGAGTCCTCCCGCCGCGCCGCGGGTCCGCCGCGCGACAGTACGGGAACCGGCACCCACACCACTACGGCCCTGCCCTGGTTCACCCCGGACACCGATCCGGGCGCACCGGCCGGTCAGCTCTCCGCACCGTCAGACAACAGCCCGACAACGAAGGGAAACACGTGAGCACCCAACGGAGAGTGAGCGCGGCCGGCGTCGCCCTGATGCTGGGCGGTGCGGGCCTCCTGCTCGCCGCCGCACCGGCACAGGCCGCCGAAGTCGCGTACAAGACCGAGTGCATCCCGCCCTCGATCTCCGGCCTGCCCCCCGTGGAGGGCACGACCAAGGTGGAGATCACGGCGCCCGCCGAGGCGAAGGTGGGGGACGAGGTGGAGGTCGTCTGGAAGACGACCCAGGCCGCCTCGAGCAACCCCGACGTCCTCGACCTCGACAAGGACACGGTCAAGCCGACCGGCACGGTGAAGGTGGGCGGCGCGCAGACCGCGGACCTGGCGGTGGAGGGCGAGCGCTCCAACCCGCCCATCAAGAAGAACAGCCCGATGGTGCTCTCCGACATGAAGGGCAAGATCAAGCTGACGGCGCCCGGCGAGGTGACGCTGACGCCTGACAAGTACAACATCAACGTCAGCAAGCCGATCTCGACGGACACCAAGTGCTCGCCCAAGGAGGCCGTGAAGCCCGGCGCGACCATCAAGGTCACCGACGCGGGCGGCGCCACCACGGGCGGGCTGCCCACCGGCCTTCCGACGGGTCTGCCCACGGGGCTTCCGACCGGGCTCCCCACGGGTCTGCCGACGGGCGGCGCCAGTGCCACTCCCACGGGCGGATCATCCAGCTCCAGTGGCGGTGACACCAGCGGCAGCGGCGGCGGGAAGAGTGACTTCACCGGCAAGGAAGTCCAGATCCCGTACCAGTGCAAGACGCCCATCGGCGACAAGAACGCCACGTCGCCGGTGCAGATCAACGCGAAGAAGGACGGCGGGAACTACGGCCTCACGGTCCAGTTCAAGAAGTCCGTCATGGACAGCCCGGCCGACATCCCGAAGGACTCGGTCAAGCCGTCGATGGAGGTGAAGCTGGGCGGCGCCGACAAGGGCACCGTCCATGTGGAGGGCCCGACGAACGCGGAGCCCATCAAGTCGGGTCAGCCCATCAACATCCCCGACCTGACGGGCACCTACAAGCCGGGCGCCGACGGCAAGTCGACCCTGTCACCCGGCGTCCTCACGGTGAAGGCCCTCGGCACGACGACGACGTGCACCCCGTCGAAGACCGAGGTCTCGCTGGAGATCGACACGGCGGCCCAGCCGGGTGGCGCGGCCGGCGGCTCGGGTTCGGCCGGCGGCGCGGGCACCTCCGGCGGCCTCGCGGAGACGGGTTCCTCGAACGACGGCGTCCTGCGCGCCCTCGGCCTCGTCGCGGGCACGGTGATCCTGCTGGGCGGAGCGGTCTTCACGTTCCTGCCGAAGCGGCGGGCCCGGCTGCGCTGACCGGGGACATCCCGTAACGCCGAAGGGCCGCCGCACCGAATCCGGTGCGGCGGCCCTTCCGTTGCCTACTGGCCGAGCGGAGCGACTAGCGGACGTCGCCCATGAGCTCCTTGACCTTCTTGCGGTACATGAAGACCGCGCCACCGGCTATCACCGCGAGTGCGGCCTCCAGGGCCACGACGCCCGAGCCGTTGAGGTCGGCGCCGTAGGTGGAGAGCAGACCCGTCACCGCGTCGCCCGCCGTCACCGCGAGGAACCAGACACCCATCATCTGGGAGCCGTACTTCGCCGGGGCCATCTTGGTGGTGACCGAGAGGCCGACCGGGGAGAGCGTCAGCTCGCCGACCGTCTGGACGAAGTAGATCAGGACGAGCCACCAGGGGCTGACCTTGCCGTCGCCCGCGGCCGTCAGCGGCAGCAGGAAGACGAAGAAGGAGACACCGACGAGGGCCAGACCCAGCGAGAACTTGGTGACCGTGCTCGGCTCCTTGCCCTTGCGGGCCAGCGCCAGCCAGATCATGGCGGCGACCGGGGCCAGCGCCATGATGATCACCGGGTTCACGGACTGGAACCAGGAGACCGGGAAGTCCCAGCCGAAGACGCTCGTGTTGGCGTGGCTGTCGGCGAAGATCGACAGGGTCGAGCCGCCCTGGTCGTAGATCATCCAGAAGACGGCGGCGGCGACGAAGAACCAGATGTAGCCGGAGACCTTCGACTGCTCGGCGCTGGTCAGTTCCTTGTCGCGCTTGATGCGGCCGAGGACCATGATCGGGACGATCAGGCCGATCAGCATGAGCGGGACCATCACCCAGTTCAGGGTGTAGGTGCCGGTGCCCACGACGATGCCGTAGAAGACGACCGCGATGAGCAGCCAGATCATCGACTTCTTCAGCGTGGCGGCGCGCTCGGCGGCGTCCAGCGGCTTCGGGACGACCGACGACTCCTCCGCCAGGTGGCGGGTGCCCAGCAGGAACTGGCCGAGGCCGATCGCCATGCCGACCGCGGCGAGCGCGAAGCCGATGTGCCAGTTCACGTTCTGGCCGATGGTGCCGATGACCAGCGGCGCGGCGAACGCGCCGAGGTTGATGCCCATGTAGAAGACGGTGAAGCCACCGTCACGACGCGGGTCGTCGGGGCCGTTGTAGAGGTGGCCCACCATCGTCGAGATGTTGGACTTCAGCAGACCCGAGCCGACGGCCACGAAGAGCAGACCGACGTAGAAGACGCCGTCCGACGGGACGGCCAGCAGCAGGTGACCAAGCATGATCACCGCACCGGCGATCGCGGTCGTCTTGCGCGGACCCCACACGCGGTCGCCGAACCAGCCGCCGGGCATGGCGAGCAGGTACACCGTCGACACGTAGACGGAGTAGATGGCGATCGCGGTGCCCGCGTCGAGGCCGAGCCCCTCGGGGGCCACCAGGTACAGCGGAAGCAGGGCGCGCATGCCGTAGTAGGAGAAACGCTCCCACATCTCGGTCATGAACAGAGTGGCCAGACCGCGAGGGTGGCCGAAGAAGGTCTTGCCGCCGGAGGGTGCCCCGGTGGATTCCTTCGTCAGGCTGGTCGCCATGGAAGATCCTTGCTGGTACGGGTCGCGGGTCGTGGGTGACCGCGCGGCCAGTGGGGGTGGCCGGCACCGGGACCTGCCGTCCTTCTCCCCACGCCCACAGGGGAGTGCCACCGCGTACGAAGATGCTCACGGAGGCCAGGTACGGCTGTCCCGGGATCCACACCCCGTACGCGTCATCACGTCGGGGTCCGGCCCACAGGTCATTCCTTCATGCTGGTGATAACCAGCTCGCACATGAAGGAGACCTTCGGCGCGCGGTGCGCTCCAAAGGTCCTTCTTTAGTGCATCAGGCGTTGAGTCACCATACGACACGACAGTGCGGCATATGGAAGGACTTGAGAGATGGATCACAGGTCCTGATGGAACCGTTCGCGCGGATTCGAAGGCATCCCCCACGATCTCATCCCACAGCCGCAGGCCGGCCCGGCCAGGTCACGGCCCTGGTGGATCGCCCCCCGGCCGCGGTCCGGCGCGGACTACCATCACTGCATGACCCGTGTACTGCTCGCCGAGGACGACGCGTCCATCTCGGAGCCGCTGGCCCGTGCCCTGCGCAGGGAGGGTTACGAGGTCGAAGTGCGTGAGGACGGCCCGACCGCGCTCGACGCCGGACTTCAGGGCAGCATCGACCTCGTCGTACTCGACCTGGGGCTGCCCGGCATGGACGGCCTCGAGGTCGCCCGGCGGATGCGCGCCGAGGGGCACACGGTGCCCATCCTCATCCTGACCGCCCGCGCCGACGAGGTGGACACCGTCGTCGGCCTGGACGCCGGCGCCGACGACTACGTCACCAAGCCGTTCCGCCTCGCCGAACTGCTCGCCCGCGTACGGGCCCTGCTGCGGCGCGGCGCCGCCGAGCCCCAGCAGCCGCCCGCCACGCACGGCGTCCGCATCGACGTCGAGTCGCACCGCGCGTGGATGGGCGACGAGGAACTCCAGCTCACCGCCAAGGAGTTCGACCTGCTGCGGGTCCTGGTGCGCGACGCCGGCCGCGTCGTCACCCGCGACCAGTTGATGCGCGAGGTCTGGGACACCACCTGGTGGTCCTCGACGAAGACTCTCGACATGCACATCTCCTGGCTGCGCAAGAAGCTCGGCGACGACGCCGCCAATCCCCGCTACATCGCCACGGTGCGCGGCGTCGGTTTCCGTTTCGAGAAGAGCTGACGTACTGGTACAGCTATGCGCCGCCGTCTGATCAATTCCACGCTCGCCGTCGTGCTCGTCGTGATCGCTGTCTTCGGGGTCTCGCTCGTCATCGTCGAGACCCGCACGATCACCAACAGCGCCCGGGAGCGTGTGGACTCCGAGGCGGTCCGGCTCGTCAGCATCGTCGACAGCCGGCTCCTCGGTGACGAACAGGTCACCGGCGCGATCCTGAGGAACCAGGTCGGCCCCGACCGGTACGCCAGGATCGAACTGCCGGGGCGTGCCCCCATCGAGATCGGTGCGCGCCCCCCGGGGGACGTCATCCAGGGCACCGCCAAGGGCGAGAAGGGCGAGACGGTCACCGTCGAGGAGCCGCGCTCCTCCGTCACCCGCGAGGTCGGCCGCACCCTGCTGATCATCGCCGGGGTGGCGCTGCTGGCTGTCATCGCCGCGGTCCTGCTCGCCGTACGCCAGGCCAACCGGCTCACGTCCCCGCTCACCGACCTCGCCTCCACCGCGGAGCGCCTCGGCTCGGGCGACCCCCGCCCCCGCCACCGCCGCTACGGGGTGGCCGAGCTGGACCGGGTCGCCGACGTCCTCGACTCCAGTGCCGAGCGGATCGCCCGCATGCTGACCGCCGAGCGGCGCCTGGCGGCCGACGCCTCGCACCAGCTCCGTACGCCCCTCACGGCGCTCTCCATGCGCCTGGAGGAGATCACCGTCACCGACGACCTGGACACGGTGAAGGAGGAGGCGACGATCGCGCTCGCGCAGGTCGAGCGCCTCACGGACGTCGTGGAGCGGCTGCTGACCAACTCGCGCGACCCGCGCACCGGGTCCGCGGTCTCCTTCGACCTGGACGAGGTCATCAAGCAGCAGCTGGAGGAGTGGCGCCCCGCCTACCGCAGCGCGGGCCGCGCCATCGTCTCCTCGGGCAAGCGGCACCTGAAGGCCGTGGGCACGCCGGGCGCCGTCGCCCAGGTCCTTGCCGCGCTGATCGAGAACTCGCTCATGCACGGCGGCGGCACCGTCGCGCTGCGCACCCGCGTCACCGGCAACCAGGCCGTCGTCGAGGTCACGGACGAGGGGCCGGGGGTGCCGGGGGACCTGGGCGCGCGGATCTTCGAGCGGACCATCAGCGGCCGCAACTCGACGGGTATCGGCCTCGCGGTCGCCCGCGACCTGGCCGAGGCGGACGGCGGCCGCCTGGAGATGCTCCAGACGAACCCGCCGGTGTTCGGCCTGTTCCTGTCGCGTACGCCGCTGAAGAAGTCGGCGCCCGGTGACGGGCCCGAGACGGTCCGCTAGCCGGCCGGCTGGTTGATCGTTCGGTGAGCGGGCCCGGACCGGTCAGCGGTGGGTGCGCTGCACGTCGGAGCGGCGGTCCTCGCGCCCGTCCCGCCCGTCCCGGGTCTCCAGGAACGATTCGGCGCGGGTGACGGTCTCGTGGCCGGGCAGGGTCTTGAAGACCCATGTGCGGTACGACCAGAAGCGGAACAGCGTCGCGATGCCGATGCCGACGACCTTGAAGATGTTGCGCTGGAGCGAGCTGTCCCAGCCGAAGCCGTAGATCGCCACGTACAGGACGCCGTTCTCGATCACCAGGCCGACCGCGCTGAACGCCAGGAAGAGCGAGAGCTCGCGTGTCCGGCCGCTCTTGTCGCGGTCACGGTAGGTGAAGTAGCGGAACCCCACGTAGTTGAAGGCGATGGCGATGACCGTGGCGATGATGTTGGCCCGCACGGCCTGAAGGCTCGTGGTGTGCCACAGAAAGTTGGAGACGCCGAAGTTCACCAGCGTTCCGAGCGCGCCCACGGCACCGAACTTGGCGACCTCGCGGCCGAGCCGGTCGAGCCGCGCACGCCATGTGGCAGGTCCGTTCATCGTGCTCGCCCCAGCCCCCGTAGATTCCGATATATCGACCCCGTCATGCTAACCAGGCGGCTGGTCGGGCGCCTGGGGACGCCGGTAATCCTGGCACCGCGGGTCGGCCGATACCCTGGGGGTGTGACGTTCCCGGTAGTCGGCATGGTCGGCGGGGGGCAGCTCGCTCGTATGACACACGAGGCGGGCATCCCGCTCGGCATCAAGTTCAAGCTCCTCAGTGACACTCCTCAGGATTCCGCGGCGCAGGTCGTCAGCGATGTCGTCATAGGCGACTATCGCGACCTGGACACGCTGCGTGACTTCGCGCGGGGCTGTGACGTGATCACCTTCGATCACGAGCACGTGCCCACGGAGCACCTGCGGGCCCTGGAGGCGGACGGCATTCCCGTGCGCCCAGGACCCGATGCTCTGGTGCACGCCCAGGACAAGGGTGTGATGCGCGCGAAGCTCACGCAGATCGGTGCTCCCTGTCCGCGCCACCGCATGGTGAAGGACCCCGCCGACGTGGCGGCCTTCGCGGCGGAGGGTGCCACTGACGCGGGCGACGGTTTCCCCGTGATCCTCAAGACGGTGCGCGGCGGCTACGACGGGAAGGGGGTGTGGTTCGTACGGTCCCTGGAGGACGCGGCCGAGCCCTTCAAGGCCGGCGTCCCCGTGCTCGCGGAGGAGAAGGTCGACTTCGTACGGGAGCTCGCGGCCAATGTCGTCCGCTCCCCGCACGGCCAGGCCGTGGCCTACCCCGTCGTCGAGTCCCAGCAGGTCGACGGCGTGTGCGACACGGTGATCGCGCCCGCCCCCGGCCTCGACGAGGATCTCGCCCTGCGCGCCGAACAGCTGGCCCTCGGCATCGCGAAGGAGCTCGGTGTCGTCGGGCACCTCGCGGTGGAGCTCTTCGAGACCCGCGACGGCCGCATCCTCGTCAACGAACTGGCGATGCGCCCGCACAACTCCGGCCACTGGACCCAGGACGGTGCCGTGACCTCGCAGTTCGCGAACCACGTGCGCGCCGTCCTCGACCTCCCCCTCGGTGACCCGCGCCCGCGCGCCCCCTGGACGGTCATGTGCAACGTCCTCGGCGGCGACTACCCCGACATGTACTCCGCGTACCTGCACTGCATGGCCCGCGACCCGAAGCTCAAGATCCACATGTACGGCAAGGACGTGAAGCCCGGACGCAAGGTCGGCCACGTCAACACCTACGGCGACGACCTGGACGACGTGCTGGAGCGCGCCCGTCACGCAGCCGGCTACCTCAGAGGAACGATCACCGAATGAGCACGTCCCCTGTCGTTGGCATTGTCATGGGTTCCGACTCCGACTGGCCCGTCATGGAGGCCGCCGCCCAGGCTCTCGACGAGTTCGAGATCCCCTACGAGGTGGACGTCGTCTCCGCGCACCGCATGCCGCGCGAAATGATCGCGTACGGCGAGCACGCCGACGGCCGTGGCCTCAAGGCGATCATCGCGGGCGCGGGGGGAGCCGCCCACCTGCCGGGCATGCTCGCCTCCGTGACCCCGCTGCCCGTCATCGGCGTCCCGGTCCCGCTGAAGTACCTCGACGGCATGGACAGCCTGCTGTCCATCGTGCAGATGCCGGCGGGCGTCCCCGTCGCCACCGTCTCCGTCGGCGGCGCGCGCAACGCGGGCCTGCTCGCGGCCCGCATCCTCGCCACCCAGGACGAGGAACTCCTCGGCCGCATGCGGGAGTTCCAGCAGGAGCTCAACGACCAGGCCACGGAGAAGGGCAAGCGACTGCGGGCCAAGGTCGAGGGCGCGTCCGGCTTCGGCTTCGGGAAGTGACCGCGATGACCACCTCCCTGGAGCGGGCCCGCGCGATACTCGCCGACTTCCCCGTCGTCGACGGCCACAACGACCTGCCGTGGGCACTGCGCGAGCAGGTCGCGTACGACATCGACGCGCGTGACATCGCCGTCGACCAGAGCGCGCATCTGCACACCGACCTGGCCCGGCTGCGGGCCGGCGGGGTCGGCGCGCAGTTCTGGTCCGTGTACGTGCGCTCCGACATGGCCGGCGACGTGGCCGTCAGCGCCACCCTGGAGCAGATCGACTGCGTCCAGCAGCTGATCGAGCGCTACCCGGCCGACCTGCGCCGCGCGCTGACGGCCGCCGACATGGAGGCCGCCCGCACCGAGGGCCGGATCGCGTCCCTCATGGGCGCCGAGGGCGGCCACTCCATCGGCAACTCGCTGGCCACGCTGCGCGCGCTGCACACCCTGGGCGTGCGCTACATGACGCTCACGCACAACGACAACATCGCGTGGGCGGACTCGGCGACGGACGAGCCGGGCGTCGGCGGACTCTCGCCCTTCGGCCACGAGGTCGTACGGGAGATGAACCGGTCCGGCATGCTCGTCGACCTCTCGCACGTGGCGGCGACCACGATGCGGGCCGCGCTCGACACGTCGGTCGCGCCGGTGATCTTCTCCCACTCGTCCTCGCGCGCCGTGTGCGACCACCCGCGCAACATCCCGGACGACGTCCTGGAGCGGCTGCCCGCGAACGGCGGCGTCGCGATGGCCACGTTCGTGCCGAAGTTCGTCCTCCAGGCCGCCGTCGACTGGACGGCCGCCGCGGACGACAACCTGCGCGCGCACGGCCTCCACCACCTGGACACGTCGGAGGAGGCCATGAAGCTCCATCGCGCCTTCGAGGAGGCGCACCCGCGCCCGGTCGCCACCGTCTCCACGGTCGCCGACCACCTCGACCACATGCGCGAGGTCGCGGGCGTCGACCACATCGGCATCGGCGGCGACTACGACGGCACGGCGTTCCTGCCGGACGGCCTCGGCGACGTCTCGGGCTACCCGAACCTGATCGCGGAGCTCGTCGACCGCGGCTGGTCGGACACCGACCTCGCCAAGCTGACCTGGCAGAACGCGGTACGGGTCCTCGGTGCGGCGGAGGACGTGGCCCGCGACGAGCAGGCGCGGCGCGGCCCCTCGAACGCGACGCTCGACCAGCTCGACGGCTGAGCGACCGGGCTCGACGGCCGGGCGACCGGGCTCGACGGCTGAGCGACCGGGCTCGACGGCCGGCCGATCGGGCCCGACGGCCGGGCGACCTGCAGAAACCTCCGGAGTGATGCCGCTCCGGAGGTTTGGGCGGCCCGATGTCGCCCGAACGCGCCGCCCACCGGGTGGCTGCGGGCCATGCGTGTGACGGTGAACGCTACTGCCGACACCGTCGACGCCCGGAGCTTTGCCATGGCAGACCTGCAGGACGAACTGACCGCCACCGCCGAGATGGACGAGCTCGCCGAGCTCGCCTCACCGACCGAGGAGGCTCCCCAGCCCGCCGCGGACGACGCGCTCACCCGCGCCCGCGCCCTCCTCACGACCCACCCCGTCGCCGACGGCTACTGCGGTCTGCCCGCAACGCTGCGCACACTGCCCTGGTACGACCTCGAACTGGGCGACTGCTCGGTCGACACCGACCTCCCGCGGCTGCGTGACGGAGGCGTCGGCGCCCTTCTGTGGACGCTGCGTCTGCCGCCCGGCACCGCGCTCGCCGAGCACCCCGTCACCGCTGTCCTCGAACAGCTCGACCTCGCCAAGCACGTCGTGGCCGAGTACCCCGAGGGCCTGCGCCTGGCCCTCTCCGCCTCCGAGGCGTGCGACGCCCGCGCGTACGGCCGTATCGCCGTCCTCATGGGCCCCGCACCCGCGGCCTCCATCGGCGACTCCCTCGCCACGCTGCGCGCCCTGCACACGCTCGGCCTGCGCGTACTCACCCTCAGCGGCGCCTCCTGGGCCACAGAGGCGGGGCTGACCCGGTTCGGCGAGGAGGTGGTGCGGGAGATGAACCGGCTCGGCGTCCTCGCCGACCTCACCGGCGCCTCCGTGCGCACGGCCCGCCGGGTCCTCGCCGTCGCCAAGGCCCCGGTGATCCTCACCCACTCCGGGGCCCACGCCCTCAACAGCCACCCCGACAACGTCCCCGACGACCTGCTCGCCGAGCTCGGCGCCGCAGGGGGCGTGTGCCTCGTGCCGTGCTCCGCGGAGCGCACGGGGCCCGAACTCGGCGACGTGGCCGACCATCTCGACCATGTGAGACGGGTGGCGGGCCCGGAGTCCGTCGGTCTCTGCGGCGCGTACGACACCGGAGCCGTGCACCCGGACGGCCTCGCCGACGTCTCGCGCTATCCGTACCTCATCGCGGAACTGGTCGAGCGGGGCTGGCCGGAGTCCGATCTGGCACGGCTCACGTGGGGCAACGTCCAGCGTGTGCTGCGCGAGACGGAGTTCGCGGCGCGGGCAGCCGCGCTGCGCCGCCCGCCGTCGACGGCGAGGATCGAACGCCTCGACACCTGACGGGCGGGCAGGGGAGCGGACTCAGCAGGCGCACAGGCAGAACGGGTGCCCTGCCGGGTCCGCGTAGACCCGCCAGGTGCGTGAGCGGTCCTCCGCGTCGAGGACCCTCGCGCCCAGGGCCAGTACGCCCTTCTCCGCCGTGTCGAGGTCCTCGACCGTGAGGTCCAGGTGGAACTGCTGCGGCCGGTCGGGCGCGGGCCAGACCGGCGGTACGAAGTCGGGTGCCGCCTGAAACGCGAGCGACCGGCCGCCCGGCACCTCCAGGTCGACCCAGGTGCCGTCGTCGCCCGTCACTTCGCCGCCGAGCACCTCCGCGTAGAAATCGGCGAGCGCGCGCGGTTCGGGACAGTCCAGGACGACGACACCCAGCGTGGCGAGAGCCATGACATCTCCTCGATGTGAGGGTTACCTGTAGAGGCCTTCATGAGGTAACCGCGTTACTGCATGCTCCCGCAACAGAGGTAACGTCGCAACCATGAACGACCGCGTGCCCGCGCCCGGGGGACTGGCCCTGATCCAGGCCCTGGTGAACACCCTCGACATCGAGACGGGCGCCGACGCGCTCGACACGGAGAAAGGGCGCGAGGCGCTCGGCCTCACTCAGGAGGACGCGGAACCGGCGCGCGAACTGCGCGAATCACTGCGCGTCGCCTGCCTCGCCCACGGCGGACACGCCCCCCACCGCTCGGTGACCCCCCTGCACCGGCTGCTCGCCGAGGCCCCGCTCCTGGTCGGCGTCGACGCGACGGACGGCTCGGCCTCTCTCGCGCCGGCGGACCCGCACGCGCTCGTCTCGCGCGTCGCGGCGGCGATCGCCCAGGCGCACGCGGACGGCACCTGGCCCCGCCTGAAGGCCTGCGAGGCCCCCGACTGCCACTGGGTGTACTACGACCGCAGCCCGGCGGGCCGCGGTCGCTGGTGCTCGATGGCGGTGTGCGGAGCGCGCGCGAAGATGCGCCGCTACCGCGCGAAATAGAGGCTCAGGCGGCCGGGCGGCCCATCGCCCGGTACGTCCAGCCGGCCTTGCGCCACAGCACCGGGTCCAGCGCGTTGCGCCCGTCGAGGATCAGCCGCGTGCCGGCCAGCTCGCCGAGCGCCGCCGGGTCCAGCTCGCGGAACTCGCGCCACTCCGTCAGGTGCAGCACCACGTCCGCGCCCCGCACGGCCGCCTCGGCGGACTCCGCGTAGCCGAGCGTGGGGAACAGGCGCCGGGCGTTGTCCATGCCCTTCGGGTCGTAGACCGTGACCTGGCCGCCCTGGAGGTGGATCTGCCCGGCCACGTTCAGCGCGGGGGAGTCCCGTACGTCGTCGGAGTCCGGCTTGAACGTGGCGCCGAGCACCGCGACCCGCTTGCCCAGGAAGGAGCCGCCGCCGAGCGCCTCGCGGGTCATCTCGACCATCTGGCCGCGGCGCCGCATGTTGATGGAGTCGATCTCGCGCAGGAACGTCAGCGCCTGGTCGGCGCCCAGTTCACCGGCGCGCGCCATGAACGCGCGGATGTCCTTGGGCAGACAGCCGCCGCCGAAGCCGATCCCGGCCCGCAGGAACTTGGACCCGATCCGCTCGTCGTAACCGATCGCCTCGGCGAGCTTCGCGACGTCACCGCCCGCGGCCTCGCACACCTCGGCCATCGCGTTGATGAAGGAGATCTTCGTCGCGAGGAAGGAGTTGGCGGCCGTCTTGACCAGCTCGGCCGTCGGGAAGTCCGTCACGACGAACGGCGAGCCCTGCCCGACCGGCGTCGCGTACACCTCGCGCAGGGTCTGCTCGGCGCGGTCGCTGCGCACGCCGACCACGATCCGGTCCGGGTGCAGCGTGTCCTGCACGGCGAAGCCCTCGCGCAGGAACTCCGGGTTCCACGCGAGCTCGACCTCGCCGCCCGCGGGCGCCAGCTCCAGGATGCGGGCCGCGAGCCGCTCGGCGCTGCCGACGGGCACGGTCGACTTGCCGACGACGAGCGCCGGCTTGCCCAGGTGCTTGGCCAGCGACTCCACCGCGGCGTCGACGTACGACATGTCGCAGGCGTACTCGCCGTGCTTCTGCGGGGTGTTCACGCAGACGAAGTGGACGTCACCGAACTCGGCGACCTCGGCCCAGTCCATGGTGAAGCGCAGCCGCCCCGTCGACCCCTCGATGCCGGCGACGTGCTTGCGCAGCAGTTCCTCGAGACCGGGCTCGTACATGGGGACCTCGCCCCGCGTGAGCATCTCGATCTTCTCGGGCACGACATCGAGCCCGAGCACCTCGAAGCCGAGTTCGGCCATGGCGGCGGCGTGCGTGGCGCCGAGGTAGCCGGTGCCGATCACGGTGATCTTCAAGGCCATGAGAGCTCCAGAGGTGTACGGCTGCAGTGCGGCCCCGAGCATAGTCGGGCGTGGCACGGCCCCTCACAGGGCACGTTTCCCCTGTCGCGTAGCTCACGTATCCCTCAGGTGGGCGGAGGCATAAAATTTGGGTTACTTAACGGTAATTAGCGTCCTTGGAGCGTGAGTCACCTTGGCAGGTTCGCCCGAATTCGACCTGTACCGTCCGGCCGAAGAGCACGACATGCTCCGCGAGTCCGTGCGGGCTCTGTGCGAGGCCAAGATCGCGCCGTTCGCCGCGGCGGTGGACGAGGAGGCGCGTTTCCCGCAGGAGGCCCTCGACGCACTCGTCGCCAACGACCTTCAGGCCGTGCACGTACCGGAGTCCTACGGCGGCGCCGGGGCCGACGCCCTCGCGACCGTCATCGTGATCGAGGAGGTGGCCCGCGTCTGCGCCAGCTCCTCCCTCATCCCGGCCGTGAACAAGCTGGGCTCGCTGCCCGTCATCCTCTCCGGCTCCGAGGAGCTGAAGAAGAAGTACATGACGCCGCTCGCCAAGGGTGAGGGCATGTTCTCGTACTGCCTCTCCGAGCCGGACGCGGGTTCGGACGCGGCGGGCATGAAGACGCGCGCGGTCCGCGACGGCGACTTCTGGGTCCTCAACGGCGTGAAGCGCTGGATCACCAACGCCGGCGTCTCCGAGTACTACACGGTCATGGCCGTCACCGACCCGACCAAGCGGTCCAAGGGCATCTCCGCCTTCGTCGTCGAGAAGTCCGACGAGGGCGTCTCCTTCGGCGCCCCGGAGCGCAAGCTCGGCATCAAGGGCTCCCCGACGCGCGAGGTCTACCTCGACAACGTCCGCATCCCCGCGGACCGCATGATCGGGGAAGAGGGCACCGGCTTCGCCACGGCGATGAAGACCCTGGACCACACCCGCGTCACCATCGCGGCCCAGGCCCTCGGCATCGCCCAGGGCGCCCTCGACTACGCCAAGGGCTACGTCAAGGAGCGCAAGCAGTTCGGCAAGCCGATCGCCGACTTCCAGGGCATCCAGTTCATGCTCGCCGACATGGCCATGAAGATCGAGGCCGCCCGCGCCCTGACCTACCAGGCCGCGGCCAAGTCGGAGCGCGTCGCCGCCGGAGGTGAAGGAGGGGACCTCACGTTCCAGGGCGCCGCCGCCAAGTGCTTCGCCTCGGACGTCGCCATGGAGGTCACCACGGACGCCGTCCAGCTCCTCGGAGGCTACGGCTACACCCGCGACTACCCGGTCGAGCGCATGATGCGCGACGCGAAGATCACGCAGATCTACGAGGGCACGAACCAGGTCCAGCGCATCGTCATGGCGCGCAACCTGCCGTAGTCCAGAACCTTTTGAGCAGCCCCCGGCGCCGAGCCGGGGGCTGCTCCGCGTCCGGCCGATCCCGCCAACTCCCAATGCGGCAAGGACCGTACGCGCTGCGTGACGTGTGTCGTACGCTGTGCGCCTGTGGTCGCGTCCTGAGGGGCGCGGGCCGCGTGGGCCGGGGGGCCGCCGTACCTGCGGGCCGGCTCGTGACGCGCACTCCCGGTGTTTGCGAGGGAGTTGGGGGATGGTCATGGGGGGCCTGACGGACCGGCACGTGGTGGGCCAGCGGATCGGTGACCTCGCCGACGAGCGCGGGCTCGCACCGAGAGCCGAGGAACTCCAGGCGCTGGCTGCGGCGTTGCGCGCCGCGGACACCGACGGCCTCGGTACCTGGGCCGACCTCGACCTGCTCGCCGCGTACGGGCGGCCCGAGAGCGTGGCGGTCGACCCGGCCGTCGAACACAAGGCGTGGGGCTGGCTGGAGGCCGGGCTCGGCGCGCTGGTCTTCCTGCCCCTGCTGTTCACCTGGCACGGTCTGACCCAGGCTTCCAGCGCGTACGGGGCCCTGACGGGCGACAACCCGAAGGCCGCGGCACGGCCCTTCCTCCAGCTGTGGCAGTCGGGTTTCGAGGGACATCTCGCCGGGCTCTACACGTTCGGCACGGTCGCGATGAGCGCGACGGTCGCGATCGCCGTGCTGTTCGCGCTGGCGCTCGTGCACAGCTTCCGCAAGGCGGCGGTCGACCGTCGCGAGGAGGCCGCGCGCCGTGCCGCGGAGCAGCTGATGGCACGTCTGGTGCCGGCCCTCAGCCGTGCCCAGCTCGTCCTCAACGAACACCGGATGTCGTCCCCGGTCAGGTTCGCCGCCGAGCTGACCGGCGCCGCCAAGACGCTGACCCGGCTCGGCAACCGGGCCGCGAAGACCAACGCCGAACTCGCCGCCGCCGCCGAGACGGTCGGTGCGGCGCTCAAGGAGGCCGAGCGCCAGCTGGGCGCGGTCGGCACCTCCGTACGGCCGCTGGAGGAGGCTGCCGGACGGATCGAGACGGCCGTCAGCGGCAGTGGTGCGATGGTGCGCGAGGCGCTGGAGGAGGTCCGGGCGGTGAACGGCGAGGTGCGCGACAGCCTGGGCAAGGCAGGGGAGCGCGTCGAGGACTCCGTGACCGTACTCGCCGCCTCGCAGCGGTCGTTCACCACCGGTATCGAGGTCGCCGCCGATGTGTCGGCACAGGTTCTGGGGCGCCTCGACGCCGCCGCGGAGGAGTCCGCGCGGCTCTTCGCCGCCGCCGAGGAGGCGGTACGGGAGTCCCGGAAGGTGGCGGAGGAGACGCAGGACGCCGTGCGGGACTCACAGAGCGCCGCGCAGGAGACGCAGACCGTGGTGCGGGCGATGGCCCAGCAGGCCGGTGCCCTGCGCGAGACCGCGGAGAAGTTCGCGCAGCTGGTGGCGGTGGTGCAAAACTCCGGGGGAGTCGGTGTGCCCGTCCCCCGGCCGACGGAGGGCGCGTCGTCGGCGCCGTCCGTCCCGTCGTGGCCCGCGAGAGGTGTGGATCTCGGCAAGCCCGGCGACGCGGGTGAGGCCCGAGGGCACGTCGTCGAGGACGCCGTGCCGGGCCGGCCGGGCTCCGCGGGATGAGGGCGCGCAGGTTCAACCCGCTGCACCTGGCGGGCTGGCTCTTCGCCGACATGCTGCTGGTCCTCGCGCTCGTCGCGATGGGCGACCAGGGCGACCCCCAGGCGGCGGAGGCCAGACCGACGCCCTCGGCGTCCGCGAGCGGGAAGCCCACACCGTCGAAGAGCCCCGGGCACAAGGGCCCGCGCGCGGTGACCCGTACGCCCGTCAAGGTGTCCATCGACGCCGCTCAGGGGGACCGGGACCGTATCGAGAAGCGGCTGCGCGCGGTGACGGAGAAGTACCGGGGACGACAGGCGGCGTTCGTCCTCACCTTCGGCCGCAACAGCGACCCGGGCGCCGGAGGCGCGTACGCCCACGAGGTCAACTCGCTGCTGACGAAGGCCCGTCCGGACATGTTCAGGAACGCGACCACCCGCGACTTCTGGAAGGGCGCGGCCACCGGGGGCCATGCCGACATCGAGATCTACTTCTACACCTACGCGAACTGACGACAGGCTTTCCGGAGGCACGAGGCCATGCAGATTCTGCCGTTCTACCTGCTGTGCGACGAGTCGGGCTCGATGACGGGGGACCCGATCGAGGCGATCAACAGCGCACTGCCCGAGCTTCACCACGAGATCAGCACCAATCCGACGGTCGCCGACAAGACCCGGTTCTGCCTGATCGGTTTCTCCGACGACGCGAAGGTGCTGCAGCCCCTGGTCGACCTGAGCGACATCGAAGAGGTCCCGGCGCTCGCCGCGGGCGGACTGACGTCGTACGGCGCGGCCTTCCGCGAGCTGCTGCGCTGCGTAGAGGCGGACGTCGCGTCGCTGAAGGCGCAGGGGCACGAGGTGTACCGGCCCGTCGCGTTCTTCCTGTCCGACGGCATTCCGACCGACGACGGCTGGGAGCGGGACCACAAGGACCTGCTCGCCTCGAAGTACGCCCCGAAGATCATCGCGTTCGGGATCGGTGACGCGGAGGCCGCGACGATCGGGCAGGTGGCGAACTTCCGCGCGTTCATGCAGCAGGACTCGACCGTCTCACCGGCGAAGGCCCTGCGGGAGTTCGCGTCCAGCCTGACCCGCTCCATCGTCCGGTCGGCGAGCAGCATCCCGGCCGACGGCGGGAGCGGTTTCACCCTGGCCGTGGACGAGACCGTCCCGGGCTTCTCCACCGTCTCCCTCGACAAGCTGTGAGCGAAGGGCGTACGCGGATGAACGAGAGCGAGGAAGCGGCCCGGCTGCACTGGACGCCGACCGACCCGCACGGCTTCGTGGTGTCGGACGACGCCCTGACGGTGCGGGACGGCTCCTCGTCGGCGGGGGACGGCGTCTCGTCGGCGCGGGACGACTCCCCGGCGGTTCGGGACGACTCCCCGACGGTGAGGGTCGGCGTCTCGTCGATTCGGGACGACTCCCCGATGGTGGGGGACGGCGTCTCGTCGATTCGGGACGACTCCCCGTCGGTGGGGGACGGCGTCTCGTCGGCGCGGGACGACTATGAGTTGCCGGCGCCGGTGCGGGCCGCCGACGGTCCGGCCCTCACCCAGTCTCCCGTCCCCGCTCTCGGTGCGCCCGCCCACAGCGGTCCGAAGGCGCCGAGCTACCCGCCGGTCCCGCAGGGACTGCCCGCCGTGACAGGGGACTTGGCGGCGGCCGTGCTGCCGGACATCGTCCTCGACGGTGCCGCGTACCCGGGGGTGAGCGTCCGCGCCGCCTCCGTACGCGGGGACTCCCACCGCTATGCCGGGGAGCCGCGGCAGGACGCGCTGTGCGTGACCCGCATCGGTGGCGACGAGCACGGCGGTGAGCTGCTGATGCTCGCGGTCGCCGACGGAGTGGGCTCGGCCCCGCGCTCGCACGTCGGGTCCAACGAGGCCTGCCGCCTGGCCGCCCGCTACCTCGACCGCTCCACGTCCCTGCACGAGGCGATCCGCACCGGCGACGCTGAGCGGTTCCGGCGCACGGCCGACGACGTGGTGCGCCAGATCGGCAACCTGCTGGGCGACCTCGCGTTGCAGCACGGCGAGCGCCCGGACGCCTTCGCCACCACGCTGCGGATCCTGCTGGTCCCGCTCGACCCGCGCGTACGCACCCGCGGCTTCCTGGCCGTCGGGGACGGCGGCACGGCCCTGCTGCGCCGCGGCTACTGGCACCTGGACGTCGTGGGGGACGCCGACGGCGACAAGGACAGCGACGTCATCGACACGCGCACCGCGGCCCTGCCGCGCGCCCGCTCCGCCGTGACGCGCCTGCTCCAGGCGCACGCCGGCGACGTCCTGGTCCTCAGCACGGACGGCCTCTCGTCCCCGCTGGCGGGCGACGCCGGAATGCGGGAATTCCTCGCCGAGGCGTGGAACGGCGACGAGGTCCCGGCGCCGGCCGACTTCCTCTGGCAGTTCCAGTACCGGGTCAAGTCCTACGACGACGATCGCACCGCCGTCGTCCTGTGGGAGCACGGGGAGGCGCGGTGACGTTCCACAACGGCGCCGATCTCCCCTACAGCGGGCTCAAGCTGCTCGGCAAGACAGGGGACGGCGGGCAGGGTGAGGTGCACGCGGTCGGCGGCCCCGGTGACCTGCTCTACAAGAGCTACCGCGAGCCGCACAAGGTCGACGGATCGTCCCTGGCGGCCCTGGTGGCGTACCGTCAGGCTCTTGCCGCCGCCGACAGGGACCGCCTCGACGCGGAGACCGCGTGGCCGCTGTGCCGGGTCCTCGACGCGGGGACGGTCACCGGGTTCCTGATGCGCAGGGCGCCGGCGACCACCAACTGGCGTACTCCCAAAGGCGATACGAAGCTCATCGAGCTGTCCTATCTGCTCCGTGAGCCCAAGGCGGCCTGGCAGGCCGTGCCGCAGCCGGAGCCGGGTGCCCGGCTCGCGATCGCCGTCGCGCTGGCCGGTCTGTTCGGGCGGCTGCACGCGGCGGGGCTCGTGGTCGGTGACCTGTCGCAGTCCAATGTGCTGTGGACCCTCACACCCGAGCCCGCCGTCTTCCTGCTCGACTGCGACGGCATCCGTCTCGTCGGCCGGCCCGCCGTGCTCGACCAGGCGGACACCCCTGACTGGCACGACCCGCTCGCCCCGCCCGGGACGGCCACGGTCGACAGCGACCGGTACAAGGCGTCACTGATGATCGGGCGGGTGCTGATGCGGGACGCGTACGCGCATCCGGGCCGGCCGATGGCGCCGCTCCCCGGTGTCCTCGACGACCGGCGCGAGGCGGCGGTGCGCGGTCTCTGGGCCCGCGCGGCCGGTCCCCGCGGAAGCCGGCCCGATCTCGGGCAGTGGCAGACCGCGCTCGCCGGTCGCGAGACGATCAAGCTGATCGCGGCCGCTCCGGCGCCCCGCCCCGCGGTCGACCGTTCGATGTTCGACACCGCCAGGAGGCGCGGCACGATACAGCTGAACGGCCGGGGAGAAGGGCCGGGGCCGCCGGCCTGAGTCGGAGATCCGACCGGCCAACTGCCCCGTCTCTAGCGTCAGTTGCCCGAGACCGTCACGGTCTCGTCGTTCTTGAGCTCGCCCACCAGCTGCTTGACCTTGGTCTTGTCCCAGACGAGGTTGCCGTTGACGGAGCCGGAGACCGGCATGTTCATCGACTTGCCGTCGCCACCCGTGACGCCCTTCATGGCGAAGAACATCGAGCCCAGGTCCCACAGGTTCATGTCCTTGTCGACGACGAGCGAGTCGAGGCCCGCGCCCATCGTCGGGTAGAGCTTGAACGGGTTCATGACCGTCGACGGGGTGGCCACCTGGTGGGCCAGCGCCGACAGGAACGCCTGCTGGTTCTTGGTGCGCTGGAGGTCGCTCGCCGCGAACGCGTGACGCGTACGGACGAAGGCCAGGGCCTGCTGGCCGTTCAGCGTCTGCTTGCCCTTCTGGAAGTCGGCTCCGGACCACTTGTCCTTGAAGCCCTCCTTCAGGTTCATCTCGACGCCGCCGACCGCGTCCACGATCTTCGCGAAGCCGCCGAAGCCGATCTCCGCGTAGTGGTCGATGTGCAGCCCGGTGTTGAACTCGACGGTCCGCACGAGCAGTTCGGGGCCGTCCTCCGCGTAGGCGGCGTTGAGCTTCACCTGGCGGCCCTGGTTCGGGTAGAGCTTGCCGGAGTCCGAGCCCTTGTAGGACGGGATGGTGACGTTCGAGTCACGCGGCAGGGAGATCATCGTGCTGCCGTTGTCGCCGGTGTGCAGGATCATCATCGTGTCCGTGCGCTTGCCCTCGGCGGACCCGGTGTGCAGCTTCTTCTTCTCCTCGGCAGACATCCCGGCCCGGCTGTCGGTGCCGACGATGAGGTAGTTCGTGCCCTTGCCGGTTTCGGGCCGTTCTATGACCTTGGAGAGGTCGACGTCACGGTGGAGCTTGGAGTCGGCCCAGAAGTACGTGCCGATGCTCACACCGACGAACACGACGACGAGGGTGAGGACGGCCCACTTGATGCGCCGGCCCCAGTTCGGCCGCGGCCGCGGGGGCGCGTACCCGTCGGCCGGGTCGTTGTCGTTCGGTATGTAGCCGTTGCCGCCGCGGCCGCCGCCACCGCCGTAGACCTGGCCGGTGTTGTAGCCGCTGTCGTACTGGTCCCCGTATCCGTCGCCGTACGAGGGCTGCGCCGGGACCGTGGGCCTGGGCGGCGCGGAGCGGCGGGGGCCGCCGCCCTGTCCGCGCTGCACATGCGGCATCGCGCGGGCGCCCTCGGGGCGCGCGTTGGCACTGCCGCGACCGTAACCGCGGTCGCCGCCGCCCTGACTGTCGCCCCAACCCTCTGGCCAATCGTTCATGGGCCCAGTGTGCAGTCCTGGGCTGTGTGCCCCACAAGGGTGGGTGGCGAATCGGGCCCGGGCTGTTGCAGAGCTGACACAAAGCAGCCCGTGTCCTGCCCGGCATAAGGTGGAGGCCATGACAGACCAGGCCCGCGGCACGGAATCCGAAATTCCGGGTAAGCCGACCTCAGCTTCCCGTACGACGTTGTCGCACATCATGACCCACAACGACACCAATCTGCTCGGAACGGTACATGGTGGCGTGATCATGAAACTGGTCGACGACGCGGCGGGCGCCGTGGCCGGACGGCACTCGGGCGGACCCGCCGTCACCGCCTCCATGGACGAGATGGTCTTCCTGGAGCCGGTGCGCGTGGGCGACCTGGTCCATGTGAAGGCACAGGTCAACTGGACGGGCCGTACCTCCATGGAGGTCGGGGTGCGGGTCCTGGCCGAACGCTGGAACGAGTCGACGCCGGCCCAGCAGGTCGGCTCCGCGTACCTCGTGTTCGCCGCGGTCGACGCCGACGGCAAGCCGCGCTCGGTGCCGCCCGTGTTCCCGGAGAGCGAGCGCGACAAGCGGCGCTACCAGGAGGCCCAGATCCGCCGCCAGCACCGGCTCGCGCGCCGCCGCGCGATCAAGGAACTGCGGGAGCAGCGCGTGGCCGACGGCATCGAGGACTAGGGCTTCCCGCTCGGATCGGGCCGGGCGCGCGGGGTCTGCCTGATCCGGACGAAAGGCCCTGGGCCTCTTCGTCCGGAGGCGGCGGGGCGTCAGCCGCACACGACCTGGTCCCCGGTGACCGCTCCGAACTCGCCCTGGCGTGCGTCCTCGGCCCGTACCGCGCTGACCGCCTTGAAGTCCGGGCCCGCCACCACCTTCAGTACCGGGCCCTGCCCGTTCACGGCCTGGAGCTGCGCGCCCGGCAGCGCTGTCGCCAGCGCCTTCGCCGACCGGTCCCAGCGCGGGTCGTAGAGGATCACCGTGTGCTGGGCGGTGCGCTGCGCCGCGTTCATCGGCGCACCGCTCGTGCGGAACCCCGTCCCCCGCAGCCCCGCGTCCACCTTCCTGCCGAGACCCGGGGTCATCGTGCCGTTCTCGACCTGGACGCGGATCTGCTGCGGGGCGACGCCGACGACCGTCCCCGTCGTCTTCTTGTGGTGCACGGCGAGCGGTTTGTCCTCGCGCAGCGCCTTGAACAGCTTCCCGGACTTCGCCGGGTCCCACTTCACCGTCGAGCCGATACCCGGGACCGGGAAGCTGACGTTGCCGATCGGCACGGTCGTGAACTCCGACGACGACGGTGAGAACCCCCGCATCGCCTGCCCGAGCTCGACCATCTGGTCCGTGCCGAACCCCCGGTCCGCGCGCACGGAGCTGAGCAGGGTGCGAGCCACATCACGGAACTTGACCGGGTTCAGGAGCACCCCGGACGACGTGGTCTTCGCGATGAGCGCGGCGAGGAAGCGCTGCTGGCGCTGCATCCGGCCCAGGTCGCCCGCCCCGTCCGTGTGCCGGGCGCGCACGTACTGGAGGGCCTGGCCGCCGTCGAGCGTGTGCGTGCCGACGGCCATGTCGAGCCCGGTGTACGAGTCCTTGAGCGGCTTGGCCGTGCAGATCTCGACGCCGCCGAGCACGTCCACCGTCTTCATGAAGCTGATGAAGTCGACCTCGAGATAGTGGTCGATCTTCACCCCGGTCATGTGCTCGACGGTGCGCACGGTCAGATGGGGCCCGCCCTCCGCGTACGCCGCGTTGATCTTCACCGGGTGCTGGTGGTCCTGCTTGCCCGTCGTCTGGTCGGTGTGCGAGGGGATCTCCGCGTACGAGTCCCGGGGCAGGCTGACGATGCTCGCGCGGTGCCGGTCGGCGGAGAGGTGCACGATCATGATCGTGTCCGTGCAGTGACAGGGAGCGCCGCCCAGCCGGTACTTCAACTTCTCCGCCGGGGTGATCTTGTCGCGGCCGTCGGTGCCGACGAGCAGCACGTTCATCCCGTGACCGCCGGAGGGCCGGTTCTTCATGTCCTTGAAGGGGTCGACGCGGTTGATCTCGGTGTCGAGCCCGGTGACGACCGCGTGCCCGATGCCCGCGGCCGCGAGGACCGTGACCGAGACCGTCGTCGCCACCCGCATGGCCCACCGGGGCTTCTTCCTCCGCACGGGAGCGGGCACGGGGGGACGGCCGCGCTCCTGCCGCGGGGGACGCGGTGGGCGTGCGGGGGAGCGGGTCGGCGGACTGGGCACGTGGGGACACCTCCGAGAAGGTGGGCGTGGGATCGCGAGCACCGTAGGCCGATACGATCTCCTGCCCGCGGTACTGACCACGGCGGCGCGCGCCCGTGTCCCCCATTAGCGGTAACGTGACGCCTGATGAACGCGAATTCCGACAAGCAGCTTCCGCCCGTATCGGTGATCATGCCTGTCCTCAACGAGGAGCGGCACCTGCGCGGAGCCGTCGAGGCGATCCTGGCGCAGGAGTACGGCGGCGAGATGGAGGTCGTGGTCGCGCTCGGCCCGTCCTCGGACCGCACGGACGAGATCGCCGCGGAGCTCGTCCGCGAGGACCCCCGGGTCCACACCGTGCCGAACCCCACGGGCCGTACGCCCGCGGCGCTGAACGCCGCGATCGAGGCGTCCCGCCACCCCATCGTGGTGCGCGTGGACGGACACGGCATGCTCTCGCCGAACTACATCGCGACGGCCGTCCGCCTCCTGGAGGAGACCGGCGCCCAGAACGTCGGCGGCATCATGCACGCCGAGGGCGAGAACGACTGGGAGGACGCGGTCGCCGCCGCCATGACGTCGAAGATCGGCGTCGGCAACGCGGCCTTCCACACGGGCGGCGAGGCTCAGCAGGCCGAGACCGTGTTCCTCGGTGTCTTCCGGCGCGAGGCCCTTGAGCGGCAGGGCGGCTACAACGTCGAGTTCATCCGCGCCCAGGACTGGGAGCTGAACTTCCGTATCCGCGAGGCCGGCGGCCTGATCTGGTTCTCGCCCGAGCTGAAGGTCTCGTACCGGCCGCGGCCCAGCGTGAAGGCGCTCGCCAAGCAGTACAAGGACTACGGCCGCTGGCGGCACGTCGTCGCCCGCTACCACGCCGGCTCGATCAACCTGCGCTATCTCGCGCCGCCGGTCGCCGTGTGCGCGATCGCCGCGGGTGTCGTCGTGGGCGCGCTCGTGACGCCGTGGGGATTCGTGATCCCCGGCGGCTATCTGGCGGCCATCGCGGCCGGTTCGGTGCCGGCCGGCAAGGGGCTGCCGCTGAAGGCGCGCCTGCAGATCCCGGTCGCGCTCGCCACGATGCACATGTCCTGGGGCTGGGGCTTCCTGACCAGCCCGCGCTCCCTCGCGAAGAGGGTCATCGCGTCGCGCCGTCCCGCCGTACTCAGCGAGGCATGAGCACCCCCGGGGCCGAGTCCGTCGGCCCCGGAGCATGCGTCACCAGGTGAAGTTCTTGTTCACCTTCATGCAGGCCTTCTTGTCCGAACCGTTCAGCGCCAGCGCCGTGTCCGGGGTGGTGTCGTCGTCCTTCGAGGACTTCGGGTAGGTGTTCCCCTCCCGCCAGTCGTCGCCCACGACGAGCGTGACCCCGGAGACATCGGTCGACTTCTTCACCGAACTCAGTGGAATGCCAAGGGACTTGGCGACCCGCTGGGCATCGCCCTCCAGATCGACGCTGGGGAAGCGGATGACCGTCTTCTCCTCGCTCAGTGACTGCGACTGGTCGGCGGACGCCTTCGTGAAGCCCTTCGCGGTCAGGATCTGCGCCACCGTGCCGGCCCGGCCCGACGCCGCGGGCAGCTCCGCCGTCCGCGTGCCGTTCTGCACCTGCACGGCGATCTCGCCGTCGGCCGCCGCCGGGTCGTCGGACTCCTTGGGCGGAGCCTTCTTCTTGTCCTTGCCGTCCAGGGCCACGTCGTCGCGCACGAGCCGGAACAGCTTGTCCGCGTCGCCCGGCTTCGGGGCCACGCGCGCGCCCACGTACACGAACGGCATCGTCGTCATCGTGATGCGTTTCGGCTCCGGCTTCTTCAGCTCGTTGCTGAGGTCGTAGAGCTTCTTGACCGTGTCGAGGCCCTCGTCGACGCGGAGCGCCTTCGTGGCCTCCTCGGCGAGGTTGCGCAGCTTGCCCGGGTTGGTGATGGTCGCGTTCTCCCGCATCTGGCGCACCATCGAGTTCATGTACATGTGCTGCGCCTTGGTGCGCGCGATGTCGCTGCCGTCCTCGAAGCCGTAGCGCGTACGCAGCCACTGCAGGGCCTGCTTGCCCTTGACCGGGTGGGTGCCCTTCGCCAGCTTCAGGCCCGAGCCGTGGCCCAGGGCGTCCTTGGAGTGGATGTTGGCGTCCACGCACACCGGTACGCCGCCGATGGCGTCCGCCATGGAGACCACGCCCGCGAAGTCGACCATCATGAAGTGGTCGATGTGGATGCCGGTCAGCAGTTCCCAGGTGGCCACCGTGCAGCCGGGGCCGCCGCGGCCGAGCGACGTGTTCGTCATCTGCCGCCCCACCGTGGCCGGATACTCCCTGCCCGTCTTCGGGTCGGTGCACTTCGGCAGCTTGAGCAGGGTGTCGCGCGGCATGCTCACCACGGACATGTTGCTGCGGTCCGCGGAGAGGTGGACCAGCATCTGCACGTCCGCGAGCGGCACACCGCCGAAGGTGTCCTTGGCGCCGCCGAGCTTCTGGTTGGCCTTGGAGTCCCGCGCGTCCGAGCCGATCAGCAGGATGTTCAGCGGGGTCTGGCCCGCCGCGTTCGGCGTCGGCTTCGCCGCCCTGTGCTCACCGATGTTGAGCTTGTCCGTCTTGATGTTGCTGTTGAGATGCCGGTACCAGAGGTAGCCCGCTCCCGCGGTGCCGACCATCAGCACGGCGACAGTGATCGAGAACCAGCGCAGTATCCGGTGTTTGCGGCGCCGCGGGCGCGCGCGTCCGCGCCGGTGCCCGCGCGGCCTGCCGCCGTCACCCTGTCCTTTGTCCTGTCCCTGTCCGCCCTCGGGCCCCCCGGCCTCGTGCGAACCGCCGCGTCGGCCCGGATCACCCGAGTCGACCGGCTGACGGACCCGTGCTCGCGGCCCGTCCCCGCGCACACTGCTCTGCCTCATGCCCCACCCCTCCCGCCCCCGGCCTACACTTCGGCCGCCCCGATCCTGTCTGTTAGACAGTCAAGAGGCGGCCGAGGTTGGTCACTTGGCGCACACAGTCTTGTCCGCTGTTGCCTTCTGGATGTCCTCCGGCGCCTTCGTGGGGGCGGCGATGGGTGTCCCGGCCCCCTTGAAGTCGGCGCCGAGGGTGAGGATCATCGCCGGCAGGCCCTGGTCGTTCTTCTCGCTCTTGCCGGGCTTCATGGCGGATGCGGGCAGCCCCATGATGTCGGCGAGCCGGCGGGCCTGGTCGGCCTGGTCCGGCGCGTACTCGAGCGTCGTCTTCGACAGCTTCTTCGGCGCGTTGCCCAGCTGGCTCGACTTGAGGACGCCCTCGGTGTTCTGCAGCCAGGTCAGCGTCGTCTGCGCGGCGCCGACGGTCTCGCTGCCGTTGTAGATGTCGACCCGGACCTCGGAGGCGTCGGCGCGCGAGCCCTTGAGCAGCGCGTCCTGCTTCGACTTGGCCGCCTTCTTGTCCTTCGCCACCTCGGTCAGGGAGACGTCGTCGCGGATCATCGCGAACAGCGGGTCAGCCTTGGCCGGGTTGACGACGACCGTCGCGTGGACCTTCTCGGCGGGGTTGTCGATCACGGGCAGCGTGGTGAAGGTGATGTTCTTCGGCGGCACCTTCTTCAGTTCGAGGGCCACGTCCTTGAGCTCGCTGAGGCTTCCTATGCCGGTGTCCACCGTGAGCGCCTTGGTCGCCGCCTCGGCCAGGTTCGACAGCTTGGTCGGGCTGGTGAGCGTGTCACTGGAGCTCATCTTGCGCATCAGCGATCCGAGGAACTGCTGCTGCTGCTGGATGCGGTCCAGGTCGCCCTGGTTGCCGAAGCTGTGGCGGGTGCGCACGAACGCGAGAGCCTGCTCGCCCTTCACGTTGTGCTTGCCCTTGGAGAGCTTCAGATGCGAGTCGGGGTCGTCGACGTCCTTGGCGAGGCAGATGTCCACACCGCCGACCGCTGTCGTCAGCGTCTTGACGGCGTTGAAGTCGGCCATCATGAAGTGGTCGGGCTGGACTCCCGTGATCTCCTTGACCGTTGCCATCGTGCAGCCCGCGTCCCGGCCGCTCTGGCCGAGGCTGGTGTTGAAGCGGGTGTCGGGCGTTCCGGTGATCGTCTTCTCCACCCCGTCCTCCCTCACCTTGCAGTCCGGGATGTCGGTGATGAGGTCGCGCGGGATGCTCAACGCCGTCGCGTTCGAACGGTCCTTGGCCACGTGCAGCAGGATGTTGGTGTCCGCGTGGCCGACGCTGTTCTTGTCGCCGTAGCCCGCGTTGCCCTTGCCGGTGCGCTTGTCCGTGCCGATCAGCAGGATGTTGAACGCCTCGTCCTTGCTGAAGCCGTTCTTCGCGCCGACGACGTCCTGCTTGTTGATGTTGCCGTCGAGGTGGCGCAGATAGAGATACGCCCCGCCCGCGCCGGCCACCAGGACGAAGGCCATGACGCCGCCCGTCCACAGGATCGCCTTCTTGCCCTTGGACTTCTTCTTGTTCTTGGACCGGCGCCTGCTGGCCGGCTCCGGCTGCGGGGCCCGCCGCCTGCGCTGGCCGGGCACCTCACGGCTGTCCTGTTCCTCGCGGGTCCTGCCGTTCTGCCGGTTCTGCCCGGTCTGTCCCCGTTGCCCGGTGGGGCGTTGGGAAGACCTGCGAGGTCCGGGTACGGCCGACTGCCCAGAGGAAGGGTTCAGTCGCAGTTCGTAATCGCCGGTGTTCGGGTTGAGTACCCACTGGTCTGCGGGATCGATGTTGTCCGCCCGCCCACGGCCTTGCGCGTCCACGGTTGTCTGCATCCTCCGTCGGGGCCACGCGGCGCCTTGTCCCCCTCAAGAAGGCGCTCGGTCAGTCGGTAATCAGTGCGCGACCGTCGTTGGCCGGGTGCACCGGATCGCTCACACTATCCGCCCAGTTCAGCGTCAAGCCACGGCGGTGACAAATTCCACTCCCCTACAACTGGGCAATCCGTCCTATTTCTTTGGACGTGACGCGAACCCCTTGGGTATCGCTTTACCCGCAGGCATCCTGGGCGGCCGTGTTGCCGCGGAATGTGGGTGCCGGACTGGCGGAGGAACCGGACGAAACGGAGGGGTCGCCGGGCTTCCCGTCGTCGTATCCGTCGTGCTCGTACGCCATGTTGTCCGTGTCCGAGCTGTCCTCGCCGGAGCCGTCGGAGGAGCTCTTGGCGGCACTTTCGTTCGGCGTCCTCTTGGCGACCACCACGGGGGCGTCGGTACGCAGTTGCGTGAAGAGCTTCTCGGCCGCGGGCTGGACGAGCTGGTCGCGGTTGGCGTTGTAGACGTAACTGCGCCGCGGCACCGTAAGGAATTGGACGCGTTCGGTCGGAATGTCCCGCATGCCGCGTACGAGGTTGTAGAGGCCGCGCAGACTGGCGAGCCCGGGGTCCGTGGTCAGGGACGAGGTGGCCGCGTCGAGCACGGGGTACAGCTTCGTCGGGTTGAGCAGCACCCGGTTGCTCTGCACCTTGTTCACCAGGGCGCCGAGGAACCGCTGCTGGCGGTCCATCCGGGCGGTGTCGCTGCCGTTGCCGAGGCTCTTGCGGGCCCGCACGTAGCCGAGGGCCTGCTCGCCGTCGAGGGTCTGCTTGCCCGCGGGCAGCTTCAGGTGCGCCGCGCGGTCGTCCATGGGCTCCTTCAGGCAGACCGCGACGCCGTCCACGGCGTCGACCATGTCCTTGAACCCGCTGAAGTCGACGACCATGTGGTGGTCGACGCGGATGCCGGTGAGCTTCTCGACCGTACGGATCGTGCAGGCCGAACCGCCCTGCTCGAAGGCGTAGTTGAACATCGCGAACTTGGAGCTGCTGCGGGTGCCCTCGTGCGTGCGGCAGCTCGGTATGTCCACCATCAGGTCGCGGGGCAGTGAGACCGCGATGGCCCTTTTGTGGTCGGCGGATATGTGCAGCAGGATCGTCGTGTCCGAGCGCTGGGTGCCCGAGTCGCGGCCGTACTTGCGGTTGGCGGCGCCGGCCCGCGAGTCGGAGCCGATCAGCAGGATGTTCTGCGCGCCGTGCACGAGCGAGGCGGGCCGCTCCTTCTCGTAGCGGGCGAGCTCGGCGGCCGCGTCGGTGTCCTCGGTGATGTTCCCCTGGAGCTTCTCGTAGACCGCCCATCCGGTACCGCCCGCGGCGAGCACCACGACGCCGGCGCCGATCGCCGTGTACCGCAGCCAGCGCCGGCGCCGCCGGGCCGTGCCCGCGCCCGTGGGGGACGAACCCGCGCCCGGCCCGTGCGTGACCGGCCCCACCGTGTCGTCGTCGCCGGGGTGCCGCGGCTGCGGGGGCGTGCCTGCGGGTTCGGTCACGTGAGTCCACCCCTCATGACGACGGCGGTGCGCAGGTGCGCCCCTTCGACCATCGCCCGGCGCGCCGCCCGGGGCCCGGTGGCCCAGGGGTGGACTGGGCCGAACGGGTGACGCCGGCGCCCGGGTGTCTCAGCGTGCGGTCGTCGAGACCCGCTCGTTGTCCACCCGCTTGGCCAGGGACTCCTCGTCCAGGCCGTCGAGGTGGCGGCACAGGACGACGGAACCGCCGGTGGCGAGCGGCGCGTACAGGCCCGCGCTCAGGCCGCGCCAGGTGTCGTACGGGAGTCCGGACAGCAGGCGCGATCCGGGGCCCGTCAGGCCGAGGTCCGTGGCGTCGGCCCGCGCCTTCTCGACGACCTCGGCGCCCGTGAGCTCGGCCCCCGCGACGACGAGCGCGGGCTCCTCCGGGTCCACCGGCGCGAACGGGGCGAACCGGTCGCCCTGCCCCGGCACCTCGACCGCGTAGTCGGCGAAGCCCTCCGGAGGCTGCGGGAAGCGGCCGCCGAGCGGACGCAGGGCGAGCGCCACCCGCTCGCCGGAGCAGGCGCGCGCCCGCTCCAGCGAGTCGGGGCCGCTGACGACGAGGTCGGCGGCGGCCGGGTCACCGTCGACGTCGGCGACGACCCCGACCGACGCGCACGCGAGCAGCCACACGGCGCTCTGCCAGTGCGCGGGCAGCAGCAGCGCGAGCCGGTCGCCGGGCTGTGCGGCGAGGTCGCCCTGGAGGAGGTTGGCGGTCTTGGCCACCCAGTTGGCGAAGGTGGCCACGGACAGTTCGACGCGTTCGCCCGTGGCGTCGTCGTAGAAGGTCACCAGTGGGCGTCCTGGATCGGCGGCGAGCGCGGATCGCAGCAGGTCGGCGGGGGTGCGGTCGGTGGCGTTCACGGGCGCAAGAGTACGCCGGGCGTGTGGCGTCATGCGGCCGACCGGGGGAACACGACGCCGTGTCGGCCCGATGGACTGTCAATTCCCCTTTCCACCAATGACACTTCCCGATGGACAGATATGTACAGCTATGTCCACGATCGTTGACATGCGTGGATTCCTAGCTTCCTCGATCGGCGTCGCGTGTGCGGCAGCCCTGTCCCTTCCGTTCGCCCTGTCTTACGGAGCCGGGGCAGCCACGACCCCTTCGGCCGCCAGGGCCCTGACCGCCGAAGCCATACCCGGCAGCACCCAGTCGCTGCCCCTGTCCGTCCTGCCCCGCGACCGCGGCCTGCGCGCCCCGGGCGAACAGGGGCTGACCCAGCGTGATGTGCGCCCCTTCTCCCTCGTGGGCGTGGTCTGGAACGACCCGGCGGCCGAGCTGGAGGGCCGCGTCCAGGTGCGTACGCGCGCCACGGGCAGCGCCCGATGGTCCGGCTGGCAGGAGGTCGAGACCCACAACGGCGATCACGCCCCCGACCCCGGCACGGCCGAGAGCGACTCGGGCCGGCTGCGCGGTTCCACGGCCCCGCTGTGGGTCGGCGCCTCCGACGGCATCGAGGTGCGCGTGCGCCCCCAGGCCGCCCCGGCGCACCGGGGTACCGCGCCCGCCGGATCCGCCGCGAACTCCGCCGCTCAGGCCCCTCTGCCCAAGGGCCTGCGCCTCGAACTGGTCGACCCCGGCAAGGAGCCCCCGCCCGGCGGTGCCCCCGCCGACGTCCCCCGCGCCGGAGCGATGACCGCGGAGTCGGCGGCTGCCTCCGCCGTCAACGCGGACCTGGCCCCGCTCGACGCGGACGTCATCCCCGCCCTCGGCAAGAAGAAGACCGAGAACGAACTGATCGAGTCCCGCGGCGGCGAGGCCGACGCGAAGTCCAGCCCCTACATCGGCCCCCGCCCGCGCATCGTCACGCGCAAGGGCTGGGGCGCCGACGAGACGCTGCGCGAGAGCAACTTCAGCTACACCTCGAAGGTCAAGGCGGCCTTCGTGCACCACAGCGCCACGGGCAACAACTACAGCTGCTCACAGGCCCCTTCGGTCATCCGAGGTATCTACCGCTACCACGTGAAGAGCATGGGATGGCGCGACATCGGCTACAACTTCCTCGTCGACAAGTGCGGCAACATCTACGAGGGCCGTGCCGGTGGTGTGGCGAAGCCGGTCATGGGCGCCCACACCCTCGGGTTCAACACGAACAGCATGGGGGTCGCGGTGATCGGCACCTTCGAATCCTCGAAGCCGCCGGTCGCCGCGGTGGAGGGCATCGCCCGCCTGACGGCCTGGAAGCTTGGCCTGTACGGGGTGAATCCGAGCGGTAAGACATATCTCACGTCAGCCGGTGGCAATCTGTACGGCAAGGGAGAGAGCGTACGACTGAACGTGATCTCGGGGCACCGGGACGGCTTCGCGACCGAGTGCCCGGGCCGCCTCCTCTACAACAAGCTCGGCACCGCCCGGTCCACATCGGCCAGTCTCCAGGGCCGCTGACGCCCGGCCGCACCGCACAGTCTGCATACACTGGCCGGCCGAAAGGCAGTTCGACCGGCCCCAGCAGGAAGCAGAGACGACAGGTGACAGAAGCGATCCTCCTGGTCGGCGGCAAGGGCACCCGACTGCGACCGCTCACCGTGAACACACCCAAGCCGATGGTCCCGGCGGCGGGCGTCCCGTTCCTCACCCACCAGCTGGCCCGGGCGAGAGCGGCGGGCGTCGAGCACATCGTGCTCGCCACCTCGTATCTCGCCGAGGTCTTCGAGCCGTACTTCGGCGACGGCTCACGCCTCGGACTGCATCTGGAGTACGTCACCGAGGAGGAGCCCCTCGGCACCGGCGGCGCGATCCGCAACGTCGCGTCCCGGCTCCACTCGGGACCCGACGACCCGGTCCTCATCTTCAACGGCGACATCCTCACCGGCCTCGACATCCGCGCCCTGGTGCACGAGCACGAGACCACCGGCGCGGACGTCTCCCTGCACCTGTCCCGGGTCGAGGACCCGCGGGCGTTCGGCCTCGTCCCCACGGACGCGACGGGCCGGGTCCAGGCCTTCCTGGAGAAGCCCCAGACGCCCGAGGAGATCGTCACCGACCAGATCAACGCGGGCGCCTACGTGTTCCGCCGCTCGGTCATCGACACGATCCCGACGGGCCGTCCCGTCTCCGTGGAACGCGAGACGTTCCCCGACCTGCTCGCGTCCGGCGCCCATCTCCAGGGCATGGTCGACTCCACGTACTGGCTGGACCTGGGCACCCCTCAGGCCTTCGTGCGCGGCTCCGCCGACCTCGTCCTCGGGCGCGCGCCGTCCCCCGCGGTCCCCGGCCGGCGCGGCGACAGCCTCACGCTGCCCACCGCCTCCGTCGCCCCCGGCGCGAAGCTCACGGACGGCACGGTCGTCTGCGAGGATGCGACGGTCGGCGAGGGCGCCCGCATCTCGGGCAGCGCGATCCTCGCGGGCGCGACGGTCGAGGCGGGCGCGGTCGTCACCGACTCCCTGATCGGCCGCGGCGCCCACGTGGGCGCCCGCACGGTCCTGACGGGCGCGGTGATCGGCGACGGCGCGACGGTCGGCGCGGACAACGAACTCCAGTCGGGCGTACGGATCTGGTGCGACGCCCGCATCCCGGCGGCGGCGGTGCGCTTCTCCTCGGACCAGTAGGGGCCGGTTCTTCGGACCGGCAGGGGGCATCTCCCCGGGACCGGTCCGGGTCGTCTCCCCGGACCGGTAGGGGCCGGCGCGCCCGACCCCCTACGCTGCAAGGAGCACCCCACCACCCGACGAGGACCCCTTGGCCGGCCGATACGCCCCCCGCCCCACGCGCACCACGGTGCGCGGCGGCGAGACCGGCGTGCCCAGGGCCGTCGTGCCCCGAGCCCTCGTTCCGGGCCCGGCGACCGCGGCGCACACCCGTCGCTGGACCCCCAACGGCCCGTTCGACCTGGGCCTGACCCTGGGCCCGCTGCGCCGAGGGCCCGCCGACCCCGCCTTCCGCGTCACACCGGACGGCTCGGTCTGGCGGGCCACCCGCACCCCCGAAGGCCCCGGCACGCTGCGCGTGGCCCTGCGCGGCGGAGTCGTCGAGGCGCAGGCATGGGGCCCGGGTGCGACCTGGCTTCTCGCTCAACTCCCGCAACTTCTCGGCGAGTTGGACGAGCCCGAGGCGTTCGAGCCGCGCCACAGGCTTCTCGCCCACGCCCACCACCACCGGCCGGGACTGCGCCTGCTGCGTACGGGTCTGGTCATGGAATCGCTGATCCCGTCGATCCTGGAACAGAAGATCACGACGGAGGAGGCGTACCGCGCCTGGCGCATCCTGCTCCGTACGTACGGCACCCCGGCGCCCGGCCCCACCGCCGGACTCGGCCTCCACGTCATGCCGGAGCCGCGCGCCTGGTCGCTCATCCCGTCCTGGGAGTGGCACCGCGCGGGCGTCGACAACAAGCGGGCCTCGACCGTCCTGCGGGCCGTGAAGGTGGCCCGGCGCATGGAGGAGGCCGCGGCGATGACCCCGGCCGACGCCCGCGCCCGCCTCGAACTGATCCCCGGCATCGGACCCTGGACCTCCGCCGAGACGGTCCAGCGCAGCAACGGCGCCGCAGACGCCGTGACGACCGGAGACGTCCACCTGCCCGGCATCGTCGGCTACGCCCTCGCCGGCAACCGCGACGCCGACGACGCGGAGATGCTGCGGCTCCTCGCCCCGTACGAGGAGCAGGGCCAGCGCCACCGCGCGGCCCGCCTCATCCTCCTCAGCGGCCGCACACCTCCGCGCAGACAGCCGAAGATGCGCCGCACGAACATCGCCGACTGGTAGCCGCTGTTCCCGCGCACGACCTTCCAGCACATGGCCTTCCCGCGCGCCGCCTTCCAGCACATGGCCTTCCCGCGCGCGGCCTTCCAGCACATGGCCTTCCAGCACACGGCTTTCCCGCGCGCGGCCTTCTGGCGCACCGCCTTCTAGCGCACGACCACGAAGTCACCGGCGTCACGCGCCGGGCGCTCGGCGGGGGCGGCGGCCGCGTGCCCCACGGCCACGGCGCCCATCGGGTCCCACTCCTGCGGAAGCCCGAGCACCTCGCGCACGACGTCGCGGCAGAACATCGTCGACGACACCCACGCGGAGCCGAGCCGCTCACCGGCGAGCGCGACCAGGAAGTTCTGCACGCCCGCACCGGCCGCGACCACGAACATCTCCCGCTCGGCGGCGTCCCGTCGCGCGTGCCCGTACGTGTGCGACCCGTCCATCACCATGCACGGCACGACCAGATACGGCGCCTGACGCAGCACGTCACCGCGGCGCACGCGCTTGGCGACGGACTCCTCGCTCTTGCCGTCGCGCCGCAGGTCCTCGATCCACGCGTCCCGCATCGCGTCGAGCAGCCGGACCCGGGATTCCTCGGACTCCAGAAGCACGAACCGCCACGGCGTCGTGTGGTGCGGGGCGGGCGCGGTCACGGCCGCGGCGACCGCACGCCGTACGGCTCCCGGGTCGACCGGCTCGTCCGTGAACGCCCGCACCGTACGCCGCTGGGTCACGGCCTCCCGTACGGCCTCGGACGTGCCGAGCCGGAACATGTCGTCACGCGCGACGCGCACCAGCTCACGCGCGCCGGTGCCCTCGCCCACCACGTGCGCGAGCCCGCGCACGACGGCGACGGGCAGCCCGGCCGCCTTGCCCTTCACCAGGTCCCCGGCGGCGGCCAGTTCGTCCGCCGTGGCGACGACGGTGGCGCTGAGCGGATTGCCGTACGCGTCCGTGCCGCCGCGCAGGTCGTCGAGGACGTGCACGCCCGCGGCGCCGATGGCGACATCGGTCAGGCCGTTGCGCCAGGGGCGGCCGAAGGTGTCCGTGACGACGACCCCGACGTCCACGCCGAGCGCGTCCCGCAGCCCGTCCCGGATCGCCGCGGCCGACGCGTCGGGGTCCTCCGGGAGCAGCAGCACGGTGCCCGCGGGCGTGTTCGACGCGTCGACGCCGGCCGCGGCCATGACCAGGCCCAGCTTGTTCTCGACGATGCGCAGGGTGCCACGGCGCGCGACGACCCGTACGGTCTCGGCGTCTATGGCCGCCTCGCGGTCGGTCGCCTCGACGATCCGGCCCTCGGCCTTGCTGACGATCTTCGAGGTGACGAGCAGGACGTCCCCGTCGACGAGGCCGGGCTCGGCGGTGGCGATCAGCTTGGCGAGGTCGTCGCCCTCGCGGACCTCGGGGAGGCCGGGGAGCGCCCAGGCGCGGAAGGAGGGAGCGTCACTCACGCGCGGACCTCCTCCGCGAGCGTGAGCGCCTCACGCGCCATCTGCGTCGTCGCGTCCAGGTCGGACATCATCAGCGGCACCGCGCGGCAGCGGATGCCCGCCGCCTCGACGCGCTCCACCGTGCCCGCGTCCACCGTGTCGACGAGCCACCCGTCGAGCAGCCCCGACCCGTAGTGCTCGGCGACCGCGGCGGCCGTCGAGTCGACGCCCACGGCGGCGAGGACCTTGTCGGCCATGCCGCGCACGGGCGCGTCCCCGACGATGGGCGAGAGCCCGACGACGGGCACACCGGCTTCGGCGATGGCCTCGCGAATGCCGGGCACGGCGAGGATGGTCCCGACGCTGACGACGGGGTTGGACGGCGGGAAGAGGATGACGTCCGCCTCGGCGATGGCCTCCAGGACACCCGGCGCGGGCTTGGCCTGCTCGGCGCCGACGGGCACCACCGCGTGCGCGTCCACGGAGGCCCGCAGCTTCACCCAGTACTCCTGGAAGTGCACGGCCCGGCGCTCCCCGTCCAAGGTCACCGCCACATGGGTCTCGATGCGGTCGTCGGACATCGGGATGAGCCGCACACCGGGCTTCCAGCGCTCGCACAGCGCCTCGGTGACCGCGCTGAGCGGATAGCCGGCGTCCAGCATCTGCGTACGGACGATGTGGGTCGCGAAGTCCCGGTCGCCGAGACCGAACCACTCGGGCCCCACCCCGTACGCGGCGAGCTCCTCCTTGACCCGGTACGTCTCGTCCGTGCGTCCCCAGCCCTGCTCCTCGTTGATGCCGCCGCCGAGCGTGTACATCACCGTGTCGAGGTCGGGACAGACCTTCAGGCCGAAGAGATGGATGTCGTCGCCGGTGTTGCCGATGACCGTGATGACCGCGTCGTCCGGTGCCGCCTGCTTGAGACCGCGAAGGAACCGGGCACCACCGATGCCGCCTGCCAGAACCACAATGCGCATGTGCCCAGCATCGCAGGCGGGTACGACAGTCCGTCAGGCGGTCACGGCATCCTGCGTGGCGTCGCTGACGCAGCGGGGGGCGTGCATGGGCATCTCGGTGAGGCCCGGGTAGTACACGTGGAGGCTGACGGCGGGTTCCAGCGCGTCGTTGACGACCTCGTGGACGTAGCCGGGGGCGAAGACGCGCTGTGCGCCGGGCGCGAGGGTGCGGGAGCCGCGCTCCGAACGCTCCGTCAACTCACCCTGGAGGACGGTCAGTATCCCGGATGAGCGGCCGTGGTCGTGCAGTCCGCTGCCCTGTCCGGGCACCCAGGACAGGAGCCAGACCTCGTAGCCGGGGCCCGTCTGCAGGCGGTGGTACCAGCGGCTGGTGGCGTCGTACTCGACGAGGTGTTCCCACCGGCCGCGGTCGGCGGCGATGGTGCGGGCCAGGCCGGCGAACTCGGCGACGGTGGCCGGGTGCTCGCGCGCGGGCTGGAGCAGGTGGGGTACTTCGAGGATGTCGCCGGCGATCTGCAGGTCGCTGTTGCTGTTCATGGGTATGGGGATTCCTCGGCGGGGTGCGGTGTGCTGGGGATGTCGCTGGACGGCGCCCGGCGCGGACGAACTGCCGGGGGAGTGGAGCGCGGTGAAGCGAGGGGATTCAGCCGGAGCGCGGTGGGCTCAACAGCTGGGACAGCAACAGCAACAGCGCGCGTGGGCAGCACCGAGGGACCCGGGTCGGGTCACGGAAAGCGCCAAGTTCGCGAGCATGCCCACCAGGACACCGGTTCATTCCTCCTCTGTCAACTAGGTGTCCGGATTGTGGGATATGTTTCACCTCATCCGGTTGCCCTGCCAGGCGAAAGGTTTGTTCAGGTTCCGGCCGGGACACATGGCGCATCAACCGGGCGCACAAACGCCGTCGCGCTCCCGTGATCCGAATGTGATCCGGAACGCTCCGGCGCCGCTCCCGGAACGGGATCAATGCCCGAGGCGTCCTTCCTTGCGGAGGTCCGCGTGAGGTCTGCCGGAGCTCTTGCGGGGGGTGGCGGCCGGGATGGGCCTCTGGCAAGTGTCAAGGTTTAGGCCGATTTGAACACTTTCCGCATACCCTTGGTTCCGCAGAGTGAATAAGGGACCCAATAGCAGATCTCGGCTTGACTGGCCCGGATCGGCACACTTGTAATTTCACTCGTGTCGTTCAGCCGAAATCGGTAGCGGCAGCATCACGGGGACGCACAGACGGACGAGGGGCGCACTATGACCGAGTCGTTTCAGCAACTGCTGGTCGAGGACGCGGAAGAGGAACTCGGCTGGCAGGAGCGCGCGCTGTGCGCCCAGACCGACCCCGAGTCCTTCTTCCCGGAGAAGGGCGGCTCCACCCGGGAGGCCAAGAAGGTCTGCCTCGCCTGCGAGGTCAGGTCCGAGTGCCTCGAGTACGCACTCGCCAACGACGAGCGGTTCGGCATCTGGGGCGGCCTCTCCGAGCGGGAGCGGCGCCGTCTGAAGAAGGCCGCGGTCTGAGGAGGCAAAGTCTGCGGAACGCCGCAACACCGCGGAACGCCGCGACGCCGCAGAACGCCGCAAGACCGTACGAAGCCCCGCACCGAGGCCCGCAGCGCGACCAGAGCCGGGGCCGCACCGAGGACCGCGACAAGGACGCCGTCCGAAGACTCTTTCCGCAGACTCTTTTCCGCGTAGCGATCGGCCCGTCGCCCTGGGTTGTCCACAGGGGGCGGGCCGCCGTTGTTGTCAGCCGTTAGTGTGGGGCCCCGTCCGAGACGACCCAGCGCCCCCGCAGGGCACAGGCGTCCACCGCAGTCCAACGAACCGGGGCCCGTACCTCGATGTCCGTGCACAGCCATTCGGCAGGCCAATTCGACACTGCCGCAGCCGCGTTCAACCCGGGGCACGCCGCAGGGCCAGACCCGACCAGGCCACCCGAGTTCCCCAGACACGTCGTCACCGCCGTGCTCGTCTCCCACGACGGAGCACGCTGGCTGCCCGACGTCCTGTCAGGACTGCTCGGCCAGGAGCGCCCCGTACAGAACGCCGTAGCCGCCGACACCGGCAGCGCGGACGCCTCCGCCACGCTGATCGCCGACGCGATCGGCGACGAGCGCGTTCTCCATCTGGCCCGCCGTACCGGCTTCGGCCAGGCCGTCGACGAAGCGGCGCGCACCGCGGGAGTGCTGACCCCGGAGGAGCTGCCGTACCTCAAGCGCCCCAGTGGCTGGGACCCCGTCAGCCGGAGCTGGCGCGACGACGCCTACGACATGCCGGAGCTGCCGCACGGCGAGCCCGAGCAGTGGCTGTGGCTCCTGCACGACGACTGCGCGCCCGAGCCCGACGCGCTCGCCGAACTCCTGCGCGTCGTCGAGAACGAGCGCGAGATCGGCAACGAGGTCGCCGTCGTCGGACCCAAGCTCCTCGGCTGGTACGACCGCAGGCAGCTCCTGGAGGTCGGCGTCTCCATCGCCAACTCGGGGCGCCGCTGGACCGGCCTCGACCGCCGCGAGCAGGACCAGGGGCAGCACGACCACGTCCGACCCGTCCTGTCCGTGTCCACCGCCGGCATGCTGATCCGGCGCGATGTCTTCGAACAGCTCGGCGGGTTCGACCGCAGGCTGCCCCTCATGCGCGACGACGTCGACCTGTGCTGGCGCGCCCAGGCCGCCGGACACCGCGTAGTCATCGCCCCCGACGCCGTAGTCCGCCACGCGGAGGCCTCCTCGCGCGAGCGCCGCACCGTCGACTGCGTGGGCCGCACGGCGACGTCCCCGCACAAGGTCGACAAGGCCGGCGCCGTCTACACCCTGCTCGTCAACGCCCCTACGGCCGTGCTGCCCTGGGTGCTCCTGCGCCTCGTCATCGGCACGCTCGCGCGTACCCTCGCGTACCTCGTCGGCAAGGTTCCCGGCCAGGCGCTCGACGAGATCACCGGACTCCTCGGCACCCTGCTACGGCCCGAGCGGATCCTCGCGGCCCGCCGCAGGCGCGGCAAGGGAGTGGTCGACGCCAAGGAGCTGCGGCCGCTCTTCCCGCCGCCGGGCGCCACGGTCCGGCTCACCGTCGAGCAGGTCGCGGGCAGCCTCTTCGGCGCGTCCGACCCCGAGATCAACGCCGCGGGACGGCACGGCAGCGCCGTCGAGTCCGGCCCCGGCGGCGACGACGCGGACTTCCTGGAGATCGAGCAGTTCGCCCGTCTCAAGCGCATCGCCCGCAAGCCGGGACCGATGCTCTTCGTGGTGCTGCTGTTCGTGTCGCTCATCGCCTGCCGCGCCCTGCTCGGCGGCGGGGCGCTCGCGGGCGGCGCGCTGCTGCCCGCTCCGGGTGACGCGTCCGCCCTGTGGTCGCGCTATCTCGACGGCTGGCACGCGGCCGGCACGGGCGGCACCCAGTCCGCGCCGCCGTACCTGGCGCTCGTCGCCGCGTTCTCCACGCTCCTGTTCGGCTCGACCGGACTCGCCGTCACCGTGCTCCTCGTCTGCTCGGTGCCGCTCGCCGGCTTCACCGCCTACTTCGCCTCCCGGCCCCTGGTCACCTCGCGCCTGCTGCGCGCGTGGGCCTCGGTCGCGTACGCCTTCCTGCCCGCCGCCACCGGCGCGCTCGCCGGCGGCCGGATCGGCACCGCGGTCCTTGCGATCCTGCTGCCGCTCATCGCGCGCGCGGGGTTGTCCGCGAGCGGCTTGATGAACCACGCGGGGGCGCGCGGCAGCTGGCGCGCCACCTGGGCGTACGCCCTCCTGCTGACCGTCACGACGGCCTTCACGCCCATCGTGTGGCCGATCGCGCTCGTCCTCGGCATCGCGCTCCTCGCGGTCCGCCGCGGCGACATCACCGCGTACGGGCTCCGCTTCCTGGCCGGGCTCGGCACCCCGCTCCTGATCCTCGCGCCCTGGTCGCTGACGCTGCTTCCGTTCGGCTTCTTCAAGGAGGCGGGCCTCCCTTACGGGAAGGGGTCGGCGTCCGCGCTCGGCCTGCTCGGCGCCTCGCCCGGCGGCTCCGGCACCCTCGGCGGACTGCTGCTCATCGGCATCGTCCTCGCCGGGCTCGCCGCGCTCCTGCGCACCGAGCGCCGCCTCGCCGTCCTCACCGCGTGGGCGATCGCCCTGGTGGCCCTGGTCTTCGCGGCCCTGTCGAACAGCTCGGCCTGGGCCGGGCCCGCGACCCTCGTCTACGGCATCGCCCTCCTCGCCGCCGCCGTGCTCGGCGCCGACGGGGCACGCTCGCGCGTGGCCGAGCAGAGCTTCGGCTGGCGGCAGCCGGTGGCGGCCCTCATCGCGTTCGCCGCGGTGGCCGGACCGCTCCTCGCCGCGGCGGGCTGGATGATCCGCGGGGCCGACGGCCCCCTGGAACGCCGTGACCCCACCCAGGTGCCCGCGTTCGTCGCCGAGGAGAGCGACACCCAGGACCAGGCCCGCACCCTCGTCATGGACAGCGATTCGGCCGCCAGGGTGTCGTACACCCTGGTGCGCGGCGCCGGCGCGCGCCTCGGTGACGCCGAACTGACCGAGGCGGGCGGCAGCAACAAGAAGCTCGACAAGGTCGTCGCCAACCTCGTCGCCGGCTCCGGCGCCGACCAGGCCGACCAGCTCGGCGGATTCGCCGTGCGCTACGTCCTCGTACGCGCGGGCGCGCCCCGGCAGATGAGCCGCGTCCTCGACTCCACGCCCGGCCTGTCCCGGCTCAGCCAGCAGGACGGCACCGCCCTGTGGCGCGTGGACCGGCAGGTCTCCCGCGCCGCGATCGTGTCCGGGTCCGACGAGCCGCAGGCCGTCGCCGCGGGCCCCGTCGAACTCCACACGAAGATCCCCGAGGGCAAGGCCGGCCGCGTCCTGCGCCTCGCCGACACGGCCGACGAGGGCTGGACGGCGACGCTGGACGGCGCGCCCCTGACGAAGACGACCGTCGACGGCTGGGCGCAGGGCTTCGAACTGCCCGCCACGGGCGGCCGCCTGGACGTCACGTTCGACGCGCCCATCTCGCACGCGGCCTGGCTGTGGGCGCAGGGCGCGCTCGCTCTCGTCCTCGTGGTGCTCGCCCTGCCGGGCAGGCGCAGGGACGTGGACGACGACCTCCCCGAGGAGCCCGTCGTGCCCGCGCAGGCCGTCGAGGGCGAGGGCCGCAGGGCCCGCCGTCTGCGCGCCCAGGCGGAGGCCGAACAGGCCACGGCCGAGGGCACGGACGGCGCGGTACCGCCGCCGCCCTCGGAGGAGGAGCTCGCCGCGGCCGGTGTGCCGCACCAGCCGACGTACGGCGAGTGGGACACCCCCACGTACGCGGCCGCCGACTACGGCCAGTACGCCGCGGGCGATCAGCAGCAGTACCAGGGCGGCGCCTACCAGGGCACGTACGACCCGAACCAGCAGGCGGATCCCTATCAGGCGGACCCCTACCAGGCCGGCCAGTACGACCCGTACGCCTACGGGGGCACGTACGACGCCCAGCAGCAGTACGGGCAGCAGGCCTACGACGCCTCGTACGAGCAGCCGCAGCCGCCCGCGCAGCCGCCGCACGGCACCGACAGTGAGCGCCCCGACGGGAGCCAGCAGTGAACCGCACCACCCTGTCCCTGATCGCCGCGGCCGCGGCCCTCGCGGCCGTCACCGGTTTCGCGGCGGCCACCGCGCCCGGCGACGACGGCGACTCCGCGAAGGCGGCCGCGCGGCTGCCGGTGGAGCGCTCCAGCCTGCTGTGCCCCGCGCCGAGCACGTCGGACCTCGCCGAGACCGCGTACACCTCGTACACACCCGCCTCGGAGGGGTCGGGCAGTTCCGGCAAGGCCGCCCTGTCGTCGGCCACGCGCGAGTTGACGGACGGCGCCGGGAGCGGCAAGGGCAAGGGCAAGGGCAAGGCCGACAAGCCGGTGCTGTCCCCGCTGAAGCCGGGCAAGCCCGTCGCGGGTGAGTCGTCGGGCGCCGAGTCGCCCGCGCTCGTGGGGAGCGCCGACGGGAATCTCGCGCCCGGCTGGACCGTGCAGCAGACGACGGAGGTGGCCGCCGGCACCGGCCGCGGCCTCCTGGGGGTGAACTGCTCGGCGCCGGACACGGACTTCTGGTTCCCGGGCGCCTCCACCGCCAAGGAGCGCAGTGACTACATCCACCTCACCAACCCGGACGACTCGGCGGCCGTCGTCGACGTCCAGCTGTACGGGGCGAACGGCGCCATCAAGTCCGATGTGGGCGAGGGCATCCAGGTCCAGCCGCACTCCAGCGTGCCGGTCCTGCTGTCCACCCTCACCGACAAGCCGCAGACGAACGTCACGCTCCATGTGACGGCCCGCAGCGGCCGGGTGGCCGCCGCGGTCCTCGCCGCGGACGACAAGCTCGGCGGCGACTGGCTGCCGGCGTCCGCGGACCCCGCGGGCACGGTCGTCCTGCCCGGCATCCCGAAGGACGCCACGAGCGTGCGCCTGGTCGCCTTCACGCCCGGCGACAACGACGCGGACCTGAAGGTCCAGCTGGCCTCCCCGACCGGCCGCATCACCCCGGCCGGGCACGAGAGCCTGCACGTGAAGTCGGGGATGACGGCCGCCGTCGACCTCGGCGACGTGACGCGCGGCGAGGCCGGCTCCCTCGTCCTGACGCCCACGGGCGACTCGGCCCCGGTCGTGGCCGCCCTGCGCGTCGTGCGCGGCAAGGGCGCCGACCAGGAATCGGCCTTCATCCCGGCGACCCGGCCCGTCGGCGCGCGGGCGACCGTCGCCGACAACCGCGCGAAGGGCTCGACGCTGTCGCTGACGGCCCCGGGCGCGGCGGGCACGGTCAAGGTGACGGCGTCGGCGGGCACCGAGGGCGGGACCCCGGTCACGAAGACGTACACCGTGAAGGGCGGCACGACGATGTCCGTGCGGCCGCCGGTCCCGGCCGGGCTCAAGGGGTCGTACGCGCTGACGGTGGAGCAGGTGTCGGGCGGGGAGGTCTACGGCTCGCGGATGCTGGACGTGTCCGACGCGGACGTCCCCGGCGTCCCCATGTTCACGGTCCAGACGCTCCCGGACGACCGGGGGACGGTCTCGGTGCCGCACGCGGACCAGGACCTGTCGGTGCTGCAGAAGTGATCCCGGAGTGACCCGGTCCGCCGGGTCACTCCTCGTCGCCGTAGCGCGGATCCACCGTCTCCGGTGACAGGCCGAGGAGTTCGGCGACCTGCTCGACCACGACCTCGTGCACCAGGGCCGCGCGCTCGTCGCGGCCCTTGGTGCGGATCTCGACCGGGCGGCGGTAGACGACCACGCGCGCGGGGTGCCCCTCGCGCGCCGCGATCGTGGACCCCAGGGGCACCGACTCGTCGCTCCAGCCCTCGCCGGCCGTGCCCACCGAGGGCACGTCGAGGATGAGGAAATCGATGTCGGCGAGCTGCGGGAAGCGCCGCTCGAGCCGCTCCACGGAGTCCTGCACCAGATCCGCGAACCCCGCGGCCCGGCTCGCGGAGAGCGGGACCTGAGGAGGGGCGACGGGCCCTCGCATGCCCCTGCCGTGCCGGTCGCGGCGGCGGGGAGGCTTCGGCTCTGCGGCGGGGGGCGGTACGGGGTTCTCCATCACTGACGCAGCGTAGACCTCCCGCGGACGCACCCGCCCGCGGTGGCCCGCACGGAACCGGCATGTCGCTTCCTGACCGATCAAGCCAAACTTGGGCCCGATTCGGCATCCCTCCCGGACCGGTGACCTCGCGGCTCCTGTCGGTATTTGCCCCGACTGGTGACCGTGCGTACCGGGGACGCGGGGCGCACCACCCCCGGTCCGCGCAGGTCAGCGGCGCGCTCCCGGAACCCCGTGTGCGCCGCCGCGCGCCACGACACGGTGGGGTGACCTCCCGGGGAGTCGTCGCGGCCCGCTCAAGAGTGCGGTACCGTCCAACGCTGTGAGCCCTGTACGTCGCTGTTCGCGCACCGCCTGCGGCCGTCCCGCCGTCGCGACGCTGACGTACGTCTACGCCGACTCGACCGCGGTCCTCGGCCCCCTCGCCACCTACGCCGAACCCCACTGCTACGACCTGTGCGCCGAGCACTCCGAGCGCCTCACCGCCCCGCGCGGGTGGGAGGTCGTCCGGCTCGCCGACACCTCCGGCCCCTCGCGCCCCAGCGGCGACGATCTGGAGGCTCTGGCGAACGCCGTGCGTGAGGCGGCCCGCCCGCAGGAGCGCGCGGCCGAGGCGGGCGGCTCCGGCCCCCGCACGGCGGACCCGATGGAAGTCGCACGCCGCGGCCATCTTCGGGTACTGCGCTCGCCGGACAACTGAGCCGGACCCCACCCGGCAGCCGGATCGGCGGCCGGATTCGGACTTCGGTTTCCCCTTTACGGAATCTCCTTCGTCCCACTCATTGACCTGAGTTTGTTGCGGACACAACAATTTCGCCACCCAGAGCCCCGGGAGGCGCCCGTGTTCGTCCAGCAGCTTGAACCGGTGGCCGGATCGCTCGGTCTGTCCGCACTCGTCGCGACCCTGCCCCTGGTCACCGTGCTCGTCCTGCTCGGCGCCGTCCGCATGAAGGCCCACCTCGCGGGCCTCATCGGGCTCGCCGTGGCCGCCCTCGTCGCCTGCATCGCCTACGGGATGCCCGTCGGCCAGACCGTGTCGAGCGCCGCGCAGGGCGTGCTGTTCGGGCTCTTCCCCATCATGTGGATCGTCGTCAACGCCCTGTGGGTGTACCGGATGACCGTCCGCACCCGGCACTTCGACATCCTGCGCCGCTCCTTCGGACGGCTGTCCGACGACCCGCGCATCCAGGCCCTCGTCATCGCGTTCTGCTTCGGCGCCCTGCTGGAGGCACTCGCCGGATTCGGGGCGCCCGTCGCGATCTGCTCCGTGATGCTCGTCGCGCTCGGCTTCGACCCCGTGAAGGCGGCCGTCGTCGCCCTCGTCGCCAACACCGCGCCCGTGGCCTTCGGCGCGATGGGCACCCCCGTCGTCACCCTCGCCCAGGTGACCGGGCTCCCGCTCGACTCGGTCGCCTCCGTGGTGGGCCGTCAGACACCGCTGCTCGCCCTGCTGGTGCCGCTCATCCTCGTCTGGCTCGTGGACGGGCGGCGCGGCCTGCGCGAGACCTGGATCCCCGCCCTCGCCTGCGGAGTCGCCTTCGCCGCCGCCCAGTTCGCCGCCTCGAACTACGTCTCCGCACAGCTCGCCGACATCGGGGCCGCGCTCATCGGCGCGGGCGCCCTCGTCGCCGTGCCGCACGCGCGCAGGCCCGCCGCCGAACCCGTGCGCGCCGCCGTCCTGACCGGCGTGCGCAGCGAGGAGCTCGACCAGGACGACCCGCGGCCCGAGGTCCTGCGCGCCTACGCCCCGTACGCGCTCATCGTCGTCATCTTCTCGATCGCGCAGATCCCCGCGGTCAAGGACTGGATCGCCCAGGCGACCCGCGTCTTCGACTGGCCCTTCCTGAACGTCGCGAACCCTGAGGGCAAGCCCGTCGGCGGCAACGTCTTCACCCTGCCGCTCGTCTCCACCGGCGGCACCCTCGTCCTTCTCGCCGGCGTGATCACGGCCGCCGTCATCGGTGTCCACGCGCGCGTGGCCGTACGCGAGTGGTTGGCGACCGTGTACGAACTGCGCTTCGCGATCCTCACCGTGACCAGCGTCCTGGCCCTCGCCTACGTCATGAACCTCTCCGGGCAGGCCGCCACCATCGGGCACTTCGTCGCCGCGGCCGGTGCGGGCCTCGCGTTCCTGTCGCCCGTACTCGGCTGGTTCGGCGTCGCCGTCTCCGGATCCGACACCTCCGCCAACGCCCTGTTCGGCGCACTCCAGGTCACCGCCGCCCAGCAGTCGGGCCTGTCACCCGAACTGCTCGCCGCCGCGAACAGCTCCGGCGGCGTCCTCGGCAAGATGATCTCGCCGCAGAACCTCACCATCGCGTGCGCCGCCGTCGGGCTCGCGGGCAAGGAGGGGGACCTGTTGCGCAAGGTGCTGCCGTGGAGCGTGGGACTGCTGCTCGTGATGTGCCTGATCGTGATGGCGCAGAGCTCCGCGGTCCTCGGCTGGATGCTGCCCTGACCGCTGTCTGTCAGTCCGTACGGGTAGTTTGTGCTGTCCGAAGCGGACTTCAGGAGAGTTGGGTGACCGTGGCTGCTGATCTGTCGCAGATCGTCAAGGCGTACGACGTACGCGGGGTGGTCCCGGACCAGTGGGACGAGCACCTCGCCGAGCTGTTCGGCGCCGCCTTCGTGCGCGTCACGGACGCCGAGGCCATCGTCGTCGGACACGACATGCGGCCCTCGTCACCCGGCCTCTCCCGGGCCTTCGCGCGCGGCGCCGCCGCCCTCGGCGCCGACGTGACCGAGATCGGCCTGTGCTCCACCGACCAGCTGTACTACGCGTCGGGCGCGCTCGGCCTGCCCGGCGCCATGTTCACTGCCTCGCACAACCCGGCCCGGTACAACGGCATCAAGATGTGCCGCGCCGGCGCCGCCCCCGTCGGACAGGACACGGGCCTGGCAGAGATCCGCGAACTGGCCGAGAAGTGGCTGGAGACGGGCGTCCCCGACCCCGCCACGAAGGCGGGCACCCTCACCCGGCGCGACACCCTCGACGACTACGCGGCCTACCTGCGCTCCCTCGTCGACCTCACGGAGATCCGCCCCCTGAAGGTCGTCGTCGACGCGGGCAACGGCATGGGCGGACACACCGTCCCGACCGTCTTCGCGGGCCTGCCCCTCGACCTCGTCCCGATGTACTTCGAGCTCGACGGCACCTTCCCCAACCACGAGGCCAACCCGCTCGACCCGGCGAACCTCGTGGACCTCCAAGAACGCGTCCGCGAAGAGGGCGCCGACCTCGGCCTCGCCTTCGACGGCGACGCGGACCGCTGCTTCGTCGTCGACGAGCACGGCGACCCCGTCTCCCCGTCCGCCGTCACCGCACTCGTCGCCTCCCGCGAACTGGCGAGGAACGGCGGCACGGGCACGATCATCCACAACCTGATCACCTCCTGGTCCGTCCCCGAGGTGGTGAAGGAGCACGGCGGCACACCGGTCCGCACACGCGTGGGCCACTCCTTCATCAAGCAGGAGATGGCCACCTCCGGAGCGATCTTCGGCGGCGAGCACTCGGCGCACTACTACTTCCGCGACTTCTGGAACGCGGACACGGGCATGCTCGCCGCGCTCCACGTCCTCGCCGCCCTCGGCGGCCAGAGCGGCGCCCTGTCCGCCCTCGTCGCCGAGTACGACCGCTACTCGGGCTCCGGAGAGATCAACTCCACGGTCGACGACCAGCGCGCCCGCCTCGCCGCGATCAAGACCGAGTACGCCGGCCGGGACGGCATCACGCACGACGAGCTCGACGGCCTGACGATCACCTCCGCGGACTGGTGGTTCAACGTCCGCCCGTCCAACACCGAGCCCCTCCTCCGGCTCAACGCGGAGGCCAGGGACGAAGCCACGATGACCAGGATCCGCGACGAGGTCCTGGCGATCATCAGGGCCTGACCAGGGCCACACACGAAACGGGACCCCCGTCCGAGCAGCCGAGCCACCGCCCCCGGCGGTACGCTGACCAGGCCACACGCGCACACATTCACACCGCCGAAGGGACACCCCATGCCGCTCGAAGCCGGCCTCCTGGAGATCCTCGCCTGCCCGGCCTGCCACGCCCCCCTCAAGGAGGCGGACGCCGAGCTGCTCTGCACCGGATCGGACTGCGGCCTCGCCTACCCGATCCGCGACGGCATCCCCGTACTCCTCGTGGACGAGGCCCGCCGCCCCGCATAGGTCCCACCCCAGGCCCCGCACGGGCCGTCCCGGAGGCTGACACCATGCTCGACGAAACGCTGCTCGACGCCCCCGAGGCCCTCGCCAGGGTCGACCGCCGCGGACTCCTGCGCGGCGCCGCCGAGGCCGGCGCCCGGGTCCGCACCGCGGTCCGGCACGCCGCGGAGGCCGGGATCACCCAGCTCGAACCGGACGGCCGCCCGCGCGCCGTCCTCTTCGCCGGACCAGGCCTCGCCGCCGGCTGCGTCGCCGACCTGCTCAACAGGCTCGCCGGCGCCTCCTGCCCCGTCGCCCACCTGCACCCCACCGGAGTCGCCCCCGCCGCGGGAGCCCTGCGCTGGGAGCTGCCCGGCTGGGCGGGCCCCGTGGACCTGCTCCTGATCGCGACCACCGACGGCACCGAGCCGGGACTCGCCCTCCTCGTCGAGCAGGCCTACCGGCGCGGCTGCACCATCGTCGCCGTCAGCCCCACGGGCACCCCCCTGACCGATGCCGTCGCCGGGGCACACGGCCTCTTCGTACCGATGGCGACCGCCCCGTACGAGCAGGACGAACCCGCCGCGGCCTCCGCGCCCGGCGCCCTGTGGGCCCTGCTCACCCCGCTGCTCTCCCTCCTGGACCGCACCGGGCTGCTCTCCGCACCGGCCGAGACCCTGGAGAAGGTCGCCGACCGCCTCGACCAGACCGCCGAGCGCTGCGGCCCGGCCATCGCGACCTACAGCAACCCCGCCAAGACCCTCGCCGCCGAGCTCGCCGACGCCCTGCCCCTGATCTGGACCGAAGGGCACGCCGCGGGCCCGGCAGGCCGCCGCTTCGCCGCCGCGCTCGCCGAACTCGCCGGCCGCCCGGCCCTCGCCTCCGACCTGCCCGAGGCGCTCCCGGCGCACGGCCGCCTCCTCCTCGGCGACCTCGCGGGCGGCGCCGACCCCGACGACTTCTTCCGCGACCGGGTCGACGAGGCGCAGCCGATGCGCGTCCGCGTCGTCCTCCTGCGCGACCGGCCCGGCGGCCTCACCGCCGCGCCCGCCGCCCGCGAGCTGGCCCTCGGCCACGACACCCCGATCAGCGAGCTCGAACCCGAAGAGGGCGGCGAGCTGGAAACACTCGCCGAACTGATCGCCGTCACGGATTTCGCCGCCGTTTACCTCGCGCTCGCCTCGGGCGCATGACGTGGACCCGGCCGGTCCGAACACCGGCCGGCCCCTGACCCGCGTACGGAGAAGAACACCTGATGGACCGCCTCACCAACACCGTCCGCCCCTATGCCTGGGGCTCGACCACCGCCATCCCGCACCTCATCGGTGCCGAGCCGACGGGCGAGCCGCAGGCCGAGATGTGGATGGGCGCCCACCCGGGAGCCCCCTCGCAGACCGCGCGCGGCCCGCTCAACGAGGTGATCGACCAGGCCCCCGAGCGTGAACTGGGCCCGCAGGCCGTCGCGAAGTTCGGCCCCCGCCTCCCCTTCCTCCTCAAACTCCTCGCCGCGGGCGCCCCGCTCTCCCTCCAGGTCCACCCCGACCTCGCCCAGGCCAAGGAGGGTTACGAGGCCGAGGAGCGCGCCGGCGTCCCCATAGATGCCCCGCACCGCAACTACAAGGACGCCAACCACAAGCCCGAACTGATCTGCGCCCTCACGCCGTTCGAGGGCCTGTGCGGATTCCGCGCCCCCGAAGAGGCCGCACGCCTCATCGAGGGCCTCGGCGTCGACTCCCTCAAGCCCTACGCCGACCTGCTGCGCGCCCACCCCGAAGAGGCCGCGCTGCGTGAGGTCCTGACGGCCGTACTGAGCGCGGACCCCGCGGAGATGGCCACCACGGTCACCGAGGCCGAGGCCGCCGCCGAACGCCTCGGCGGCGACTACGCGCCCTACGCCGGACTCGCCCACCACTACCCCGGCGACCCCGGCGTCATCGCCGCCATGCTGCTCAACCACGTCCGCCTCAACCCCGGCGAGGCCCTCTTCCTCGGCGCCGGCGTCCCGCACGCCTACATCGACGGCCTCGGCGTGGAAATCATGGCCAACTCGGACAACGTCCTGCGCTGCGGCCTCACCCCCAAGCACGTCGACGTCCCCGAACTCCTGCGCATCGTCCGCTTCGAGGCCACCGACCCCGGCATCCTTCGCCCCGAGGCGACCCCCGACGACGAAGAGGTCTACGCGACCCCCATCGACGAATTCCGCCTCTCCCGCCACGTCCTGCCCGAGGGCGCGGCCCCGCACGACGTCACCGCCGGGACCCCGCAGATCCTGCTCTGCACCGCGGGCACCGTCCGCGCCGGTGAACTCGCCCTCACCGCAGGGCAGTCGGCATTCGTCCCCGCGGGCGAAAAGGCCGAAGTGTCCGGAGTCGGCACGCTCTTCCGGGCAACCGTGGTGGCCTGACGCGCCCCCGCTGTCCCGGGCTGCAACAATGACCCACCGCAAAGGGTGGGCAAAGCCCGGGACGGCGTACGCGGACCAGATCCGTACGGGCCAGGACCGGGACGGCGTACGAAGGGACATCGGGAACACATGAGCGCTTCAGGCGGCACAAAAGCGATCGTGGCGGCACTCGCCGCCAACCTCGCGATCGCGGCAGCGAAATTCGTGGCGTTCCTCTTCAGCGGCTCGTCCTCGATGCTCGCCGAGAGCGTCCACTCGCTCGCCGACTCCGGCAACCAGGGCCTCCTGCTGCTCGGCGGCAAGAAGGCCCAACGCGAGGCGACCCCGCAACACCCCTTCGGCTACGGCCGCGAGCGCTACATCTACGCCTTCCTCGTCTCCATCGTCCTCTTCTCGGTCGGCGGCATGTTCGCCGTCTATGAGGGCTACGAGAAGATCAAGCACCCGCACGCGCTCGAGAACTGGTACTGGCCGATCGGCGTCCTCGTCTTCGCGATCATCGCCGAGAGCTTCTCGTTCCGCACCGCCATCAAGGAGTCCAACCAGCTGCGGGGCAAACTCAGCTGGTCCCAGTTCATCCGCCGCGCCAAGGCACCCGAGCTGCCCGTCGTCCTCCTCGAGGACTTCGGCGCGCTGATCGGTCTCGTCCTCGCGCTCGCCGGCACCGGCCTCGCCCTCGCCACCGACGACGGCCTCTGGGACGGCATCGGCACCCTGTGCATCGGCATCCTGCTCATCGCCATCGCGATCGTGCTGGCCGCCGAGACCAAGTCGCTGCTCCTGGGCGAGGCCGCGGGCGTCGACGACGTCAAGAAGATCGAGACCGCGCTCGTCGACGGAGACACCGTCACCGGCGTCATCCACATGCGCACCCTCCACCTCGGCCCCGAGGAACTCCTCGTCGCCGCCAAGATCGCCGTCCAGCACGACGACACGGCCACCGAGGTCGCCAACGCCATCAACGCCGCGGAGGCCCGCATCCGCGAGGCCGTCCCGATCGCCCGCGTGATCTACCTCGAACCTGACATCTACAACGCGTCGGCCGCCTCCACCGGCACCAACCCGGCCAGGACCCCGGACAGCCCGACCTCGGAAAACTCGGCCCCCCACAGCCCCGGCCCGGACGCCGGCTGATCTCCCCGCTCACGCCGGACCCGGAGGCGGGCTGGGTCCGGCTGGGCCGATCGGTGTAGATTCGTCACTGAGCCAGACGTCGCTGCTGATGGCGGTCGGGCGGCCCGCACGACGGGCCGGCCGAGGGAGAGAGGGCCTCCGACGGACTGCGCTGCGAGCGCCGGGCACCCGTATGTCCGACGCCGCAGACCAGCCATGCCCACCTCGACCCACCACCACGAGGAGCAAGCTCCCTATGACGACTGTCGACAACCGACAGGACCAGGACTTCAAGGTCGCCGATCTCTCCCTGGCCGATTTCGGCCGCAAGGAGATCACCCTCGCCGAGCACGAGATGCCCGGCCTGATGTCCATCCGCAAGGAATACGCCGCCACGCAGCCGCTCGCCGGCGCCCGCGTCACCGGCTCCCTGCACATGACGGTGCAGACCGCCGTCCTCATCGAGACCCTCGTCGCCCTCGGCGCCGAGGTCCGCTGGGCCTCCTGCAACATCTTCTCCACCCAGGACCACGCCGCCGCGGCCATCGCCGTCGGCCCGAACGGCACCCCGGACAACCCCCAGGGCGTCCCGGTCTTCGCCTGGAAGGGCGAGACCCTCGACGAGTACTGGTGGTGCACGGAGCAGGCCCTGACCTGGCCGAACAGCCCCACCGGCGGCCCGAACATGATCCTCGACGACGGTGGCGACGCCACCCTCCTCGTCCACAAGGGCGTCGAGTACGAGAAGGACGGCAAGGTCCCCTCGGCCGACACCGCCGAGTCGGACGAACACCGCGTCATCCTCGAGCTCCTCAACCGCACCATCACCGAGGGCTCGCAGAAGTGGACCCAGCTCGCCTCGGAGATCCGCGGCGTGACCGAGGAGACCACGACCGGCGTCCACCGCCTCTACGAGATGCACCGCGACGGCACCCTGCTGTTCCCGGCGATCAACGTGAACGACGCCGTCACGAAGTCGAAGTTCGACAACAAGTACGGCTGCCGCCACTCCCTGATCGACGGCATCAACCGCGCCACCGACGTCCTCATCGGCGGCAAGACCGCCGTCGTCTGCGGCTACGGCGACGTGGGCAAGGGCTGCGCCGAGTCTCTCCGCGGCCAGGGCGCCCGAGTGATCATCACCGAGATCGACCCGATCTGCGCCCTGCAGGCGGCGATGGACGGCTACCAGGTCACGACGCTCGACGAGGTCATCGACAAGGCCGACATCTTCGTCACCACGACCGGCAACAAGGACATCATCATGGCCTCGGACATGGCCAAGATGAAGCACCAGGCGATCGTGGGCAACATCGGCCACTTCGACAACGAGATCGACATGGCCGGCCTCGCGCAGACCCCGGGCATCGTCAAGGACGAGGTCAAGCCCCAGGTCCACACCTGGAAGTACCCCGACGGCAAGGTCCTCATCGTCCTCTCCGAGGGCCGCCTCCTGAACCTGGGCAACGCGACGGGCCACCCGTCCTTCGTGATGTCCAACTCCTTCGCGGACCAGACCCTGGCCCAGATCGAGCTGTTCACGAAGCCCGAGGAGTACCCGACCGACGTCTACGTGCTCCCCAAGCACCTCGACGAGAAGGTCGCCCGCCTCCACCTCGACGCCCTCGGCGTGAAGCTGACGACGCTGCGCCCCGAGCAGGCCTCGTACATCGGCGTAGAGGTCGACGGCCCGTTCAAGCCGGACCACTACCGCTACTGATCCCGAGCGGACCCCGGTGCTACGCAGGCCCCTCGCACTCCGGTGCGGGGGGCCTGCCCCGTACCGGCCCGGCAACCCGCACCACCCGACGTCCGCACGACCCCGAAGGACCTCGAGAGCCCCCATGCCCCGCGGCCGCTATTCGCTCCACGACACCCACGACCACACCCCCCTCGGCGAAGAACACTTCCACTGCGCCCCCGGCCCCTCCGGCTGGCGCTACGTCTCCCAGACCGTCACCCCCTCCGGCGACCACTCCGGCTCCGTCGACCTGGCCATCGACGAACTCGGCCGCCCCATCCGCCTCGAGCTCAACGCCGCGAGCTGGCAGGTACGAGGAGCAGCCATCGACGGCGTCACCTGGGTACGCACCGACCCCACCGGCACCCACGCCACCGAGGGAAACGCCCCCGCCCACGCCTTCACCGGCACCTCGCCGGCCTTCCTCGTCGCCACCGCACGCCTGCTGCGCCTCACCCCCGCTTCCCCCGCGACCCGCGTCCGCCTGGTCCGCTTCACCGACCCGGTCCTGGCCCCCCTCACACTCGACCAGTCCTGGGCCCTGCTGAAAACAGAAACACACGCCACTGACAGCGGCCCCTTGAACGTCGACGAATACCAGGTCACCGACCTGAACACAGGAGAACGGCAGGCCGTCCACCTCGCCGGCGACGTGGTGCTCGCCGCCCCCGGCATCGAGCTCGAACACCTCGAATCCCCGCCCTCGACCTTCGCCTGAGAGACGGCGGACCCGCGTCAGGCAGGCGGCACGAAACCCGTGCCCGGCCCCTCGTCCTCGCGAGGGCGCGCAGGCTCGACATCGACAGGGGGAGGCGCAGCCCCGACAGCCGGACCCACGGGCTGCCCAACCGGCGCCCCGACACCCGGATACATCGGACCCGCCCCACCCACCGAACCGGGCCCACTCACCGGGCCCGCCCCGACCGGAGCCACCCCCACCGCCCCGCCGCCGAACGCCCGCTGTGCATCCCGCGACTGCCGCTCATGCACCACCGCGGCCAGATACGCCGCAGGCGGCACATCCCGCGGCGCCGGAGCCCCCGTGCACGCCGCCAGATCACCGGCAAGCCGCTCCGCCATCGCCCAGCCCACCTGCGGATCCAGCTGCCCCATCCGCGTCAGATACGACCGGACCGCCAGCCACAACCCGTCCGGCACCCCCGACAGATCGAGCCCGGCGAACCGCCCCACCAGCCACGGAGGCGGCGGAGGCACGAACCGCGCCGGCCCCGCAGGCACCCGCTCGCGCACGACGAGCGTCCCCGCGAACACGTCCCCGAGCCGCCGCCCCCGCTCGGACACCAGCGACGCGATGCACGCGACCACCCCGAACGTCATGAGGATCTCCACGACCCCGACGGCCCCGCGCACCAGCGCATGCCGGAACCGGATGGGCCCCCCGTCGTCCCGCACCACACGAAGTCCGCACGCCAGCTTGCCCAGCGAACGCCCATGACTCAGCGTCTCCACCGCGATGGGCACCCCGACAAGCACCAGCACGAACGTCGCCACCGCCACAGCCGCGGCCGCCGCGTCGTCCAGGGAAGCGGTGGACGCCACGATCCCCATCGTCACCACGATGTACACGGTGAACGCCACGACGAGATCGATGACCACCGCCAACGCCCGACTGGGCAGCTTCGCGGGGCGCAGCTCAAGAGCCACCGCCTCGCCCGTCACAAGCTCACTCACGCCGGCCGTCCTTCCCTGCCCTGCCCTCGGAACCGCCAGTCTGCCAAGCTGAGGGCACATCGCGCCGCAGAGGTAGCCACAGCAACAGCAGCCGAGGAGCAGCCGACCCGATGGACCTCGACGTCTTCGTGTCCGCCCACCGAGCCGAGTGGGACCGCCTGGACGCGCTGCTGCGCCGCCGACGCAGCCTCACCGGCGCCGAAGCCGACGAACTCGTCACCCTCTACCAGCGGGCAGCGACCCACCTCTCCCTGATCCAGTCCAGCGCCCCGGACCCCCAGATATCCGGCCGCCTCACACAACTGGTGGCACGCGCGCGTAGTGCCGTGACAGGCACCCGCCGCGCCTCCTGGCGCGACGTGACCCGCTTCCTGACAGCGGGCTTCCCCGCAGCGGTCTACCGCTCCCGCCATTGGTGGGTCCCCACCGCACTCCTCTCCACCGCGATAGCCGCCCTCCTGGGCTGGTGGATAGGAACGCACCCCGAAGTACAGGCATCGATCGCCGCCCCATCCGAACTGCGCGACCTCACGCGCCCCGGCGGCCAGTACGAGACCTATTACTCCAGCCACCCAGCGGCCTCCTTCGCCGCCCAGGTGTGGACGAACAACGCCCAGGCGGCCGCCATGTGCCTGGTCCTGGGCGTCTTCCTGGGCCTCCCGGTCCTCTGGATCCTCTTCCAGAACATGCTGAACCTGGGCGTGGGCATCGGTCTGATGTCCTCGGCCGGCCGCCTCGACACCTTCCTCGGCCTGGTCCTGCCCCACGGCCTCCTGGAACTGACAGCGGTCTTCGTAGCGGCCGGTACGGGCCTGCGCCTCGGCTGGACCCTCATCGACCCGGGCCCCCGAACCCGCCGCGCAGCCCTCGCCGAGGAAGGCCGAGCCGCCCTGGGAATGGCGATCGGCCTGGCGCTCATCCTCTTCATCTCGGGCGCCATCGAAGGCTTCGTCACCCCATCGGGCCTGCCGACCTGGGCCCGCATCACCATCGGCGTCCTCGCCGAGCTGGCCTTTCTCGTCTACGTCTTCGTGCTCGGCGGCAGAGCGGCCCGCGCCGGCGAGACGGGGGACCTGGACAAGGCGGAGCGCAGCGCCTCCGTACCCACCGCCGCCTGATGTGCGTTCACGGCGTCTGACCTGCTAGTCTCCTCGTCGCCCCACAAGAGCCGTTGACACGGAGGGAGTGGGGAGGTAGATTCGAACAGTTGCCTGGGATTCGACAGAGTCGCCCGCAACGACTAGGGTCTAGCTCGCTTCCGAGAAATCTTCTCCAGAAGCGCACCCCCCGATAAATCGGAAAACGAATGCCGGTCAATCCGGCCGAAACCTTCTGATAAAGTCGGAACCGCCGGAAAGGGAAACGCGAAAAGCCGAAAGGCCGGAGCGGAAACCTGAAAGGCGCCGAGGAAATCGGACACGAAAGAGTCTGATAGAGTCGGAAACGCAAGACCGAAGGGAAACTGCCCGGAGGAAAGCCTGAGAGAGTCTCTCGGGTGAGTACAAAGGAAGCGTCCGTTCCTTGAGAACTCAACAGCGTGCCAAAAGTCAACGCCAGATTGACAACCCCGGCCCACTTTGTGGGTTGGAGGTTCCTTTGAAAAAGTCCTCACTCCCACACCGGGGTGAGGCGCACTAGCGAGGACGCAGTGAATCGTGGGGATTATTCCTCCCGACGGTTCCGCTCTCGTGGTGTAGTCCCGATTACGGGAAAACATTCACGGAGAGTTTGATCCTGGCTCAGGACGAACGCTGGCGGCGTGCTTAACACATGCAAGTCGAACGATGAAGCCCTTCGGGGTGGATTAGTGGCGAACGGGTGAGTAACACGTGGGCAATCTGCCCTGCACTCTGGGACAAGCCCTGGAAACGGGGTCTAATACCGGATAACACCCCCTCTCGCATGGGAGGGGGTTGAAAGCTCCGGCGGTGCAGGATGAGCCCGCGGCCTATCAGCTTGTTGGTGAGGTAGAAGCTCACCAAGGCGACGACGGGTAGCCGGCCTGAGAGGGCGACCGGCCACACTGGGACTGAGACACGGCCCAGACTCCTACGGGAGGCAGCAGTGGGGAATATTGCACAATGGGCGAAAGCCTGATGCAGCGACGCCGCGTGAGGGATGACGGCCTTCGGGTTGTAAACCTCTTTCAGCAGGGAAGAAGCGAAAGTGACGGTACCTGCAGAAGAAGCGCCGGCTAACTACGTGCCAGCAGCCGCGGTAATACGTAGGGCGCAAGCGTTGTCCGGAATTATTGGGCGTAAAGAGCTCGTAGGCGGCTTGTCACGTCGGTTGTGAAAGCCCGGGGCTTAACCCCGGGTCTGCAGTCGATACGGGCAGGCTAGAGTGTGGTAGGGGAGATCGGAATTCCTGGTGTAGCGGTGAAATGCGCAGATATCAGGAGGAACACCGGTGGCGAAGGCGGATCTCTGGGCCATTACTGACGCTGAGGAGCGAAAGCGTGGGGAGCGAACAGGATTAGATACCCTGGTAGTCCACGCCGTAAACGGTGGGAACTAGGTGTTGGCGACATTCCACGTCGTCGGTGCCGCAGCTAACGCATTAAGTTCCCCGCCTGGGGAGTACGGCCGCAAGGCTAAAACTCAAAGGAATTGACGGGGGCCCGCACAAGCAGCGGAGCATGTGGCTTAATTCGACGCAACGCGAAGAACCTTACCAAGGCTTGACATATACCGGAAAGCATCAGAGATGGTGCCCCCCTTGTGGTCGGTATACAGGTGGTGCATGGCTGTCGTCAGCTCGTGTCGTGAGATGTTGGGTTAAGTCCCGCAACGAGCGCAACCCTTGTTCTGTGTTGCCAGCATGCCCTTCGGGGTGATGGGGACTCACAGGAGACTGCCGGGGTCAACTCGGAGGAAGGTGGGGACGACGTCAAGTCATCATGCCCCTTATGTCTTGGGCTGCACACGTGCTACAATGGCAGGTACAATGAGCTGCGATGCCGCGAGGCGGAGCGAATCTCAAAAAGCCTGTCTCAGTTCGGATTGGGGTCTGCAACTCGACCCCATGAAGTCGGAGTTGCTAGTAATCGCAGATCAGCATTGCTGCGGTGAATACGTTCCCGGGCCTTGTACACACCGCCCGTCACGTCACGAAAGTCGGTAACACCCGAAGCCGGTGGCCCAACCCCCTTGTGGGGAGGGAGCTGTCGAAGGTGGGACTGGCGATTGGGACGAAGTCGTAACAAGGTAGCCGTACCGGAAGGTGCGGCTGGATCACCTCCTTTCTAAGGAGCACTTTGGCTGCCAGGTTTCACCTGGTGGTCCAAGAGCCATTTCGTCGGCAAATGTCCGACGGTGGTTGCTCAAGGGTGGAACGTTGACTATTCGACCGGGTTCTCGGGTCGGAGGCTGTGAGTACTGCTCTTCGGAGCGTGGAAAGCATGATCTCCGGGCGGAAGCGGGTCGGGCACGCTGTTGGGTGTCTGAAGGTACGGCCGATTGGTCGCCTTCAGTGCCGACCCCAGTGCACTCGAATCTGCTGGTTCGGGGTGATGGGTGGTTGGTCGTTGTTTGAGAACTGCACAGTGGACGCGAGCATCTGTGGCCAAGTTTTTAAGGGCGCACGGTGGATGCCTTGGCACCAGGAACCGATGAAGGACGTGGGAGGCCACGATAGTCCCCGGGGAGCCGTCAACCAGGCTTTGATCCGGGGGTTTCCGAATGGGGAAACCCGGCAGTCGTCATGGGCTGTCACCCATACCTGAACACATAGGGTATGTGGAGGGAACGCGGGGAAGTGAAACATCTCAGTACCCGCAGGAAGAGAAAACAACCGTGATTCCGGGAGTAGTGGCGAGCGAAACTGGATGAGGCCAAACCATATGCGTGTGATACCCGGCAGGGGTTGCGCATGTGGGGTTGTGGGATCTCTCTTTCACAGTCTGCCGGCTGTGAGACGAGTCAGAAACCGTTGATGTAGGCGAAGGACATGCGAAAGGTCCGGCGTAGAGGGTAAGACCCCCGTAGTCGAAACATCAGCGGCTCGTTTGAGAGACACCCAAGTAGCACGGGGCCCGAGAAATCCCGTGTGAATCTGGCGGGACCACCCGCTAAGCCTAAATATTCCCTGGTGACCGATAGCGGATAGTACCGTGAGGGAATGGTGAAAAGTACCGCGGGAGCGGAGTGAAATAGTACCTGAAACCGTGTGCCTACAAGCCGTGGGAGCGTCGCGCAAGGAACTTGTTCCTTGCGTCGTGACTGCGTGCCTTTTGAAGAATGAGCCTGCGAGTTTGCGGTGCGTTGCGAGGTTAACCCGTGTGGGGAAGCCGTAGCGAAAGCGAGTCCGAATAGGGCGATTCAGTAGCGCGCTCAAGACCCGAAGCGGAGTGATCTAGCCATGGGCAGGTTGAAGCGGAGGTAAGACTTCGTGGAGGACCGAACCCACCAGGGTTGAAAACCTGGGGGATGACCTGTGGTTAGGGGTGAAAGGCCAATCAAACTCCGTGATAGCTGGTTCTCCCCGAAATGCATTTAGGTGCAGCGTCGTGTGTTTCTTGCCGGAGGTAGAGCACTGGATAGGCGATGGGCCCTACCGGGTTACTGACCTTAGCCAAACTCCGAATGCCGGTAAGTGAGAGCACGGCAGTGAGACTGTGGGGGATAAGCTCCATGGTCGAGAGGGAAACAGCCCAGAGCATCGACTAAGGCCCCTAAGCGTACGCTAAGTGGGAAAGGATGTGGAGTCGCACAGACAACCAGGAGGTTGGCTTAGAAGCAGCCACCCTTGAAAGAGTGCGTAATAGCTCACTGGTCTAGTGATTCCGCGCCGACAATGTAGCGGGGCTCAAGCGTACCGCCGAAGTCGTGTCATTGCGATATATACCCCCAACGGGGATCGTGATGGGTAGGGGAGCGTCGTGTGCCGGGTGAAGCAGCCGCGGAAGCGAGTTGTGGACGGTTCACGAGTGAGAATGCAGGCATGAGTAGCGATACACACGTGAGAAACGTGTGCGCCGATTGACTAAGGGTTCCTGGGTCAAGCTGATCTGCCCAGGGTAAGTCGGGACCTAAGGCGAGGCCGACAGGCGTAGTCGATGGATAACCGGTTGATATTCCGGTACCCGCTGTGAAGCGTCAAACATTGAATCAGGCGATGCTAAGTCCGTGAAGCCGTTCCGGACCCTTCGGGGAAAGGAAAGTGGTGGAGCCGACGGACCAGACTTGTAGTAGGTGAGTGATGGGGTGACGCAGGAAGGTAGTCCAGCCCGGGCGGTGGTTGTCCCGGGGTAAGGGTGTAGGCCGTGTGATAGGTAAATCCGTCACACATAAGGCTGAGACCTGATGCCGAGCCGATTGTGGTGAAGTGGATGATCCTATGCTGTCGAGAAAAGCCTCTAGCGAGTTTCATGGCGGCCCGTACCCTAAACCGACTCAGGTGGTCAGGTAGAGAATACCGAGGCGTTCGGGTGAACTATGGTTAAGGAACTCGGCAAAATGCCCCCGTAACTTCGGGAGAAGGGGGGCCATCACTGGTGAGAGGACTTGCTCCTCGAGCTGGGGGTGGCCGCAGAGACCAGCGAGAAGCGACTGTTTACTAAAAACACAGGTCCGTGCGAAGCCGTAAGGCGATGTATACGGACTGACGCCTGCCCGGTGCTGGAACGTTAAGGGGACCGGTTAGTGCACTTTCGGGTGTGCGAAGCTGAGAACTTAAGCGCCAGTAAACGGCGGTGGTAACTATAACCATCCTAAGGTAGCGAAATTCCTTGTCGGGTAAGTTCCGACCTGCACGAATGGCGTAACGACTTCTCGACTGTCTCAACCATAGGCCCGGTGAAATTGCACTACGAGTAAAGATGCTCGTTTCGCGCAGCAGGACGGAAAGACCCCGGGACCTTTACTACAGTTTGATATTGGTGTTCGGTTCGGCTTGTGTAGGATAGGTGGGAGACTTTGAACTCTGGACGCCAGTTCAGGGGGAGTCGTCGTTGAAATACCACTCTGGTCGTGCTGGATGTCTAACCTGGGTCCGTGATCCGGATCAGGGACAGTGTCTGATGGGTAGTTTAACTGGGGCGGTTGCCTCCTAAAGAGTAACGGAGGCGCCCAAAGGTTCCCTCAGCCTGGTTGGTAATCAGGTGTTGAGTGTAAGTGCACAAGGGAGCTTGACTGTGAGACCGACGGGTCGAGCAGGGACGAAAGTCGGGACTAGTGATCCGGCGGTGGCTTGTGGAAGCGCCGTCGCTCAACGGATAAAAGGTACCCCGGGGATAACAGGCTGATCTTCCCCAAGAGTCCATATCGACGGGATGGTTTGGCACCTCGATGTCGGCTCGTCGCATCCTGGGGCTGGAGTCGGTCCCAAGGGTTGGGCTGTTCGCCCATTAAAGCGGTACGCGAGCTGGGTTTAGAACGTCGTGAGACAGTTCGGTCCCTATCCGCTGTGCGCGTAGGAATATTGAGAAGGGCTGTCCCTAGTACGAGAGGACCGGGACGGACGAACCTCTGGTGTGCCAGTTGTCCTGCCAAGGGCATGGCTGGTTGGCTACGTTCGGAAAGGATAACCGCTGAAAGCATCTAAGCGGGAAGCCTGCTTCGAGATGAGTATTCCCACCCCCTTGAGGGGTTAAGGCTCCCAGTAGACGACTGGGTTGATAGGCCAGATCTGGAAGCCCGGTAACGGGTGGAGGTGACTGGTACTAATAGGCCGAGGGCTTGTCCTCAGTTGCTCGCGTCCACTGTGTTGGTTCTGAAACCACGAACAACCCCACGTTTGTCACAGAGCGTGGTGCGGTTGACAGTTTCATAGTGTTTCGGTGGTCATAGCGTGAGGGAAACGCCCGGTTACATTCCGAACCCGGAAGCTAAGCCTCACAGCGCCGATGGTACTGCAGGGGGGACCCTGTGGGAGAGTAGGACGCCGCCGAACTATTTTTGAAGAAAACCCCCGTAACGGATGAGAATCCTGTTACGGGGGTTTTCTGCGTTTGAGGGTCGGCCGTGGGCCGGTCCCCGTTTTTTCGGCCGGACTCCTTTTCAAGGCCCGGCCTTTCCTCCTATTCAGAGTCGGCCCGCTGCCTTCAAGGCGAGGTAGGCGTCCGCCAGTGCCGGAGCGAGGTCGTTGGGGGTGGCGTCGACGACTGTGACACCGCGACGGATGAGCAGTTCCGCCGTGCGGTGGCGTTCCGCTTGGGCCTGGGCCGCGGCGGCAGCGTCGTATACCGCCTCTGTGTTTCCTCGGGCGTCGGCCATTTCCGCGATCGTCGGGTCCGCGACCGAAGCCACCAATACCGTGTGGCGTTTGGTGAGGCGGGAGAGGACCGGGAGGAGGCCCTCCTCCACGGGAGCCGCGTCGAGGCTCGTGAGGAGGACGACGAGTGAACGGCGGCGAGCTGTGTGCAGGGCCGCCGCGGTGAGGCCGCGGGCGTCCGTTTCGATGAGTTCCGGCTCCAGTGGGGCCATGGCGTTGACCAGGGCCGGCAGGAGTTCGCCGGCTGCGCGGCCCTGGACCAGGGTGCGGATGCGGCGGTCGTAGGCGAGCAGGTCGACCCGGTCGCCGGCCCTGGAAGCAAGCGTGCCGAGGAGGAGCGCGGCGTCCATCGACGCATCGAGGCGGGGTGCGTCGCCGACACGGCCGGCAGAGGTGCGTCCCGTGTCGAGGACGAGAAGGATGTGCCGGTCGCGTTCCGGGCGCCAGGTGCGGACCGCGAGTGTGGATTGGCGGGCGGTGGCGCGCCAGTCGATGGAGCGGGTGTCGTCCCCGGGAACGTACTCGCGCAAGCTGTCGAATTCGGTGCCCTCTCCCCGGGTCAGGACGCTGGTGCGGCCGTCGAGTTCGCGCAGGCGGTCCAGTTTCGAGGGCAGGTGCTTGCGGCTGTGGAACGGGGGGAGGACGCGGACCGTCCAGGGGACGTTGTGGCTGCCCTGGCGGGTGAAGAGGCCCAGTGGGCCGTACGAGCGGATCGTCACCCGGTCGGCCTTTCGGTCCCCCCTGCGGGTGGGGACCAGACGGGTGGTGATGCGGCGGCGTTCGCCCGGGGGGATCGTCACGCGGTGGCGGGACGCCTCGACCTCGGTGCCGGGAAGCCAGCTGCTGGGCGGCCAGGCGTCGCGGAGTTGGGCGCGCAGGGGGCGGCGCGAGGGGTTGGTGACGGTGAGGGTGACGTCGGCAGGGTCGCCCAGGCGTACCGCGGTGTCGCCCGAACGCGTCAGGCGCAGTCGGCGTACCGGGGCGGCCAGCGCGAAGTCGCAGGCGCAGGCCAGGGCCAGGGGGGTGTTCACGGCCAGGATGCCGGTCCAGCTGGGCTCCCAGATGCCTACGGGGAGGGAGCCCAGGGCGGCGAGCAGGGCGGTGCGTCCGGTGAGGGCCATGGGTCCAGAGCCTTGCGTCAGCGGGGAACGGGGACGTGGGCCAGGATCGCGTTGATGACCGAGTCGGGCGTGACGCCCTCCATCTCGGCCTCGGGGCGGAGCTGGATCCGGTGGCGGAGCGTGGGCAGGGCGAGGGCCTTCACGTCGTCGGGGATGACGTAGTCGCGGCCCGTCAGCCAGGCCCACGCGCGGGCCGTGGACAGGAGCGCCGTCGCGCCGCGGGGGGAGACGCCCAGGGTGAGGGACGGGGATTCGCGCGTGGCGCGGCAGATGTCGACGACGTAGGCCGTGATCTCGGGGGAGATCGAGGTCTTCGCCACGGCCGCTCGGGCGGTTTCCAGGTCGGCGGCGGTGGCTACGGGGCGTACACCCGCGGAGCGCAGGTCGCGCGGGTTGAATCCCTGGGCGTGCCGGGTCAGGACGTCGATCTCGTCCTGGCGCGAGGGGAGGGGGACCGTGAGCTTGAGGAGGAAACGGTCCAGCTGGGCCTCGGGGAGAGGGTAGGTGCCCTCGTATTCGACGGGGTTCTGCGTCGCCGCGACCAGGAAGGGGTCGGGGAGTGGGCGCGGGGTGCCGTCGACCGTGACCTGGCGTTCCTCCATGGCTTCGAGGAGGGAGGACTGGGTCTTGGGCGGGGTGCGGTTGATCTCGTCCGCGAGGAGCAGGTTGGTGAAGACCGGGCCGGGCTGGAACGAGAACTCGGCGGTGCGGGCGTCGTAGACGAGGGAGCCCGTGACGTCGCTCGGCATCAGGTCGGGGGTGAACTGGACGCGCTTCGTGTCGAGTTCGAGGGAGGCTGCGAGGGCGCGTACGAGGAGGGTCTTGGCCACTCCGGGGACGCCTTCGAGGAGGACGTGGCCGCGGCAGAGGAGCGCTACGACGAGGCCCGTGACCGCGGGGTCCTGGCCGACGACGGCCTTGGCGATCTCCGCGCGCAGGGCCTCCAGAGACGCCCGTGAGCTGCGGGGATCTCCGGTGGGCCCGGCGTTGTCAGTGGTCGGGGCCATCATGAGTGGCGTACCTCTCTTTCGAGGGCGTCGAGTTGGTCGGCGAGGGCTGTCAGGGCCGCGTCGTTGGCGGGCGGCGGGCCGAAGAGGAGGGGGCGTGGGTCCTGGCCGGAGGTGTGGAGTGCGGCGGTCAGGGCGGGGAGCAGGGTCTCGGGCGTGTGGGCCTGGGACGGGGGGACGCCGATGAGGGGGGCGAGGCGGGTGCGGGTGGCGGTGCGCAGAGCGGAGGCGGCGCGGTCGCGGGCGTTGGCCTTGCGGTAGAGGCGAGCGCGTCCTTCGACGGCTTCGGAGGCGCGGATCGACACGGGGAGGCGTTCGGGGACCAGCCGGCCGAGGCGGCGGCCGCGCCAGAACGCGGCGAGGACGGCCGCGACGAAGAGTTGCAGGGTGCCCCAGAGCCATCCCGAGGGGAGCAGGTCGAAGAAGCTGCGCTGCTCGGAGCCGGTGGCCCGGGCGTCGTCCGAGAGGGAGGGGAGGTACCAGACCAAGTGGGGGCGGGAACCGAGGAGTTGCAGGGCGAGCGAGGCGTTGCCGTGCTCGTCGAGGCGGTCGTTGAGGAGGATGTCGGGGGCGCCGATCAGGACGGTGTCGCCGCCCTTGGCCTCCGGCAGGCGCAGCAGGGTGGGGAGGCTCTCGCTGCGGTAGCAGGTGTCGGCGTCCGCGGGGTACGTGGCGTAGCGGTGGCCGCCGGTCTCGGCGTCGCCGGCGCGGCGGGCGGCGGGCAGGGTGCAGCCCGGGCGGGCGAGTGCGTCGAGGCTGGGCGCGGGGTCCACGGTGACGTCGGGGGCGAGCGTGCCGAGCGAGGGGGCGCCGGGGGCGATCAGGACGGTGCGGCCGCCGGAGCCGGTGGTGGCGGCGTGCAGTCGGGCCTGCTGGCGGTCGGTGAGCAGGTCCGGGGACGCGACCAGGACGGTGGTGTCGGGGCCTGCCGCCTGGCGTGCCTCGGCGGTGGTGGTGACCACGCGCGTGGAGACGCCCCGGTCGGCCAGGAGGCGGGCGACGGCGCGGCTGCCGCCCGGGTCGGCGGAGCGCGGGTCGAGGCGGCCGTGTGCGGCGTCGGAGCGGACGAGCGCGATGGCGACGGCGGCGATCAGCAGGATGGCGGCGGCGATGAGCAGCCCGCGCGTGCGGGTCCAGAGCTGGCGTGGGGTGCGGGCCGTGGAGGTTGCCGGTGGCTGTTCGCCCGGGTTCGCCGGCGGCGTGGAGTCCTGTGCGTTCTGAGGAGCAGCGGTGGGGGCCGTCGGATGCTGGGTGGTCACTCGGCGGCTCCTCGGGGGGCGCTGCCGGTGAGCGTGGGGGTGGTGCGGTCCAGTTCGGCGTCGAGCGTGGTGAGGCGCTCGTACGTCTGCGGGGTGGCGGTGCGGCCGCCGTATGTGACGTCGTCGAAGTCGCGGGCCGCGGTGCGCAGTCGGTCCGCGTGCGCGGGCAGGGTGCGGCCTGCCTCGGTGGCGGCCTCGTCGGCGGTGCGGCCGGGGCGCGGGTCGAGGAGTGCGCGTTCCTCCAGGGAGCGGACGATGGCGCGCATCCGATCCTGCACGGCCTGGGTCCAGTGGCCCTGGGCGGCGTGCGCCTCGGCGGCCGCGCGGTGTTCGGCGGCAGTGCGGGGGCGGTCGTCGAAGAGCGCGGGGGTGGAATGGGGGGAGCGGCGCGGGGTGCCCAGGCGCCACCACAGGGCGACGGCGAGGGCCACGACCGCGAGCACGATGACGAGCAGGCCGAATCCGCCGCCGGGGGTCGCCCCGGAGGCGGCGGAGAACAGCTTGTCGAGCCATTCCCAGAAGCGGTTGAGGCCCCGCTGGAGGAGGCTCGTGTCGCCCTGGTGGTACGCGGGCTCGGACAGCTCGCGTCGGGCCGCTTCCCGCGCGGGGTCGCGGCCGATCGTCACCGGTGGTTCGTCGCCGCCGGTGCGCGAGCGCAGCGCGGCAGCCCAGAGCACTCCCCCCGCCGGGCTCACCGCATCAGCTCCCCGGGGTGGGGCTCGTGGTGTCGCCGTACCCCTGGAGGCCTGCCGCGCGGCCGAGTTCGAGGTCGAGGGCCTCGCGGCGGATGCGCTGGTCGATGTAGAGGAGCACGGTGACGCCCGCCGTGATCGGGAACGTGAGCATGGAGCCGATCACGGAGCCGATGCCGGTGACGATGAGGAACGTCCAGCCGAGGTCGCCGGTGCCGCCGTCGAGGAGTCCGCTGACGCCTTCGCCCCCGAGCGCGGCGGCGAGGAAGGTGAACGGGATGACGATGATCGAGGAGACGAGTCCGGCGATGATCCCGGCGAGCAGCTGGATGCCGAAGACCCGCCACCAGGAGCCGCGGACCAGTTTGGCGGAGCGGCTCATCGATTTCAGGATGCTCTGCTTCTCCAGCATCAGTGCGGGCGAGGCGAGCGAGAAGCGGATCATCAGCCAGATCGCCAGGACGGCGCCACCAAGGGCGCCGAGGGCGATGAGAGGGGCGCCGGAGTCCGAGGAGCCTATGGCGGCGACGAGGATGCCGGGCAGCATGCAGACGAGCAGCACGGCGGCGGCGATGAGCGGCAGGAGAAGCGTCAGGCCGGCCAGCTTGAGGAGCTGGGGCTTGGCGTCCTTCCAGGCCTCCCCGGTCGTCACGGACTTGCCGAGGACGGCCCGGCTGGTCACGGTCGTGAGCAGGGCCGTGGCGACGATGGTGCCGAGCAGGTAGACGATCTGGACGACGCCCGAGCTCAGCAGGGTGTCGCCCACGGCGCGCGTCAGTTCGCTCGCGGTCGCGCTCGGGTCGTCGAGGGCGTCCGTGTTCGTCGAGTTGTTCAGGACGAGGCCCTGGAGGAGGACGACGACGATCTCGATGAGCACGGCCACGGAGAGCGAGATCCCGAGGACGGTGCGCCAGTGCGCGCGCATCGTCGACACGGCGCCGTCGAGGATCTCGCCGACGCCGAGCGGGCGCAGCGGGATGACGCCCGGCTTGGCGGCCTGGGGCCTGCCCTGCCAGGAGCCCCATCCGCCGCCGTAGCCACCGCCTGGTCCGCCGTAACCGCCACCGCCGCCGTAGCCGCCGCCTCCGCCGGGGCCCGCGGGGCCGCCGGAGGATCCGCCGCCCCAGCCCTGGGCCGGAGGCGACGGAGGAGGCGGGGTCTGGCCGGTGCCGGACGGGGCGGACCACTGCGCGGGCGGCGGCTGCTCCTTGGACCACTTCGGGTCGGGAGCCGCGTCCTTGCCGTCGCCGGTGCGGCCGTCGTGGCCGTCCTGCGCAGGCTGGTCGTCCTGGCCGTCGGAGGGGGCAGATCCGGGCGAGGCCCAGCCCGGAGTGTCGTTCATCGTCGCTCCTTCACGGTGCCCGTCCGCGGTCGCGGCGGCAGCTTGGCGCCCATCGTGCCACGGTGTGGCTCGGAGTTGACCTGGTGCCGTATGGGCTGCACACCTTCAATTGTCCGCCCGGTACGGGGCAGACTGGGCGGATGGCTGATCAGTACGCGCAAACCGGCGACGACAAGCGGCCCACCGACATACCCGTACTCCGATGGGAGGAGCCGGCCGAGGGGCCCGCGCTCGTCCTGCTCGACCAGACCAGGCTGCCCGTGGAGGAGGTCGAGCTGGTCTGCACCGACGCGCAGGCGCTCGTCCAGGCCATCAGAACGCTCGCCGTGCGGGGAGCGCCACTCCTCGGCATCGCGGGGGCGTACGGGATCGCCCTGGCCGCGGCACGGGGGTTCGACGTGGACGAGGCGGCCCGCGCGCTGGCCGGCGCGCGGCCCACCGCGGTGAATCTCGCCAGAGGCGTGCGCCGGGCTCATGCGGCGTACCGCACCGGGCTCGGGGACGAGGGGGACCGGGAGCGGGCCGCCCGGGACGCACTCGCCGCCGCGCGGGCGCTCCACCGGGAGGACGCCGACGCCAGCGCCGCCATGGCCGGACACGGCCTCGCCCTGCTCGACGAGATGCTGCCGGGCGGACAGCACCGGATCCTCACGCACTGCAACTCGGGATCACTGGTCTCCGGGGGCGAGGGCACCGCGTTCGCGGTCGCGCTCGCCGCGCACCGGGTGGGACGGCTGACCCGGCTGTGGGTCGACGAGACGCGCCCGCTGCTCCAGGGGTCGCGGCTCACCGCGTACGAGGCGGCGCGGGCGGGGATGGCGTACACGCTGCTCACGGATAATGCGGCGGGGTCGCTGTTCGCGGCCGGTGAGGTGGACGCGGTGCTGGTCGGGGCCGACCGGATCGCGGCGGACGGTTCCGTCGCGAACAAGGTGGGGACCTATCCGCTCGCGGTTCTGGCCAAGTACCACCACGTGCCGTTCATCGTGGTGGCGCCGAGTACGACCGTGGACCCGGACACCCCCGACGGAGCGTCTATCGAGGTGGAGCAGCGGGCCGGACATGAAGTGACGGAGGTCACGGCACCCCAGGTGCCGATGGCCGGGGTTGAGGCAGGAGGCGTGTTTCCGGTGGCTCCGCTGGGAACGCAGGCGTACAACCCCGCATTCGATGTGACGCCGCCCGAGTTGGTGACGGCGATCGTCACAGAGTGGGGAGTGGTTTCCCCTGTGACAGCTGAAGGACTGGGCGAGCTGTGTGCCAGGTCACGCCAGGTAACGATTAAGTAATGGGATGATGTGGCCTATGAAGGGACGAGTCCTTGTCGTCGACGACGACACCGCACTGGCCGAGATGCTCGGCATTGTGCTGCGTGGTGAAGGTTTTGAGCCGTCGTTCGTAGCTGACGGCGACAAGGCGCTGGCCGCTTTCCGGGAGTCCAAGCCGGATCTGGTCCTTCTGGACCTGATGCTTCCCGGCCGGGACGGCATCGAGGTGTGCCGCCTGATCAGGGCGGAGTCCGGGGTGCCGATCGTGATGCTGACCGCGAAGAGCGACACGGTGGACGTCGTGGTGGGCCTCGAGTCGGGCGCCGACGACTACATCGTGAAGCCGTTCAAGCCGAAGGAGCTCGTGGCCCGTATCAGGGCGCGGCTGCGGAGGTCCGAGGAGCCCGCTCCCGAGCAGCTCGCCATCGGTGACCTGGTCATCGACGTGGCCGGGCACTCCGTGAAGCGGGAGGGGCAGTCGATCGCGCTGACGCCGCTGGAGTTCGACCTCCTGGTGGCGCTCGCCCGCAAGCCGTGGCAGGTGTTCACGCGTGAGGTCCTCCTCGAGCAGGTGTGGGGCTATCGGCACGCGGCCGACACCCGCCTGGTGAACGTGCATGTGCAGCGGCTGCGCTCGAAGGTCGAGAAGGACCCCGAACGTCCGGAGATCGTGGTGACCGTCCGTGGCGTCGGTTACAAGGCCGGACCGAGCTGACATGTCCCGTGACAGTGCCGCTCCGGCACCCGGGGGGCCGGGAATCCGCTCGGGGCGGCCTGTGGGAACGAAGGCCGGGCGTGCCTCAGTGCTGCGCCGGGTCCTCGACGGCGGTCTGCTGCTCCAGGGCGGAATGAAGGGCAGCCCCGTGCTGCGCCTGTTCACGCGCTGGGTGCGGCGGCCTCTGCTGCCCGCCATGCGCCTGTGGCGGCGCAACATCCAGCTCAAGATCGTCGTCACGACACTCCTGATGTCGCTCGGCGTCGTCCTGCTGCTCGGCATCGTCGTCATCGGCTCCGTACGCAACGGCCTGCTCGACGCCAAGGTGAAGGCGTCGCAGAGCCAGGCCGAGGGCGGCTTCCGGGCCGCCAAGGACAAGGCCGACACAGCCGCGGCCGGGGCGCGCGACGGCGCGACGACGGACAGCCGCGCCCCCCTGAACACGAACAACTGGATGAGCGAGCTGGTCACCCAGCTCTCCTCCGGCGGCCAGAGCGCCTTCGACGTGGTGACGCTCAGCCCGCCCGGGGCCGACAGCGGCGACAGCGTGCGCGGACCGCGGGCCTCCGGCGGCGTCCTCGACCCCAGCGTCCCCGACGACCTGCGCGAACGGGTCGAGAAGATGACGGGCGCGTCCCAGGAGTACACGCGCATCGTCTACGAGGACGGCAAGGACTCTCAGCCCGGCCTCGTCATCGGCAAACAGCTGACCGACCCGAAGGGCCACGCCTACCAGCTGTACTACCTCTTCCCGCTCACCCAGGAGGAGAAGTCGCTCGGCCTGGTCAAGGGGACGCTCGCCACGGCCGGGCTGTTCGTCGTGGTGCTGCTCGGCGCCATCGCCTGGCTGGTCGTACGGCAGGTCGTCACGCCCGTACGGATGGCCGCGGGCGTCGCCGAGAGGCTGTCCGCGGGACGCCTCCAGGAACGCATGAAGGTCACCGGCGAGGACGACATCGCCCGGCTCGGTGAAGCCTTCAACAAGATGGCGCAGAACCTGCACACGAAGATCCAGCAGCTCGAGGATCTCTCGCGGATGCAGCGACGCTTCGTGTCCGACGTGTCGCACGAACTACGGACGCCGCTGACGACGGTGCGCATGGCCGCCGACGTGATCCATGACGCGCGCGTGGACTTCGACCCGGTCACCGCGCGGTCGGCGGAACTGCTCGCCGACCAGCTGGACCGTTTCGAATCACTCCTCTCCGACCTCCTCGAGATCAGCCGCTTCGACGCGGGCGCGGCCGCCCTGGAGGCGGAGCCGATAGACCTGCGGGAAGTCGTACGCCGTGTGGTGGGCGGCGCCGAGCCGCTCGCCGAGCACAAGGGCACGCACGTGCGGATCGTCGGGGACCAGCAGCCCGTGGTCGCCGAGGCGGACGCCCGGCGCGTGGAGCGCGTCCTGCGCAATCTCGTCGTCAACGCCGTGGAGCACGGCGAAGGCAAGGACGTGGTGGTGCGGCTCGCCGCGGCCGGCGGCGCCGTCGCCGTCGCCGTACGCGACTACGGCGTGGGCCTCAAGCCCGGCGAAGCCACCCGCGTCTTCAGCCGCTTCTGGCGCGCCGACCCGGCACGCGCGCGTACCACCGGCGGTACGGGCCTCGGCCTGTCCATCGCCCTCGAGGACGCCCGGCTGCACGGCGGCTGGCTCCAGGCGTGGGGCGAGCCCGGCGGCGGCTCCCAGTTCCGGCTGACGCTCCCGCGGACGGCGGACGAACCCCTGCGCGGGTCCCCGATACCCCTGGAGCCGGAGGACTCACGGCGCAACCGAGGCCTGAGCGAGGCAGGGCTTCCGCACGGCGGGGGCGCCGGCAAGCTCGCGACAGTTCCGGCGCAGACAGCGGGCGCGCCCCGCGTACCGTCGCCCGTACCGGCGAAGGAACCGGCCGCACCTCGGTACGCGGTCGACCCCGCGGCACTGCCCGGGAACGGCTCGCGGGTCGTGGCCCGCAGCGACACCGCCGCACCGGCGGCACGCGGTCAGGACACAAGGGGTCCGGAAGGACCCTGGGAAGAGCAGGCCGGACCGGCCGAGGGGGCCGACGGCAGCGGCGAGGGAAGTGGGGGCGGGCGTGCGCGGTGAGCGGGGGCGGCCACCGTTGGCCGGACGGCGGCGCGGGCTGCGTACAGGCGTGTTGCTCGGCTGCGGCACAGTGGTGCTCAGCGGCTGCGCGTCCATGCCGGACAACGGCGGACTCCAGGCCGTGGAGGCGTCCCAGCGGCCCGACTCGCAGGTGCGCGTCTTCGCGATGCCGCCCCGCGAGCACGCCGGGCCCGACAGCATCGTCGAGGGCTTCCTCGAGGCGCTGACCAGCGACGATCCGCAGTACACGATGGCGCGCAAGTACCTCACGGCGAAGGCCGCCAAAGGCTGGCACCCCGAGGAGCGCACCACCGTCCTCACGGACGGACCGAGCACAGGATCGGCTAGCAGGCCCAGCACCGGCGACGAGGGACGTACGTTCAGACTGAGCGGCCATCAAGTCGCGTTCGTGGACCAGCAGCAGGCGTACCGGCCCGAAGGCACCTCGTACAGCAAGACGCTGCACCTCGTGCAGGAGAACGGGCCCAAGGGAAAACAGTGGCGCATCGACGGGCTGCCGCAGGGCGTCGTCCTCGGGCAGTCCGACTTCCAGCGCATCTATCAGTCCGTCAACAAGTACTACTTCGCGCTGGACGAGGAGTCCTCCTCCGGCGGCGGCGCGCAGAGCGGTGGCGGATCGGGTTCGGGTGAGGGTTCGACCAGTCGTCAGAAGAGGCTCGTCGCCGACCCCGTGTACGTACGTCAGTGGATAGACCCCCTCACGCAGACGGTGCGGGCCCTTCTTTCGGGCCCCACGCACTGGCTGAACCCCGTCGTGACCACGACGTTCCCCTCCGACACGCGGCTGCGCAAGGGCGTGAAATCCCTCGCGCCCGACGACGAGAACAATCTGAAGGTCCCGCTGAACGCGAAGGCCGACCACGTCGGGCAGGCCCGCTGCAAGGAGATGGCCGCCCAACTCCTGTTCTCCCTGCGGGATGTGACGTCGGCGAGCGTGTCGCAGATCGAACTCGAGCGGTCGAACGGGTCGCAGCTGTGCGTCCTGAGCGAGAGCGACGCCGAGGCCCTCGTGGAGCCGCGCACCTCCGGGCCCTCCGACGACCAGTACTTCCTGGACGACAAGGGACGGCTCGTACAGATGTCGGGCGCCTCCCGCACCGCGAAGGACCCTGAGAGGGTGCCGGGTCCGCTCGGCGACGGCGAGCAGCGGATGCGCTCGGTCGCCGTCTCGCGCGACGAGACGCAGGCCGCGGCGGTGTCGAACAACGGCAGCTCCCTGTTCGTCGGGTCGCTCGTGGCGGGCGCCTCGCTCGGCGACCCCGTCGTGCGCAGCAACGCCAAGTCCGAGAAGGACCGGCTGACGACACCCAGTTGGGACGGACTCGGCGACCTCTGGGTGGCCGACCGCGACCCGAAGAAGCCACGACTGCTGATGTTCGGCCGGGGCATGGCGGACAAGATCCACGAAGCTGACGTCTCCGGTCTCGACGGCGGGCGCATCGAGGCCGTGAAGGTCTCGGCCGACGGAGTGCGGATCGCGCTGCTCGTCGCCGAGAAGGGCAAGACCACGCTGCGGATCGGGCGCGTCGAACGCGACTCGGGACCGGACGGCAAGTTGTCGGTCTCGGTCGACGAACTGCGCGCCGCGGCACCCCAGATGGAGGAGGTCACGGCCATATCGTGGGCCGGCGGAAGCCGACTCGTGGTCGTCGGACGCGAGTCCGGGGGCGTGCAGCAGCTGAGTTACGTCCAGTGCGACGGCTCGGCGCCGACGGTGCAGGCGCTGCCCGGCCTGACGGGCGTGAAGGAGATCGCGGCGTCCGAGGACGACCGCCTGCCACTCGTCGCCCACTCGGACGACGGGATCGTCAGGCTGCCGCCGGGTCTGCCGTGGCAGACGGTGCTCAAGGACGGGACGGCGCCGGTCTATCCGGGCTAGTGGGAGCGCGGGTCTGGTCGGGGTAGAGGGGCGCCCGGCTGCCCGGGGAGAGGGAGCTGAGGGGCGGCGGGACGGCATGAAAGACGCCGTTCTCCCTCCAGCCGGACGGAGTTGAGTCCTCCGATTGCAACGGAGTGTGCCCGTCCGGGAGTTATCCACAGGGGGTTATCCACAGGGGTGGTCTCAGCGCGCCCCTCTTGGCACAGTGGTGGACATGCGGGGGTGGTTGCAGGACCTCGGAGATCTGGTGCTGCCGGCCGAGTGTGGAGGCTGTGGTCGGCCGCGTACGGCGCTCTGCGCGCGCTGCGGGGACGCCTTGTACGGCGGTGCGCCGGGCCGGGTGCGGCCGAGCCCTGAGCCGCCCGGGCTGCCGGTGGTGCACGCGGCCGCTCCGTACCAGGACGCGGTACGGGCCGTACTGCTCGCGCACAAGGAGCGGGGGGCGCTGGGTCTCGCGGAGCCCCTGGGCGCGGCCCTCGCGGGGGCGGTGCGGGCAGGACTGAGCGAAGCGGGGGGTGGGGGAGGGGGCGGGGGTGGGGGCCCCGTAGGCGGGCGTACACAGGCCGATGGACGTACAGCCGATGGACGTACAGCCGATGGACGTACACAGGCACACGCACGCACGCAGGTACGTGCACGTGGCGTGCGTGGCCAAGCAAACACGCCCACCCAACCAGCCGCCCGCATCCAACCCCGCGTCCAACCCCTCACTCAGTCCCCCACCCAGCCCTCCACCCCCCTCCTCCTGGTCCCCGTTCCCTCCGCCCGGAAGGCTGTTCGGGCGCGTGGGCATGATCCTGCGCGGCGGATCGCGTATGCCGCTGCGGCTGAGCTGCGTCGGGCGGGGGTGCCTGCCAGGGTGCTGGCCGCGTTGCGTCAGAGGCGGGCCGTTGCCGATCAGGCCGGGCTCGACTCGCGGGGGCGTCTGGCCAATCTCGCCGGTGCTCTGGAAGTGCCCGCGGGGGCCCGTGCGCTCCTCGCCTCGGGTGGCCGGATCGTGTTGGTCGACGACGTCATGACCACGGGCGCCTCATTGGCAGAGGCGGCCCGCGCAATACGTGCGGCAGTGGTCAGCGCGGCAGAGGATGAGAGCGACGGGTTCACGCCGGGATGGGTGGAAACAGCACGGGAATTGCCTCCGCGCAACTCGATCAGTGCGGCCGTGGTCGCCTCCTCTCCGGGTTCTTTCGAAATAAACCGGAACTGAGCGCAAACCTGCGTCGTTGCAGGTAGTGAGAGGGTCAATTCACCTGAATGGAGGTACGCGTCAGTAGAGGGTGACGACATCCGTCCGGGCGAGATATGTTCGGTTGTGAGGAATGGTTGACGCCGTCCTCGGCAATCGAGAATGCCGCTGTCGTGGGTGCCGCAGGTTTTTTTGGCAATCACCCGCGATGATGGGGTGTAGATCTTGTCCATGGGGGAGGAGGAGGTGGAAGTCGCCGAGTCAGAGACTCCGGAAGTGGCCGGAGTCTGGTGCAACAGGGAGATGCTCCGCCGATGGAGCGGGGCGATCCGGGAACGGAGTTCTGCGTGGACATCGTCGTCAAGGGCCGCAAGACAGAGGTGCCCGAGCGGTTCCGCAAGCACGTGGCCGAGAAGCTGAAGCTGGATAAGATCCAGAAGTTCGACGGCAAGGTGATCAGCCTCGACGTGGAGGTGTCCAAGGAGCCCAACCCCCGACAGGCCGACCGCTGCGACCGCGTAGAGATCACACTCCGCACGCGCGGCCCGGTCATCAGGGCGGAGGCCGCGGCCAGCGACCCGTACGCGGCGCTCGACCTGGCAACGGACAAGCTCGAGGCGCGCCTGCGCAAGGAACACAGCAAGCGGTCCACCCGTCGCGGAAGCGGCAGGCTCACGGCCGCGGAAGTCCCCGATGTCGTCCGCACGGCGACTCTGAACGGGGACGGCTCAGTGGTCAACAACGAGGAGCCCGGCGGAGTGCCGACCACGAGGATCGGCTCCCTCGAGGTCCAGGGCGAAGGCCCGCTCATCGTTCGCGAGAAGACGCACGTCGCTGCGCCCATGTCGCTCGACCAGGCGCTCTACGAGATGGAGCTGGTCGGGCACGACTTCTACCTCTTCGTCGACTCCGAGACCAAGGAGCCCAGCGTCGTCTACCGGCGCCACGCCTACGACTACGGCGTGATCCACCTCAACACCGACCCGATGGTCACCCAGGCGCAGTCGTCCGAAGCGGGCGGGGCGCTCGGCGGCTGAGGCAGGCGGAACAACACCGCTGAGCCCGCGGGAGACAGCCGGAAATGGTGCCCCTGGGAGCGCGTGCGCCCCCAGGGGCACCATCGTGCGACCCCCGTGCACACCGCTCTGACACCGCACCGACGCCAAGGCATGAAAGCATGGCCGTGCCGGGTCAACCGGTGTGCCGCTGCCTCGGGTTGGCGTGGTACTGGAAGACGGGCCATGGCCTTCAGGGGGAGGAACGATGGCGGACAGCTTCGGACCGATGCGGGACGACGGCGCCGGTACGGCCGGTGACGGTGTCCAGGGCATGGGCCCGGACGAGAGCGCGCCGCGCAAGGAGCCGATCAGGGTCCTCGTGGTGGACGACCATGCGCTGTTCCGGCGCGGGCTCGAGATCGTCCTCGCGGCCGAGGAGGACATTCAGGTCGTCGGCGAGGCGGGTGACGGCGCCGAGGCCGTGGACAAGGCGGCCGACCTGCTGCCCGACATCATCCTGATGGATGTGCGGATGCCCAAGCGTGGCGGGATCGAGGCGTGCACCTCCATCAAGGAGGTGGCCCCCAGCGCCAAGATCATCATGCTCACCATCAGTGACGAGGAAGCCGATCTCTACGACGCGATCAAGGCGGGCGCGACGGGTTATCTGCTCAAGGAGATCTCCACGGACGAGGTGGCGACGGCCATTCGCGCCGTGGCCGACGGGCAGTCGCAGATCAGCCCCTCGATGGCGTCGAAGCTCCTCACCGAATTCAAGTCCATGATCCAGCGCACGGACGAGCGGCGTCTCGTCCCCGCGCCGCGACTGACCGACCGCGAGCTGGAAGTCCTGAAGCTGGTCGCCACGGGCATGAACAACCGCGACATCGCGAAGGAACTGTTCATCTCCGAGAACACCGTGAAGAACCATGTGCGCAACATCCTGGAGAAGCTGCAGCTGCACTCCAGGATGGAGGCTGTGGTCTACGCGATGCGGGAGAAGATCCTCGAGATCCGGTGACGACCGCCGGGTGACGACCGCTGCGTGAGGGCCGCCGGGTGGCGGCCACCGGATGGCGACCGCCGGGTGGGAGTGGTCGGTCGAGGTGGTCAGTCGAGGGCGGTGATCAGGGCCGGCTTGAGGTCCGGCATGTCGACGCGCTCGATCCGGACCGTGTCGCAGCCCACCCACTGTGCCGCCTCCCGCAGCGCCTGCGCCACGGCCTGGACCGCCTTCGGGCCGTCCAGGGAGACCTGCTTGGCGACCAGCGTGCTTCCGTCGCGCGCGGGGTCGACGCGGCCCACCAGACGCCCGCCCGCGAGGACCGGCATCGCGAAGTAGCCGTGCACCCGCTTCGGCTTGGGGACGTACGCCTCCAGGCGGTGTGTGAAGCCGAAGATCCGCTCCGTGCGGGCCCGCTCCCAGATCAGGGAGTCGAAGGGCGAGAGCAGCGTCGTACGGTGGCGGCCGCGCGGGACGGTCTCCAGCGCCGCCGGGTCCGCCCAGGCCGGCTTCCCCCAGCCCTCCACGGTCACGGGAACCAGGCCCGAGTCCTCGACCACCGCGTCGAACTGCTCGCTCTTCAGGCGGTGGTAGTCCGCGATGTCGGAGCGGGTGCCGACGCCCAGGGCCTGTCCGGCCAGGCGGACCAGGCGGCGCAGGCACTCCCGGTCGTCGAGGTCGTCATGGAGCAGCTCGGCCGGGACGGCGCGCTCGGCGAGGTCGTACACCCGCTTCCAGCTGCGGCGCTGTGTGCACACCACCTCGCCGTACATCAGGGCGCGCTCCACGGCGACCTTCGCCTCGGACCAGTCCCACCACTCGCCCTTGTTCTTCGCGCCGCCCAACTCCGTTGCCGTGAGCGGGCCTTCGGTGCGCAGCTGCTTGATGACCTGCTCGTACGCGCCGTCGGGCAGGTCGTGGTACCAGTGCGGGCGGGTGCGGTAGGCGCGGCGGCGGAAGGCGAAGTGCGGCCACTCCTCGACGGGCAGGATGCACGCGGCGTGCGACCAGTACTCGAAGGCGTGCGGCGCGCCTGACGTGCCGGGGGTCCAGTACGCGTCCTCGACCGTTCTGCGGTCGACCGCGCCCAGGCGCGCGTACGGGATGAGTTCGTGGGAGCGGGCCAGCACCGAGATGGTGTCGAGCTGGACCGCTCCGAGGTGACGGAGCACGCCGCGGACCCCTGCCCTGCGGTCCGGCGCGCCGAGGAACCCCTGGGCCCGCAGCGCGATGCGGCGGGCCTCGTCGGCGGTGAGTTCGGCGGCGGGGCGCGGCGTGGTCGTCATGCCCCGAACGATAGGGCGCGGCACTGACAGTCGGGCCGGGACCGCGAAGCCCTGTCCGTCAGGCGGTGCCGGAAGTCGTCGGGCCGGGGCCGGGAGGTGTCTTCCCGGCGCCGGACGCCGTCACGCGGGTGCCGGGAGGTAGGGCAGCGCCGCCGGGAGGCCGAGATCCGAGGGGAGGAGCGAGGCGACCCAGCAGTCGCGCAGCACGCCCTTGTTGGGCAGGCCCGCCCGCATGACGCCCTCCATGGTGAAGCCGGCCTTCTCGGCGACGGTGCGCGAGCCGACGTTGCCGACCTCGGCGCGCCACTCCAGGCGCGTGCAGGCCAGGTCGGTGAAGGCCCAGTGAGCCAGGGCGAGGACGGTTTCGGTCATGTAGCCGCGGCCGCGGTGCTCCTTGCCGGTCCAGAAACCGACCTCCCAGGCGCCCGCGCGCGGGTGGTGCAGGCTCGCGGCGGCGATCACGGGGCCGTCCTCCTGGAGCCGCACGGCGAAGGTGTACTCCGTGTCGGCGCGCCAGCCGTCCGGGACCATGCGGCCGACGAAGTGCTCGGCGTCCACGCGCGCGTAGGGCGACGGGATCGTGGTCCAGCGCTGGATGTCGGGGTCCTGGGCCGCGAGATACACCTCGTCGGCGTCCTCGGCGGTGAACGTGCGCAGCCGCAGGCGGTCGGTGGTGAGTGCGACGGGTTCCATCGGCCGATTCTGCTCGGAGGCCGACAATGACGCCAGCAGAATTCGCGGGGTGAGCGCGCTGTTACCTTTCGTATTCGGGGTGCACACCTTCGTGCGGCACCTTGAGCGGTCCTCGTGCGTTGTCCGTGTGGCTGTGGTTACGGCAGACCTCCCGGCGCGCCGGGGTCCTCGCATACGATGGCCGTTGCTCTATACCGTCACACCCGACCGTGCCAGGCCCGACCGGCAAGGAGACCAACCCCCGTGTCCGTCCTCTCGAAGATCATGCGTGCAGGCGAAGGCAAGATCCTGCGCAAGCTGCACCGCATCGCGGACCAGGTCAACTCCATCGAAGAGGATTTCGTCAGCCTCTCCGACGCCGAGCTGCGGGCCCTCACCGACGAGTACAAGGAGAGGTACGCCGACGGCGAGAGCCTCGACGACCTGCTCCCCGAGGCCTTCGCCACGGTCCGCGAGGCCTCCAAGCGTGTCCTCGGCCAGCGTCACTACGACGTGCAGATGATGGGCGGCGCCGCGCTGCACCTCGGATACGTGGCCGAGATGAAGACCGGTGAGGGCAAGACCCTCGTCGGCACGCTCCCCACGTACCTGAACGCGCTGTCCGGCAAGGGCGTCCACCTGATCACGGTGAACGACTACCTGGCCGAGCGCGACTCCGAAATGATGGGCCGCGTCCACAAGTTCCTCGGCCTCAGCGTGGGCTGCATCCTGGCGAACATGACGCCGGCGCAGCGCCGCGAGCAGTACAACTGCGACATCACCTACGGCACGAACAACGAGTTCGGCTTCGACTACCTCCGCGACAACATGGCGTGGTCCCAGGACGAGCTCGTCCAGCGCGGCCACAACTTCGCGGTGGTCGACGAGGTCGACTCGATCCTCGTCGACGAGGCCCGTACGCCGCTGATCATCTCCGGCCCCGCCGACCAGGCCACGAAGTGGTACGGCGACTTCGCGAAGCTGGTCACCCGCCTGAAGAAGGGCGAGGCCGGTAACCCGCTGAAGGGCATCGAGGAGACCGGCGACTACGAGGTCGACGAGAAGAAGCGCACCGTCGCCATCCACGAGCCCGGCGTCGCCAAGGTCGAGGACTGGCTGGGCATCGACAACCTCTACGAGTCGGTGAACACGCCGCTCGTCGGTTACCTGAACAACGCCATCAAGGCGAAGGAACTGTTCAAGAAGGACAAGGACTACGTCGTCATCGACGGCGAAGTCATGATCGTCGACGAGCACACCGGCCGTATCCTCGCCGGCCGCCGCTACAACGAGGGCATGCACCAGGCGATCGAGGCGAAGGAAGGGGTGGACATCAAGGACGAGAACCAGACGCTCGCCACGATCACCCTGCAGAACTTCTTCCGTCTCTACGACAAGCTCTCCGGCATGACCGGTACGGCCATGACCGAGGCCGCCGAGTTCCACCAGATCTACAAGCTGGGCGTCGTCCCGATCCCGACGAACAAGCCGATGGTCCGCAAGGACCAGGCCGACCTGATCTACCGCACCGAGGTCGCCAAGTTCGACGCGGTCGTCGACGACATCGCCGAGAAGCACGAGCAGGGCCAGCCGATCCTCGTCGGTACGACGTCCGTCGAGAAGTCCGAGTACCTCTCGCAGCAGCTCTCCAAGCGCGGTGTGCAGCACGAGGTGCTGAACGCGAAGCAGCACGACCGTGAGGCGACGATCGTCGCCCAGGCCGGCCGCAAGGGCGCCGTCACCGTCGCCACGAACATGGCCGGTCGAGGCACCGACATCAAGCTCGGCGGCAACCCGGACGACCTCGCCGAGGCGGAGCTGCGCCAGCGCGGCCTCGACCCGGTCGAGCACGTCGAGGAGTGGGCGGCGGCGCTGCCGGGCGCTCTGGAGCGGGCCGAGCAGGCGGTGAAGGCGGAGTTCGAGGAGGTCAAGGACCTCGGCGGGCTCTACGTCCTCGGCACGGAGCGGCACGAGTCGCGCCGTATCGACAACCAGCTGCGTGGTCGTTCCGGCCGTCAGGGAGACCCGGGCGAGTCCCGTTTCTACCTGTCGCTCGGTGACGACCTGATGCGCCTGTTCAAGGCCCAGATGGTCGAGCGCGTCATGTCGATGGCGAACGTCCCGGACGACGTGCCGATCGAGAACAAGATGGTCACGCGCGCCATCGCGTCGGCCCAGTCGCAGGTCGAGCAGCAGAACTTCGAGACCCGGAAGAACGTCCTCAAGTACGACGAGGTCCTCAACCGGCAGCGTGAGGTCATCTACGGCGAGCGGCGCCGTGTCCTGGAGGGCGAGGACCTGCACGAGCAGATCCAGCACTTCATGGACGACACGATCGACGAGTACATCGGCGCCGAGACCGCCGAGGGCTTCGCCGAGGAGTGGGACCTGGACCGGCTGTGGGGCGCCTTCAAGCAGCTCTACCCGGTGAAGGTCACCGTGGACGAGCTGGAGGAGGCCGCGGGTGACCGTGCGGGTCTGACGGCCGAGTTCATCGGGGAGTCCGTCAAGGACGACATCCACGCGCAGTACGCGGCGCGTGAGGAGCAGCTCGGCTCCGAGATCATGCGTGAGCTGGAGCGCCGCGTGGTCCTGTCGGTCCTGGACCGCAAGTGGCGTGAGCACCTCTACGAGATGGACTACCTCCAGGAGGGCATCGGCCTGCGCGCCATGGCGCAGAAGGACCCGCTGGTCGAGTACCAGCGCGAGGGCTTCGACATGTTCACCGCCATGATGGAGGGCATCAAGGAGGAGTCCGTCGGCTATCTGTTCAACCTGGAGGTCCAGGTCGAGCAGCAGGTCGAGGAGGTCGAGGTGCAGGACACGGCGCCGTCCCTGGACAAGCAGGACGCGGTGCCGGCCGGTGTCGGCCGTCCCGAGATCCGCGCCAAGGGCCTCGACGCCCCGCAGCGCCCGGACCGCCTGCACTTCCAGGCGCCGAACGCCGAGGGCGGCGTGGACGAGATGGACTACGTCACCGAGGACGGCCCGACGCGCTCCGAGGCCGACGGCCTCACGCGCGCGGAGCGCCGCAAGCAGCAGAAGGGCGGGCGTCGCCGCAAGAAGTAGTGCGCGGCGCGCTCTGACCGAGCGTGCGTGAAGGGGCCGGGCACGGGATGCCCGGCCCCTTTCGTCGGTGTCGGGACGCTTTTCGTCGGCGTCGGGAGGCACAGCGGGGGACTACCTCGCGCCCCGGGGCATGAAGGTCCTCGAGGTGGCCCGCGACGGCGGTTGCCTCGCCGAGGTGTTCAAGCCGGCGAGGGTCTGAAGAACGCCGACTTCGCGTACGGGACGCCCCGCAACGGAGCGCCCCGGGCCGGCCGCGCTGCCGGCCCGCCACTCCGAGCCGCCCGTCACCCGCCACCGCGAGCCGGTGCTGATCGTGCAGGGCACCGCGGACACGACGGTGCCGGCCGTCACCTCGAAGGAGACGGCGGCGGCGCCGGCGCGGGCCGGGACGCGGGTGACGTACACGTCGTACGAGGGCGTCGGCCACCCTTCGCCGCCGGTGTCCGCGCTGGACGAGGTCGACGCCTGGCTCGACGCGCGGCTGGTGCGCTGACGGCGGCTGCGCTCACGCCCCGGTACCGCGGGGCGGGCGCCCGACCATCTCGACGGCCGTGCAGAGCCAGCGGTGGTCGTCGCCCCGGCGCAGGCGGAAGGCGAGGGCGTGCAGCCGGGGGCCGGCGCTGATCCGGGCGAAGACCTCGTAGACGCCGGGTTCGGGCTGGTAGTGGCCGATGCCGCGGACGACGGGCTGCCGTCCCCGGTCGTTGAGGGGCCGGTCCTCGGCGAGCCGGATCAGGGCGTCGTAGAGGGATCCGGCGAAGTGGCGGGACGCCCAGTGGACGGGGCGCTGGCCGCTGAGCATCAGCAGGAGGCGCTCGGTGAACAGCTCGGCGGGGTGGGGCGGCAGCTGGGGCGGGACGCGTACGGGCCGCGTGCCGGGGCGCCTCGCGTCCTGCCTGCCGGGCGGGCGGCCGCCCGGGGGCCGGGTCGTCCTGGGGCGGCGGCGCGGCTGGTCCATCACCTTGCGCAGCGGCTCATGGGCGGTGGGCTCGTGCATGTCTGGGTCCCCGTTCGGCCTCCGACCGGTGGATACCGATCGGTAACTTCGCTTGGGGATCTTGTACGTGGACGGCGGCGCCGCTCACAAGGCCGGAGGTGCCCGGCGTGGGCGGCCGTAAAGATCACCTATCCGAGTGATCGGACGGCGGACAAGGCGTGCGGGGACGGGGCTCGGGAGCGTCACGGGGAGGTCCGGAGTGGACGTGCGGACGGGTGGTGACCGGCACCCCGAAGGGGGACGCCCGCACGTATCCTGAAGGCCCTCTCGTCGACGAAAGTGGCCCGCCATGCGCGTGTACGTCCCCCTGTCCCTGCCCCGTCTCGCCGAGGCGCACAAGGCGGGCGAACTGGGACCCGGACCGCTCACCGCGTACGCCGTGACACCCGCGCTGCGCGAGTGGTACGTCTCCGACGACATGGAGGAGCTGGAGTACGCGGCCCTCAACCGCGCGGCGGTGGCGTCGCTGCGGCTGATCGCCGGGGATCCGGACGCGCCCCGCAAGCGGGTCGTGGTCGCGCTCGACGTGCCGGACGGTGCCGCGGTGGCCGACCCGGACCGCGGACTCGACCCGGGAGCGCTCGGCGAGGTGCGGATCGCGAACGCGGTCCCCCTGGCCAAGGCCGCGGCGGTGCACGTGGACTCCGTCGACGCCGAGAAGGACGTGACGGCGGCGGCCGCGGCGCTCGGGGCGGCGGACCAGGGCGACGACGACGCGCAGTTCGTCGTCGACGGCGCCGAGGACCACGAGCTCCTCTGGTTCGCCACGCAGGAGATCCCGAATCTGCTCGGCCTGAGCGGCTGACCTGAGCGAACGTACGATTGTCGGTCCCTGCGGGTAAGTTCTTGGCATGGGGAAGCACGCAGCCGGAGCACACATCGTCTGGGACTGGAACGGGACGCTGTTCCACGACAACGACGCGGTCATCAGCGCGACCAACGCCGCCTTCGAGGAGATCGGACTCGAGCCGATCACCCTGGAGCGGTACAGAGAGCTGTACTGCGTGCCGATACCCCGCTTCTACCAGCGGCTGATGGGCCGGCTGCCCACTGAGGCCGAGTGGGAGCGCATGGACACCGCTTTCCAGCGGCACTACACGCTCCACCGCACGGCCTGCGGGCTCGCCGACGGCGCGGAGCTCCTCCTCGCCGACTGGCGCTCCGCGGGCCGCAGCCAGTCGATCCTCAGCATGTACGGGCATGACGAACTCGTTCCGCTGGTGCGGGAGTTCGGGATCGAGTCGCACTTCCTGCGGATCGACGGGCGCACCGGCCCCTCCGGCGGCAGCAAGGCCGAGCACATGGTCCGCCATCTCGGTGCGCTGGCCGGTTCAGGGGTGGCGCCGGGGCGCACGGTGGTCATCGGGGACGCGGCCGACGACGCGGTGGCAGCGCTGCATGTGGGCGCCGGCGCCGTGCTCTACACCGGCGGGTCGCACAGCAGGGCCAGCCTCGAAGGCGTGGGGGTGCCGATCGTGGACACTCTCGCCGAGGCCGTGGGAGTGGCGCGGCGCCTGGCGGAGTGAGTGAATCCGCTCACGTTCCGCGGCGGGCGCGCACGGTGGACGCGCACGTGGAGCACATAGTGGCCAAGTTGGGTGTCGCGTCCCGTAGGGAGATCAGATCGCGGCGGTCGAGGGAAAGCCGTAGCCCCGTGGGGTTCCGTCGTGTCGCTCCAGGAGCGCCGTGCGTAGCGGCTGACCTCGTCGGCGGGTCAGCCGCCACCCATGGCGCCCCTGGAGCGACAGGCGTCAGGCGTCAGGCCTCAGGTCACCGGCGCCTTGGCGCGCAGCACCGTGAGGAACTCCCGCATCCACCCCGGGTGGTCCGGCCAGGCGCGGGACGACACCAGCGTCCCGTCGACCACCACTTCCGCGTCGCGGAAAGCCGCACCGGCCGCCTGCATGTCGGGCTCCAGCGCCGGATAGGCCGTGACGTTGCGCCCGCGCAGCCCGTCGACGGCCGCCGTGAGCAGCGGTCCGTGGCAGATCTGGGCCACGGGCTTGTCGGCGTCGAAAAAAGACTTCAGAATCTTGCGAAGCTCCGGGTCGTTGCGCAGATACTCGGGGGCGCGGCCGCCCGGGATCACGACAGCGACATACTGTTCCGGCTCGACCTCCGCGAACGCGAGATCGGCGGGCCAGGTGTAGCCGGGCTTCTCCGTGTACGTGTCGAACCCCGGCTCGAAGTCATGGACGACGAACCGCAGCTTCTTGCGCTCCGGGGCGGCGATGTGGACGTCGTAGCCCTCCTCGCGCAGGCGCTGGTAGGGGTACAGGACTTCCAGTGACTCGGCGGCGTCGCCGGTCACCAGGAGGATCTTGGGTGCCATGGCTGTGCGCTCCCCTCGGAGCCTTCGGGCCGGGGTGTCTTCCCCTCAACGTGGACCCGGCGCGACCGTTAGGCAACCCCTCGTGGCATCCATCCGCGTCGCTGTCCCTGTGCAGAGTGTCAAAGTTCGACCGCTGTATTTGTACACATACGGCTCATGACGACTCCCGGGGGAGGGGCGATAGCCTTGACCCGTGATCAGCGCGATATCTCGCGGGGGCATCGTCGCCCCCTGCCCGCGCCGGGAGCACACGGAGATCTACATCCGTGCCCGGTGCTCCGCTGACCATTCCCTTCGGGACGGAACATGGATGCCGTCCCGGCTCCGGGCAGGAAATACGCCAAAAATGGCGGATAAACGCCCGCTCATCTCTCATCCCGGCATACCGTCGACCTCGACCGGAGACCCCGCGTCGTGGCGTTGTGCCGCATCAATTTCTTCAACGTCACGCAACGGCGCGCGACAGGAGCCAGAGGACAATGCAGACCAAGCTGGACGAAGCCAAGGCCGAGCTGCTCGCACGGGCCGCCCGGGTAGCTGAGAACAGCCCGGCAGGGGGGCATCTCCCGGCCGGGACGAATGGCGAGGGGGCTCCGGACCAGGAGTCCGTGCTCGCGTTCCTCCAGCGCTACTACCTGCACACCGCCCCCGAGGACCTGGCCGACCGTGACCCGGTCGACGTCTTCGGAGCAGCCGTCTCCCACTACCGGCTCGCGGAGGTCCGCCCGCAGGGCACCGCGAACGTCAAGGTCCACACGCCGACGGTCGAGGAGAACGGCTGGACCTGCAGCCACTCCGTCGTCGAGGTCGTCACCGACGACATGCCGTTCCTGGTCGACTCGGTCACCAACGAGCTGTCCCGCCAGGGCCGCGGCATCCACGTCGTGATCCACCCGCAGGTCACCGTGCGCCGCGACCTGACCGGCAAGCTCCTGGAGGTCCTGCCCGCGGGCAGCGCCGCCGACGGCCACGACACGCTCACCGAGTCGTGGATCCACGTGGAGATCGACCGGGAGACCGACCGCGCCGACCTGAAGCAGATCACCTCCGACCTGCTGCGTGTCCTGTCCGACGTCCGTGAGGCCGTCGAGGACTGGGAGAAGATGCGGGACTCGGCGCTGCGCATCGCCGACGACCTGCCCAGCGAGCCCACCGCCGACGACGTGCGTGCCCAGGACGTCGAGGAGGCCCGCGAGCTGCTGCGCTGGCTGTCCACCGACCACTTCACGTTCCTCGGCTACCGCGAGTACGAGCTGCGCGAGGACGACTCGCTGTCCGCCGTGCCCGGCACCGGCCTCGGCATCCTGCGCTCCGACCCGCAGCACGGCGTCGACGACCACCACCCGGTGAGCCCGTCCTTCAGCCGGCTGCCCGCCGACGCGCGCGCCAAGGCCCGCGAGCACAAGATCCTCGTGCTGACCAAGGCCAACAGCCGCGCCACCGTGCACCGCCCCTCGTACCTCGACTACGTCGGCGTCAAGAAGTTCGACGCCGAGGGCAACGTCATCGGCGAGCGCCGCTTCCTCGGCCTCTTCTCGAGCGCCGCGTACACGGAGAGCGTCCGGCGCGTCCCGGTCGTGCGCCGCAAGGTCCAGGAAGTGCTGCGGGGCGCCGGGTTCTCGCCCAACAGCCACGACGGCCGCGACCTGCTCCAGATCCTGGAGACGTACCCGCGCGACGAGCTGTTCCAGACCCCGGCCGACGAGCTGCGCGCCATCGTCACCAGCGTCCTCTACCTCCAGGAGCGCCGCCGGCTGCGGCTCTACCTGCGCCAGGACGAGTACGGCCGCTACTACTCGGCCCTCGTCTACCTGCCGCGCGACCGCTACACCACCGGTGTCCGGCTGCGGATCATCGACATCCTCAAGGAAGAGCTCGACGGCACCAGCGTCGACTTCACGGCCTGGAACACCGAGTCGATCCTGTCCCGGCTGCACTTCGTCGTCCGCGTCGAGCCGGGCACCGAGCTGCCCGCGCTGACCGAGGCGGACACCGAGCGCATCGAGGCGCGGCTCGTGGACGCCGCCCGCTCGTGGGCCGACGGCTTCGGCGAGGCGCTGAACGCGGAGTGCGGCGAGGAGCGCGCGGCCGAGCTGGCCCGCCGCTACTCCGGCGCCTTCCCCGAGGGCTACAAGGCCGACCACTCGCCGCGCGCGGCGGTCGCCGACCTCGTCCACCTGGAGGCCCTCAAGCGCGGCGAGAAGGACTTCTCGCTCTCGCTGTACGAGCCCGTGGGCGCGGCCCCCGGTGAGCGCCGCTTCAAGATCTACCGCACTGGAGCCCCGGTCTCCCTCTCGTCCGTCCTGCCGGTCCTCAACCGGCTCGGCGTCGAGGTCATCGACGAGCGCCCGTACGAGCTGCGCTGCTCGGACCGGACCACCGCGTGGATCTACGACTTCGGTCTGCAGATGCCCAAGTCGCCCAACGGCAACGGCGACTACCTCGGTGACGACGGCCGCGAGCGCTTCCAGGAGGCCTTCACGGCGACCTGGACCGGTGCCGCCGAGGACGACGGCTTCAACTCCCTCGTCCTGAGCGCCGGTCTGAACTGGCGGCAGGCGATGGTGCTGCGCGCGTACGCCAAGTACCTGCGCCAGGCCGGTGCGACGTTCAGCCAGGACTACATGGAGGACACCCTCCGTAACAACGTCCACACCACCCGCCTCCTGGTGAGCCTCTTCGAGGCGCGCATGTCGCCGGAGCGCCAGCGGGCCGGGACCGAGCTGATCGACGGGCTCCTGGAGGAACTCGACGGGGCGCTCGACCAGGTCGCGAGCCTGGACGAGGACCGGATCCTGCGGTCCTTCCTGACCGTCATCAAGGCGACGCTGCGGACGAACTTCTTCCAGAAGTCCGACGACGGCAAGCCGCACGCGTACGTCTCCATGAAGTTCGACCCGCAGGCCATCCCCGACCTGCCCGCGCCGCGCCCCGCCTTCGAGATCTGGGTGTACTCGCCGCGCGTCGAGGGTGTGCACCTGCGCTTCGGCAAGGTCGCGCGCGGTGGTCTGCGCTGGTCCGACCGGCGTGAGGACTTCCGTACCGAGGTCCTCGGCCTGGTCAAGGCGCAGATGGTGAAGAACACCGTCATCGTGCCGGTCGGCGCCAAGGGCGGCTTCGTCGCGAAGAACCTGCCGGACCCGAGCGTCGACCGTGACGCCTGGCTGGCCGAGGGTGTCGCGTCGTACAAGACCTTCATCTCGGCGCTGCTCGACATCACCGACAACCTGGTGGCCGGCGAGGTCGTGCCCCCGGCGGACGTCGTGCGCCACGACGAGGACGACACGTACCTCGTGGTCGCGGCCGACAAGGGCACGGCGACGTTCTCCGACATCGCCAACGCGGTCGCCGAGTCGTACAACTTCTGGCTCGGTGACGCCTTCGCCTCCGGCGGTTCGGCGGGCTACGACCACAAGGGCATGGGCATCACCGCCCGCGGCGCCTGGGAGTCCGTGAAGCGGCACTTCCGGGAGCTGGGCACCGACACGCAGACCGAGGACTTCACGGTCGTCGGCGTCGGCGACATGTCCGGTGACGTGTTCGGCAACGGCATGCTGCTCTCCGAGCACATCCGCCTGGTCGCCGCGTTCGACCACCGGCACATCTTCATCGACCCGCGGCCCGACGCGGCCACCTCGTACGCCGAGCGCCGCCGTCTGTTCGACCTGCCGCGCTCCTCGTGGGCCGACTACAACAAGGAGCTGATCTCCGCGGGCGGCGGCATCTTCCCGCGCTCCGCCAAGGCGATCCAGCTCAACGCGCACATCCGCGAGGCACTCGGCATCGAGTCGGGCGCCGCGAAGATGACGCCGGCCGACCTGATGAAGACGATCCTGCACGCGCCGGTCGACCTGCTGTGGAACGGCGGCATCGGCACGTACGTGAAGTCGTCCGCCGAGTCGAACGCGGACGTCGGCGACAAGGCCAACGACGCGATCCGCGTGGACGGCCAGGACGTGCGGGCCAAGGTGATCGGCGAGGGCGGCAACCTCGGCGCGACCCAGCTGGGCCGTATCGAGTTCGCGCGCAAGGGTGGCAAGGTCAACACCGACGCCATCGACAACAGCGCGGGCGTGGACACCTCCGACCACGAGGTGAACATCAAGATCCTGCTCAACGCGCTCGTCACCGACGGCGACATGACCGTCAAGCAGCGCAACAAGCTGCTCGCCGAGATGACCGACGAGGTCGGTGCCCTGGTGCTGCGCAACAACTACGCGCAGAACACGGCCCTCGCCAACGCGGTCGCCCAGGCGCCCGACCTGCTCCACGCCCACCAGCGCTTCATGCGCCGCCTGGTCCGCGACGGGAACCTCGACCGGGCCCTGGAGTTCCTGCCGGCCGACCGGCAGGTCAAGGAACTGCTGAACTCCGGGCGCGGTCTGAGCCAGCCCGAGCTGGCCGTCCTCCTCGCGTACACGAAGATCACGGCCGCGCACGAGCTGATCCAGACGTCGCTGCCGGACGACCCGTACCTGCGCAGGCTCCTGCACGCCTACTTCCCGCAGGCGCTGCGCGAGCGGTTCTCCGACGCGGTCGACGGGCACGCGCTGCGCCGCGAGATCATCACCACGGTGCTGGTCAACGACACGGTGAACACGGGCGGTTCGACGTTCCTGCACCGGCTGCGCGAGGAGACCGGGGCGTCCCTGGAGGAGATCGTGCGGGCGCAGCTCGCCGCGCGCGAGATCTTCGGCCTCGGCGAGGTCTGGGACGCGGTCGAGGCGCTCGACAATGTCGTCGCCGCGGACGTCCAGACCCGGATCAGGCTGCACTCGCGCCGCCTGGTCGAGCGTGGCACGCGCTGGCTGCTCAACAACCGGCCGCAGCCGCTCCAGCTCGCCGAGACGATCGACTTCTTCCATGAGGGTGTCGCCCAGGTCTGGTCGGCCATGCCGAAGATGCTGCGCGGCGCGGACGCCGAGTGGTACCAGTCGATCCTGGACGAGCTGACCGCCGCGGGCGTGCCGGAGGAGCTGGCCGAGCGGGTCGCCGGGTTCTCCTCGGCCTTCCCGACGCTCGACATCGTGGCGATCGCCGACCGCACCGGCAAGGACCCCCTGGCCGTCGCCGAGGTGTACTACGACCTCGCGGACCGGCTGTCCATCGCGCAGCTGATGGACCGGATCATCGAGCTGCCGCGGTCCGACCGCTGGCAGTCGATGGCCCGCGCCTCGATCCGCGAGGACCTGTACGCGGCGCACGCCGCCCTCACGGCCGATGTGCTGGCCGCCGGGAACGGCGTGTCGACTCCGGAGCAGCGCTTCGACGCGTGGCAGGAGAAGAACGCGCCGATCCTGGGCCGCGCGCGGACGACCCTGGAGGAGATCCAGAGCTCGGACGCCTTCGACCTGGCGAACCTGTCGGTCGCGATGCGCACGATGAGGACGCTGCTGCGCACGCACTCGTAGGGTCCGCGTCAGCGAACGGGGGCGCCCCGCACCGGAACTCCGGTGCGGGGCGCCCCCGTTTCACCGCCCGGACTCTTTCCGTTCTCTTCCCATTCTCCGGCCGGCCTCTTGACCGGGTCTGACCTGATGGACCGCGCGCCCAATCGGTTGCTCCTGAAGGCGCGGCGGCCCCGAGGGGTTCGTCATGAGCGATCAAATCGGGCATTACGTCTAAAGTGGACCCGATTGTCAGATTGGCGGCACGGAGCGGAGAGGGCGGGAAGGGTTCATGACGGAAGCGATTCTGCTGGTCGGCGGGCTGGGTACCCGGCTGCGGCCGCTCACGGTCAACACCCCCAAGCCCATGGTGCCGGCGGCCGGCGTCCCCTTCCTGGCCCACCAGATCGCGCGGCTCGCCGCCGCGGGCGTCGACCACGTCGTCCTCGCCACCTGCTATCTCGCCGAAGTCTTCGAGCCGTACTTCGGCGACGGATCGGCGCACGGCGTCCACCTCGAATACGCCGTCGAGTACGAGGCGCTGGGCACCGGCGGCGCGATCCGGCACGCGGCCCGCCGTCTGATCTCCGCACCCGAGGACCCTGTCCTCGTCTGCAACGGCGACATCCTCACCGGCCTCGACACCCGCGCTCTCATCGACCGGCACCGCGAACGCGAGGCCGATGTCACCCTCCACCTCTCCCGCGTCGACGACCCCAGCGCCTTCGGCCTCGTACCCACCGACGCCGACGGCTGCGTACTCGCCTTCACCGAGAAGCCGCAGACGCCCGAGGAGCTCGTCACGGACCAGATCAACGCGGGCTCCTACGTGTTCCGCAGGTCCGTCATCGACAGCATCCCCGCCGGGCGGGTCGTCTCCGTCGAGCGCGAGACGTTCCCCGGCCTGCTCGCCGCGGGCGCCTATCTGCACGGCATGGTCGAGGACTCCTACTGGCTCGACCTCGGCCGGCCCGAAGCCTTCGTGCAGGCCTCCGCCGACCTCGTGCGCGGCGTCATCCACTCACCCGCCGTGCCCGGAGTGCGCGGCGAGTCCCTCGTCCTGCCCGGCGCGAAGGTCGCCGCCGACGCGTGGCTCGCCGACGGTACCGTCGTCGGGGCGGGCGCCCGGGTAGGTTCAGGAGCTGTGGTCCACGGTTCCGTGCTGCACGACGGCGCGACCGTGGGCGCCGGTGCCTACGTAAGGAACAGTCTGGTCGGCGCGGGTGCGCGGATCGGGCGGCGCTCCGTCCTGCACGGCAGCGTCATCGGTGACGGCGCCCGCGTCGGCGCCCACAACGATCTGCGGAACGGAACCCGGGTGTGGTGCGAGGCCGTACTGCCCGACCGGGCCGTCCGCTTCTCCTCCCTCGCCGGAGAAGGGCTGACCGAACAGTGAACACGAACTCTCCCGACGTCGGGGCCACACCGGCCGCCGCGAAACCGCTGCCCGACGACTGGGCCCGCACCCCCCTCACCGTCGTCATGCCGACGTACAACGAGGCGGGCAACCTGCCCGGCATGGCCGACGCCCTCATGGCGCTCCCGCTCCCGGGTCTGCGCCTCCTCGTCGTCGACGACTCCAGCCCCGACGGCACCGGCGACATCGCCGAGCGGTACGCCGAACGGCACGGGCGCGACCGGATGAGCGTCCTGCACCGGGCGGGGAAGGAGGGTCTCGGCCGGGCCTACGCGGCCGGCATGGCACGGGCCGTCGCCGACGGGGCGCGCTACGTCCTCCAGATGGACGCCGACGGCAGCCACCCCGTCGACAAGGTCCCCGCGCTCCTCGGCACCGCCCTCTCCACCGGAGCCGCCGTCACCATCGGCAGCCGCTACGTCCAGGGCGGCACGCTCTCCGACGCGTGGGGCGCGCACCGCAGGCTCCTGTCCCGCTGGGCCAACGCCTATGCGGGCACCATCCTCGGCACCCGCGTCCGCGACATCACCGGCGGCTTCAACCTGTGGCGCGAGGACGCCCTGCGCGCCATCGACCTGGCGTCCGTGGACAGCGCGGGCTACAGCTTCCAGGTCGAGATGAAGTTCCGCGCCGTGCGGCGCGGCTTCGGCGTCATGGAGGTCCCCATCCACTTCGAGGACCGCACGGTCGGCGAGTCCAAGATGAACCTGATGGTGCAGCTCGAATCGGTCACCATGCCGTGGAAGCTGCGGGCGAGGGGGCACCGATGACGGTCCCCACCGCGGTGCGCGAGGCGCCGCCCGTCGTCGTACCCGTCCGGGCCCGCGTGCGCCGCCTGTCCATGGAGGTCGCCAAGTTCGGCCTCGTCGGCGGCAGCGGTGTCGCCGTCAACTTCCTCGTCTTCAACCTCCTGCTGCACGGCATCGGCCGGGCCCCGATGACGGCGACGGTCCTGGCCAGCTGCGTCGCCATGGCCACCAACTACCTGGGCTTCCGCTTCTTCGCCTACCGGGACCGGGCCTCCCGCACCCGCCGCCAGATCGCGCTGTTCTTCGGCTTCAGCGCGCTCGGCGTCCTCATGGAGAGCGTCCTGTTCTACGCCGGGTACCACGGCGCCTCGATGACCGGACCCCTCGCTTCGAACGTCGCCAAGGCGCTGTCCATCGTCCTGGCCTCGGCGTTCCGCTTCCTCGTCTACCGGACGTGGGTCTTCCAGCACGATGCGCGCCGCGAGTAACGCCGCCCTCAGGGCCGCCGCCCCGCTGATCCTCCTGCTGCTCCTCGCGCTGCTCGTGGCAGTCGCCGTCCGGCTCCCATGGGCGGGCGACCTCGGCATCCACGCGGCCACCGTCGAGCGCCTGCGCCACGATCTCCTCGACCCGGGCAACCCGCTGGTCGACGAGAAGACGCCGAGCCCGTACTACTCGCCGTGGACGGTGTCCCTCGCCGTCCTCGGCGACGTCACCGGCCTCGGCACCTTCACCGTCCTGCGGATCGCCGCACTGATCTCGCTGACGCTCCTCGTGACCGGCGTATGGCGGTTCACCGGCACCTTCACCGGCGCGTCCACGGGCCGCACCCGGCGCACGGCGGTCACCGTGCTCGTCCTCCTGTGCCTGCTCCTCCTGTGGGGCACGAGCCTGTTCAACTGGAGCGGATTCCTCGGCCTCAACTCCCTTGCCCTGACCGTCTCCTACCCCAGCACGTTCGCGCTCGGGGTGTCGTTCCACTTCTGGGCGCTGCTGCGCCGGGCGCTCGCACGCGGCTCGGGCCTGACCGCGTTCCTCGGCCTCGGCCTGCTCTGGTCCGTGATCCTGCTGAGTCATCAGTTCTCGGGCGTCGTCGCGTCGTTCGGCGCGCTGGCGATGGTGGCCGGGGCGCGGCCCTGGCCGGTACGCGCGGTGTGGACACGGCTCGCGGCCGGGCTCGCCGTCGGTGTGATCGTGCTCGCCGCGTGGCCGTACTACTCGTTCTTCTCGCTCTTCCAGGCGCAGGGCCTGGAGGAGATCCACCGGGCTCTGTACGGGAACCTGCTCGGCCGGTACTGGCTCCTGCTGCCCGGCGTGTTCGCCCTCGCCCTGCGTCTGCGCAGGGACCGCCGGGATCCGCTGGTGGTCTTCTTCGCGCTCGGGGCGCTGATGTTCGTGGCGGGCGGGGTGAGCGGCCACTACTCGTGGGGCCGGGTCCTGCCGGCCGCCGTGATCCCCGCGCAGGTCGCGGCGGGCCTCGAGGTGTTCGGGCAGGGGCGCAGGGCGGTGCGCACGGCGTTCGCCGCGGTGCTCGGCGCGGCGCTCCTCGCGGGCGCGTGGACCCAGTCGGGCGTACTCGGCTACGTCCTGCCGCGCGAGGCCCTGCCCACGCCGATCGCCGACCGCTACAACCCGCCGTGGCGCGGCTACCAGTGGGTGATGCCCTGGGCGAAGTACGGGGACGTGGTCCTCGCCACGATGTTCCCGGCGCGACAGATCCCCGGGTACGGGCCCTACACCGTCGCCCCCGGCTACCCGGACTTCTTCCTGCCCGACGAGGACGCCCGCACCCGCGCCGTGGAGGCCTACTTCGCGCCCGGCACCACGCGGGCCCGGCGCCTCGACGTCCTGCGCCGCTACGAGGTGCGGTGGATCGTGAGCCACCGCGACGACGCCGGCCTCGCCGCCACCGACCCGGCACTGCACAAGGTCACGACGGGCCCGGGAGGCCAGACCCTCTACGAGGTCGTCGGCGACCCGGGCTAACGCAGCGCGCTCTTCACCAGGCGTACCGCGCTCCGTACCCGCCCGTCCGACACCGTGGCCAGCCTGCGCGCCACCGGATGCGTCACCAGGGCCGTGAGCCCGGCCGGCTGCCAGTGGATCTGGAGGCGCCCCGCGCCCCGCCCCTCCGGCTCCACCGTCACCCGGTGCGGGGCCGCCCCCGAGCGGTAGCCGACGCGGGCGGTGAGCGTGGGGAAGTCCAGTGGCGCGAGCAGGACCGCCGTGTTGCGCAGGCCTTGTTCCTGGAGCTGGAGCATCGGATGCCGTACGCCGTCGAAGCCGTGCACCGGGAGCGGGGCCGCCGCCAGATCGAGCCGCACCCGCCCCTCGAAGACGCCCGGCCGCACCGGGTCGAGCCGCAGCCGCGTCGTCATGCGGTGCCGCCCCGGCGCCACGATCAGGGCGGCGACGTGCGGGCCGACGGCGAGACGCAGACCGGGGTCGTACGTGCGCACCGACAGGTCGACGGCGGCGCCGGGACCGCGCTCGATCCGCGTGATCTCGTGCCGGAACTGGGCGCCGGGGAAGGGGCGCGAGTACAACTCCTGGTCGGACAGGTCGAGTTCGGCCCGCGCCTCGTCCGACGACGGGACCACCGACCCCCAGTACACGGCGCCGGACGCGTCCGTGGCCGTCTCGCGCGGGGCCACCGCGTGACCGAGCCCGCGCGCGGCGAGCCGGGCGTCGGCGAGGCGCCCGTCGCGCACCAGTTGCAGGACGACCCGCTCCGGGCGCGGCAGCCGGGCGTACGCGCCCGGGGACAGCGTCGCCAGATACGGGTTCACGATCTCGGCGAACCCGGCCAGCCACGCGTCGTCCCGGAAGGGCAGGTCGCCCGCGTACATCCGGAAGTCGTGCTTGAGGAACTTGTAGTCCTTGTCCTCGCGCACCCCCGCGTGACCGCCCACCGCGAGGAACTCGTCGATGAGCTCCTGCACGTGGACGCGGTCGCGGACATTGCTCAGCTTGTGCCGCTGGTTGGAGATCGACGCGTCGTCCGCGGCGACGAACGGCGCGATGTACCAGCGGTAGACCGGCTCGGGGATGACGGTGAAGGACTTCGCGAGGCAGTACGCCTGCGCCGAGAAAAGCTGGTCCTCGTAGTGGATGCCCTCGGGGAACCGCAGCTCGTTGCGGTCGAGGAACTCCCGCTTGTACATCTTGCTCGTCGACAAGTGCTCGAAGAACAGGCCGGGTTCGGCGTCGATCCCGTCGACCGTGCGGCGCTCCGCGACCAGGTGCGGCATCCACGTCGATGTGCGGCCCGTGTCGACGCGGACCCGCTCGACCGCGCCCATCGCGAAGTCGATCCCCCGCTCGCGATGCGCGGCGAGCAGCAACTCGACCGATTCCGGCGGGAGTTCGTCGTCGCTGTCGAGGAACATCAGATACGGGGCGCGGGCGATGTCGAGCGCGCGGTTGCGGGGCGCGCTGCACCCGCCGCTGTTCTCCGGCAGACGCAGGTAGCGCACCCGCGGATCCGCGGCGGCGAGCCGGCGCGCCACCTCGGGGGTGGCGTCCGTCGAGTGGTCGTCGCTGATGACGACCTCGATGTTGCCGTGTGTCTGCCCCAGGACCGAGGCGACGGCGCGCGGCAGCCGCCCGGCGTCGTTGTAGACGATGACGGTGACCGTGACGTCGGGGGTGATCGTGGGCGTGGTCATGGGCGGGCCGCCTCCTCGGGGGTGGGCGCGGGGATGCGCTCGTCGACGGGGATCACCGGGGGCAGGGACGCGCCGCTCTCGCCGAGGAAGACCCGGCGCACGACCCGCTCGGCGGCGTTGCCGTCGTCGAACTCGCAGAACCGGCGCCGGAACGCGGCCCGCGCCTTCCCCGACGCCTCGTCGCGCCACGCGCCCGACGCGAGGATCTCCGTCAGCTCGTCCTGCGTACGGGCGACGGGCCCGGGCGCCTCGGCGATCAGGTCGAAGTAGACCCCGCGGGTCTTCGCGTACATCTCCCAGTCGTCCGCGTAGACCACGATCGGGCGGTCCAGGTTGGCGTAGTCGAACATGATCGACGAGTAGTCCGTGACCAGGGCGTCCGCGGCGAGGCAGAGGTCCTCGACCGGGTCGTACGTGGACACGTCGATGACCCGGCCGCTGCGGCGCAGCTCCGCGAGCGGTGAGGCCGCCCCGCCGTAGAAGTAGTGGCCGCGCACGAGGAGGACGGTGTCGTCGCCCAGGCGGTCGGCGAGCGTGGCCAGGTCGAGGCGCGGGGTCCAGGCGGCCTCGTAGTCGCGGTGGGTGGGCGCATACAGGACGGCCCGCCGGCCCGGCGCGATCCCGAGACGGTCGCGCACAGCCCGGATGTCGGCGGCCGTCGCGCGGTAGAAGACGTCGTTGCGCGGATAGCCGTACTCCAGCGCGACGTAGTGCGCGGGATAGGCGCGCTCCCACATCCGCGTGGAGTGGCTGTTCGACGTGACGCTGTAGTCCCACTTGTCGACGCGGGCCAGGAGCTGGCGGAAGTTGAGCCCCTTGGACGCGGTCGGGTACTCGATCTGGTCGAGGCCCATGCGCTTGAGGGGTGTGCCGTGGTGGGTCATGACGTGGACGGCTTCGGGGCGCTTGACCACGCCGTTGGGGAAGTTGACGTTGTTGACGAGGTACTTGGCGCGGGCCATGACCTCCCAGTAGCGGCGGGAGCCGGGCACGATGTGGTCCGTGCCGGGCGGCAGGAGCGGCGCCTTGGCCGCCGAGACGACCCACACCTGGTGGATGCGCGGGGCGAGTTCGGCGAGCTTCGCGGCGATCGCGCCCGGATTGCAGGCCATCCCCCGGTCCCAGTACGCGGAGAACACCGCCAGGTCCGGGTCCACGGGCCGGCGCAGCTCCCGCCGGTAGCGGTGGCCGCGGACCTTCGCGCCGACCCGCCGCTTGCGCTCCCGGACGGCGGACTTCAGGCCGCGCCGCTTGTGGTTGACGCTCTGGAAGGCGCGGTAACGGGAGTACGCGTCCTCTTCGAGCAGCCGGCGCCGGATGCCTTCGAGCCCCGCGGGCCTGATGTAGCCCTCCGGCCGCCACGCGACGGCCGCGCGGGAGGCCCGGCGGAAGAACTCGCGGCCCACCGGCTCCGGCATCCCGGCGCGGGCCACGATCCGCATGCACTCGGTCGCCATCACGTCGTACAGCACCGCGCGGGGACCGGTCGGCGTGCCGCGGTCGGCCATCAGCCGCTGGAGGTCCTCGTACTCGCCGACGGGCGCGTAGTACTCCTGCGGGGTGAGCGGCGGCAGGCTCGCGGCGCGTAGTCTGCGCTCGTCGAGCACCACCTGCTGCAGGGCGGTGACGCGGTCGGCGAGGACGAGGGCGGCGCGGGCCGCGAAGCGCTCTTCGGTGGCGGCCAGCCGGTCGCGGTGGTCCCTCCAGAACGCGGCGCGCAGGGCGCGGTTGCCGAGCAGCGGGGTGACCCGCAGGAGGTCGGGGCAGTCCGCGAGGGCCAGATCGCGGTCGCCCGCCCTGGCCAGCAGCCGGGCGTCGGGGCCCGGGGCGCCGGAGGTGTGCCAGGTCGAGCGGACCTGGTCGGCGAGTACGACGTCCACGCGCTCGGCGGCGTCCGGGAGGTCCACGACCCGGTCCCGCAGCGCCCGCAGCGCGCCGGGGGGCACCCGGTCCTTGGCGTGCACGAACAGCAGCCACTCGCCCGAGGCCCGCTCGCCGCCGGCCGCGCGGGCCTCCTCGTCGGAAATGGTGCCGGGCAGGGCCAGAACGGTGACGCGGCCCGGCACGTCGGCGGTCGGCGCCGGATCGTCCACGGCCGCGACGACGAGCTCCGCCCCCTCGGGCAGCTGGCCGGTCACGCTGTCCAGACAGTCGGCGAGATGCCCCTGCACGTCCCGGCCGTACACGATGACGCTGAGTTCCTGCACGGTCGCTCGTCCCTTCTTCTCCTGGCGCACCATAGTGTCACCAATCGGATAAAAGGGATAAGGGGGTGGGGCTGAAAGGGACAAGGGGAGCGGGTCCCGAATCGGCCTCAGGCGGAAACGGCGACCTTGCCCTTCGCGGGTTCCGTCCGGCCGCCGCCCGGACTGGTGAACGCCTCGTACGCCTCGAGGACCTCGTCCGTCGGCCCGTCCATGCGCAGCTCGCCGCGCTCCAGCCACAGGACCCGGTCGCAGGTGTCGCGGATCGACTTGTTGTTGTGACTGACGAGGAAGACCGAGCCGGCCTCCTTGCGCAGCTCGCGGATCCGCGACTCCGAGCGCTTCTGGAAGGACCGGTCGCCGGTGGCCAGGGCCTCGTCGATCAGCAGCACGTCATGGTCCTTGGCGGCGGCGATGGAGAACCGGAGCCGGGCGGCCATGCCCGAGGAGTACGTGCGCATCGGCAGCGTGATGAAGTCGCCCTTCTCGTTGATGCCGGAGAAGCCGACGATGTCCTCGTAGCGCTCGCGGACCTCCTCGCGGCTCATGCCCATGGCGAGGCCGCCGAGATGGACGTTGCGCTCGCCCGTGAGGTCGTTCATCAGCGCCGCGTTCACGCCGAGCAGGGACGGCTGGCCATGCGTGAAGATCCGGCCGTTCTCAGTCGGCAGCAGCCCCGCGACCGCCTTGAGCAGCGTCGACTTGCCCGACCCGTTCGTGCCGATCAGGCCGATCGCCTCGCCCTTGTACGCGGTGAACGAGACCTTCTTCACCGCGTGCACCTTGCGCACGCCGGCCCGCGCCTCGGCCTTCTTCCGGCCGCCGATGATGCGGCCGAGCGCGGCGGTCGCGGTGCCGCGACCCGCCCCGGTGCCGTTCACGCGGTAGACGATGTCGACGTTGTCGACGATGACGGTGGGGATCCGCTCCCCGGAGGTGTCAGCCACGGCCGTACGTCTCCTCTGCCTTCCAGAAGTAGATGAACCCGCCGACGCCCGCGAGCAGCGCCCACCCGGCCGCGATCGCCCACACGTGGGGCGGCAGCTGATCGCGGTGGAAGCTGTCGATCAGGGCGAAGCGCATCAGGTCGATGTAGACGGCGGCCGGGTTCGCGGACAGCAGTACGTGCACGACGTGCGGCAGGTGCTGGTTCTTGAGCACCTTGTCGATGCTCCACATCACGCCGGACGTGTACATCCACGTACGCAGCAGGAACGGCATCAGCTGCGCGATGTCCGGCGTCCGCGCGCCCATCCTCGCCATGACGAGCGCCACGCCGGTGTTGAAGACGAACTGGAGCAGCAGGGCCGGCAGGACCAGGAACCACGAGAGGGCCGGCGGAACGCCGAAGCAGAACAGGATCACCACCAGCGCGCACATCGAGAACAGCAGCTGCTGGAGCTGCTGGAGCGCGAACGACACCGGCAGCGCGGCGCGCGGGAAGTGCAGCGCCCGTACGAGGCCGAGGTTGCCGGAGATCGCGCGGGTGCCCGCCATGATCGAGCTCTGCGTGAACGTCCACACGAACACGCCGGTGACCAGGAACGGCACATAGTCCGGCACGTTGTGCTTCGTATTCATCAGCACGCCGAAGATGAAGTAGTAGACCGCCGCGTTCAGGAGCGGGTTCGCCACCTGCCACAACTGGCCCAGCTTCGCCTGGCTGTACTGCGCCGTGAGCTTGGCCGTCGCGAAGGCGGTGATGAAGTGGCGCCGCTGCCAGAGCTGGCCCACGTACGCCGCGAGCGACGGGCGCGCGCCGCTGACCGAGAGGCCGTACCGCGCGGCCAGCTCCGCGGGATCTTCCACCGGCGCGATGACCGCCGGCGGGGGAGGTGTGTCGACTGCCTGACTCACATCCGCTGCTTTCGCTCAAGGGGTCGGACACGTCGGAACGGGTCCGTATCGTCGTGACGTGAGCGTAGGGCGTCGCTACGTCGGAACGCAACCGTTTCGTCGTAACGCCGTAAGCTGTTCACCATGACGACCAACGCCGACTCCGCCAAGCCAGCGCGTCGCCGGGCCCCCGCAGGGGCAGCCGTGCTCCGTGAGGATGTGACCGACGCCATCAGGGCGGCCGTCTTCGAAGAGCTCGCCGCCGTGGGCTACGCCCGTATGTCCATCGAGGGGATCGCGCGCCGCGCGGGCGTCGGCAAAACCGCCGTCTACCGCCGCTGGCGCTCCAAACTGCACCTGGTCCTGGACCTGGTCTCCGCCATAGCGGTCCAAGGCCTGCCGGCCCCGGACACGGGTTCCCTGGAGGGCGACCTGCGCCTCCTCTACGAGGTCACATCACGCGCCCTGAAGCACCCGGTCGCGGGCCAGATCATCCCCGACCTCCAGGCCGAGGCGGCCCGCAACCCGGACATCGCGGAGGCCATGCAGAAGGCGCTGCGCGAAGGCCAGCACGGAGTGGCGAACGGCATCGTGCGCAGCGCCGCCGCACGCGGGGAGGTCAGGCCCGACCTCGACGAGGACCTCGCCCTCGACCTGATCTCGGGCCCGTTGTACTGGCGCGCCGTGGTGGTGCGGACGCCGTTGCCCAAGGGGTACCTGGGGAAACTGGCTTCGGCTACGGCGGCGGGGTTGAAGGCGTTGTGACTCCGTCCGCTTCCGGAGGCGAAGGTGATGAAGGTGGCCCAGGTGGTGGGGGGACTCACCTCACGGCGGTCCCGTGGACCCGGACCCAGCCCTGCCACGCCGACTCGACCATGTCGCGCACGTCGCGCTTCGCCGTCCAGCCGAGCTCCGTCGCGACGCGGTCCGCGGAAGCGACGACGCGAGCCGGGTCGCCGGGGCGGCGCGGGGTGACGACGGGGTCGGCGCCGTGGCCGGTCGTCGCGTTGATCAGCTCGACCATCTCCAGGACCGAGACGCCTTCGCCGCGGCCGATGTTGAGGGTGAGGTCGGTGCCGGGGGCGGCGGTGGAGAGGCGGCGGGCGGCGGCGACATGGGCCTCGGCGAGGTCGACGACGTGGATGTAGTCGCGAACGCAGGTCCCGTCCGGCGTCGGGTAGTCCGCGCCGAAGATCCGCGGGGCCTCGCCGTCGGTGAGCTTCTCGAAGACCATCGGTACGAGGTTGAAGACGCCGGTGTCGGCCAGTTCGGGGGTGGCCGCGCCCGCCACGTTGAAGTAGCGCAGGGAGGCCGTGGCCAGGCGGTGGGCCCGGCCCGTCGCGCGGACCAGCCACTCGCCGGCGAGTTTCGTCTCGCCGTACGGGCTCATCGGCAGGCACGGGGTGTCCTCGGTGACCAGGTCGACGTCGGGCATGCCGTACACGGCGGCGGACGAGGAGAAGACGAACGACGGGACGCCGCTCGCGGTGACCGCCTCCAGGAGGACGCGCAGACCCTCGACGTTCTCGCGGTAGTAGTGCAGCGGCAGCTCCACCGACTCGGCGACCTGCTTCTTCGCGGCGAGGTGGACGACGCCGGTGATGCCGTGTTCGGCGATGGCGCGCGCCACGGCGTCGGCGTCCAGGGTCGAGGCGACGACCAGGGGTACGCCGTCCGGGACGCGCGCGGCGTTGCCGGTGGACAGGTCGTCGAAGACCACGGTCCGCTCGCCCGCCTCGTGCATGGCGCGGACGACGTGCGCCCCGATGTATCCGGCACCGCCGGTGATCAGCCAGGTCATGTCGGTTCGGGGTCCCCTCGGTCGTGTCGTGTCGCGTCGTGCGCGTGCGGTCGGCGTTCTAGTGAACCAGGCGGTTGAGGCGGCCGCGTGCCACCGCCAGGGCTCCGCGTACGCCGGGCGCGAGGCGTACGGCGAGGGCGCCGGAGTGGGTCGCGTACGGATGGGCGAGCAGCATGCCGTGGCGCAGGCTCGGCAGGGCGGTGCGGCGCAGGAGGCCGGGGCCGGTGGCGGCGTGGGCGCCGGCGTCGCGGCTGGTGCCGTCGGCGAAGTTCACATGGAGGCGCAGGTCCCAGGTGCCGGTGGCGAGCGCCGACAGGTCGAGGGACGCCTCGGCCTCCCAGGTCCCGGCGTCGGGCCCGGGCACGAAGGTCACCGTGCGGCGTCGGGCGGGGCGGCGGCGCAGGCGGTCGATGACCTCGATGTCGACGGTGGCGGGGCCCGCCTCGGCGACGCGCCCGTACAACTCGTGCAGGCGCAGCCGCAGCCGTGAGCCACGCGCGCGTGGCCGCAGTTCCGCCTCTATGGCGATGGGGAGCAGGCCCATGGGGCGTTCGAGGAGATGTTCAAGGGTGACCTGGGGGAGGTCGTCGGACCAGATGGGCGTGCCGTCGGAGGCGCGTGCGTAGGGCGGGCGCAGGCGGGCGGGGCGGGCCGCGAACTCCTTGAGGCGGGACAGGTCGCGCGGGTGGTCGGAAGCGAGGATCACGCGCGCGATGACGCGGCCGGGGGCGGGCGCCGCGTCGATGTCGGCCGTGTCGAACGTGGCGAGGTAGGCGCGGGTGCGGTCCCACCACTCGGCGCGGTACTCGGGGCTGCGCAGGTCGAGCTCGCGGGCGTACATGCGCAGGCTGTGGTCGAGGAACCGGGTGCGGGCCGCGCGGGCGAGGCGCTTGTGCGAGGCGGTCAGGAGGATGTCGACGGACTGGCGGTGCGCCTCGATGCGGGCGGTCCAGTTGTCGAGTCCGGCCCGGTCGAGGGAGAGCGACAGGCGGTCGGCGTCGCGGCGCACGTTCCAGACGTAGACCGTGTCGGGGACGAGCGCGATGCGCGGTCCGGCGGCGAGCACGCGCGCGGTGAAGACGAAGTCCTCGTAGACGAAGTGGCCGTCGGGGAAGCGGATCCCGCGCTCGCGCAGGAAGTCCGTGCGGTAGAGCTTGTTGACGCAGAGCGTGTCGTGGACGAGGCGGGGGCGGCGCTCCGGGTGGGGGATCACGGTGGCCTCGGCGTACAGCTCGGGCTGCCACGGGATGTCGCGGCCCGAGGGGAGCTCGCGGCGCACGCACAGACCGGCGGCGACCTCGGTGCCGTGGGTGAGGGCCGCGCCGAGCAGGGCGTCGACGGCGCCGGGCGGCAGCACGTCGTCGCTGTCCAGGAACATGACGTACGGGGCCGAGGCGTTGTCGATGCCGTCGTTGCGCGGGGTGCCGCAGCCGCCGCTGTTCGTGGCGCGGCGCAGCACCTTCAGGCGTGGTTCGTCGTCCGCCAGGTGCCGGAGGAGTTCGCCGCTGCCGTCCGTCGAACAGTCGTCGACGGCGATCACCTCGCGGACGGCGGGGCCCTGGGAGAGGGCGGAGCGTACGGCGTCGGTGACCCGTGCGGCGTCGTTGTAGCCGATGAGGACGACCGAGACCTGTGAGCGCTGTTGCGAGGGCTGCTGGGGCTGGGACTGCATGGCTTCCACAGAAGGGAATCCTAGGCCTTTGCGGTAATTGTCCGGTAAGTAAAATTCCTACGCCTTGGTTCCCCTCCAGAGGGAGCGGAACGAGAGGACGGCTCCTGTGAGGAGCAGGCCGTTGCGCGCCAGCATCAGCAGCGAGCCCGTCCATGTGGCCGCCTCGACGTCGCGGTACAGGACCGGGTAGGCGAGCGCGCTCAGGCCGGCCGCCGCCACGATGAGCAGGGCGACGGGGCGCTGGGTGGTGTGGCGCGAGGTGAGGCAGACCGCGGCGAGCCCGAGCAGCCAGATCAGGTACTGCGGGCTGAGCACGCGGCTGGTGACGGTGAAGAGCAGGACGGCGCAGAGCGCGGCGTCGAACGGCGTCGCGGGGCTCCAGTTCACCGCCCGCAGCCGCCAGGACAGCAGCAGCACCGCCGCGAGGGCGGTGAGCACCAGGGAGGCCGCGGCCACCACGCCGACGTGCGGGCCGACGTACTCCATCGCCCCGAACCGGTAGCGGATGTGCCCCGACCAGCCCGCCCGGCGCGCGAAGGACAGCACCGTGCCGCCGAGCGATTCGATCTGCACGCCCCGCTCGCCCTGCTGGCGCAGGAACGAGAACGGCGAGCGGAACGCGACCGCGAGGACCAGCAGGATCGCGGCGCCGGAGGTGAGCGCCGCCGTCCACGCCTCCCGGCTCGTACGTCCCCGGGGTGTGCCGAGCAGGGCGAGCGCGGGCCACACCTTCACCAGCGCGCCGCACGTCGCGAGGACGCCGCCCGTGCGCGGGAACCGCCCCATGAGCAGCAGCGCGAACACGGCGAGCGCGGTGACCTCGACGTCGTAGCGGGCCAGCGGGATGTGGAGCAGGAGCGGCAGCCCGGCCACCCACAGCCAGGCGCCTCCCGTGCTGCGCCGCGGCCGCGCGCCGGTCCGGGCGAGGGCGAGCGTGACCAGGGCGTCCGTGGCGAGGGTGAGCGCGACGAAGGCCTGGAAGTAGGTGAGGCCGGGGGTCAGGCCGGGCGCCAGGAGGACGGGGCCCGCGCCCGGCGGGTACTGCCACAGCGGGTCGCCGGCGGGGAAGGCGCCGCCGGCGAGGACGGCGTACCAGTGGGCGTACAGCGTGTGCACCTCGTGCGCGACGCCTCCGACGCCGAGCGGGGCGCGCCCGTCCATGACGAGCAGGGCGAGCATCCCGGCGCGGGTGGCCAGCCAGGTGAGGGGAAGCGCCCTCCGCGTGAGGGGGCCGGGGCGGACCCAGGTCGCGTGGACGGGCGCTGCGGCGGTGGGTGGCTGAGTGTCGAGCGTCACCTGTGCGAGCGTACGAGCGAATGACCACGTATGCAGTGATAATCAGCCAAATGCGGCTTTCGTGTCGGACGGGGGATGGTTCTGCCGGGCGAGGGCGTCACGCGTCCGGCGCGGGTGGCCGCCGGTCACGCGTCGAGCGCCGCCCCGTCCAGTGCCGTCGTCAGGCGGTCGAGGCGGGCGCGCATGTCCTCGATCTCCGCCAGGTCGAACCCGGTGGCCGCCGCGATCCGGCGCGGCACCAGCGCCGCGCGCTCCCGCAGCGCGGTTCCCGCGCCGGTCGGCCGGACGTTCACCGAGCGCTCGTCGCGCGCGCTGCGCTCCCGCTGGACGAGGCCGGCCGCCTCCAGCCGCTTGAGCAGCGGGGACAGCGTGCCCGAGTCGAGCCGCAGCCGCTCCCCGAGTCGCTTCACGGGCAGCTCGCCGTCCTCCCAGAGCACCAGCATGACCAGGTACTGGGGGTAGGTCAGGCCCAGGTCCTTGAGGAGCGTGCGGTAGACGCCGCCGAACGCGCGCGACGCGGCGTTCAGGGAGAAGCAGATCTGCCGGTCGAGCCGCAGGAATTCCTCGTCGCCGGGCGTCTCGGGCGTCTCGGTCGTCTCGGTGGTCATGCGTTCAGGGTAACCGGGACCTCTGGCGTGTCATTCAGTTGTGCACAATTGAATTGCGTGCTCTACTTGTGTCCGTCAGCGCAGCACGTACTCCACCGCGGACGTCACCGCGGACCTCATCGCAGGAGGATGTTTTCCATGGAAGCGATCTACACCGCCGTAGCCACCGCCACCCACGGCCGTGACGGCCGCGCCGTCAGCTCCGACGGCCGCCTCGACCTCCAGCTGGCCATCCCCACGGAGATGGGCGGCAACGGCCAGGGCACCAACCCCGAGCAGCTCTTCGCCGCCGGGTACTCCGCCTGCTTCGCCAGCGCGCTCGGCCTGGTCGGCCGCGCCGCCAAGGTCGACGTCAGTGACGCCGCGGTGACCGCCGAGGTCGGCATCGGCAAGCAGGGCGAGGGCTTCGGCCTCGCGGTGACGCTGCGCGTGGAGCTGCCGGAGACGGTCGACGCCGAGACCGGCCGCAAGCTGGTCGAGCAGGCCCACCAGGTCTGCCCGTACTCGAACGCGACTCGCGGCAACATCGACGTCGAGCTCGTCGTCGAGTAGTCGCCCCGCCCGTGGGGTGCTCGTTCTGATCCCGGGGTGTCAACGCTCCCCAGGGGAACCCCCGTTGACCCGCGCGAGCACCTCGCCCGTGCGCACGAAGCGCCCGTGATCGCTGGTTGCCGCCGTGCGCTCCGTGCGCCCATGACGGCAAGGCTGCGTCACAAATCCGATCAATTGGGACAGGATCGGCGCGTGCGCATCTCTTCGGACGGTCCGCGCGGCCGCACCCCCAGGGCCCTTCCCGCAGCCGCACCCACCGTGACCGCGGTCCTGCTGCCGGGCGTGGTGATGCTGTGCCTCGGACTCTGGGGGCTCGACCGCGGCACGATCTGGCGCGACGAGGCCGCGACGATACTCGTCGCCACCCGCTCCCTGTCCCAGATCCACCATCTCCTCGGCAACATCGACGTGGTGCACGGCCTCTACTACGTGCTGATCCACTTCGTGCTCGGCGGGCAGACGGACGCCTACCTGATGCGGCTGCCGTCCGTGCTCGGCGCGACCGCGGCGGCCTGCCTCGTCGCCGCGCTCGGCATCCGGCTCGCCCGGCCCCGCGTCGGCCTGTGGGCCGGACTCCTGTACGCCGCCTCGCCGTTCACCGGCTACTACGCGCAGGAGGGCCGCTCGTACGCGATCGTCGCGGCGGGCGCGGCCGCGGCGACGCTCATGTTCGTCCACTGCGTACGGCATCCGTCGTGGCCCGCGTGGGCCGGGTACGCCGCGCTCGTGACGGTGACCGCGTGGCTCCACGAGTTCGCGGTCCTCGTCCTCGCCGCGCACGCCGTCACCCTCCTCGTCTCGCGCGCGGCCCCCGTGCTGTGGCGGGGCTGGGCGGCCGCCGCCGTTGCCGCCGTCCTGCTGGTGCTGCCGCTCGCCGGCGAGGCGCGGGAGCAGAGCTTCCAGGTGGCGTGGATCCGCAGGCCGGGCTGGGCGGACGCCGAGGCGCTGCTGCGGCTCGCCGCCGGGCACCCCGACGCCGTCTTCAACACCACGCTCCTGCTCGCCGCTGCCGCCGTGTTCGCCCCCTCGGTCCGCCGCGGGACGTGCGGGCTCGCCGCGGTCGCGCTGCCGCTGGCCGTGGTGCCGCCCGCGCTGCTGCTCACCGTGTCGCAGTGGCAGCCGCTGTACGCGCCGCGCTACACGTTCTTCGCGTTCGCCGGGCTGACCCTGCTGGCGGCGGGCGGCGTGGACACGGTCCTGCGGCGCCTGCCGGAACGGGTGCGGCCCCCCGCGTACGTCCAGGTGACCGCCGGGGCCGCCCTGGTCGCGCTGGCGTTCTGGGCGCAGTTCCCGGCGCAGCTGCGCGAGCGGTCGCCCGAGAGCCGCAGGGACGACTTTGGGGCGGTCGCGCGGATGGCGGAGCGGGATCTGCGGCCCGGCGACGCGCTGCTCTACCTGCCGAAGACCGGCCGACGCCTCACGGAGACGTATCCGCGCGCGGTGGCGGGCGTGCGCGACGTGGCGCTGAAGTCGACGGGCGCCCGCTCCGGAACCCTGTACGGCGTGGACGCGAGCCCCGCCGAACTCCGCGCCCGGATGGCGTGCCTGAGCCGCGTCTGGGTCCTCTTCGACGCGGAGGCGGGCCGCCCCGGCTGGCGCACCCGCAATCCCGTCGAGCTCACCAAACTCGCGCTCCTGGAACGGGACTTCACGCCCCTCGCCGAATCGAGACGCCGCAGCGGGCTGCTGCGCCTGTACGAGCGTGTGGGCGGCCCCGCGCCCACGTGCGCGGCCGGCGCGGGGCCTGCCGCGGCGACCGTCACCCCCACCGAGCCGACGCCGGAGTTTCGATGAACGCCACGCTCCTCGCCCTCCTCGACCACCGCCGCCCCGACCGGGCGCGTCCCGTGTCCGCCGCCCGCGCCTCGCCCGCCGGCCCCTCGTCGCGTCTGCGCCGGTGGGCCGACCCCGCCGCCGTCTTCGCCGCCACCGCGTTGATCGTGGTCAGGGCCGCCGGGCTCGGGCGCTGGATCGTCGACGACGCCGCCGTCACCTTCGCGTACGCGCGCAGCATCGACGAGGGCCTCGGCCCGGTCCAACTGCCCGGCGCGCCACCGGTGGAGGGCTACTCCAACCCGTCCTGGCTCGTCCTGATGGTCCTCGGGCGCAGGCTCGGCCTCTTCGACCACGGCGCGTTCCTGGGCGTCAGCGACCTCGTGCTCTACCCGAAGGCACTCGCCCTGCTGTGCACGGCCGGCACGCTCGCATGCGTCGCGTGGGCGGCCCGCGCCGTGACCTCCGGCCGCGCGTGGGCGGTGACGCTCCTCGCGGGAGCCGCCCTCGCCGCCAACCTCTCCTACGTGGCCTGGTCCTTCTCCGGCCTGGAGAACCCGCTGTACGGGCTGGCGGCGGCGGGCACGGGGGCGGTGCTGGTGCGGGCGGCCGTCCGGGGCGGCCTCACGGCGCCGCGCACCGCCGTGGCCGCCGCCGCGATCGCCCTGCTCGCCGCCCTGACCCGGCCCGACGGCGCCGTACTCGTCGCCGCCTACCCCCTCGTCCTCGCCCTCTTCCTGCGCCGCCGCGACCTGGCCCGGTCGGTCCGCGCGCTGGCCCTGCACGCCGGTGTCGTCGCCGTGCCCTACGGCGCGTTCCTGCTGTGGCGGCACGCCGTCTTCGGGCTGTGGGTGCCGAACACCGCGGTCGCCAAGGCGCAGCAGACCCCCGAACTGGCCCAACTCGCCCAGAGCGGCGATCTGTTGACGTACGCGGGCTGGGCCTTCGCGCTGATCGGCGCGCTGTGCGCCGGTGCCGTGCTCGCCCGGCCCGGCACGGCGCGCCGGGCCCTGGTGGCGCTGCTCGTGCCGCTGCTCCTGGTGCTGCTCGCGTACGGGGTGCTCGGCCGGGACTGGATGGCCCTGTACCGGTTCGCGACCCCGGTGTGGGTCCTCGCGGCGGCTGTCGCCGCGCTGTCGGCCGTGGTGCTGTGGGAGGCGGAAGGAGCCCGCGGCCGGGCCGTCCTCGTCGCGGCGCTGACCGGCGCACTCGTCCTCGCGCACACCGGACAGGCCGAACGCGAGGCCTCGTTCGAAGCCCACCCGACGCTCTCCATGTGCTTTGTCGCCGAACGCTACGGCCAGGTGTTCAACGCGTACGCCGAGCGCCTCGGCCTGCGGCACGCCACCATCGCCCTGCCCGACCTCGGCGGCACGCTGCTCACCACGCGGCTGCGGGTGCTGGACCTGGCGGGCCTGACCGACCGCCGCATCGCGGACGCGTACGCCTCCGGCGACATGCGCGCCCTGCGCGACCACGTCCTGCGCGCCGAGCGCCCCGAACTCCTGCACGTCCACGCGGCCTGGGTGGACAAGCCGGGCCTGACCGTCTCCCGCCTGGCGGACGCCGGTTACGTTCCGCTGTACCGGCAGCAGAACGGCGGTGACTTCGTCCGGGCCGACGCCGTCCACGACCCGGCCCGCATCGCCGCCGTACGCGCCTGGGCCGCGCCGCGCCTCGACCGCCTGATCGCGGAGCAGGACCACACGGGCAGCTGCGGCGCCACTCTCACCCCGGGGCGGGGAGCCGCCCTGTGACAGCCACCCTTCTCCCCGCGCCCACCCGCTCCCGCAGCGCGCAGGAGCGGGCGCCGCGGCTCGATTCGCTGACCGGGATGCGCTTCGTGGCGGCGCTCGCCGTCTTCGTGCACCACACCACCGGGCTCTCCCCGGGCAGCGGCCTGGCCCAGGCGCCGGTCCTCTTCCCGTACTCGACGATGGGCGTCAACGGCGTCGGGTTCTTCTTCGTGCTGTCCGGGTTCCTGCTGGCCTGGGGGCACCGCCCCGGCACGCGTCGCGGTCTCTTCTACTGGCGTCGCGCCGGCCGCATCTGGCCCGCGCATCTCGCCGCCACGATCCCGTGCATCTGGGTGTTCTACCTCTGGGGCGGCGTACCCACGGACGCGTTCAGCTTCGTCACGTCGCTGCTGCTCGTGCAGACCTGGTTCCCCGGCGTCGTACCGATGTTCCCGGGCAACGGTGTCGCCTGGACGCTCAGCGTCGAAGTGTTCTTCTACCTCCTGTTCCCCTGGGTGATCGGCCCCGCCCTGCGCCTGCGCACCCGCACCCTCGCGCTCCTCGCGGCGTCCGGTCTCGCCGCCATGTGGGCCGTCAACTGGTGGGCCGCCGCACACCTTTCGCCCTTCGCCCGCGAATGGGTCATGCGCCACCCGGTGACGCGCCTGCCCGAGTTCGCGGCCGGCCTCGTCTGTGCGATCGCCCTGCGCCGCGGCCACCGGATCGCCCTGCGCCCGGCCGTACTGCTCGCCTCCTTCGCCGCGTACACGGCCGTGTACTGCCACCGGACCGACTGGTTCGCGCCAGGCGCGGTGGGTCAACTGGAGTGGACGGTCCGGCCGTTCGTCGCCGTGTTCTCGGCGCTCCTCATCGTCGCGTACGCCCGGCGCGAGCTGTCCGGGCGCCGCGGAGCGCTCTGTTCGCGCCCCATGGTGCTGCTCGGCGCGTGGTCGTACGCGTTCTATCTCCTGCACCAGACGCTGAACCGGTACGTGCAGGACACCTGGGGCCGGATGCGGCCCGACAACTCCGCCGTGTTCGCGCTGTGCGGACTCGCCGTCGCGGTGGTCGCGCTGTCCTGGGCGCTGTTCACGTACGTCGAGGAACCGGCCAGAAAGTGGTGGTCCCGGCACACGCCGCGCCGCCTCGCACGGTGACCCCACGCGGACATGCGCGTTGAAAAGCCATCAAGGCACCCCAACCCCCTTGACGGAGGCCGCCATGCACCAGTCCGCGTACGAACAGATGGAGCTCTGTGTCCGGAGCTACCTGCCGCGCGGGCGGCGGCTGCGGGTGGTCGATCTCGGGGCGCGGGTGTCGGACGGGCAGGTGCGCACCCACAAGTCGCTCCTTGAGGGGTACGACACCGAGTACGTCGGCGTCGACGTGCTGGAGGGGCGCAACGTGGACGCGGTGATGGCGAAGCCGTACCGCATCCCGGTCCGCTCGAACAGCGCCGACTTCCTCATCTCCGGCCAGGCCTTCGAGCACATCCCGTTCTTCTGGGCGTCGATGCTGGAGATCGCCCGCGTCCTCAAGCCGGAGGGTACGGCGTTCATCACGGCCCCCTCACGCGGCCATGTGCACGACGCGCAGGACTGCTGGCGCTACTACCCGGACGGGATGCGCGCCCTGGCCGCGTACACGCGTCTCGAACTGCGCGAGGCGTACACCGACTTTCCACCGATGAAAGGCATCCGGCACGCCTACGGCAGCATCGACGCCAAGCACGCCTACTGGGGCGACACGGTCGGCGTCTTCCGCAAGCCGGCCAAGTACCCGCGTCTGACCATGGCGTTCGTGCGCTCGACCACGCGCTGGTGGGCCAACCGCGTCGGCGGTGTCGACGGAGTGCCGCTGCCCGCGCCGCTCGCCGGACGGGAGCGGTGCGGCCGCCCGTCGACGGTTCCCAGGCCCGCGGGTGTATCAAATGGTTAGAAACGTCTGTCTGTTGACGAAAAGTGACATGCCGAATATCACGGACGTAAGGTGCCGCGCATGGCATGGCGAAGCGCCGTGAATGGCGTCATCAAGCAGCTCACCGGATACCAGCTGACCCGCGTACCGGTGCCCGCTCCCCGGCAGGCCGCCCACGCGTCCGAGTCGGCGCCACCGGCCCAGGCGCCCAAGCCGAAGCCGACGCCGAAACCCAAGGGCCTGGTCCTCCCCGAGGACTACGACGACGAGGCGAAGGGCATCATCCGCGCGGTCAAGCCGTACACGATGACGTCCCCGGAGCGGCTCAACGCCTTCATCCTCGCCACCCGCCACATCGTCAAGCACGACATCCCCGGCGACATCGTCGAGTGCGGTGTGTGGCGCGGCGGTTCGATGCAGGCCTGTGCCAAGGCCCTCCTCGCGCAGGGCGACACGGAACGCGACCTCTACCTCTTCGACACGTACGAGGGCATGACGCCGCCCACCGAACAGGACCTCAGGCGTGACGGGAAGTCCGCCGAGGAACTGCTCGCCGCCCAGGGCAAGGACCGCCCGATCTGGGCCGTCGCCACCCTCGACGACGTCAAGTCCGGCTTCCGGTACGTGCCTTACCCCGAGGACCGCCTCCACTTCGTGCGGGGCAAGGTCGAGGACACCGTCCCCCGGCAGGCCCCGGAGCAGATCTCGATCCTGCGCCTCGACACCGACTGGTACGCCTCCACCAAGCACGAACTCGACCATCTCTACGACCGGTTGGTGCCCGGCGGCGTCCTCCTCATCGACGACTACGGCTACTGGCAGGGCTCCCGGCAGGCCGTCGACGAGTTCCTGGAGAAGACCGGCGAGCGGCTGCTGCTCCTGCGCATGGACGAGGGGCGCATCGCCGTCAAGCCCTGACCCGGCCCGCAACCCCCGACCCGACCGATCCCGCGCAGCGCGGCCGCCCGCCGGCCCGCTGCGCGGGATCGCTTGCGTGATCACCCGAATGGCTCAGGCGTGGTGACCCGGATCCACAGCGTGGGTTGTTAACCAGTAGTTCCCTTCGCGGGTCGCGCAGCCGTGCCCGTCAGTTCTACGGAAGGAATGTGCGCAGCGCATGACACCACGACTGACCGTCGTCGTCCCCATCCACAACGTCGAGGACTACCTCGACGCCTGCCTGGAGTCGCTGGCCGCGCAGACCATGCCCGACCTCGAAGTCGTGATGGTCGACGACGGCTCCACCGACGGGAGTCCGGTGATCGCCCGCGCCATGGCCGGGCGCGACCCGCGCTTCAGTTACGTCCGGCAGGAGAACGCGGGCCTCGGAGCGGCGCGCAACGCGGGTGCGGCGCGGGCCACGGGCGCGCATCTCGCCTTCGTGGACAGTGACGACGTGGTGCCGCACGACGCGTACGAGCGCATGCTCGACGCCCTGGAGGAGTCGGGCTCCGACTTCGCCACCGGGAACGTGCACCGGCTGCGCGTCGACGGGACGACCGAGCAGTCCGCCATGTTCCGCAAGGTGATGGGCAAGGACCGCGCCGCCACCCACGTCACCCGGCACTGGGACCTGATCGGGGACCGCATCGCCTGCAACAAGGTGTTCCGCAAGGACTTCTGGGACCGCCACGCGTTCGCGTTCCCCGTGGGCGTGCTCTTCGAGGACACCCCGGTCGTCGTGCCCGCGCACTTCCTCGCCCGCAGCGTCGACGTCCTGTCCGGGCCCGTCTATCTGTGGCGCGACCGGGACGGCTCCATCACCAACCGGCGGGCCAGGCCGCGCGCCGTCGCCGACCGCACCGCCGCCGTCCGCACGGCCAGCGGCTTCCTCGGGGACAGGGTGCGCGAGACGGCCGGCACCCCGGAGGCCGCGGGCTGGGCGGAGGGAAAGCGGCGTTACGACGCGACGGTGCTCGCCGGGGACCTGTGGCTGTTCATGGAGGCGCTGCCGCTCGGCGACGCCGAGTACCACGAGGCCTTCCTCGACCACGCCAACTCCTTCGCGGACACCGTCGACCCGGCCGTCCTCACCGGTCTTCCGCTGGCCCTGCGCGTCAAGTGGCAGCTCATCCGGGAGCGCCGCCTGACCGAGCTGCTCGCGTTCATGACGTACGAGAAGAGCAACGGCACGACGTTCGTGGCGCGCGGGCCGCGCAGGAGCCGGGCGCAGTTCCCGCCCGTCACCGGGCCCCTGCCGCGTGGGGTGACCGCGCTCCGGCGGGCCGATCTGCCGCTGAAGTCGCACATCACCGAGGCGTGCTGGGACGAGGACGGGCGGCTGCGGCTCAAGGGGTTCGCCTATGTACGGAATCTGCCGGCGGGCCGGGTGGGGGCGCGCGCCAAGTTCGCGTGGCTGCGGGCGGGCAAGCGGCGCGCGGTGCCGCTGAAGGTCCGTACCGTCCGCTCCCGCGAGGCCACCTACCGCTCCAAGCAGGGGCTGCACAGCTACGACCGGTCCGGGTTCGAGACGGTCATCGACCCGGCCCGGCTCGTCACCAAGCGGCCGAGCACCACCTGGAACGTCGAGATGGCCGCCTTCGGAGGCGGCCTGCTGCGCACCGGGCCCGTGCGGATGGGCGGGCTCGCCGAGCTGCCCGTGCGCTATCTGGACGACTTCCTGCGCATCGCGCCCCGGCTCAGCGCGGGCCGGCTGCGGCTGCGGGCCGAGCGGGTGAAGGCCCGGCTGGTGCGGCACGAGGAGTCCGGCGGCACCCTCAGGCTGGAGGGTGAGCTCGCCCCCGGTGCGCCCGCCGACCTCAAGGCGCTGCGCGTCGAGAACTGGCACACCAAAGAGGCGTACGACCTCCCTGTCGAGCGCGCGGGGCGCACCTTCGCCGCCGAGCTGCGCCTGGAACTGATCGCGGGCGCCGGGACCGACGACTCCGGGGCGCCCCGCAAGACCGACCCGTGGGGTGTCGGCCTCGTGCGCGGGGACGACGAGTGGTCGGCCCTCGCGGTCCGCCCCGACATCCCGGCGGGCCGCCGGCCCCTCGGCGCCGGGCGCGAACTGCTCGTCCTCGCCAACGCCGCCGGGAACGTGGAGCTGCGCAACCAGACCGTACGGCCCCTCGTCGACACCCTGACCTGGGACGAGGACGGTCGGCTCGCCGTCGGGGGCAGCTTCCCCGACGAGTCCGGCACCGCGTGGGAGCTGCTGCTCCAGCACAGCGGCCACGACGAGGTGGCCGTCCTTCCGGTCGAGGTGACCGGCGGGCGGTTCGGCGCGGCGCTGTGTCCGGACGCCGTCGCGGGCCCCGCCGGAGTCCTGCCGCTCGCCGAGGGCCGCTGGTACCTGTACCTGCGCGAGCCCGGCGAGACCGACTCCGGCCGGTACCGCCAGGTCCATGTCGCGCCCGCCCTGCACGAGCGCCTGCCCCTCGTACGCGCCCTGGGCGGCCGGGACTTCACCGTCGGGCGCCGCTACTACGACCGCCTCGTCATCGAGTCGGGATCGGTCCTCGCCGTCACGGAGCGCGGCGGAGCCCAGCAGGGCGCGCTGCGCACCCGCTACGCGTCCCTGCGCGTCGAGCCCCGCACCGACACGGTCCTGTACTCCAGCTTCGACGGCCGCCAGTGCTCGGACTCGCCGCGCGCCGTGCACGAGGAGCTCGTCGCGCGCGGCGAACCCCTGGAGCACCTGTGGGTCGTGCGCGACCAGCAGGTCACGGTGCCCGCGAGCGGCCGGCCCGTGGCCCTGTGGAGCACCGAGTGGTACGAGGCGCTGGCCCGCAGCCGCTACGTCGTCACCAACACACAGCTGCCCGACTGGTTCGAGCGCGCCGAGGACCAGTACGTCGTACAGACCTGGCACGGCACCCCGCTCAAGCGCATCGGCCGCGACCTGGCGGACAGCCCGTCCGGCGACCAGCGCTACATCGCCACGCTGCCGGAGCGTGCCGCGCAGTGGAACCTGCTCGTCTCCCCGAACCGTTTCTCCACCCCCGTCCTGCGGGGCGCGTTCGGCTACCACGGCGAGGTCCTGGAGTCCGGCTACCCGCGCAACGACCTGCTGCACGCGGCGGACCGCGCCAAGGTCGCCGCCGCGGTCCGCGAACGCCTCGGCATCCCCGAGGACAGGCGCGTCGTCCTCTACGCCCCCACCTGGCGCGAGAACCAGCCGCGCAAGGGCGGCCGTTACGGGCTCGACCTGCGCCTCGACCTGGCGGCGGCCCGGCGCGCGCTCGGCGAGGACCACGTCCTGCTCGTGCGCCGCCACTACCTGGTCGGCGGCACCGTCCCGGGCACCGCGTCCGGCTTCGTGCGCGACGTCACCCGCCACCCGGACGTGAGTGAACTCCTCCTGATCAGCGATGTGCTGGTGACCGACTACTCGTCGCTGATGTTCGACTTCGCGCAGACCGGCCGCCCGATGCTGTTCCACACCTACGACCTCGACCACTACCGGGACACGCTCAGGGGCTTCTACTTCGACTTCGTCGCGCAGGCGCCGGGACCGCTGCTCGCCACCGGCGAGGAGGTCGTCGAGGCGCTGCGCGACCCGGTTGCCGCGACCGCCGGGCACGAGGAGGCCTACCGCCGCTTCCGCGAGGTGTTCTGCGACCTGGACGACGGGCGGGCCGCCGCCCACGTCGCCGACGCCATGCTGCCGGGAGGCCGCCGATGACCACCCCCGAGGCGTACGACATGAGCTGCGTCGTCGTGTGCGGCACGGACGCCGCCGCCCTGCGCGCCACCGTGCGTTCCGTGCTCGACCAGACGCTGGCCGGCACCGAGGCGGTCCTCGTCGCGGCCGGGGCGCACGACACGGCCGCGTCGCTCGCGGCCGCCGACCCGCAGCGGATCCGGCTCGTCCACGCAGGAGCGGAGAGCACCGCGTGCGTCCTGCGCGACCTGGGCCTCGCCGCCGCCCGCGGCCGGTACGTCATGGTCGCGGCCCCGGGCGAGCGGCTCGAACGGCACGCCTGCCGCAACCTCTTCGAGGCGGGCCGCCGCACGGACGCCGACCTGGTCGCGGGACGCCGGGACAAGGCTCCCGCCTGGCACAAGGAGCTGCACGCCAGGTCCCGGGTCGTCGAGAACCTCGCGGACGCGCCCGAACTCGTCACGCGGGACAGCCTGAGCGCCGGGTTCTGCCTGCGGCGCGGCGCACTCGGCGCGCTGTCCGGCGCCGGGCGGGCCCTCTTCGGCGTGCGGGCCGCGCTCGCCGCCCGGCGCATCGCCCTCGTCCCGAACCTGATCACCACCGGATGCGCCCCCGCCGACCCGGTACGGGACCTGCCCCGCGCCGCCGACGCCCAGCGCGACACGCTGGAACTGCTGGACGGCGACGACACCCTGCGCGCGGCCCGGGAGAGCGCCTTCCTCACCGACCACGTCGTCCCGTGCGTCCGCGCCTTCCTGCCGCTCGGCCCCGACGACCGCGGGGAGGCGGCGGACACCCTCGCCAGGAGCCTGGACGGCCTCGTCACCCCGGAGGCGCTGGGCGCGCTGCCGCCTGTCGAGCGCATCGGCGTACGGCTCCTCACCGACGGCGACGCGGACGGTGTGCAGGCGGCCGCGTACGCACTGGCCCGGCCCGGCACCGTCGTCTCCCCGCTCGTCAGGACGGGTGACGGGCGGATCCGATGGAGCGCGGAGCACGCCGGCGACGACACGTTCGACGTCACCGAACTCGGCTACCAGTACCGGCAGTTCACCGACCTCCGCCTCCTGAACCGCGTCACGCACTGCCTGCGCCAGGGAGCGGTGCTCACCGTCGGGGGGCGGCTCGTCGTGCCGCTGGGACTCCTCGACGACCGGCCCGCGCTCGCCGCCCGGCTCGACCTCTCGGTGCGCGGCGGCCGCGCGCACACGCTCTCCGTGCCCGTGCGGGACGTGCGCCAGGAGGACGGGGGCGTCGTGTGGCGGGCCGAGCTGCCCCTCACCGGCGCGCTGCGCCCGCGCGGCATCGGCGACCGCGTGTGGGACCCGCGGCTCGTCCTCACCGTCGACGGCGTCCCCGTCACCACCGACCTGCTCGCCGACAAGGCGGCCGTCCCCACCCGCGCCACCGCCCTGCCGGCCCGCCCCCTCCTGACCCGCCTCACCGCCGACACCTGGCAGCCCTACGTCACGGCCAAGCACCACCTGGCCGTCTGCCTCCTGCCCCGCCGCCGCGCCGCCCGCACCGCGCAGGCCCTGGTGCACTACGTCACCCACTTCAGGCCCGCCCGCAAGCTGAAGCCCGTACTCCGCACCCTGCGCAAGAAACGCGAGGCCCTGCACTCCCAGCGCGTCAAGCTCCGCGTGTACCGGCGGATCCTGTCCCGACTGCCCGTCAGCAAGGGCCTCGTCGTCTTCGAGAGCCACATGGGCAAGTGCTACGGGGACAGCCCGCGCGCCGTGCACGAGGAACTCCTCGCCCGCGGGGCCGGGGTGCGCTGCGTCTGGTCGTACGCCGCGTCGCCCGCCGGGTTCCCGGACGGCGCGCGGCTCGTGCGCCGCTGGTCCTGGCCGTATCTGTGGGCGCTGGCCCGCGCCGAGTGGTGGGTCGACAACCAGGGCTTCCCGCACGCCCTCGACAAGCCGCGCCACACCACGTATCTCCAGACCTGGCACGGATCCGCGTACAAGCGCATGGGGTTCGACGAGGCGCGGCACAGGACACGGAACGCGCCGGAGCGCGAGAAGCTCCGGCACGCGGTCGGCCGCTTCGACCACTTCATGGTCCGTTCGGAACACGACGTGCGGACCCTCGCCCACGCCTACCGCATCCCCGAGGAGCGGCTGCTGCGCGCCGGCTATCCGCGCAACGACCGCCTCGTCGAGGCCCGCGGGCGCGACGAGCGCGAGGGCCGCTTCCCGCGCCCGCCGCTGGCCACGGAACTCGGCATCCCGGACCACCGCACGGTCGTGCTGTACGCCCCCACGTTCCGCGGCGTCCCGAAGAAGGGGCAGGTCGTTCAACTTCCGCTCGATGTACGGAAATTCGCCGAGCGCTTCGGTGACACGCACGTCCTGCTCGTGCGCGCCCACTACATGGAGGCGGCGAGTCTGCCGGTCACCCCGCCCGGCACGGTCATCGACGTCTCCGGCCACCACGACGTGAGCGAACTCCTCGTCCTCGCCGACGTGTTGATCACCGACTACTCGTCGATCATGTTCGACTACGCCCTCCTCGACCGGCCCCTCGTCCACTTCGCGCCGGACCTCGATGCCTACGCGGTGGACCGCGGCACCTACTTCGACCTGCGCAAGCGCGCCGGCGGGCCCGTCATCGAGACGCAGGAGGAGCTGCTGCGGACCCTCGGCGGGATCAAGAAGGCGGACGGCGAGTGGCAGGCGGCACGCCGCGCGTTCGCCGCCGAGTTCGGCTCGTACGACGACGGCGGCGCCGCCCGCGCGGCCGCCGACCTCATCCTCGGGAAGAAGGCCCGCGCATGACCACCATCACGACCGCCGCGCGCACGGGCCGCGACCTCTTCCTCGTCGCCAACACCGTCGACGAACTGGGCGGCGTCACCGCCTGGACCCACCAGATGGCCCGCCTCTTCCAGGGCGCGGGCCACCGTGTGCACGTCATCGGCGTCCACGAGGCGGAGCTCAAACTCACCCTGCCCGCCGATCTCGGATACGAGGTGACCAGCCTCTACCCCGCGCACCCCCCGACCCCGCGCCCCGTGCGCGGCCTGCACCGCCTCAGCCCCGCCGCGCACCGCCGAGAGGCCCGGCGCCTCGCGGACCGCGGGCGCGCCGTCGCCCGCCTGTCGGAGCTCTTCCGTGCCGCCCGCCCCGGCGCCGTCGCCGTCGTCACCCAGGTGTGGCCCATGGAGTGGCTGCGCGAGGCGGACACCGCGGGCCTGCGGATCATCGGCATGAGCCACGAGTCGTACGCCTACACGCGGGCCTGCCACCGCTACCGCTCGGTCAAGCGGAACTACCCGTCGGCCGACCGCTGGCTCACCCTCACGCAGGAGGACGCCGACGACTGGATCGCCGACGGCATGCACAACGTCGGCGCCATGCCGAACGCACTGGCCCACCTCCCGGAGATCCCCTCGCCGCGCACCGCGAAGGTCGTGTGCAGCATCGGCCGCCTCGCCGACCAGAAGGGCATCGACATGCTCGTCGACACCTGGGCCGAGGTCGCCCCGCACCGGCCCGACTGGACCCTGCGGATCTACGGCGCCGGATCCGACGAGCCGGACCTGCGGCGCCAGTGCACCGAGCTGGGCCTGGACCGCTCCGTGCGGTGGATGGGCCGCACGGACGACGTGGCGGGCGCGCTCGCCGGGAGCGCCGTCTTCGTCCAGTCGTCGCGGGGTGAGGGCTTCCCGCTCGCGCTGATGGAGGCCATGGCGAGCGCCGTGCCGTGCGCCGCGTTCGACTGCGCGCCCGGGGTGCGGGAGATCGTGCGCCACGGCGAGGACGGGCTCCTCGCACCTCCCGGCGACGTCGCGGCGCTCGCCGACCGCCTCCTGCGCCTCACCGGCAACCCACGGATGCGGGACGCCATGGGGGAGCGGGCCAGGGTCAATGTGCAGCGGTTCTCCGAGGAGCGCGTCCTGGAACGCTGGGAGGAGCTGTTCGCCCTGCTGGAGCGGTGAGGTCCCGGCCCGCGCCTTCGGGGCTCAGGAGTGCGGGCCGACCGGCTCGCTCGCGGGCGCCCGCCGCGGCCCGGCGAGCGGCACCTCGGGCAGGGACCGCGGCTCCTCGCCGAGCACGACGTGCCGCACGACCCGCTCGGCCGCCCGCCCGTCGTCGTACGGGCAGAACCGCTCGCGGAACGCGGCCCGCAGCTGCGCCGAGCGTGAGCCGCGCCAGTGCCCGGTCGCGAAGATGTCGATCAGCTCGTCCTCGCTGCGGGCGACGGCGCCGGGCGGGGACGCGCGCAGGTCGAAGTACGTGCCCCGCGACGCCTCGTACGCCTCCCAGTCGTCGGCGTGGATCACGATGGGCCGGTCGAGGTTGGCGTAGTCGAACATCAGGGACGAGTAGTCCGTGACGAGGGCGTCCGCCGCCAGGCACAGCGACTCGACGCTCGCGTGGCCGGAGACGTCGATGAGGCGCCGGGCGCTCTGCGCGGGAGGCGCCGGGTGAAGCGGGTGGGCGCGGGTCAGGACGACGAAGTCCGTGCCGAGCCGGCGCAGCACCCGCTCCAGGTCGAGGGCGCAGGTCTGGGTGCGGCGGTGGTCGCGGTGGGTCGGCGCGTACAGGATCGCCGTCGCGCCCTCCGGGATGCCGAGGCTCTCGCGGATGCGGGCCACGTCGCGCGAAGTCGCCCGGTGGAAAGCGTCGTTGCGCGGATACCCGTACTCCAGCGTCGTGTACGCGGACGGGTAGGCGCGCTCCCACACGAGGGTGGAGTGCCGGTTGGCGGACAGGACGTAGTCCCAGGTGTCGACGGAGCGCAGCAGCCGGCCGAAGTCCTGGCCGCGGGCCGCCGCCGGATGGTCCTGGAGGTCGAGGCCCATCTTCTTCAGGGGTGTGCCGTGCTGGGTCTGGATCACGACCTGGCCGGGGCGCTTGACCAGCCTGTGGTCGAAGTCGACGTTGTTGACCAGGTACTTGGAACGGGCCAGTGCCGTCCAGTAGGCGGCGGTCCCGGGGCTCAGGGCGCGGGTGCCGGACGGCAGGGTGTGGTGGTGCTCGGGCTCGGCGATCCACGTGGTGGCGACGTGCGGCGCGTACGTGCGGAACGCGGCCTCCAGGGCCCCCGGGTTGCAGCCGTGGCCGCGCCCCCAGTAGCTGGAGAACACGGCGCGGTCCGCACGCACCGGGAGTCGCAGCTGGACGCGGTAGTGCGCCTGGAGGGCGGCCGCCCGGGCCGCGCGCCGCAGCCGGCCCACGAACCCCCGGACCCGCCGCACGCAGCGCATCGCCGCGGCCAGCGACCGGTACGTGCGGTGCGAGCCGAGCCGCACCAGGCCGTGCCGGAGCCGGTCGCGGGCGGCGACGGGCGCGCCGGGGACGCGGTAGCGCCGGTAGTGTGCGCGGGCCCTGCGCAGGAAGTCGGGGCGGGAGCCGCGCGGCAGCCGGTCCGGATTCGTGAAAACCGTGGCGAAGTGCTCGACCATCCGCCGGAACAGCAACGGGCGCCACGCGTCGGAGAGTTCGGGGTGTGCGTCGAGGAACGCGAAGACGCGGTCGTACTGGTCGAAGACGTCGAAGTGCTCGCGGGACGTGGTGCCCAGGATGTTGCCCCGGCGGCGCTGGCGGTAGTGGACGCAGACCCGGTCGAGGGTGGCGATCGTGCGCGCCGACATCAGGACCGGATAGGTCCAGGGAGTGTCCTCGTAGTAGCCGGGCGGGAAGACGAAGCCCCGCTCCTCGATGAAGGCACGCCGGTACGCCTTGTTCCAGGCCACCATGAGCAGTTGGAGGATCTCGGGCCGGTCGACGAGCGCGAACGGTGCCGGTCCGTCCTGCGTGAGACGGTCCGCGTACTGGTTGCGCACGGCCTCGCCCGTCCAGTACGTGCGGGCGTAGTCGTAGACCAGGACGTCGGGGCTCCCGGTCGCCTCGATGCGGTCCGTGATCGCCTGGAGCGCGCCCGGTGTGAGGGTGTCGTCGCTGTCGAGGAAGAGGACGTAGTCGCCGGTGGCGTGTTCGAGACCGGCGTTGCGGGCCCGGCCCAGCCCCACGTTCTCCCGCAGACGCACCGTCCGCACCCGCTGGTCCCGCGCCGCGAACTCGTCGGCGATCGCCCCGCTCGCGTCCGGCGAGCAGTCGTCGACCGCGATCACCTCAAGATCGGAACACGACTGTTCCAGGACGGATTCGAGGCACGCGTGCAGGTAGGCCTGCACCTTGTACACGGGGACGATGACACTGAACCGGGGCAAGGCGCATCCATGGGTCGGCACTGGCAGACTGCCCGGCAACGGCCGATGGAGTGATCCGGTTACGCCAGTTGTGGCATACGGGGGACCTCGGTAACCGAAGAGGGGCGAACCGTGACCGGTCCGCCCCTCAATTCGCCTGCGGATGCGGCTATTTCACCGCCCCTGCCATCACACCGGACACGAACTGCCGCTGGAAGGCGAAGAACACGGCCAGCGGGATCACCATGGAGATGAAGGCGCCGGGTGCCAGGATCTCGATGTTCCCGCTGAACTGCCGCACCTGCTGCTGGAGTGCGACCGTCAGCGGCTGCGAGCCGGAGTCGGAGAAGATCAGCGCGACCAGCATGTCGTTCCACACCCACAGGAACTGGAAGATGCCGAGCGACGCGATGGCCGGTCCGCCGAGCGGCAGGACCACCGTCGCGAAGAGCCGCGCCTCTCCCGCGCCGTCGAGCCGCGCCGCCTCCAGGAGTTCACGGGGGATCTCCGCGAAGAAGTTGCGCAGCAGGAAGATCGCGAACGGCAGCCCGAAGCCGACGTGGAACAGGATGACGCCGATGATGCTGCCGAAGATGCCGATCTTCCCGAAGAGTTCGGAGAGCGGGATCAGCGCCACCTGCACCGGCACCACCAGCAGCCCGACGACCGCCATGAACCAGCCGTCGCGGCCCTTGAAGTCCATGCAGGCGAAGGCGTATCCGGCCATCGACCCGATGATGACGACGAGGAGCGTCGCCGGGACCGTGATCCAGATCGTGTTGAACAGGGCGTGGGTGATCTCGTCCTTCTCCAGGAGCGACTGATAGCTCTTGGTCGTCAGCTGGGCCGGGGCGGTGAAGACCTTCCACCAGCCCGACGCGGCGATGTCCGTCGGATCGCGGAACGAGGAGACCAGCAGCCCGAAGGTCGGCACCAGCCAGAACAGGCCGACCACGAGCAGGAAGGCGCGCAGCGCCCCGCCTGCCGCGCCGCTCGCGATCCGGGCGGCGAGCGAACGCTTGGCGCGCACGGACGTGTCGAGTGCGGTCACCGCTGACGCTCCTTCCGCAGCCGGCGGATGTTGACCCACATCACCGGGAGGACGAGCAGCAGGAGCAGCACGCCGATGGCGCTGCCCGCGCCGAAGTTCCCCTGGCCGCCGAACGCGGACAGGAACAACTGGAGGGCCAGGACGTTGGCGTCGTCCTGGGACGGCTGCGGGGCGATGATGTAGATCAGGTCGAAGATCTTCATCACGTTGATCATCAGCGTGACCAGGACGACGGTGAGGACCGGCGCGAGCAGCGGCACGGTGACCTTGCGGAACACCTGCCACTCGTTCGCCCCGTCGACGCGCGCCGCCTCCAGGAGGTTGCGGTCGATGCCCGCGAGCCCGGCCGCGATCAGGACCATCGCGAAGCCCGCCCACATCCAGGCGTACGCGCCGATGATCGACGGTGTCACCAAGGTCGGGCCGAGCCACTCGACGCCGTTGTAGGCGGCCGCGAAGTTCGAGCCGGGCAGGCGGAGTCGGGTCCCGTCCGCCGCCTTGGGCAGGGTGAAGGTGCCGTCGGCGGCGCTGGTGGTGGACGCCACGACCTTGCCGCCGCGTACCGCCTCCACCTTGACGCCCTTCAGGGCCTTCTCGCCCGCGTCGACGGCACCCTTCTCGCCGCCCCCGCCGAGCTTGAAGTCCAGCCAGACCGTGCCCGTGACCTTGTCGCCCACGGTGCTCGCCGCCTTGGCGTCCTGCGGGCTTCCGGGCACCTTGTCGGGCGCGATGCCGACCAGCGGCAGGAACGCCGGGGTGCCGGCCTGCGCGGTCTGCTTCGTGGTGAACGACCCGCCGCCGGACGCCTTGAGGTCACTGCCGATGGCGGGGCGCGCCTTCGGATAGACGGAGGCGTCGGTGAACGCGTCGTGCACGGACGTGACGATCGCGTTGGCCGCGCCCTGGTTGGGGTCCTGCTCGTAGACCAGGCGGAAGATGATGCCCGCCGCGAGCATCGAGATCGCCATCGGCATGAAGACGATCAGCTTGAACGCCGTGCCCCAGCGCACCCGTTCGGTCAGCACGGCGAAGATCAGGCCGAGCGCCGTGCACAGGGCCGGCGCCACGGCCACCCAGATCGCCGTGTTCCTGACCGCGATCAGCGTCTGGTCGTCGCGGAAGATGTCGACGTAGTTGTCGACGCCGACGAAGTGGGAGCCGCCGGAGTCGTAGAGGCTGCGCCAGACCGAGTACCCGATCGGGTAGACCACGAGCGCGCCGAGCAGGACGAGCGCGGGCAGCAGAAACAGCGCCGCCACCCACGGCCGGGTCCCGATCACGCTCTTGCGCGGTGTCGCGGACGGCGCCGGCGGCAGTGCGCCGGCGCCCCCCTTCGCCACGGAGGACGACATACCGCGCCGTCAGCCGTTCTTGTACGCCTTGGCGGCGTCGGCCTCGAGTTGGCGCTGGATCCCGGCGACGTCCTTCGGGTTCTTCAGGAAGTCCTGGAGGGCCTTCCACTCACCGACGCCCTGCGTGCCGCCGAACGCCGCGGGTGCCTGGTCGGACATGTCGAAGCGGAAGTCGTCGCCCGCCGCGAGCAGCGCCTTCGCGATGTCCCGGGTCACCCCGTCCTTGTACTTGGAGGTGTCCATCTCCTTGTTGGGGGAGATGTAGCCGCCTTGCGCCGCCCAGATCTCGGCCGCGTCGGTCGAGGAGAGGAACGTGACGAGGGCCTGGGCGCCCTTGCCGCCCTTGAGGGCCACGGCCACGTCGCCGCCGCTGACCACGGGGGCCTTGTCGCCGACCGCCGGGAACGGGAAGACCTTGGCGTCCGTGCCGACCTTGGCCTTGGTGTCCGCGTTGATGTTGGCGGTCACGAAGTCGCCCTCGTAGACCATCGCGGCGGGGGTGTCACCGGAGAACGTCTGCGTGACGGACTTCGGGAACTCCGTGCCGAGCGCGCCCTTGCGGCCGCCCGCGATCAGGTCGTCCTTGCCCCACAGCTGGGCGAGCGTGGTCAGCGCCTCCTTCACGGAGGGGTCCGTCCACTTGATCTTGTGGGCGGCGAGCTGGTCGTACTTCTCCGGGCCCGCCTGGGAGAGATAGATGTTCTCGAACCAGTCGGTGAGCGTCCAGCCGTCGGCGCCGCCGATGGAGACCGCGGGGGAGCCCGCGTCGGACAGGGTCTGCGCGGTGGACAGGAAGTCGTCCCAGGTCTTTGGGGTCTTGGAGATCCCGGCCGCCTCGAACGCGGCCGTGTTGTACCAGACCAGCGACTTGTTGGCGGCCTTCACGTAGACGCCGTACTGCTTGCCCTTGTACGCCCCGAGGTTCTTCCAGCCGGCCGAGAAGTTCTTGTCGACCTGGGCCTGCGCCTCGCTGCCCAGCGGCTTGATCCAGCCCTTGTCGGCGAACTGGTGCAGCACGCCGACCTGCGGCAGGAACGCCACGTCCGGCGGCTTGCCGCCCTCGATCTTCGTACTGAGGAACGTGGCGGTGTTGTTGCCCGTCGGCACGAAATTGACCTTGGCGCCGGTGCGCTTCTCGAACTCCTTGAGGACCTTGGTGAAGTTTTCCTGCTCCGGCCCGGTCCAGACGGCCGCGACCTCCAGGGTCTGCCCGTCGAGCTTGGGAAGCTTGACGGAGGCGCTGCTGCTCTCGCCGCCGCTCGGGTCCTTGGCGCTCTTGTCCTTGCCGTCCCCACCGCCACAGGCGGTCAGCGTCAGCGCGAGGGCGCCCGCGGTCAGAGCTGCCGCCGCGGCTTTCGCTGCCCCGGACGTCCTGGACGCCCTTGATGTCGTGCGTGTACGAATGCTGCGCATCGCTGCCCCGTTCTCGTCGCGAACGCTGAACGTACGTCCTGAACGCTGAACGTACGTATGTGCGCTGTCCCGTGGCGTCTGGTTCTACGCCCGGCCGGGGACACCCGGCAAGGGCGCCTGCGGTGTCAGCTCGAAGATCGTGACGGGGTCGTGATGTCGGCCCTGAACATGGGGAGTCGGGAATTCTCGGGCCGTCCCGCCGGGCGTGCCGTCACAGGAGGGACGGCACCTCCCGTGCCGCGACGGAACGGGCGGCCCGCTCCAACGCGCTGGCCAGCAGGGCGAGATCGGTCGGCCCGTTCCCCAACTCCCTCACGGGGCGCCGGGTCGGCGGGTCACCCATCCGCGTCCAGTCGAGCGCCACCACCGTGGGCCGCTGCGTGGCCGTACGGGGGATGCGCCCCGTGACCCGGCCCGCCTGGAACGGCAGTTCGCGTCCGTCGGCGCCGGAGAGCCGGCCGCGGCCGGGCGCCGGATCGTCGGGACCGGCCGACGGGGCGTCGAGCACGACCCGAAGAGCCACGCCCCACGCCGGCTCGGAACCGGACGCGCGGGCCGCGACCAGATGCACCCCGAGACGCTCGCCGTCCCGGACGACGGCCTCCAGGGCCCGTACGACGGATCCCGCGGCGGGACGCCCCGGAGAGCCGAGCGGCGGCGAGAGCAGCGCGTCCAGGTCGTCCACCAGGACGACGAGCCGGGGCAGGGGCGGCGCCGGGTCGGCCTCCTTGCGGGCGGCGGCGGGCCGCAGGCGCATGGTCGAGCTGGGCGGCGCCTCCAGGTCCCCGGCGCCCTGGTCGGACGTGCGGGGCGGCGCGGGGCGCTGGGCGACCATCCGGCCCGACACCTCGCGCTGGGTGTGCCACTCGGCGAAGTGCTGCCGCCCGAGGAGCTCGGCACGGCGCTTCAGCTCGGCGGCGAGCGACTGGGCGAACTCCCGCATACGCACCGGGTCGTTGGCCGCCAGATGGGTCGTGACGTGCGGCAGGTCCGTGCAGACGCGCAGTCCGTCGCCCCGGTCGGCGCCGCCCGTGCCGTCCCGGCCGTCGACGAGGACGAGCCCGAGCCGGTCCGGCCGCTCGGCCGCCGCGAGCGAGGCGGCGATCGAGCGCAGCAGCTCCGTACGGCCGCTGCCCGCCGGGCCCTCGATCAGGAGATGGGGGCCCTCCGCGGCCAGGTCCACGACGACCGGGCCGCGCGGTCCGGCGCCGAGCACGGCCCAGGCGCGCCCGCCGAGCGCCTCCGTGTCGTCCCCGGCGGCGGCCCAGCGGGCCATCAGGGACGCGGGCGTGGCCCGCGCGAGCCCCAACTCGTCCAGGAGACGGGCGATCTGGGGCAGGGGGGCCGAGACCCTGGGGTGCGGCTCGCTCGGGCCGCTGTCGGTGCGCAAGGGGGCGAGGGCCCGCGCGAAGCGCTCGGCCCAGGCCGCCGACACCGCGTCGATCGCGGCCACCGTGCCGTGCCCGACGACCTGGCCGTGGGACGTCCGCAACAGCCGCAGGGCCGTCGCCACGTCCCCGCTGAGCAGCGCGACGGCGCCGCACGACTTGAACGCGGGCGACACGGCGCACGCCATCTCATAGGTCTGGGTGACCGGCGACGCGGGCGAGGACGCGGGTGCCTCGGCGAGACAGATCACGTGGATCCCGGCCCGGCCCCCTTCCGTCGCGAGCCGCACGGTGGCCTCGCGCAGCCCGGCCGACCCCGGGTCCCCGTCGACGACGAGAACGGTCAGCGGGCCGGTCCAGCGGTGCCCGGCGCCGGGTCCCTGCGTCGTCCCGGGCGGCCAGGTCTCCTCCGCGGCGGGGTGCCCGGCGGCGTACTCCGACGCGCGCCCGTCCCGGTCCGTGCCGGGCCTGAAATCTCCGTAGCCGTCTGCCGCGGTGTCGGACCGGCCGCCCGCATCCTCGTGCCCGTACGGCCCGGGCGCGGTCGTACGGCCACCGCGCTCCCCGGCGTCGGCTGCTTCACCCGAACGGGACCTCGGCACCATGGGGCCGAAGCCGGCCTGCGGCTGTGCCGCGCGGGCGGCCGCAGGCCCGGCGTCCGGGCGGCGCGACTCGTCCGCGATGTGGTCGTCGAGGCGGCGCAGGAGCTCGCCCGTGCGGGCCACCGCCTGCTCTCGGTCGTACGCCAGCAGGAGCCGGCAGTCCTGACCGTGCGCGGGACGCAGATGGGGGAGCCAGCCGAGCCAGGACCACTCGGCCGCGCGGTCCTGGACGCCGCGCGACCGGTCCGTGCTGACGAGGACGATCTCCAGCACGTCCGGCGAGTGCAGCGCCGCGAGCTGCGCGACGACGGAACGTGCCACGCCCGACAGCCGCGCCCGCGGCCCGGCGAGACCGAGCGCGCCCGCCTCCCGCAGCCCCACTGTCACCGGCACGCCGGGCAGCAGCCCCGTGCGGTCCGGGGACGTCCGATCGTCCGTACCCAGCCGCACTGCGAGCGCCTCGGGGTGCTCGGGCCCGCGCTCCCAGAGCCGGGGCCCCGGGCCGAGCGCGGTGAGCAGCAGCGCGGCGGCGTCGGGCCACGACTCGGGGGAGCTCGGCGAGGGCGCGAAGGTCTCGGGGATGTGCGGCGGCTCGCCGTCGTGGGCGCCGCTGTCGTACGGGGACACGTCCTCGCCCGTGCGCCCGCCGGCCAGGCGCCGTGCCCAGGCGCCGAGCCCGCCGCGCCTGCGCTGCTCGCGCGGCACGGGTGTCCCGCGCGCGGGGGTGACGGTCGGCGTGCTCTCGACGGCGGGCGGTCCGCCCTGCTCGGGCACGACGGGGCCGGAACGGGAGGCGAGCGTGGCGGGCCCGTACGCGTGCCGGGTCTCGCCCGCGAGAGCGGGATCGGCGGAGGGGTCTTCGGAGGCACCGGTGTCCGGGGCCGTCACGCGCACGTGGCCCTCGCCGTCGGGCGCCGTCCGAAGCACGGGCCCCGAGGAACCTGGGAAACCGGTGGAACCCGTGAAGGCCGAGGAACCCGCGGCGCCCTCGGGGGCCAGCCGCAGAGTGGACTCGCCGAGGCGCAGGAGGGCGCCGGGGGCGAGCCGGGCGGGGCGGTCCCCGACGGGGCTGCCGTCGACCGTCGTCCCGTTCGTCGAGCCGAGGTCCGTGACCGACACACGGCCGTCGGTGCCGAGTGTCACGGCGCAGTGCATCCGTGACACATCGGGGTCGTCGAGCGGGACGTCGGCGTCCGCCGAGCGGCCCACGCGGATCTCGCCGCCGTGCAGCAGATGCACACCGCCCGCGTCGGGCCCCGCCACCACATGGAGCTGCGCCGCGGCGCTCTCGATCTCGGGTCCCGGCTCGGCGGGAACGCCCAGGGACAGCACGGCACCGTCGGTCAGCGGCGGCTCGCCCAGCGTGCACCGCTGCCCGTCGAGCCGCTCGGGTCCCGCATAGAGAATCGCCGTGCCCTCACCGCCCGCGACGGCCGCCACCAGGGCGGAGGTCACCGCGGCGAGCGCGGTGCCCGCCGGGGCGGTGACCAGCACGTCGCACGACGCCGCGCGGCCTTGCGGGTCGGGGCGCGTCCCCAGGGGGTCTACGACGGTCAGCCGGATCTGCATCGCGTCAGCGGTCCCTTCTGCGCGGGCGCCCGGGAAGGGGCTGCACCGCGGTCACCCCACCGCAGATCCCCCACCGCACAACGGGCACGTAGGCCAGTACGAGAGGCATCCTCGCACTTGCCACCGACAACACGCCCGTCGGCCACCCGTAAGTGATCTTGATTGGTCGGCTCTGCCCGCAAAAGTGCCTGCATGATGCCGCTTGGGACCGCTCGCGCCCTTGCCGGCGGCAACCAACAGCCCGCCGCGAGCGTCTTTCCGTGGAACGCGGCTCCGGCGGGCGGGGAGTCGCGGAAGATCAACAGACAGTGGGTTGTTCGACGGCACTACAGTGGGTCGGAACACCCGAGAACGAGCAAGACCAAGCAGTACGCCAGTACGCAGCAAGCAGGGAGCGCATGACGTGCGGCCGGTAGGCAGTAAATACCTGCTCGAGGAGCCGCTCGGACGCGGCGCCACGGGCACCGTCTGGCGAGCCCGCCAGCGGGAGACCGCGGGGGCCGAGGCGGCCGTCGCCGGGCAGCCCGGCGAGACCGTGGCGATCAAGGTCCTCAAGGAGGAGCTCGCCAACGACGCGGATGTCGTGATGCGCTTCCTGCGCGAGCGCTCCGTGCTGCTCCGCCTGACGCACCCGAACATCGTGCGCACCCGCGACCTGGTCGTCGAGGGCGAGCTCCTCGCCCTCGTCATGGACCTGGTCGACGGCCCCGACCTGCACCGCTACCTCCGCGACAACGGCCCCTTCTCCCCGGTGGCCGCGTCCCTGCTGACCGCCCAGGTCGCGGACGCGCTCGCGGCGAGCCACGCGGACGGCGTCGTGCACCGCGACCTGAAGCCTGCGAACGTCCTGCTGAAGCAGGACGGCGGTGAGATGCACCCGATGCTCACCGACTTCGGCATCGCACGCCTCGCCGACTCCCCGGGCCTGACCCGCACGCACGAGTTCGTCGGCACACCCGCCTACGTCGCGCCGGAGTCCGCCGAGGGCCGCCCGCAGACCAGCGCGGTGGACATCTACGGCGCCGGAATCCTGCTGTACGAGCTGGTCACGGGCAGGCCGCCGTTCTCCGGGGGCTCCGCGCTCGAGGTCCTGCACCAGCACCTCAGTGCCGAACCGCGCCGCCCGTCCACGGTGCCCGACCCGCTGTGGACGGTCATAGAGCGCTGCCTGCGCAAGAACCCCGACGAGCGCCCCAGCGCCGAGAACCTCGCCCGCGGCCTGCGCGCCGTCGCCGAGGGCATCGGCGTACACGCGAACTCCGCGCAGATCGCGGCCGCCGAGGGCGTCGGAGCCCTCCTCATGCCCGACCCGGCGCCCGCCCAGGTGCCCGGGGTGCCCGGCGCGGCAGACCCGACGCAGGTCCTGCCCGGCAACGCGGGCTCGTACGACCCGAACGCGGCGACGAGCGTCATGCAGTCCACCGGCATGGGCGACGCCGACCCCACCTCGGTCCTGCCGAACCGGGGCGCGGCCGACCCGACGGCCGTCATGCCGCCGGTCCCGCCGCACCAGCCGGGCGCGAACCCGGACGACCCGCACCCCTGGCAGAACCAGATGCGGGCGGCCCGCGACCGCAACGAGCAGACGCAGGTCCAGTACCTGGACCCGAACGACGACCCGCTGCGCCGCCGGCCGCAGCGCCAGCAGGGGCGCCCGCAGCAGCAGCCCCAGCAGCCGCCTCAGCAGCAGTACGCGCCCCAGCAGCCCCGCCGGCAGCAGCCGCAGCAGCCCCAGCGGTACGCGCCGCAGCCCCAGCAGCAGCAGTACGCGCCGCCGCAGCAGCCCCGCCGGCCGCAGCCGCAGGCGCCGCAGCGTGAGCCGAGGCAGCGCAGCGCGAACCGGATGAAGATCCCGGGGCTCGGCTGCCTCAAGGGCTGCCTCTTCATGATCGTCATGCTGTTCGTGGTGAGCTGGCTCGTCTGGGAGTTCACCCCGCTCCAGGACTGGATCGGCACCGGCAAGGGTTACTGGGCCCAGCTGTCGGACTGGTACGACACCGTCTCCGGCTGGATCGGCGACCTGGGAAGCGGCGGCGGGGGCTCCGGCAACTGAAGTGAGCCACGCGCGCCCGGCGTTGGGCGTGATGTTGGAGATTTGTCGACTTCCGGAGGGTGATTTCCCCCGCGGATGTGATGGTTGGCGTCCGAGCCGCGTAGCTTGGGCGCCAACACGCGTCTGTAGGAGCAGTCTTGGCACGGAAGATCGGCAGCCGGTACACCGCGAACCAGATCCTGGGACGCGGCAGCGCCGGCACGGTGTGGCTGGGCGAGGGACCCGAGGGGCCCGTCGCCATCAAGCTGTTGCGTGAGGACCTGGCCTCGGACCAGGAGCTCGTGGGCCGCTTCGTCCAGGAGCGCACGGCCCTGCTCAGCCTCGACCACCCGCGCGTGGTCGGCGTCCGTGACCTGGTGGTCGACGGGAACGACCTGGCCCTGGTCATGGACCTCGTACGGGGCACGGACCTGCGCACCCGGCTCGACCGCGAGCGGCGCCTGGCCCCCGAGGCCGCGGTCGCCATCGTCGCGGACATCGCGGACGGCCTCGCCGCCGCCCACGCCGCCGGGATCGTGCACCGCGACGTGAAGCCGGAGAACGTCCTCCTGGACATGCAGGGCCCCCTCGGCCCCGGCGGCTCCCACCCCGCGCTCCTGACCGACTTCGGCGTCGCCAAGCTCATCGACTCCCCGCGCCGCACCCGTGCCACGAAGATCATCGGCACCCCGGACTATCTCGCCCCCGAACTCATCGAGGGCCTCCCGCCGCGCGCCGCCGTCGACATCTACGCCCTGGCGACGGTCCTGTACGAGCTGCTCGCCGGGTTCACGCCCTTCGGCGGCGGCCACCCCGGCGCGATCCTGCGCCGGCACGTCACGGAGACGGTCGTCCCGCTCCCGGGCATTCCCGACGAGCTGTGGCAGCTGCTCGTCCAGTGCCTGGCGAAGGCGCCCGCGTCCCGACTGCGCGCCTCCGAGCTGGCGGCCCGCCTGCGCGAGCAGCTGCCCCAGCTCGCCGGGATGGCGCCCCTCGACGTGGACGAGCCGGACACCGAGCCCGACCCGGAGCCGGAGGCCGCCCCGGCCGCGCCCGAGGCGCCCGCCGCCCGCCGCGGCGCCGTCCCCCTGGTCCCCGGCGCGACCCCGGCCGACTCGAACAGGGACACGCACACGTCGATGCGCGTCCCGGCCCCCGACGAGCTGGCGGGCGGCGCCCGCGGTACCGCCCGCGCCCCGCGCGCGGCCGGAGCGCCCCGCCCCGGCTCGGCCCGCCACCGCGCCTCCGCCCGGCGCCGGAGGATCACGCTCGGCGTGGCCGGAGCCGTCCTGGTGGTGGCGGCCGGCATCGGCACGTGGGCGGCCGTGGGCGGCGACGACGCGGACGCGACGCCGGGCAAGAACCCCGGACAGTCGGCCCCCGCCTCCCCCTGAGACGGCCCGGCAGGGCGCCCGGGCCCGGCCCCGCGGCCACCAGGACCGGAGCACTTGCCCCAGCCGTTACGCTGGTGTCGTGGCAGTCGTCGACGTTTCCGAAGAGCTCAAGTCCCTCTCCTCGACCATGGAGTCGATCGAGGCCGTCCTGGACCTCGACAAGCTGAGGGCAGATATCGCCGTGCTCGAGGAGCAGGCGGCCGCGCCGTCCCTGTGGGACGACCCCGACGCGGCACAGAAGATCACCAGCAAGCTGAGCCACCTCCAGGCCGAGGTGCGCAAGGCGGAGACCCTGCGCGGCAGGATCGACGACCTGAGCGTGCTCTTCGAGATGGCCGAGGAGGAGGACGACCCGGACACCCGTGCCGAGGCCGAGTCCGAGCTGACCTCCGTCAAGAAGGCGCTGGACGAGATGGAGGTCCGCACCCTCCTGTCCGGTGAGTACGACTCCCGCGAGGCGCTGGTCAACATCCGCGCCGAGGCGGGCGGCGTCGACGCCGCGGACTTCGCCGAGCAGCTCCAGCGCATGTACCTGCGCTGGGCCGAGCGCCACGGCTACAAGACCGAGGTCTACGAGACGTCGTACGCGGAAGAGGCCGGCATCAAGTCGACCACCTTCGCCGTGCAGATCCCGTACGCGTACGGGACGCTCTCGGTCGAGCAGGGCACGCACCGCCTGGTCCGCATCTCGCCCTTCGACAACCAGGGCCGCCGTCAGACGTCCTTCGCGGGCGTCGAGGTCCTCCCGGTCGTCGAGACGACCGACCACATCGACATCGACGAGTCCGAGCTGCGCGTCGACGTGTACCGCTCCTCGGGCCCCGGCGGCCAGGGCGTGAACACGACGGACTCCGCGGTCCGTCTGACCCACCTGCCGACCGGCATCGTCGTCTCCTGCCAGAACGAGCGCTCGCAGATCCAGAACAAGGCGACCGCGATGAACGTCCTGCAGGCGAAGCTCCTCGAGCGCCAGCGCCAGGAGGAGCGGGCCAAGATGGACGCCCTCAAGGACGGCGGAAGTTCGTGGGGCAACCAGATGCGTTCCTACGTCCTGCACCCGTACCAGATGGTCAAGGACCTCCGGACGGAATTCGAGGTCGGTAATCCGCAGTCGGTGCTCGACGGCGAGATCGACGGATTCCTCGAAGCGGGAATTCGCTGGCGCAAGCAGCAGGAGAAGTAACACCGGGTCTTTTCCAGCTTTGTCGACAAGGCAACTGCCGCCCACCGGGCGGCAGTTGCCTTTTACGTCACAGTCACATGTCCGTACGTCGTCCAACTCCTCTGATTTCGGGCATCACGTACGCAACGACCTTGACGCTGACATGAAAACTGGGAAGGCTGACGCGCGGCATGCGTATCGGTGGGACGCGTGTGCACCGGGGGACGGGACAGCAGTCGCCGACCACCCCCGGGCGGCCCCCGTCCCGCGCGCTGCTCCATCAACGATTAGCTACTGGGGGTAGCAGGCAGATGACCAAGAAGACGCGCATCCGTGTCGCGCGGATAGCAGCCGGTGCGGTGATCGCGGCCGGTGCGTCACTGACCGCCGCGGGCGCCGCTTCGGCCCTCGACATCGGCGTCAACCTTCCGGGCGCCGGCGTGAACGTGCACGCGGGCGAGGACGGTGTCGCAGCGGGTGTGAGCCTGGGTGACGACGAGGACCCGACCGACCCGCCCACCGACCTCCCGACGGACCCGCCCACCCAGGACCCGACGGACCCGCCCACCGAGGACCCGACGGACCCGCCCACCTCGGAGCCGACGGACCCGACGGAGGAGCCCACCGAGCCCACCGAGGAGCCGACCACGCCCGGCAACGGCGGCGGTAACGGTGGCGGCAATGGCGGCGGTCACCACGGCGGTGGCGGCGGCAACCACGGCGGCGGGAACGGCAACACCGACCCCGACGGCGGCAACAATCCGGTCGAGCAGGGCCAGGGCAAGGACAGCCTGCAGGACACCGGCTCCGTGCCGGCCGCCCAGCCGGCCCAGAACGGCAAGTCCGGCGGCGAGCTGGCCGAGACCGGCGCCGCCGAGACCACGTTCCTGCTGATCGGCGCCGCGACGATGATCGCCGGCGGCATCGGCTTCCGCCTGCTGCCCCGCCTCGTCGGCGGCGGCCGCACGGTCGCCTAGGCGACCGTAGGCGCGTAGTGCGCACGTGACGTGAGAAGGGCCCGGAGCGTCGCTCCGGGCCCTTCTTCGTGTCTCAGACGGTCTGGTGGGCGAGGAGCGCCACCGCCGCGACGAGCACGGCGACCAGAACTATCAGGGCCATCGGGTGAAGACCCGCGAACGGGCTCTCGTGCTGAAGTCGCTCACGGTTCGCCCGGCATACGGGGCAGCGGCCCTCGCTCACCGGCGCCGCGCAGTTCGCGCACACCAGTCGGTCATAGGTCATGCGCTCTTCCTCCTCCCGCGCGGCGGAGCCGCCACACCATAATCCTCTCCGCACAACGCTCCGGGGAACGCAACCGTTCCCCCTACCACTGTGCCAGCTTCCGGGGATTTCGGCGCGCCTCCCCGGATGCTGCCCCTTTGGACCCGTTCCGTTCCCGCCAGGACCCGCCTGTGACCGGGCAATCATCGGGACAAACCACTCAACCAAGGACGCCGACTGCGCCGCGCAGCCGGGTTCGCGTATGGTCACGCTCACCTACCCCCGACGCCCACGATGCACCGAGGCGCACCCGTGATCCGATTCGACAACGTCTCCAAGGCCTACCCCAAGCAGACCCGGCCCGCCCTCAGGGATGTGTCCCTCGAGGTCGAGCGCGGTGAATTCGTCTTCCTTGTGGGATCTTCCGGCTCCGGAAAGTCCACCTTCCTGCGGCTGGTCCTGCGCGAGGAGCGCACCAGCCACGGGCAGGTGCACGTCCTGGGCAAGGACCTGGCACGACTGTCCAACTGGAAGGTGCCGCAGATGCGCCGCCAGCTCGGCACGGTCTTCCAGGACTTCCGGCTCCTGCCCAACAAGACCGTCGGCGAGAACGTCGCCTTCGCGCAGGAAGTCATCGGCAAGTCCCGTGGCGAGATCCGCAAGTCCGTGCCCCAGGTGCTCGACCTCGTCGGCCTGGGCGGCAAGGAGGACCGGATGCCCGGCGAGCTCTCCGGTGGTGAGCAGCAGCGTGTGGCCATCGCCCGCGCCTTCGTGAACCGCCCCAAGCTCCTGATCGCCGACGAGCCGACCGGCAACCTCGACCCGCAGACCTCGGTCGGCATCATGAAGCTGCTGGACCGGATCAACCGCACCGGGACGACCGTCGTGATGGCCACCCACGATCAGCAGATCGTGGACCAGATGCGCAAGCGCGTCATCGAGCTGGAGAAGGGCCGTCTCGTCCGCGACCAGTCGCGCGGCGTCTACGGCTACCAGCACTGAGCCCCGTGAGCACCAGAGCACTGAGAAAGGCCTGAGCAGACGCCATGCGCGCCCAATTCGTCCTGTCGGAGATCGGCGTCGGTCTCCGCCGAAATCTCACGATGACCTTCGCGGTCATCGTCTCGGTCGCCCTCTCGCTCGCCCTGTTCGGCGGCTCGCTGCTCATGCGTGACCAGGTGAGCACGATGAAGGGCTACTGGTACGACAAGGTCAACGTCTCGATCTTCCTGTGCAACAAGGGCGACGCCGAGTCGGACCCGAAGTGCGCCAAGGGAGCCGTCACCGCCGAGCAGAAGCAGCAGATCCTCTCCGACCTGCACAAGATGCCGGTCGTCGACAAGGTCTCCTACGAGTCGGCGGACCAGGCGTACAAGCACTACAAGGAGCAGTTCGGCGACTCCCCGCTGGCCAGCTCACTGACGCCGGACCAGCTCCAGGAGTCGTACCGGATCAAGCTCAAGGACCCGGAGAAGTACCAGGTCGTCGCGACCGCCTTCGACGGGCGTGACGGGGTGCAGTCCGTGCAGGACCAGAAGGGCATCCTGGACAACCTCTTCGGACTCCTCAACGGCATGAACTGGGCGGCGCTCGCCGTGATGGCGCTGATGCTCGTCGTCGCGCTGATGCTGATCGTCAACACGGTGCGTGTCTCGGCGTTCAGCCGCCGCAGAGAGACCGGCATCATGCGCCTGGTCGGCGCGTCCAGCTTCTACATCCAGATGCCGTTCATCATGGAGGCCGCCGTCGCCGGAGTCATCGGCGGTGTGGTCGCCTGCGGAATGCTCCTCGTGGGCCGCTACTTCATGATCGACCACGGTCTGGCGCTCTCCGAGAAGCTGAATCTGATCAACTTCATCGGCTGGGACGCGGTCCTGACCAAGCTGCCGCTCGTCCTCGCGATCGGCCTGCTGATGCCCGCGATTGCCGCGTTCTTCGCGTTGCGCAAGTATCTGAAGGTGTGACAAGACTCCCCGGAGTTGCAGGGCGCCGTGCGGTTCAACGAGCCGTACGGCGCTTCGCGTTGTCCTAGACTCACCGTCATGTCGGGCCCCGAGCTGTTCTCCCGGCCCCGCCGCTTCGGCCGCGGGGCGGCCCTGACATTGGTCTTCGCGAGCGTCCTCGCGACCGGCGTCGCGACGGGTTCGTGGAGCGCGGAGGGCAGCAAGTCCGATGAACGCCCGGCCGGTTCGGCCACCGGCGGCGCACACGAGGACGTGCGGGACGCGGCCGCCGAGGCGATGGCCGACGGCAAGTCCCCCACGCAGGCTGCCGAAGAGGCCGTCAGCCGCAGCGGCGACCGCTGGGGCGCGGTCTACTCGCAGGGCGAGTACAGGGAGTTCGAGCAGGAACTCGACGGCCAGTACACGGGCGTCGGCCTCTGGGCCAGGCGTACCGCCGACGGCCGGATCGAGGTCTCCAAGGTCGGTTCCGGTTCCCCCGCGGCGCAGGCGGGCGTGCGCCCCGGCGACCGGCTCCGCACCGTCGACGGCCGGCCCGTCACCGGCCACCCCGTCACCGAGGTCGTCTCCCTGCTGCGCGGCGAGCACGCGGGGACGGCGGTCCGGCTCGGCCTGTCGCGCGGCACGCGCGTGTGGACCGAGACCCTGCGCCGGGCGAACCTCGCCACCGAGTCCGTCACCGTCTCCCGCCTCCCCGGCGGCACCGTCCTGATCAAGGTCGCCGCCTTCACCAAGGGCTCGGGTGATCGCGTACGGTCCGCCGTGCGCGACGCCCCCCAGGGCGACGGCGTCCTCCTCGACCTGCGCGGCAACTCGGGCGGCCTGGTCACGGAGGCGGTCACCGCGGCGTCGGCGTTCTTCGACGGCGGGCTCGTGGCGACGTACGACGTACGAGGACGCCAGCGCGCCCTGCACGCCGAGCGCGGCGGCGACACCTCCAGACCGGTGGTCGCGCTCGTCGACAGCGGCACGATGAGTGCGGCCGAGCTGCTCACCGGAGCCCTCCAGGACCGCGGCCGTGCGGTCGTCGTGGGCTCGAAGACCTTCGGCAAGGGCTCGGTCCAGATGCCGAGCCGGCTTCCCGACGGCTCCGTGGCCGAGCTGACCGTCGGCCACTACCGCACCCCCACCGGCCGCGGCGTCGACGGCCGGGGCATCACCCCCGACCTCGAGGCCGAGGACGGCGCCCGGCAGCGGGCCGAGACAGTATTGAGTGGCCTCGGGGACCCCTCGTAGTGCGAAAATGGCCGCACTATGTCTAAGGGAATGTTCGTACCGAAGGAATCACAGCCCAAGCAGGGCGCGTCCGGGAAGTCCGGCAAGGACAAGGACGGCAAGCGCAAGATCGTCGCGCAGAACAAGAAGGCCCGGCACGACTACGCCATCGTCGACACGTACGAGGCGGGCATCGTCCTGACCGGCACCGAGGTGAAGTCGCTGCGGCAGGGCCGTGCCTCGCTGGTCGACGGCTTCGTCCAGATCGACGGGAACGAGGCGTGGCTGCACAACGCCCACATCCCCGAGTACAGCCAGGGCACCTGGACCAACCACTCCGTGCGCCGCAAGCGCAAGCTGCTCCTGCACCGCGAGGAGATCGACAAGCTGGAGTCGAAGTCCCAGGAGACGGGTCACACGATCGTGCCCCTGGCCATCTACTTCAAGGACGGCCGCGCGAAGGCGGAGATCGCGCTCGCCAAGGGCAAGAAGGAGTACGACAAGCGGCAGACGCTGCGTGAGCAGCAGGACCGGCGCGATTCCGACCGCGCGATCGCGGCGGCCAAGCGGCGGCAGCGGGCGCGGGAGCGCTGACGCCGGACTCCAGTCCGCAGGCACGGCCCGGTCCGCCGGGAATTGGCTGGCCCCGTCGGCCGTTGGTCACGTACGATGGGTCATGTCCCGCTGGTGACGGGACGCATTTTGAAAAATCAACATGGGGATGATCGGTTTCGACAGCGGCTGTCGAAGCAGGGGAAGCGTGTCGAGGAAGCGGCAATGATCTCGTTAACCATATGTCGCAACCTATAATCGCCAACACCAAGCGCGATTCCTTCGCCCTCGCTGCCTAAGTAGCGACTTGCGAAGTGTCAGCCCGGGGGTGATCCCGACCCGGATCCTGGCATCATCAAGGGATCTAAACTTCTAAGCCCGGTCACGGGGCCTAGAAGGAAATCAAACAGTGACTGAGCCCGTCGGAGACTTGTTCGCGTGATCTCCGGGGCTGAGAAAATCGAAGCGAACTGCACACGGAGAAGCCCTGATTCTGCACCGTTGGACGCGGGTTCGATTCCCGCCATCTCCACAATTCCCATGTGAGACGAAGGCCCGGCTGCCCTGCAGCCGGGCCTTCGTCGTGCCGTCGTGTGCCACAGGCGCGCGAGGAGCCTTGTGTGGCCCGGCTCCATATCAGGGGTCACGGGCCGCCTCTACGGTCCCTCCCCATGACACCGACCAGAGCCGCAACACCCCCACGTCTCGCGTTCGTGGCCCTCCTGGCCGCCCTCCTGTCCGTCTTCCTGCCCGTACCCCGCGCCGACGCCGCCGCCACTGCGGCGATCCAGGAAGTCACCGGCTTCGGGACCAACCCCGGCGCCCTCAGGATGTACCGCTACGTGCCCGACGGGCTGCCGGCCGGGAGGCCCGTCGTCGTCGCCCTGCACGGGTGCACGCAGAACGCCTCCGGCTATGGCACCGGCAGTGGCTGGACCGAGCTCGCCGACCGGTGGGGCTTCTCCGTCGTGCTGCCGCAGCAGCAGCCCGGGAACAACGCGTCCGCCTGCTTCAACTGGTTCCAGGCCGGCGACGTCGAACGCGGCCAGGGCGAGGCCGCCTCCGTCGCGCAGATGGTCGACCGCCAGCTCGCCGACGCCTCGGGCGACCCCGCGAAGGTCTACGTCACCGGGCTGAGCGCCGGCGGCGGCATGACCTCCGTGATGATGGCCGCGTACCCCGAGAAGTTCGCCGCCGGAGGCGTCGTCGCCGGGCTGCCCTACGGGTGCGCGGCCGCCGCCGGGTCGCCGTACGTGTGCATGTACGTGGGTGCCACGCAGACCGCGCAGCAGTGGGGCGACCGGGTGCGGGCCGCGCGGCCCGGGTATGCCGGGCCCTGGCCGCGGCTGACCGTCTTCCAGGGCAGCGCCGACTACACGGTGAAGCCCGTGAACATGACCGACCTGATGAAGCAGTGGACCGATGTCCAGGGTGCCGACCAGGTCGCCGACGTGAGCGACGGCGTCGCCGGGTATCCGCACCAGGTCTTCCGCCGGGCCGACGGAAGCGCCGCCGTGGAGACGTACAGCATCACGGGGATGGGGCACGGGCAGCCCGTCGATCCCGGGAGCGGGGCCGCGCAGTGCGGGACCGCGGGCGCCTACATCCTCGATGTGAACCTGTGCGCGGCCTACACGATGGGCCACTCCTGGGGGCTCGGCTGACGCACCTCTGTCCCCGGACGCCGTGATCGGGGATGCTCCTGAGGCATGAGTAGACCCGACGGACCTGTGAGACGACTCCTCAATCCCCTTGCACGTCAACGGCGTTACCTCGTCTGGCCCGCCCTCGTCGCGCTCGCGGCGGGCCTGACCTGGGGCTCACCTGCCGGTGCCGACGGCGACAGCACCGGCCTCCCCGAGGCCATCGACACCATCCTGGGCGACCCGTCCATGGAGGGCGGCGCGGCGAGCGTCGTCGTCGCCGACGCCAAGAGCGGCGACATCATCTACCAGCACAACCCCACCGGACGCCTGATGCCCGCGTCCAACACCAAGCTCCTCACCTCCACGGCCGCGACGGAACTCCTCGGCACCGGCTACCGGTTCACCACCGACGTGCTCGGCGACGGGCGGCGGCGGGGGAGCGTCCTCGACGGCGATCTGTATCTGCGCGGCACCGGCGACCCGACCGCCCTCGCCAAGGACTACGACGAACTCGCCGCCGAGGTCGCCGCGTCGGGCGTGAAGTCGGTCAGCGGTCGCCTCGTCGCCGACGACACCGCGTTCGACAGTCAGCGCCTCGGCCGCTCGTGGGCCGCCGACGACGAGTCCTCGTACTACTCGGCGCAGATCTCCGCCCTGAGCGTCGCGCCCGACACCGACTACGACACCGGAACGGTCATCGTCGAGGCCTCGCCGGGCGCGAAGGCCGGGGACAAGCCGAAGATCACCGTCACACCGAGAACGCACTACGTCGACATCGACGTACGGGCCACGACCGTCGCGGCCGGCGGTGACGACAGCCTCACCGTCGAGCGGCAGCACGGCACGAACACCGTCACCGTCAGCGGCACCGTTCCCGTCGGCGGGGGGACCACCAAGGAGTGGGTCACCATCTGGGAACCCACCGGATACGCGGCCTCCGTCTTCCGCGACGCGCTCGCCGCGCACGGCGTGAAGGTGTCGGGCGGCACGAAGCTCGGGCGTGCCACCCCGAAGGGCGCCGTGCGCCTCGCCACGCACGACTCCATGCCCCTGAAGGACCTGCTGATCCCCTTCATGAAGCTGAGCAACAACATGCACGCCGAGATCCTCACCAAGGCCATGGGCGCGAAGGCGACCGGCCACGCGGGGAACTGGGACGACGGGCTCGCGGCGATCAGCGGCTATCTGAAGGGCATCGGCGTCGACACCGGGCGGCTGCGCCAGGCCGACGGGTCCGGGCTCTCCCGGATGGACAACATCCCGGCGGGCCAGATCGCGAAGCTGCTGCTCGCGGTGCGCGCCGAGCCATGGTTCGGCGACTGGTACAAGTCGCTGCCGGTGGCCTGCGACCCGGACCGGTTCGTCGGCGGGACGCTGCGCTCGCGGATGTGCGGGACACCGGCAGCGCTCAATGCCCGCGGCAAGACCGGCTCCCTGACCGGCGCGTCCGCGCTCTCCGGCTATGTCAAGGACGCCGGGGGACGTGAACTCGTCTACAGCGTCGTCCAGAACAACTACCTGGTCGGCTCCGTGAAGCCCCTCGAGGACGCGATCGTGGTGACGCTCGCGAAGTCCGACGCGGACGCGGCGGTGGCGGTGAAGCCGCGCTCGCTGCGCTCCGTGCCGGTTTCCGAACGCAAGGGCGACCTGGAGTGCTCGTGGCGCAAGCCGGCGGTGTGCTGACGGCCGCGGGTGACTACGTACGGTCGCGTGCGTCGCCGCGTACGTAACCGATGAGCGCGAGTACGAGCGCGCACGCCGACGCGGCGGCCGGGACCGTGTAGCCCGCGGTGGGGCCGAGGCGCTCCACCGCGGAGCCGCCCGCCGCCGCGCCGCAGGCGATGCCCCCGAGCAGGCCGGTCACGGCGAGGGTCATGCCCTCGTTCAGCTGGCCCTCGGGGGTGCGGGCCTGGACCAGCGTCATGCCCGTGACCATCGTCGGGGCCGTCGCCATACCGGCGACAAGGAGAGCCCCGGCGACCACAAGGAGGGAGCCGGTGAGCGCCGCGAGCAGGGGGAGGGCCAGCAGGACGGTCATCGCCGCGACGCACCACGGGTGGCGCCGAGCCGCGGGACCGGCGGGCCGCACGGCCCCGTAGACCAGGCCCGCCACGCAGGAACCTGCCGCCTGGAGTGCGAGGACCGCGCCGGCCGCCGCCTTGTGGCCCCCCTCGTCCGCGAACGCGATCGTGACCACCTCCATCGAGCCGAACACGGCGCCGGTGGCGAGGAACGACGCGAGGAGAACGGGCATCCCGCGCGCGCGGAGGGGCGATTTCGTGGCCGTGCGCCCATGGGTGGGCGGTTCCGTGGCCCGCTGCGCGGCGAAGACCAGGACACCGGTGATCAGCAGGACCGCCCCGATCAGGGTTCCGGCCTCCGGGAAGAGCGACCCGCACAGGAAGGCGGCGAGTACCGGGCCGAGCATGTAGCACAGCTCGTCCGCCGCCTGTTCGAAGGAGTTCGCGGTGTGCAGGGCGGCCGGGTCGCCCTTGAGGAGATGGGCCCAGCGGGCGCGTGACATGCCGCCCGTGTTGGGCGTCGTGGCCGTCGCCGCGTAGGCCGCGAAGAGCGTCCAGTCGGGCGCTCCGTAGTGCACGCACAGGAGCAGGGCGAGCGATCCGCAGACCGCGACCGCCGTGGCCGGTACGGCGATCCTGGCCTGTCCGTACCGGTCCACGAGGCGTGCCGTCCACGGGGCGACGACCGCGGTCGCGGCCATCCCGGTCGCGGTGACGGCCCCGGCGAGCGCGTACGAGCCGCGCGCCCCGGCGATCATGATGACGGCGCTGACGCTGAACATGCCCATGGGGAGCCGGGCGAGGAGGTTCCCGAGCGTGAAGGCGAGCGCGCCGGGCGTGGACAGGAGCCGGACGTACGGGGAGCGGCCGGGCTGTGGCCGGTGGGTGGAGGTCGGGGGAGCGGTGACGGGCTCGGATATCGCGTCGGGCATGTGATCAGCGTCGCCGTGGGCCGGGCGCCCGGTCCAACACCTTCTCCGTACCGATTCACGCGCCCGCGTTGTAAGTTCGCCGGATGTCCCACCAGCCAGCCGCGCCCGGCACGTCCGCCCCCGCCCACCTGGAGCCGCGGCTGCTGCGGGCGTTCCTCGCCGTCGCCGAGGAGCTGCACTTCACGCGCGCCGCCGCCCGTCTCTACGTCGCGCAGCAGGCCCTCAGCAGGGACATCCGCAGGCTCGAACGGGAGCTCGGCGCCGAGCTGTTCGCGCGGAGCACCCGCCAGGTCGCCCTGACCGCGGACGGGGCGCGGCTGCTGCCGTACGCGCGGCGGGTCCTCGACGCGCAGGACGAACTGCTCGCCGCCTTCACGCGCCGCCCGGCCGCAGGGGTGGTGCGGCCGCTGCTCGTCGATGTGAACAGCCCCGGCCTCGTCTTCGAGCGCATCCTGGAGCGGGCCCGCGAGTTCGCCCCCCAGTGCGAACTGATGGCCCGCTACGAGAGCGGTCTGACCGGCGCCGCCGCGGAGATGACCGCGGGCCGCCTGGACGCGTCGTTCGGGCGGTACGCGGGGCTCGATCCGGCGGTGCGGGCGCGCCTTTCGCAGCAGCCCGTGAGGTACGAGCCGATGACGGTGGTCCTGCCGGACGGCCATCCCCTCGCCGCCCTGGACGCCGTGCCGCTCGCGCGGCTCGCGGGCGAGGCGGTGTACGCGGGCGCGGGCAATCCCCGTACACCGGAGTGGACCGACCTGGCCGGGCGGCTCTTCGAGGGGCGCGGGATAGCGGTCGCGCCGCCCGCTCCCCTCGCCGTGGGCGTCGAGGAGTTCCGGCGGATCATGGCCAAAACGGGGACCCCGGTGCTCGCCGCGGGGGACTTTCCGGCCATGCCCGGCTCCGTCGTGAGACCCCTGACCGACCCCGTGCCCCTGTCGCCGGTGTCGCTGGTGTGGCCGACGGGGCTCGTGCACCCGGGGATCGACGCGCTCCGTGCGGCGGCGGCCACGCTCGCGGAGGAGAACGACTGGCTCCGTAAGCCCCCAGGCGCCTGGATTCCGGCCATAGATGCACTCATCATGATGAGTCAGGACTGAGGGTTGGACGCGGCTGTCACTCGCGTGCGCTACATTCGTCGTCCGAGCGCATTGTGATAAGGGGGGCGCTCGGATCGGGTGGGGGCCCGGTCCGAACGACGAGGGCTCGGTACGTCGCGCGCGCACCCAATGTTCATGTCCTTGGGGGGATGTGCGTACGGTGGAACATTGGCGAGAAAATGCCCGTTCCGGGCAAACTCACGATCCTAATGAAGTGACGGTCCAACTCGACGGCGCGGGCCGCCAGTTGGACGAGCTCATCGCTGCCCGGCGCGAGGGTGCGGCCGACAAGGAAGTCCCGGTCTTCGTGGACGACTCGGGACGGCGAAACCGCAGATACCGCCGCTTCGGCGCGATCGTCGGCATGATCTGCGCGGTCTACGCCGTGGTCATCGTGGCGACGCTGCTCTCCGGGAACTCGAGCGCTCCTTGGCTGCCCATCCAGGGCGAGGACCGCGACAAGCCCGCCGGCAAGGTGGACACGTCGCCGCTGCCCGCCGACCCGGCGGCCAGGCCGTCCTCCTCGACGGGCGCCACGGCCGGTCCCAGCGCTTCCGGCACGGGAGCGGCGTCCAGTGAGCCGGGCGCCGGCTCGTCGACCGGGCCGGACAGCAGCGCGAGCGCCAAGCCGGGCGACAAACCCGGCAAGTCGTCCGACCCGAAGCCGTCCGGCGGCCCCGGCAAGCCCGCCCCCGGCAACTCACCCGACCCGGGCCCCGGCCCCTCGGAGCAGCCCAGCTCACCCGACCCCGGCGAGCCGTCCCCCTCGGACAGCGGACCACCCGTCGAGCCGTCGGACTCCCCGGCCCAGGACGGCACCCAGACCGTCGCGGCGCCGCCCGTCGGCCCGAGTCAGAGTCCGGCCGGACCGTCAGCGGCCTCGTCCCCGGAAAGCGGCATCCTGTAAATGTCCTCCCGCAAACGCAGCAACCGCAGGGCGCCGCGTCGCCGCCTGCCGATGCGCTATCTGCTGCCGTCGCTGCTCCTTGTCGCCCTGCTCGCGATGCTCATGCTCCGCGGGTACGTGCACAGCGAGATCCTCGCCGACCACCGCATCCAGCCGCCCGCCGCCACCGATCACGTGCCCGAGAAGATCCTCGATGGCGGTCCCGTCATCGACACGCGCGGCGGGCGCGAGACCAGCATGAGCGTGCCCGAGCACCGGCTCGTCCTCACCTTCGACGACGGCCCCGACCCGGAGTGGACCCCGAAGGTCCTCGACGTCCTGAAGGAACACCACGCGCACGGCGTCTTCTTCGTCACCGGCACCATGGCCTCCCGCTACCCGGACCTGGTCAAACGCATGGTCGACGAGGGTCACGAGGTCGGCCTGCACACCTTCAACCACCCCGACCTCTCGTACCAGTCCAAGAGCCGCATCGACTGGGAACTCACCCAGAACCAGACGGCCCTGGCCGGTGCGGCCGGCATCCGCACCTCGCTGTTCCGGCCGCCGTACTCCTCGTTCGCCGACGCCATGGACGACAAGTCGTGGCCGGTCACCAAGTACATCGGCAGCCGCGGATACATCACCGTCGTCAACAACACCGACAGCGAGGACTGGAAGCGCCCCGGCGTCGACGAGATCATCCGCCGCGCCACGCCCCAGGGCGGCAAGGGCGCGATCGTCCTGATGCACGACTCCGGTGGCGACCGCTCGCAGACCGTCGCCGCCCTCGACCGCTTCCTGCCCCAGCTCCAGGGCCAGGGATACGACTTCGTCAACCTCACCGAGGCGCTCGGGGCACCCAGCGCCCACACGCCCGTGCACGGTCTCGAACTGGCCAAGGGCAAGGCGTGGATCTACGCCGTCGAGGCCTCGGACAACGTGACGGACGTGCTCGTCGTCGGACTCGCGGTCATCGGCGTCCTCGTCTTCACCCGCTTCGGCCTGATGCTCCTCCTGTCCGGGGCGCACGCCCGGCGCGTGCGGCGCCGCGGATTCTCCTGGGGGCCGCCCGTCACCGAACCGGTGTCGGTCCTGGTCCCGGCGTTCAACGAGGCCAAGTGCATCGAGAACACGGTGCGTTCGCTCATGTCGAGCGAGCACCCCATCGAGATCATCGTCATCGACGACGGCTCGACGGACGGCACGGCCCGCATCGTCGAGAATCTGCGCCTGCCCGGCGTCCGGGTGGTCCGCCAGCACAACGCGGGCAAGCCGGCCGCGCTCAACAGGGGCCTGGCCAATGCCCGGTGCGACCTGATCGTGATGATGGACGGCGACACGGTCTTCGAGCCGTCCACCGTCCGCGAGCTGGTCCAGCCCTTCGGTGACCGCCGCGTCGGCGCGGTCGCGGGCAACGCGAAGGTCGGCAACAAGGACTCCCTGATCGGGGCCTGGCAGCACATCGAGTACGTGATGGGCTTCAACCTCGACCGCCGCATGTACGACATGCTGCGCTGCATGCCCACGATCCCCGGGGCCGTGGGCGCCTTCCGCCGCAGCGCGCTCGAGCCCATCGGCGGCATGAGCGACGACACGCTCGCCGAGGACACCGACGTCACCATGGCCCTGCACCGGGACGGCTGGCGCGTCGTCTACGCCGAGAGGGCCCGCGCCTGGACCGAGGCCCCGGAGTCGGTCCAGCAGCTCTGGTCCCAGCGCTACCGGTGGTCGTACGGCACGATGCAGGCGATCTGGAAGCACCGCCGCTCCGTGATCGAGTCGGGCCCCTCCGGCCGCTTCGGCCGCATCGGCCTGCCGTTCGTCGCCCTCTTCATGGTCCTCGCGCCGCTCCTGGCGCCCCTCATCGACGTCTTCCTGCTCTACGGCCTCGTGTTCGGCCCCACGGAGAAGACGATCGGCGCCTGGCTCGGCGTCCTCGCCATCCAGGCCGTCTGCGCGGCGTACGCCTTCCGGCTCGACCGCGAACGCATGACCCATCTCATCTCGCTCCCGCTCCAGCAGGTCCTCTACCGGCAGCTGATGTACGTCGTGCTGCTCCAGTCCTGGATCACCGCGCTCACCGGCGGCCGCCTGCGCTGGCAGAAGCTGCGGCGCACCGGAGCGGTGGAGGCGCCGGGGGCGGTTCCTCGCCAGCGTGCGTCGCACGACAACGATCGGAGGCCCGTCGCATGACGTATCCCACGCCCGCCACCGGCGGCCGGAGCGAGTTTCCGCAGACGCGCCCCCTGTCACAAGTGCCGTTCCCGCAGGTGCCGTTCACACCGGAGCCGACGCAGGTGCCCGCGCCCGCTCCGCCGGCCCCGCCCGCGCAGGCGGCCGCGCCCAAGAAGCCGGGCCGCGACCGCTATCTGGACCTGCTGCGCTCCATCGCGCTCGTCCGCGTCGTCGCCTACCACCTCTTCGGGTGGGCCTGGCTGACGGTCCTCTTCCCTTCCATGGGTGTGATGTTCGCGCTCGCCGGATCGCTGATGGCGCGCTCCCTGAGCCGGCCGGCGATCGGTGTGATCAGGGGCCGTATCCGCCGGCTCCTGCCGCCCATGTGGGCGTTCAGCGTGGTCGTCCTCGCCCTGCTCTTCCTGGGGGGCTGGAATCCCGGCAAGGACCCCGACAGCGGCGGGACCTGGGGCTGGATCGGCCTGTTCAACTACTTCGTGCCCGTCGGTGCGCCGTCGTTCCCCTGGCACCTCGGCGACAAGGCGGGCCTCCTGGAGGACACCTGGCCGTCGCAGGCCGCGGGCCCGCTCTGGTATCTGCGGGCCTACCTGTGGTTCGTCATCGCCTCGCCGCTGCTGCTCTGGGCGTTCCGCAAGGTGCCGTGGGCGACGCTGCTCGCGCCGCTCGCGCTGACGGCCGTCGTCGGTACGGGCATCGTCACCATCCCCGGCGAGACGGGGAACGCGGTCACCGACTTCGCGGTCTACGGCGGCTGCTGGGTCCTCGGCTTCGCCCACCACGAAGGCGTCCTCGCGAAGGTGCCGCGCTATCTCGCCGTGTCCTGCTCGGCGATCGTGATGGCGTTCGGACTGTGGTGGGCCTCGGGCCATCTCGGGCCGGACGGCTGGGACCTGAACGACATCCCGCTGGCGCAGGCGACCTGGTCCTTCGGGTTCGTCGTCATCCTGCTCCAGTACTCGCCGTCCTGGCAGGAGCTGCCGGGCCGGCTCGCCAAGTGGGACAAGCTCATCACGCTGTCCAACAACCGCGCGGTCACGATCTATCTCTGGCACAACATGCTGATCATGGCGACGGTGCCGATCATCGACCTCGCGTACAACCTGCCGTTCATGGAGGACGCGAGGTGGAGCGGCGCCCTCGACTCCACGTACATGCTCTGGATGTTCGTGCTGACCTGGCCGCTGATCGCCCTCGCGGTCCTCGGCACGGGCTGGATCGAGGACCTGGCCGCCAAGCGGCGCCCGCGGCTGTGGCCGAACGGCGTCAAGAAGCGGGCGCACAGCCGTTAGACGGGGTTGTGCGGTGAGCGGGGGTGGGGGAGGTTGGGCCGTGAGCGACCAGTGACCGCAGGACCACGAGGGGACCCGGATCGATGACACAGCCTCCCGGCCAGCCACCGCAGGACGGATCCGGGCACCACCCGGCGTACGGGCCGCCGCCCACCCCGCCGCAGGCGCCGTCCGGCGGCGGGCAGGACAACCCGTACGCCGGCGCGCCGACCCCGCCCCCGGGTCCGCCGCAGACACCGCAGACCCCGCCACCGGCCCCTCAGGGCCGGCCCGGCTACGGCGATCAGCCCGCTTACGGGGATCAGCCCGGCTATGGGGACCAGCCCGGATACGGCGATCAGTCCGGATACGGTGCCCAACCCCCCTACGGCCAGCCCCCGCAGGGGCAGCCGCAGGGCCAACCCCCTTACGGACAGCCCCCGTACGGCGGGCAGCCGCCCTATGGCGGAGGTGCCTATCCGCCGCCCCCGCCCTCGCAGGGCAGTGGTGGCAAGCGCCGGACGGCCCTCATCGTCGGGTCCGCGGTCGTCGCGCTCGTCGTGATCGTCGGTGGGATCTTCCTCGCCACGAACAGCGGCGGCGACGACGACAAGCCGAAGGCGAAGGACTCCGTGTCCGCGGAGCCCACCGTGTCGGACGAGCCCTCCGACGAGCCCACGACCGAGGACCCCGCGACGGAGGACCCCGTCGAGGAGCCGAGTGATCCCTCGGGGACGGTGGAGGAGCGGCCCGCCGGGTCCACCGGCTATCAGGGCCAGTGGCAGGACGAACAGGCCAGGACCCTCACGGTCGGCGACAAGGTCGCGTCCGGCACGGCCAAGGGCAAGTACAGCGTGTCCTACATCGACGCGGGCGGTAAGGGCATCTGCACCGGCATCGGGGAGAACCGCAGCGGCGGCGCGTTCCGGATAGCCGTCAAGTGCATGGGCAAGGACACCGGCGACGAGGTCTTCGGGGCGAACCTGACGCAGGCCGACGACGTGGTCACGCTGAAGTGGGACAAGGGCGGCTCGGCGAGCCTCAAGTGGGCGGGCACCACGACCTGACCCACGCCGGGGAGCGAAGCTCACCGCCGGGCCCCGCGCCCGGTGAGAGCAACGTTCCCCGCCGGTCACGGTGCGGCACAGCGCGGTAATCCCGCATCCCTACCTTCGGGGTCAGCAGCCGAGAACCGTGACCCTGGAGGCGTGTGATGGCAGCCCGGAGTTGGATCCAGAGGTGGGATCCGGAGGACGAGACGTTCTGGTCGCAGGAGGGCGGCGAGAAGGTCGCGCGGCGCAATCTCGCGTTCTCCATCCTGTCCGAGCACATCGGGTTCTCGATCTGGACCCTGTGGTCCGTGATGGTCCTGTTCATGGGGCCCGAGTACGGCATCGACCCGGCCGGCAAGTTCTTCCTGGTCTCGATGGCCACGCTGGTCGGGGCGGTCGCCCGCGTGCCGTACACCTTCGCCGTCGCCCGCTTCGGCGGCCGGAATTGGACGATCTTCGCGGCGAGCCTGCTCCTGATCCCGACGGTCGCCGCGTTCGCCGTGATGGAGCCGGGGACCTCGTACACGACGTTCATGGTGTGCGCGCTGCTCACCGGGGTGGGCGGCGGCAACTTCGCCTCGTCGATGACCAACATCAACTCCTTCTTCCCGCTGCGGAAGAAGGGCTGGGCGCTCGGCCTGAACGCGGGCGGCGGCAACATCGGCGTCCCCGTCGTGCAGCTCGCCGGGCTCGCCGTGATCGGCGCGAGCGGCGGACCGCGCGTACTGCTCGGGATCTACATCCCGCTCATCGCGGTGTCGGCGATCTGCGCCGCGCTGTTCATGGACAACCTCGCGACCGTGAAGAACGACACCGGCGCCGCCAAGGAGGCCGTGCGCGACCCGCACACATGGATCATGGCGTTCCTGTACGTCGGGACGTTCGGGTCGTTCATCGGCTACAGCTTCGCGTTCGGACTCGTCCTGCAGACACAGTTCGGCAGGACACCGCTGCAGGCCGCGTCGATCACGTTCATCGGGCCGCTGCTCGGTTCCCTGATCCGGCCCGTCGGCGGCCGGCTCGCCGACCGGTTCGGCGGCGCCCGCATCACGCTGTGGAACTTCGTCGGGATGGCCGCCGCCACCGCCGTCGTCGTCCTCGCGTCGACGCAGAAGTCGCTGCCGCTGTTCACCACGGCGTTCATCGCCCTGTTCGTGCTCACCGGTCTCGGCAACGGGTCGACGTACAAGATGATCCCCGGCATCTTCCAGGCCAAGGCCGCCGCCAGGGGGCTCGCGGGGGAGGAGGCCGCGGCGTACGGGCGGCGCCTGTCCGGGGCCTCGATGGGGCTGATCGGCGCGGTGGGCGCGCTCGGCGGGCTCGGCATCAACCTCGCCTTCCGCCAGTCCTTCCAGACCGCGGGCACCGGCACGGCCGCCTTCGTCGGGTTCCTCGTCTTCTACGCGGTGTGCTTCGCCCTCACCTGGGCCGTATACCTTCGCCGCCCGGCCGCCACGGAGGCTCCCGTCGAGGCCGCGGAGACGGAGTCCCGGCTCAGCTACGCCGAGGTGTGACGTAACACCGCTGACATCATGGGGAACCGAGCCCGTCACGGGATCTTGACAGGCTCGGTCGACCCCGGCAGAACCACCCGAGCGGGACGAGAGCCACATGTACGACGCACAGCAGGGCCCCCCGGCGGGGCAGCACGGCCCCCTCGCGGGCTTCACCGTGGGCGTGACCGCCGCGCGCCGCGCCGACGAACTCGGGGCGCTGCTCCAGCGGCGCGGCGCGGCCGTCCTGCACGCGCCCGCGCTGCGCATCGTCCCGCTCGCCGACGACAGCGAGCTCCTCGCGGCGACCAAGGACATCGTCGACCACGCGCCCGACGTCGTCGTCGCGACCACCGCCATCGGCTTCCGCGGCTGGATCGAGGCCGCCGACGGCTGGGGCCTGGGCGAGGCGCTCGTCGCCCGGCTGCGCGGCGTGGAGCTGCTCGCCCGCGGGCCCAAGGTCAAGGGCGCCGTCAGGGCCGCCGGGCTCACCGAGGAGTGGTCCCCGTCGTCCGAGTCGATGGCGGAGGTCCTCGAACGGCTCCTCGACGAGGGCGTCGACGGCCGCCGGGTCGCCGTCCAGCTGCACGGCGAGCCGCTGCCCGGCTTCGTCGAGGCGCTGCGCGAGGCGGGCGCCGACGTCGTGGGGGTGCCGGTGTACCGGTGGATGCCGCCGGAGGACATAGGGCCCCTCGACCGGCTGCTCGACGCGACCCTCGCCCGGGGTGTGGACGCGCTCACGTTCACCAGCGCGCCCGCCGCCGTGTCCCTGCTCTCCAGGGCCGAACTGCGCGGCCAGCTGCCGGAGTTGCTCGCCGCCCTGCACCATGACGTCCTGCCCGTCTGCGTCGGTCCCGTGACCGCGCTGCCCCTCCAGGCCCACGGCGTGGACACCGTGCAGCCCGAACGCTTCCGCCTCGGCCCGCTCGTCCAGGTCCTGTGCGCCGAACTCCCGGGCAGGGCCCGTACGTTGCCGGTCGCGGGTCATCGCGTGGAGATCCGCGGGCAGGCCGTCCTGGTCGACGGCGACCTGCGCCCGGTGCCGCCCGCCGGGATGTCGCTCCTGCGCTCGCTGTCGCGCCGGCCCGGCTGGGTGGTGCCGCGTGCCGAACTGCTGCGCGCGCTGCCCGGCGCGGGCAGCGACGAACACGCGGTGGAGACGGCGATGGCCAGGCTGCGCACGGCGCTCGGCACTCCCAAGCTGATCCAGACGGTGGTCAAGCGCGGCTACCGCCTGGCCCTGGACCCGGCGGCGGACTCCAAGTACGGGACGGAGTGAGTCGGTTCGTCGTGCGGTGAACGCTGCGCTCGTCCAGGTCCGCCGACCGGCCCGCGGCGGCGAAGTCCTCGTCGTCGTGGAGCACGACGAGGCCGTGGTGAGCCGTGGTGGCGCGGACGGGCCGTCGACCGTCGACAGGTCCTGGTGGCGGCCGCGCCGGGCGGGTCGGTCCTTCGCCGTTTCGATCCACGGCCAGGCGTTCTCGCGCAGCACGCTCGGCGTCCCGGGCCGGCCCGTCCGTGAACCCTTCGTGAGGGGCCCGGCACCAGGGGTTCCGGCGGTGCCTGGGTGCGGGCACTGTAGGGGCATGGCATCGCCATCGTCCTCGTCCTCGTACGAGCTGCGCTTCGACTCCGGGCGCAGTTCGCTGGATCTCCTGGCCACGGCGCATCCCGACGAACGGCTCGACTCGGTGGGGCGGCTGCGGACCTGGCTGGTCGGCTCGGGGCTCGTGCCCGCGGACACGCCGCTGCGCGGCGCCGACGCGTCCTGGCTCGCCGCCGTGCACGAACTGCGCGGCCACATCGGCCAGTTGGTGCGCGGCGAACTCGACGGCCGGCCCGCGTCCGCCGCCCTGGAGCGGGTCAACGCCCTCGCCCGCGCGGCGCCGCCCGCGCCTCGCGCGACCCGCCGCACCGACGGCACCCTCGCCAGGGACCTGCACGCCGACCCCGGCTGCCGCGAGCTGCTCGCGGCCGTCGCCCGCGACGCCGTGGAACTGCTGACGGACCCGGTCGCCCGCTCGTGTCTGCGCCGCTGCGAGGGAGACAGCTGCTCGATCATCTACCTCGACACGTCCCGGGGCCGGCGCCGCCGCTGGTGCTCCAGCGAGGTGTGCGGAAACCGGGAGCGGGTGGCGCGGCACCGCCGCAGGGCGGCGCTCGCCCGGGCCTGAAGATCCCCCGAAGACCTCTCCGAACCTCTTTTTGGCATGTCCCGGCAGATCGTTTGAACGCTTCGCGTCCCGCTTGCGTATTGGGGTGCGTCCAGCCGAGCGGCGACCCAGCCGGAACGCTCAACCAGGGGACAGCGGAGGTAGGCGTGCGCAAGGATTCCGCCGTGGCCGATGAACGCCCGCCGAGGGCACGACATCGCGCGCCGCAGCCTCCTGAGCCCGACGAGGAGCTGATGCGCGCGCTCTACCGCGAGCACGCGGGTCCGCTACTGGCCTATGTGCTCAGGCTGGTGGCGGGGGACCGGCAGCGCGCCGAAGATGTCGTGCAGGAGACGCTCATCCGTGCCTGGAAGAACGCCGGTCAGCTCAACCGAGCGACCGGTTCGGTACGCCCCTGGCTGGTGACGGTCGCCCGGCGCATCGTCATCGACGCTCACCGCAGTCGGCAGGCCCGGCCGCAGGAGGTCGATCCGTCGCCGCTGGAGGTCATCCCCGCGGAGGACGAGATCGACAAGGCGCTGTGGCTGATGACGCTTTCGGATGCGCTCGAGGACCTGACGCCTGCCCACCGTGAGGTGTTGGTGGAGACGTACTTCAAGGGGCGTACGGTCAACGAGGCGGCCGCGACACTCGGTATTCCCAGCGGAACGGTGCGCTCACGGGTGTTCTACGCGCTGCGTTCCATGAAGCTGGCGCTGGAGGAGCGGGGGGTGACGGCATGAGTGCCTCGTACGACGACTACGGACCGCATGGGTCCGGTGACGTTCACGAGACGGTCGGCGCCTACGTGCTCGGTGTCCTCGACGACGCGGAGGCGAGCGCCTTCGAGGCGCATCTGGCGGGCTGCGAGCTGTGCGCACGCCAGCTGGAGGAGTTCGCCGGCATGGAGCCCATGCTCGCCGCCCTCGCGGACATCCCCGAACCGCAGGGCACCCCCGCCAGAGAACGCCTCGGCGCGCAGCTCGGCGCCCGCCCGAGCGACCAGCTCGCCGGCCGGCTGTTCGACGAGGTGGCGCAGAGGCGGGCACGCAAGCGCCGCCGCGGGATGTACCTGGTGGCGGCCGCCGCCGCGCTGATCATCGGCGGTCCGCTGGCCGTGATCGCCGTGAACGACGGCGGGACGAACGACGTCGCCGTGGAGCCCCACCCCACCAGCCCCGCCGAGGACGCCTTCTTCAACCACATGGACGAGAAGGTCAGGGCGACGGACCCGAACACGAAGGTCACCGCCACCATCGGCATGGAGAAGAAGGCCTGGGGCACCCACACCGTCCTGGAGCTGAAGAACGTCAAGGGCCCGCTCACCTGCTCGCTGGTCGCGGTCGGCAAGAACGGCCAGCGTGAGACGGTCACCACCTGGGCCGTCCCGAAGTGGGGTTACGGCATTCCCAACAGCAAGCACGGGGCGTCGAAGTACCCCCTGTACGTGCACGGGGGCGCCGCGTTCGAGCGCAACGCCATCGACCACTTCGAGGTCGAGACGCTCGACGGCAAACGCCTCGTGGAGGTCGACGCGTAGCCCCGGCAGCCGGATGCGTAGCCTCCCGGGCCTCCCTTCGCGTACCTTTGACGGCTGCCCAGCACGTCAGAAGGGGGCCCGGTGGCCGCTCAGGCTCATCAGCAGACCGCGCTCGACCAGGACCGCGATTCCGTCCGGGACCGCGAGGTCGGTGTCGAACAGGAACACCTCGACCAGGTGTACCGCCGGCTCGAGGAAAAGATCCACGAGGCCGAGTTCCTGATGAACGACGCGGCCCAGCGGGGGCAGGTCGGCACGCCCGGCGCCCTCGCCGAGCGCGACGCCCAGGTGTTCCGCGCGGGGATCCACCTCAACCGCCTCAACAACGAGTTCGAGGACTTCCTCTTCGGCCGGATCGACCTGCTGCTCGGCAAGGACGGCAAGAAGGGCCCCGACGGCGCGTACACGGCCGTGGAGCCCGCCGAGGGGTCCGTGCGCGAGGACGCGGAGGGGAAGCGGAGCGCCGACATCGCCGAGACGCTCCACATCGGCCGGATCGGCGTCCTGGACGCCGACTACTCGCCCCTGGTCATCGACTGGCGCGCGCCGGCCGCCGCGCCCTTCTACCGCTCGACCCCGGTCGATCCGGGACGCGTCGTACGCCGCCGGGTCATCCGCTCCAAGGGCCGCAAGGTGCTCGGCGTCGAGGACGACCTGATGCGCCCCGAGCTGACCGCGTACCTCGACGGCGAGCAGCTGCCCGTCATCGGCGACGGCGCCCTGATGGCCGCCCTCGGCCAGGCCCGCAGCCACACCATGCGCGACATCGTGGCGTCCATCCAGGCCGAGCAGGACCTCGTGATCCGGGCCCCCGCCGCGTCGGTGACGTACGTGGAGGGCGGCCCCGGCACCGGCAAGACGGCCGTCGCCCTGCACCGCGCCGCGTACCTGCTCTACCAGGACCGCCGCCGGTACGCGGGCGGCATCCTGATCGTCTCCCCGACCCCGCTCCTCGTCGCCTACACCGAGGGCGTCCTGCCCTCGCTCGGCGAGGAGGGCCAGGTCGCGATCCGCGCGGTCGGCTCGCTGGTCGACGGCGCGGAGGCCACGGTCTACGACTCCCCGGCGGTCGCCCGCGTCAAGGGCTCCTCGCGGATGCTGCGCGTCCTGCGCAAGGCCGCGCGCGGAGCCCTGGAGATGGGGACCGTGACGGCGCCGCAGCCGAGGCAGGGCCAGCTGGCCTTCGGTGACGACGACTCCGACGGGGACGAGGCGCAGGCCCCCGCAGAGCAGCCCACGCGCCTGCGCGTCGTCGCCTTCGGCCGCCGCCTGGAGCTGGAGGCCGCCGACCTGGCGCGGATCCGCCAGAACGCGCTCAGCGGCACCGCTCCCGTCAACCTGCTGCGCCCGCGCGCCCGCAAACTCCTCCTGGACGCCCTGTGGTCGCAGTCCGGCGCGGGCACCCGCCACAGCGACCCGGAACTCGCCGCGGAGCTGCGCTCCTCGTTCGATGACGACATCACCTCCGAGGACGACTTCCTGCGCTTCCTCGACGCGTGGTGGCCCGAGCTGACCCCGCGCGGTGTTCTCGCCGCGATGGGCGACGAGCGCCGCCTCGGCCGCTGGGCCCGCCGGATCCTCAACCCCGGCGAGGTCCGCAAGGTCGCCCGCTCGCTGCGCCGCGAAGCCCTGTCGGTGCACGACGTGGCGCTCCTGGACGAGCTGAACGCGGTCCTCGGTACCCCCGTACGCCCGAGGAAGAAGCGCGAGTACGACCCTCTGGACCAGCTCACCGGTCTCGAGGAGCTGATGCCCTCGCGCGAGGAGACGCAGCGCGAGCGCGCCGAGCGCCTGGCCCAGGAGCGCACGGAGTACGCGCACGTCATCGTCGACGAGGCGCAGGACCTCACGCCCATGCAGTGGCGGATGGTCGGCCGCCGCGGCCGGCACGCGACGTGGACGGTGGTCGGCGACCCCGCCCAGTCGTCCTGGTCGGACCCGGACGAGGCGGCGGAGGCCCGTGACGAGGCCCTCGGCTCCCGTCCGCGCCGCCGCTTCACCCTCACCGTGAACTATCGCAACCCGGCCGAGATCGCCGAGCTCGCCGCCAAGGTCCTCGCGCTCGCCATGCCGGGCTCCGAGTCCCCGTCGGCGGTCCGCTCGACGGGGGTGCGCCCCCGGTTCGCGGTCGTACGGGACGGTCTCGGGCACACCGTCCGCGAGGAGGCGGCGCGCCTGCTCGACCAGGTCGACGGCACGGTCGGCGTCGTCGTCGCGATGAACAGGCGGGACGAGGCGGCGCGCTGGCTGTCCGGACTCGGCGACCGCGTGGTCGCGCTCGGCAGCCTGGAGGCCAAGGGCCTGGAGTACGACGCGACGGTCGTCGTGTCGCCCGCGGAGATCGCCGACGAGTCCCCGGCGGGCCTGCGCGTCCTGTACGTGGCGCTGACCCGCGCCACGCAGCAGCTCACGGTCGTCTCGGGCAGCCGCGACGAGCCGGACGCGGACGGGGTGCCGGACCTGCTGCGTGAATGAGTTCGAGGGATGGGAATTGCCTTACGGGGATCCTTTGTTACCTTGGACGTGGCACCGGCTCGATCCAAGCCCCCGGGCCCAACCTTCGTCGCTACGAGCGACCACTTGCCGCGAGGCGAGCATGGCGGGTCGGTGTCATCAACGTAAGTGAGAGGTCCACGTCAGCTGACGTGGACCTCTTTCTGTTTCCCGTCACTTCTCGTATGGTGGAAACAACTTTCCGAAAGCGCGCGACCGGGGTGCTGTCCGGGCAGTGAACAAAACGTTCGCAATCCGGGGCGGCTACCACGTACTCAGCGGTAGGTGCGACGATCGGACGGAAAAACAGCAGCAGCCACACGGTGAAAGCAGAGGAAGTCGGCCATGGCAACGGCGCCCAGCGTCTCCTACTCGATGACGGTCCGCCTTGAGGTGCCCGCCAGCGGAACAGCGGTATCCCAACTCACGACGGCCGTGGAGTCCCACGGAGGCTCGGTGACCGGTCTCGACGTGACGGCGTCCGGCCACGAGAAACTCCGGATCGACGTCACGATCGCCGCGAGCTCCACCGCGCACGCCGACGAGATCGTCGAGGGCCTGAGCGGCATCGAGGGCGTCATCCTCGGCAAGGTCTCCGACCGTACGTTCCTGATGCACCTCGGCGGCAAGATCGAGATGCAGTCGAAGCACCCCATCCGCAACCGTGACGACCTGTCCATGGTCTACACGCCGGGTGTGGCCCGCGTGTGCATGGCGATCGCCGAGAACCCCGAGGACGCCCGGCGTCTGACGATCAAGCGGAACACCGTTGCGGTCGTGACGGACGGCTCCGCCGTGCTCGGCCTCGGCAACATCGGCCCGATGGCCGCCATGCCCGTCATGGAGGGCAAGGCGGCCCTCTTCAAGCGCTTCGCCGACATCGATGCCTGGCCGATCTGCCTGGACACCCAGGACACCGACGCGATCGTCGAGATCGTCAAGGCCATCGCCCCCGGCTTCGCGGGCATCAACCTCGAGGACATCTCCGCCCCGCGCTGCTTCGAGATCGAGGCCCGCCTGCGTGAGGCCCTCGACATCCCGGTCTTCCACGACGACCAGCACGGCACGGCCATCGTCGTCCTCGCCGCCCTGACGAACGCCCTGCGTGTCGCGGGTAAGGCCATCGGCGACATCCGCGTCGTCATGTCCGGCGCGGGCGCGGCCGGCACGGCGATCCTCAAGCTCCTGATCGCAGCCGGCGTCAAGAACGCGGTCGTCGCCGACATCCACGGTGTCGTGCACGCGGACCGCGCGGACCTCGTCGACGCGAAGGCCGATTCGCCGCTGCGCTGGATCGCCGACAACACCAACCCCGAGGGCCTCACGGGCACGCTCAAGGAGGCCGTGCGCGGCGCCGACGTGTTCATCGGGGTCTCCGCTCCGAACGTGCTCGACGGCGACGACGTGGCGGCCATGGCCGAGGGCGCCATCGTGTTCGCGCTCGCGAACCCGGACCCCGAGGTCGACCCCGCAATCGCCCGTCAGACGGCGGCAGTTGTGGCCACGGGCCGCTCGGACTTCCCGAACCAGATCAACAACGTCCTCGTGTTCCCGGGCGTCTTCCGTGGCCTCCTCGACGCCCAGTCGCGTACGGTCAACACGGAGATGATGCTGGCCGCCGCGGCCGCCCTGGCGGACGTGGTGAGCGAGGACGAGCTCAACCCGAACTACATCATTCCGAGCGTCTTCAACGACAAGGTCGCGGGCGCCGTCGCCGGAGCGGTGCGTAACGCCGCGAAGGCCGTCGGCGGCGCTGTGACGGGCGCCACGGCCTCCTGAGGCCCGGCGCGTCGCGGAATGCGGGGCCCCTGGCCGCCCTCTAGGGTGGCCGGGAAGCACGGCCCCACCCCGCCCCATACCGGGACGGCGACGCAATCCGTGTGACCCCCAAGGGCGCCGGATTGGCTTTCCCGCCGCTGGTGGGGGCAGGATGCGTCTTCGGGCGCGAGGGTCTGAAGACGGACCCGGGTCCGGGGCCTGACCGAGGACCCTGGCAGCATCGGCTTCGCTGTGCCCAACATGCGGCTCCGCCGCGTGGCACGCCTCAACGGCAAGAAGAACACGGGAGTACAAACATGAACCGCAGTGAGCTGGTGGCCGCGCTGGCCGACCGCGCCGAGGTGACCCGCAAGGACGCCGACGCCGTGCTGGCCGCGTTCGCCGAGACGGTCGGCGAGATCGTTGCCAAGGGCGACGAGAAGGTCACCATCCCCGGCTTCCTGACCTTCGAGCGCACGCACCGTGCCGCTCGCACCGCCCGCAACCCGCAGACCGGCGAGCCGATCAACATCCCGGCCGGTTTCAGCGTGAAGGTGTCCGCGGGCTCCAAGCTCAAGGAAGCCGCCAAGGGCAAGTAAGCCAGGCAACAGAAGGGGCGGCCACCCGGTTCGGGTGGCCGCCCCTTCTGCGTTGTCACGGGGGTCCTGCCGACGCTCAGGAAGGGCGTCGGCAGGACCTGTGGCTAGCCCAGTGCCTTGCCCGGCAGCTCGACCTTCGCGCCGAGCTCCACGAGCTTCTCCATGAAGTTCTCGTAGCCGCGGTTGATCAGGTCGATGCCGTGGACGCGGCTGGTGCCCTGGGCGGCCAGGGCCGCGATCAGGTACGAGAAGCCGCCGCGCAGGTCGGGGATGACCAGGTCGGCGCCCTGGAGCTTCGTGGGGCCCGACACGACCGCGGAGTGCAGGAAGTTGCGCTGGCCGAAGCGGCAGTCCGAGCCGCCCAGGCACTCGCGGTAGAGCTGGATGTGCGCGCCCATCTGGTTCAGGGCGGACGTGAAGCCGAGGCGGGACTCGTAGACCGTCTCGTGGACGATGGACAGGCCCGAGGCCTGCGTCAGGGCCACGACGAGCGGCTGCTGCCAGTCGGTCTGGAAACCGGGGTGGACGTCCGTCTCCAGGGCGATCGACTTCAGCGAGCCGCCCGGGTGCCAGAAGCGGATGCCCTCGTCGTCGATCTCGAAGGCGCCACCGACCTTGCGGTACGTGTTCAGGAACGTCATCATCGAGCGCTGCTGGGCGCCGCGGACGTAGATGTTGCCCTCGGTCGCCAGCGCGGCCGACGCCCACGACGCGGCCTCCAGACGGTCCGAGAGGGCGCGGTGCGTGTAGCCGCCCAGCTTGTCGACACCCGTGACCCGGATGGTCCGGTCGGTGTCCATGGCGATGATCGCGCCCATCTTCTGCAGTACGCAGATGAGGTCCTCGATCTCGGGCTCCACGGCCGCGTTCGAGAGCTCGGTCACGCCCTCGGCCAGCACGGCCGTCAGAAGGACCTGCTCGGTCGCGCCGACGGACGGGTACGGCAGCCGGATCTTCGTGCCGCGCAGCCGCTGCGGGGCCTCCAGGTACTGGCCGTCCGCCCGCTTCTCGATGGTCGCGCCGAACTGGCGGAGCACCTCGAAGTGGAAGTCGATGGGCCGGCCGCCGATGTCGCAGCCGCCGAGACCCGGGATGAACGCGTGGCCGAGCCGGTGCAGGAGCGGCCCGCACAGCAGGATCGGAATGCGCGAGGAGCCCGCGTGCGCGTCGATGTCGGCGACGTTGGCGCTCTCCACGTGCGACGGGTCCATGATCAGCTCGCCGGGTTCCTCACCCGGGCGGACCGTCACGCCGTGCAGCTGGAGGAGGCCGCGTACGACCCGGACGTCCCGGATGTCCGGGACGTTGCGCAGCCGGCTCGGCTCGCTGCCGAGCAGCGCGGCGACCATGGCCTTGGGCACGAGGTTCTTCGCGCCGCGGACACGGATCTCGCCCTCCAGCGGGGTTCCGCCGTGGACAAGCAGTACATCGTCGGTGACGGTCATGAATCTCGCGTTCCGATGAGATGGACAGGACAGATGGGCAGGACCGCGGCGGAGCCGTCGGGCGAGGCCTTTCGGGCCGGGCCGCTGGGCGGGCCAAGGCATAAGCGTAAGGGCCGCCTACCCCCCTTCCGTAAGCCCAAGTGCACCGGGGGGACGTCATGACTTCGCTACAACACGAAATGTCGCTAAACGGGCGCGGAGGGTCACCTTCCGGAGGCGGTTCACGGCGCGCGCCCCGGGCGCGTGAGGCGTCTCTGAGCTGGGCTCACCCGGGAAGGGTCATTGACTCCCCGCTCGGCGGCAAGATGCGGGATCATGTCTGGCATGACCGAGGTGTCCTCGCTCACAGGGCGGCTGCTCGTGGCCACACCCGCCCTCACGGACCCGAACTTCGACCGGGCGGTCGTGCTGCTCCTCGACCACGACGAGGAGGGCTCGCTCGGCGTGGTCCTCAACCGGCCCACGCCGGTCGGGGTCGGCGACATCCTGGAGGGCTGGGGCGAGCTCGCCGGCGCTCCGGGCGTCGTCTTCCAGGGCGGCCCGGTCTCGCTCGACTCGGCGCTCGGCGTCGCGGTGATCCCCGGCGACGAAGGGCCCCTCGGCTGGCGCCGCATCCACGGCGCGATCGGCCTGGTCGACCTGGAGGCCCCTCCCGAGCTGCTCGCCTCCGCGCTCGGATCCCTGCGGATCTTCGCCGGGTACGCGGGCTGGGGCCCGCGCCAGCTGGAGTCCGAGCTGACCGACGGCGCCTGGTACGTCGTCGAGTCGGAACCGGGCGACATCTCGTCGACGGACCCCGAGGGCCTGTGGCGCGCGGTGCTGCGACGCCAGCGCAGCGACCTGGCGATGGTGGCGACGTACCCGGACGATCCGTCGCTCAACTGAGGCCGTCGGCCGGTGCCGTGATCGACGGGAACCGGGGGCGCGGGCCCTTCACCCCGAGGCCGCTGACCCTTCTCCCGGCGCTTCAGTACCCTTGGCCTTTATGAGCACTCTTGAGCCCGAGCGCGGGACAGGTACGGGGACCCTCGTAGAGCCGACGCCGCAGACATCGCACGGTGACGGCGACCACGAGCGCTACGCCCACTATGTCCAGAAGGACAAGATCATGGCGAGCGCCCTCGAGGGGACGCCGGTCGTCGCGCTCTGCGGCAAGGTCTGGGTGCCGGGCCGGGACCCGAAGAAGTACCCCGTGTGTCCCATGTGCAAGGAGATCTACGAGTCCATGGGCGCCGGCGGCGACAAGGACAAGGGCGGCAAGGACAAGAAGTAGCGGGCAGGAAGTCGCGGGCATGACGTAGCGGCAGCGGGCGGAAGTGGTCGCCCGCGCCGTCGCGGAAGGTTCCTGAGTCTGCTGCGAAAGGCCCCCGAGGTGCGCATCTGTCGCGCCATGGGGGCCTTTGTGCTGCCTCCGCAACCGTTGCGCTCAGTGGTCTGGACCTCCTAGCCTCCTCTGTGTTGTGCACAGCAAAACCGCCATTGCGTATGTTGCAACGACACTTCGGAGGCTGCCCCCATGAAGCTCCCCGTCCGAATGGCCTTGCCCCTGGCCGCACTTGCCCTCGCCACCGCCTGCGCCCCCGGGACCTCGGACAACGGCTCCGCCGGGGACGACAAGAGCGGGACCCTGCGCGTCTGGCTCTTCCAGGAGGTCGACAACCGGCCGAAGCAGAAGGTCGTCGACGCGGCCGTCGCCGCCTTCGAGAAGTCCCACAAGGGCGCCGACGTCACGGTCGAGTACATACCCGTCGAGACTCGCGCCGAGAAGATCAAGGCCGCCTTCAACGACCCGAAGAGCGCCCCCGACGTCATCGAGTACGGCAACACCGACACCGCCGGATACGTCAAGGACGGCGGCCTCGCCGACGTGACCGAGGAGTTCGGCGCCTGGCCCGAGGCCAAGGACACCGACCCGACGGCCGAGGAGTCCGTGACCGTCGACGGAAAGATCTACGGCGCCCCCTACTTCGTCGGCGTACGCGCCCTCTACTACCGCACCGACGTCTTCAAGGACCTCAAACTCGACGTCCCGACGACCCAGGCCCAACTCGCCGCCACGGCACGGAAGATCCACAAGATGAGGCCCGACCTCTACGGTCTCGCGGTCGGCGGCGCCTACACGTACGGCGCCATGCCCTTCATCTGGTCCCAGGGCGGTGAACTCGCCGAGAAGAAGGGCGGATCGTACGAGTCGGCCATCGACAGCCCGGCCGCGCGCAAGGGCATCGAGGCGTACACGTCCCTCTTCGGCGGCGACAACTGTCCCGCCGCGAAGTGCGCGGGCATGGGCGGCAACGACACCGTCACCGCGTTCGCCTCCGGCAAGGCCGGCATGGCCATCGGCGGCGACTTCAGCCACCAGGCCATGGAGGACGGCAAGGTGAAGGGCAAGTACGCCGTCGTGCCGCTGCCGGGCGCGGACAAGGGCGACATCGCGCCGGCCTTCGCGGGCGGCAACAACATCGGCGTACTCAGGAGCACCGCGCACCGCACGCTCGCCGTGGACCTCATGAAGAGCCTCGCCTCGAAGAAGACGCAGGGCGAACTCTTCGACGCGATGGGCTTCCTGCCCACGTACACGGACGTCCGCGAGAGCGTCGCGAAGAAGGAGCCCTTCGTCGCGCCCTTCATCAAGACCCTCGGCGCCGGCGCCAAGTTCGTGCCCGCCTCGCCCGCCTGGGGTCAGATCGACGCCTCGCTCGTCCTGCCGACCATGTTCCAGGAGATCGTCAGCGGACGTAAGGACGTGGCGACGGCCTCACGGGACGCGGCGAAGAAGATGGACACCGCGTTCCGCACCGCGGGCTGACCGCGTGGCCACCACCGCCCGCCGCACCGGCGCCTGGACCCCCTGGCTCTATCTCGCCCCCGCCCTGCTCCTCCTCGGCGGGCTCCTCGTCTACCCCGTCTACCAACTCGGCCTGATCTCGTTCCTCGAATACACCCAGGCCCAGGTCAGCGGCGGCGAACCGACCACCTTCCAGGGGCTCGGGAACTACGCGACGCTCTTCGCCGACGAGCAGTTCTGGCAGGTGCTGCTCGCCACGGTCCTGTTCGCCGCCGCGTGCGTCGTCTCAACCCTCGCCGTCGGCTGCGCCCTCGCCGTGCTGCTCACCCGCGTACGCGCCCTGCCCCGGCTCGCCCTCATGCTGGCCGCGCTCGGCGCCTGGGCGACCCCCGCGGTCACCGGCTCCACGGTCTGGATGTTCCTCTTCGACCCGGACTTCGGCCCGGTCAACCGGGTGTTCGGGCTCGGCGACTTCTCGTGGACGTACGGCCGCTACAGCGCCTTCGCGCTCGTCCTGCTCGAAGTGGTCTGGTGCTCCTTCCCGTTCGTGATGGTCACCGTGTACGCGGGCATCAGGGCGATCCCGGCGGAGGTCGTCGAGGCGGCGGCGCTCGACGGGGCCTCGCAGTGGCGGATCTGGCGCTCGGTGCTCGCCCCGATGCTGCGGCCGATCCTCCTCGTCGTCACCGTCCAGTCGGTCATCTGGGACTTCAAGGTGTTCACCCAGATCTACGTCATGACGAACGGCGGCGGCATCGCGGGCCAGAACCTCGTGCTCAACGTGTACGCGTACCAAAAGGCCTTCGCTTCCAGCCAGTACAGCCTCGGCTCGGCGATCGGCGTCGTCATGCTGCTGATCCTGCTCGCCGTCACGCTCGGCTACCTGCGGATCCTGCGCCGCAGAGGGGAGGAGCTGTGAATCCGGTACGGGTGAGGGTGCGGCGGCCGTGGCGGCTCGCCGCCGAGGCGTCCGCGCTCCTGATCGCCCTCGTCGTCGCCTTCCCCCTCTACTGGATGGTGCTCGGCGCCTTCAAACCGGCCGGCGAGATCGAGTCGACCGAGCCGAGACCCTGGACGCTCGCGCCCTCGCTCGACTCCTTCCGGCGCGTCTTCCAACAGGAGGAATTCGGCCGGTACTTCCTCAACAGCCTGACCGTCGCGGGCACCGTCGTCGTCGTCTCCGCCCTCGTCGCATTCCTCGCGGCGACCGCGGTGACAAGGTTCCGGTTCAGGTTCCGCACGACGCTTCTCATCATGTTCCTGGTCGCGCAGATGGTGCCCGTCGAGGCCCTCACCATTCCGCTCTTCTTCCTCATGCGGGATTTCGGGCAGCTCAACACACTCGGCTCACTGATCCTGCCCCACCTGGCGTTCTCCCTGCCGTTCGCCGTGTGGATGCTCCGGGGATTTGTGAAGGCCGTCCCTGAAGCGCTCGAGGAAGCCGCGTACATCGACGGGGCGAGCCGCACCCGGTTCCTCTGGCAGATCCTTTTCCCGCTGGTCTTTCCCGGCCTCGTGGCGACCAGCGTCTTCTCCTTCATCTCCACCTGGAACGACTTCCTGTTCGCGAAGTCCTTCATCATCAGCGACACCTCGCAGTCGACCCTGCCCATGGCCCTGCTCGTCTTCTTCAAACCCGACGAGAACGACTGGGGCGGCATCATGGCGGCGTCGACGGTAATGACCATTCCGGTACTGGTCTTCTTCGTACTCGTACAGCGGCGCCTGGTGTCCGGGCTCGGCGGCGCGGTTAAGGACTGACGTCAGTGACTTCGACAGATCTCATTCCCGCACCCAGCCGGACGGCGCACGGTGACGGCCTCCACGAACTCGGCGACGCCACCACCATCGACGCCGCCGCGGGCACCGAGGGCGTCGCCCGCTGGCTGCGCTCGACCGTCGGAGCGGCCACCGGCCTCGGCCTGCCCCCCGCCGGGACCGGCGCTGACCTGCGCGACGGTGAAACCCGTATAGAGCTGCGCGTCGACCCCGAACTCGGCCCTGAGGCCTACCGGATGACCGTCGACCGGCGGACCGTCCGCATCGAAGGCGGCGGCGCGGCCGGCGTCTTCTGGGGCGCCCAGACCTTCCGTCAGCTCCTCGGCCCCGACGCCTTCCGGCGCGCACCCGTCGAACCGGGCCGCAGCTGGACCGTCCCCACCGGCACCGTCGAGGACGCCCCACGCTTCGCCTGGCGCGGCCTGATGCTCGACGTGGCACGCCACTTCATGCCCAAGGACGGGGTCCTGCGCTATCTCGACCTGCTCGCCGCGCACAAACTGAACGTCTTCCACTTCCACCTCACCGACGACCAGGGATGGCGTATCGAGATCAAGCGCCACCCCAGGCTCACGGAGCAGGGCGCCTGGCGCGCACGCACGAAATTCGGCCACCGCGCCTCACCTCTGTGGGACGACCGTCCGCACGGCGGCTTCTACACGCAGGACGACATCCGCGAGATCGTCGCGTACGCCGCCGAACGGCATATCCGCGTCGTCCCCGAGATCGATGTCCCCGGCCACTCCCAGGCGGCCATCGCGGCCTATCCGGAACTCGGCAACACGGACGTCGTCGACACCGCCTCCCTCACCGTCTGGGACAACTGGGGAGTAACCCCGAACGTACTCGCGCCGACCGACCGGACTCTGCGCTTCTACGAGGGCGTATTCGAGGAACTCCTCGCTCTCTTCCCCGCCGACGTCTCGCCGTTCATTCACATCGGCGGCGACGAGTGCCCCAAGGACCAGTGGAAGCAGTCGCCCGCCGCGCAGGCCCGGATCGCCGAACTCGGCCTGAAGGACGAGGACGAGCTCCAGTCCTGGTTCATCCGGCACTTCGACACCTGGCTCGCCGAACGCGGCCGGCGCCTCATCGGCTGGGACGAGATCCTGGAGGGCGGCCTCGCGCCCGGCGCCGCCGTGTCGTCCTGGCGCGGCTATCAGGGCGGCATCACCGCCGCCCGCGCCGGACACGACGTCGTCATGTGCCCCGAGCAGCAGGTGTACCTGGACCACCGTCAGGCGCCGGGCGACGACGAGCCGATGCCCATCGGATACGTCCGCACGCTGGAGGACGTCTACCGCTTCGAGCCCGTCCCGCCGCAGCTCACCGAGGAGGAGGCGCGGCACGTCCTGGGCACCCAGGCCAACGTGTGGACCGAGGTGATGGAGAGCCAGGCCCGCGTCGACTACCAGGTGTTCCCGCGCCTGGCGGCCTTCGCCGAGGTCGCCTGGTGCGCCCTGCCCGCACCTGCCGAGCGCGACTACGCGGACTTCCGGCGCCGAATGACCGCCCACTACGGCCGCCTTGACGCTCTCGGCGTCGGCTACCGCCCGCCCACAGGGCCCCTTCCGTGGCAGCAGCGACCGGGTGTGCTCGGACGCCCGATCGAGGGGGCGCCCCCGAACGTGTGAGACGCCCGCCGTACGCGTGCCCCGGGGCTCCGGCCCTGGGACCGTGGGACCGCACGAAAAAGCCTTACAAAAATCACCGAAGAGTGGCAATGCGTACCGACCGGTGACCAGGGGCGAAATCGATCCATCTCCCTGGTCCTCGGGGCGAAAGCCTCCTAGCGGACCCCCTCGCCGGGCCCCCGGGAAGATGTGCCAGAGTTGCCACGTCCGGCCTGTCAGCACGTACCGTACGGCGGAACAGGCGTAACGGCGCGAACGACGGCTCACATGCCGAAGCCGCCGGGCGAAGTGCCGGACATCGGGAAGGGGCAGCCGGTTTGACCACGCACGCAACGCAGGCCGTGACGCTCCCGGGCTCGCTCGACGAGGCCGTGGCAGCACTCGCCGCCATGCCCGCCGCGGTCCCGGTCGCGGGCGGCACCGACCTGATGGCCTCGGTCAACGCCGGACTCCTGCGCCCCGCCGCCCTCGTCGGCCTCGGCCGCATCAGCGAGATCCGCGGCTGGCAGTACCAGGACGGTCACGCTCTGCTCGGCGCCGGCCTCACGCACGCCCGCATCGGGCGCCCCGACTTCGCCGCCCTGATCCCCGCGCTCGCGGCCGCGGCCCGCGCCGCCGGACCGCCCCAGATCCGTAACGCGGGCACCCTCGGCGGCAACATCGCCTCCGCCGCCGCGACCGGCGACACGCTGCCCGTCCTGGCCGCCCTCGAAGCCACCCTCATCATCGCGGGCCCCGGCGGCGCGCGGCGCGAGGTGCCCGTCTCCCACCTGCTCGCGGGCATGGAGATGCTCAGCCCCGGCGAACTCATCGGCTTCGTGCGCGTGCCGCTCCTGCACGCCCCGCAGACCTTCCTCAAGGCCACCGGCCGCACCGGCCCCGGACGCGCCCTCGCGTCCGTCGCGCTCGTCCTCGACCCCGCGAGGCGCGGCGTGCGGTGCGCGGTCGGCGCGATCGCGCCCATGCCGCTGCGGCCCCTGGAGGCCGAGCAGTGGGTGGCCTCGCTCATCGACTGGGACGGCGAGCGGAAGCTCGTGCCCGAGGCGCTGACCGCGTTCGGCGAGTACGTCGCCGCGGCCTGCATCCCCGACGCCGCCCCGGCCCCGGACGGCACCCAGGAACAGCTGCCGCCCGCCGTACTGCACCTGCGGCGCACGGTCGCCGCGCTGGCCCGACGTGCACTTGGGAGGGCGCTGTCGTGACTGACGAGCACAACCACGGTGGCCACGGTGGTCACCAGGGCGGCGGCTGGGAGCCGCTGCCCCAGGGTGACTACGACGCGGACGCCACCGCCTTCGTGCAGCTCCCCGAGGGCGGCCTGCCCGACGTGCCGCTGGCCGCGCCGGGACACGGTTACGTACCGCCGCAGATCACCATCGCGCCCGGCGGCCCCGCGGCCACGGACCCGGCGGCGACGGGCGTGTGGGTGCTGCCGCCCGACGTGACGGGCGCGCAGGTGGCGCCCACGGGCGCGGGGACCGGCGAGGTGCACTGGCCCGAACCCGCCGAACACGCCGAACACGTCGCACCGGCCGCTCCGGAGGCGATGCCTTCGTACGGCCACGGGGCCGGGGTGACCGGGCAGTGGAACTTCTCGGACGTCGAGCACCAGGCGCCGCCCGCCCACGACCAGGCCGGGGCCGGCCAGGCGGCGCAGACCGGGCAGTGGTCGATTCCGGTCATCGCCGAAGGGGATCTTCCGGACGAGTCGGGCGAGTTCACCACCTCGTCCCTCGCCGCGCAGTGGGGCCGGACGCCTCCGGCGACGCTGCCGGGGGGCGCGGTGGCGCCCTGGGCGGCGGAGGAGTGGGCACGGGAGCCTGCGCGGGGCGTTCCGGAGGACGAGTTCGAGCCCGAGTTCGAGCCGGCGATCGAGTCCGACGTCGCGCCTGAGGTCGCGCCGGAGCCGGCGCAGGGGAACGCAAGCGACATACACGCGGTACGCGGCGTGCACGGCGAACCCGAGCCGGTCGGGACGGCGGACGGCGAGGCACATGCCTTCGCGGACGTCGCCGCCGAGTCGGCGGAGGGGCCGGTGCGGGTGCCGACGGCCGAGGCTTCGGAGATCTCGGAGGTCGCGGAGGTCTCAGAGATCCCGGAGGTCGCGGAGGTCTCAGAGATCCCGGAGGTCGCGGAGGTCGTGGAGGCCCCGGAGGTCTATGCGGCTCCTGCGGTTTCTGACACTTCTGAGGTCGACGAAGCCCCCGACGTCACCGAAGCCGCCGCTCCTGAGGACGCCGCCCCCGACGAGCCCGCCCCCGACGCCGTGGTCGCCCCCCTCCACGACGACCACCCCCTCGCCTCCTACGTCCTGCGGGTCAACGGCACCGACCGCCCCGTCACCGGCGCCTGGATCGGCGAGTCACTGCTCTACGTCCTGCGCGAGCGCCTGGGCCTGGCCGGGGCCAAGGACGGCTGCTCGCAGGGCGAGTGCGGTGCCTGCAACGTGCAGGTCGACGGCCGCCTCGTGGCCTCCTGCCTCGTGCCCGGTGCCACCGCGGCCGGCAGCGAAGTGCGCACCGTGGAGGGCCTGGCCGCCGACGGGCAGCCCTCCGACGTGCAGCGCGCCCTCGCCGGCCGCTGTGCCGTCCAGTGCGGATTCTGCGTGCCCGGCATGGCGATGACCGTGCACGACCTCCTCGAGGGCAACCCGGCCCCCACCGAACTGGAGACCCGCCAGGCGCTGTGCGGCAACCTGTGCCGCTGCTCCGGCTACCGCGGGATCCTGGACGCCGTACAGCAGGTCGTCACCGAACGCGAGGCGACGGCGACGGGCGCGGCCACCGCGACGGACTCGACGGACTCGGCGGGGTCGACCGCCTCCGCGGGTGACGCCGGGGGCGAGGCCCGCATCCCGCACCAGGCGGGACCCAGCGCGACCGAAGGTATTCAGGACGGAGGCCTGGCGTGAGTGACGAAGCAACAGCCACCGCGCCCGCGGCCCCCGTGGCCGAGCCGCTCCCCCACGGCCTCGGGGCCTCCCTGCCGCCCGCCGAGGCGCGCGCCAAGACGGAGGGCACCTTCCCGTACGCCGCCGACCTGTGGGCCGAGGGCCTGCTGTGGGCTGCCGTCCTGCGCTCCCCGCACCCGCACGCGCGCATCCTCTCCATCGACACCACCCACGCGCGCGAGATGCCCGGCGTGCGCGCCGTCATCACGCACGAGGACGTCCCCGGAGCGCCGCTTCCCGGACACCGCGCCGCGGACCGCCCGGTGTTCGCCTCCGACGTCGTACGCCACCACGGCGAGGCCATCGCGGCCGTCGCCGCCGACCACCCGGACACCGCGCGCATGGCGGCCGCGGCCGTCCTCGTCGAGTACGAGGTGCTCGAACCGGTCACCGATCCCGAGCAGTCCTTCGCCGCCGAGCCCCTCCACCCCGACGGCAACCTGATCCGCCACATCCCCCTGCGCCACGGCGACCAGGACGCGGTCGGCGACATTGTTGTCGAGGGCCAGTACCGCATCGGCCGCCAGGACCCGGCCCCCATCGGCGCCGAGGCCGGCCTCGCCGTCCCGCGGCCCGACGGGGGAGTGGAGCTCTACATCGCCTCCACCGACCCGCACGGCGACCGCGACCTCGCCGCCGCCCGCTACGGCCTCGAACCCGAGCGTGTGAAGGTCGTCGTCACGGGCGTGCCCGGCGCGACCGGCGACCGCGAGGACCAGAGCTTCCAACTCCCGCTCGGACTGCTCGCGTTGAGGACCGGCCGCCCGGTCAAGCTCACCGCTACGCGCGAGGAGTCCTTCCTCGGCCACGCCCACCGCCACCCCACGCTCCTGCGCTACCGCCACCACGCGGACGCCGAGGGCAAGCTGGTCAAGGTCGAGGCGCAGATCCTCCTCGACGCGGGCGCGTACGCCGACACGTCCTCGGAGGCGCTCGCCGCCGCGGTCTCCTTCGCCTGCGGCCCGTACGTCGTTCCGCACGCCTTCATCGAGGGCTGGGCGGTACGCACCAACAACCCGCCCTCCGGCCACGTACGCGGAGAAGGCGCCCTCCAGGTCTGCGCCGCGTACGAGGCGCAGATGGACAAGCTGGCGAAGAAACTCGGCATCGACCCGGCGGAGCTGCGCCTGCGCAACGCCATGGCGACGGGAGACGTACTCCCGACCGGGCAGACGGTGACGTGCCCGGCGCCGGTCGCCGAACTGCTGGGCGCGGTAAGGGACTTCCCGCTGCCGGATCTTCCCAGGGACACCCCCGAGGACGAGTGGCTGCTGCCCGGCGGCCCCGAAGGCGCGGGTGAACCAGGCGCGGTGCGCCGCGGTGTCGGCTACGGCATCGGCATGGTGCACATGCTCGGCGCGGAAGGCACCGACGAGGTGTCGACGGCGACGGTGAAGGTCCACGACGGCGTGGCCACGGTCATCTGCGCGGCGGTCGAGACCGGCCAGGGCTTCACCACGCTCGCCCGCCAGATCGTCCAGGACACCCTCGGCATCGACGAGGTCCAGGTCGCCCCCGTCGACACGGACCAGCCCCCGGCCGGCCCCGGCTGCCGCGGCCGCCACACGTGGGTCTCCGGCGGAGCGGTCGAACGCGCCGCGAAGATGGTCCGCACCCAGCTTCTCCAGCCCCTGGCGCACAAGTTCGGCATGTCCACGGAGCTGCTCCAGATCGCCGACGGCAAGATCACGTCGTACGACGGAGTCCTGTCGACGACGGTCACCGAGGCGATGGACGGCAAGGAACTGTGGGCCACGGCCCAGTGCCGCCCGCACCCCACCGAACCCCTCGACGCCGACGGCCAGGGCGACGCCTTCGTGGGTCTCGCGTTCTGCGCGATCCGCGCGGTGGTCGACGTGGACATCGAACTCGGGTCCGTACGCGTCGTGGAACTCGCGGTCGCCCAGGACGTGGGCCGAGTCCTCAACCCGGCTCAGCTGACGGCCCGTATCGAAGCGGGTGTCACGCAAGGCGTGGGCGCCGCGCTCACGGAGAACCTCCGCACCCCCAGGGGCCTGGTCCGCCACCCCGACTTCACGGGTTACGCGCTCCCGACGTCCCTGGACGCCCCCGACATCCGCATCGTCAAACTGGTCGAGGAACGGGACGTGGTGGCCCCCTTCGGAGCGAAGGCGGCGAGCGCGGTCCCGGTGGTCGCGTCCCCGGCGGCAGTGGCCTCGGCGGTCCGCGCGGCCACGGGCCGCCCCGTCAACCGCCTCCCGATCCGCCCGCAGGCGGCGGTGGTGACGAACGCGTCCGCTCCGGCGATGGCGTCAACGGAGTGACCCTGCCTGCCCGTTGCAACTTGTGACACGTCGTGTCGTTGTGTGACGCGTTGTGGATGGTCTCTGCAACGGGCCGCGTGTGAACTGACAGTGTGCATGGCTAGAGTTGTTGTCGAGACTTCGCAACGACGGCCGATGACCTTCGGCGAGCACGGGGGAACGGGGAGGACGCGATGGCAGAGGCAGCGGACAAAGGCGGCGGCAGCGACGGCTCGCCGTGGGCCTTCTTCGGCGTACTCGGAGCGGTGGGGGCGGCGCAGGCGGCGGTGGGGGACATCGTCACCGAGCTGGAGTCGTTCACGAAGTTCCAGCAGCGGGTTGATGAGCTGATCAAGAACCTCAAGGGTTCCGACGCTGGCCCGAAGAAGATCGGCCAGGAGCCGCTGACCCGTCATCAGTTCGGTGGCGGCACGGGCGCCTGGGGCGAGGCCGCAGGCCTGTTCACGTCGTACCAGACCGTCCTCACGGAGCTGGAACACCTGTCACAGGTCCTCTCGGACTCGATAGAGGGCATGGGCATCGCGGTGCTGGCTTCGCACAAGACCTACAAGGGGATCGACACAGATCTCCGGGACCGCATGCTGGCGATCAGCGCGGAGACGAAGCAGCACTACGGCGGCGACTACGACCCCGAGAAGTCCAAGCTCTGGCACCAGGGTGAGGGGCCGAAGATGGATGAGATCGGCAAGAAGGACGCTGACGGTGACTCGGGGGCCACGGGCAAGTCCGCTCCGACGCCCAAGACTGACTACAAGGGCGGGGTGGCTTGATGGCTCGCGATCCGTTCGACGGCATGAGCCACGAGCAGATGCTGGAATGGCTCGACCAGGCGAACTCAGGGACGGTGCAGGCGGCTGCTGCGCGACTCGCCGCGGCGGCGAAGGAGATCCATTCCATCGCGGAGGACCTGAAGGTCCGGCCCCAGTGGGTCGAGTGGAAGGGCGAGGGTGCGGAGTCATTTCGCACCTGGGCCGGAGACCTGGCCAACGCGACCCTGACGCTAGGGGACTTCAGCCAGGACTCGTCGAAGTGGCTTGCTCAGGCCTCGACGGCGATTGGCAATGCACAGGCCGCCATTCCGAGGGACAAGGCCAGCGCGACGGCAAATCTGGATGCCGCGAAGGCCGCGCACAACGACCCCGACGCCGGGGCCGTGGCCAGTAAGTCAACGAGTGAGCTTCAGGCGATCGCGGCGAACAAGGAGAAGGTGCGGCAGGAAGCCGCCGGCGAGATGCGGAAGTTGGGGCAGGCGTACTCGCTGTCCTCCACTCAGATGGATGGTTTGACCCGCCCGAAGTTCCCTCCGCCGCCTAAGGCGTTCGTGCCCGAGAAGTCCAGCATCGATGAGGTCAAGGAGCATGGTTACGGCGGTTCGGCTGCCCAGGCGTCTTCCGAAAGCGGCCTGACCGGATCTACGCCGGTGGTGAGCGGACATGCGGGGACCATTCCCGGAGCAACCACACCGCAGCACGATGTGACGGCGCCAGAACGAACGGTCCCGGCTTTCGAGCAACGCCCGACGGAGATGGGCATCGACTCGGTGGAGACCCTGCCGGACGTTCGGCAGAACCCGACGACCACTGGCCCTGGACCCTCACCGGCCGGCCCGAGCGCGCCCGGCCCCGTCGGCACGCCACCCACGACCGGAATGATCCCGCCGGCCTTCGGCGGCCCCGGCCGACCACCCCTCACCGGCCGCGCCACAGGCCCGGCTATGACCGCACGTGGGACGTCACCCCAGGGAGGCCCTGGAGTGACGGGGAGGCCCAACAGCCCGGCAACGGCCAACGGCCTGGGCCGTCCGACGACACCCGGCGCGCGCGGCCCCATGCTGCCTGGCCAGAACGCCACGGGAACCGGCCGATCGGTTCCGGGCGCGAATTCCGGACGTCTTCCGACCAACAATGGAGTGGCAGGCGGCCGTCCTCAGCAGACAACGGGCAGGTCAACGGGCATTCCTCGTGGCACGGTGATGGGCGGTGAGCGTGCGGCAGGTGGCCGGAGCACCACCGGCCAGGGAGTGACAGGCGGCAGGCCGACGGCTACCGGTGGCAGCGCCGGATCGAAAGGGGCAGTCTCAGGACGCCGAGCCGGCGGGGTAACTGGCGAGAACGGTGGCGTCGTCGGTGGTCGACCCCAGCAGCAGAGCCGCGCGAATGCCCGTTCGTTCAGCCGGGGTGGCTCAGGATTGGTACGTGGCCAGGGCGCTGGCGGGGACACGTCCGAATCAACGCGCGGCACAGGCCAGGCCGGTCGCGGCGGAGCGATGCCTCATGGCAGTCGCCCCGACGGCAGTCAGAGCGAGAGGAAGGGCGAGCGCCCCGACTACCTCGTCGAGGACGAGGAGACCTGGCAGCCGAACAACCAGGGCAATGTGCCGCCGGTCGTAGACGACAAGTCCAATAACAGCGAGAGGTAATTGCATGCCCACCAGCAGGATTCGGTACGGCCGCCGAGCTGTTGCCTCGACAGCCCTCGGTTTGCTGTTGGTGGGTGTCGCGGCCACGCCGGCACTCGCGGAATCGACGCGTGACGAGCAGTGGTACCTCACGGTGATGAAGGCCGAGACCATGTGGCGCACGAGTAAGGGCGAAGGCGTCACGGTCGCTGTGATCGACACGGGAGTCGACCCGACAAACCCTGATCTGCAGGGGCGAATTCTCGGCGGACTTGACCTGGCACCTGACGAAGCCGGCGACGAGCACACCGACTACGAAGGCCATGGCACGGGCATGGCCGGCCTGATCGCCGCGACGGGCGCGCACGGCGGTGGGCATGGGTCATTTGGACTGGCTCCGGAAGCGAAGATCCTCCCCATCCGTCTGCCCGACTCGAGTAAGGCAAACAATCTCTACGGTGCGGCCAAGCAGTTCAACAAGGTCACGCCGAAGGCGATTCGGTACGCGGCGGACAGCGGCGCCAAGGTCATCAACATCTCTCAGGCCGTGTTGAAGGGCTCGCCTCAGCTCACGGCATCTGTGGACTACGCCTTGAAGAAGGGCGCACTGGTCTTTGCGGGCACAGGAAATGACGGGGCTTCTGGCAATGAAGTGATGTACCCCGCCGCGACTCCGGGCGTGGTGGGTGTGAGCGCCGTCGGCAAGGATCTCCGGATGACGGACGAATCCACACATGGCCCTCAAGTGGACATGTCCGCACCTGGAGACAAGATGGTCCACGCCTGTGGGACCAAGAGCAGCAAGACCGGGCTCTGCGAGAGTCACGGCACGAGTGACGCCACTGCGCTCGCCTCCGCCAGCGCGGCCCTGATTTGGTCCCAGCATCCCAACTGGACCAACAACCAGGTTCTTCGCGTCATGCTCAACACGATCGGCAGCCCCACGGACGGCGCCAAGCGCAATGACGGCATCGGCTACGGAATCGTCCGCCCTCGGATCGCCCTGACCAACCCCGGCGACCCCGGTCCTGCCAGTAAGTTCCCGCTGCCGGACTACCCCGTCACAGCGTCCAAGCCGTCAGGCAAGCCCTCCAAGGTTCCGGACGAGAGCAACTCCGTCGCTCCGGCCGCGGCGTCCAAGGGTGACGACAGCAACCCCGCTCTGTGGATCGGCATCGGTGTGGGCGCCGCGGTGGTGATCGCCGCGGGAGCCGTCGTGGCGGTCAAACGCAGCCGCAAGCAGCGCGCGCCTCAGCAGCCACCCGTGTACCCCGCCTACTCGCCTGGCTCCGCGCCTGGCCCCGTGCAGCCGCAGTACCAGCCGTACGGCGCTCCGCAGAGTCACCCTGCAAGCCACGACCCGAACTCGCCGTACGGCGGGCAGCAGGGGCCGGGTCCGTCCGCGTGAGGGCTGTCTTGCCGGTGCAACCCCCTCAGAGAGTGGTCTCTCTGGCCTCAGAAGCCGCAAGTATCGCTGCCCGGGACATCAAGTGCAGTCGGACGAAGCACCAACGGCTTTTGTGTACGCAGTGATGAGTTGCTTCATGGTTGATGCCTCACCCTCAACATCGGATGCGCAGACTTGGATGACGGAGAAGAGAGCCTGTTCGGGGTGTGTCGGGTCGGCGCAGTCTTCAACGCGTCCTACTGCGCCCGTGCGTGAGTACATGTAGCGACTGTCATCCGTCAGGGCTCCGTCGTCCGTATTAGCGTTAGAGTTGGCCATTTGGGCGACGCTGTCCTTTTGCGCTGCCCAGATCCGGCTTGAGACGAGGGCGACTTTTCCGTCAACCAAGCCTTGGCAGCGATTGGTTCCACTGTTCGGAGACACCTGTTGCGCAGCGATTTTCTTTCCGGCTCGAAAGAATGAAGGCCAGTTCTGCTTCCCGGTGGGGATGCCGCACAGTGAACTGGGGAGGTGTATTCCTCCTCTTTCTCGCCAGAACAGTCCACCACTGCTATGGCTGCGGTGGTGAAGACTGCTGGGACGATGCGTTGGCGCATTGTTAGCCGGTTCCCTCGTGTCCGCCCCTCCGTCTCGCCTGGACTTCCGGGCGGGTAAGTCGGTCAACGTGCCGGGTTAATCGGGCTGGCCTGCCGGTACTCGAGACGGCAGGGAGGCCTGTGAGGCGCAACCCAACTGCTTCGCCATGGCTCGCGACACGGCGTTGAGGACGGTCATCCTGTCGCGTCCAGTGCTCTTTGCCGATAGCTGGTCCGGAGTTCCGATGAGCTCTGCTTCGACGTAGGGCGTGGACTGCCCCGGTGCATCGGGGTTTTTCGTTGGGCACTTGAAGTACAGCGAGGCTCCGGCGGTGCCGCGCGCCGCGGCATACACGCCCATCCGGTAGTGGGACGCCCCCGAGTCTTCGCTGCCACCTCTGGTCTTTTTCGGGTAGAACTTAACGGCTGAGAAATCCACTGTGATCAATGGGTGACTGGTGGTGTCTCCCGCTTTGAAGACTACACACTGGTTCCGTTGCGTCATGTCGTCATGAAGAGTGTCTGCAGCTTGTTTCAGAGAGAACTTGTTGGGCTTTCCCGCGTCATTGGTGCCGGGCAGTTCAGTAAACTCCTTGATCTCACCCATGCGTTCGATAGATGCAACTGCCGGCGCGTCTAGAGTTGAGGCACATAGCTGGGAGGCGGCCAAGTTCGCCTCCGTCTGATTTCCGTCGTCGCCGCCACTGCATGAGACTAGGCAGAGCGTCGCCAGGGAGATAGCCGCTGCCATCTTGGAGGTGGTGCGGGCGCGTGGTCTTTTGCTGATCTGTGGCACGGGTCAGTCCTTGTGTGGCGTGCGGCCGCGATAGTCGTTTTCTTGCGAGCCGGTCCCGTAGTAAGCGTTGTTTATATCTTGGACCCAATTTTGGTCATTGGCGATTCCCTTGACCTTAGGGTTGTCCTCGGTGTAGGACGCATAGTCGGTCCCGAGTTGATTAATTCCCTTCTTGTAGAACTCGCTGCTCGTCAACTGGGATTGCTCGGCGGGGTCCTGCTCTGCGGCGTCTACCCCCTTGTCGACTTGATGCCCGATAAATGTATTTACGGCCTCGCCAACGGTATCCGCAGCGAGCGGTGCGACTACGAGGGCAGCTGCCGTGGAACCCGGAAGGGGAATCGCGGCGATGCCGCCGCCGACGACGGCTCCGGCCCCGAGCTTGATCCAGTCCGCGGACCTTCCCAGCGATTTGTTGGCTTCCTCTGTGCCGGCCTTGTACGTAGCCTCGGCTTGCTGAACACGGGAGTTGTCGAGGATTCCCCGGGCCTGGGCCTCGGTGGTCAGCACGTCGTGAGCGTGTCCGATGTTGGAATCGCTCGTCGGGGGGTAGGCGTCGAGCGCGCTCAGAGTGTAGAGGTGCTGCGCAGCTGTGATGGCGCGATGCGAATTCTCGTCCTGGCCGAGAACGCTCATGAAGTTGATCGCGCCCTCGTTGGTGAAGTGGGCGCGCCCCGGATACTTGGGAGGGAAAGTGTCACTGTCCATGGCACTTTCTCCGATGCCGGAGAGATTGTAGTCAAGGTCGTCGATGTAGGCGCCGCCCATTTTGCCCAGGCTGTCGGCCAGTTCTGGTTGGCCATGCAGCATGTCCGGCCCGTCTTTACTGCCGTAGAGGTATGCGACCTGCTCCATGACACCGGCAGTTGCGGCTGTGCGGTGGTCGCCGGCCTGCATGGCCTTCGCGTCGGCATCGTAGGGGTAACCGATGGTCGCTGCTTCCAAGGCGTGCCCGAGGGAGTCTCGTCCGGCCACAACCTTGTCGTTGCCGTCAAGCGTGGCGTCGGAGAGCCAGATGCGGTCCTTGGTCAGGTACTTGAGGTGGTCGTTGACCTCGGAGTCCTTGTCTACGCCGGCCCCGGTGCCATCAGGCTGCTCGAAGAACTGCGTCGATGCGTCCGGGTTGTGCCCGAGCGCCTCGAGGAAGCCGGCCATCGGGTCGCGGCCACGGTCGTCCTTTCCCCAATAATTGAGGTCGCCCTGATTCCAGTTATTGACCCAGGGGCTCAGCCCCTTGACGTTGTGTTCCTTGTCGAACGTGTAGAGCTTGTCCCCGTAGTCGTTGAGGAACTGGTCGTCGTAGTCGCCGAAGCGCATGAGGTTACTCATGACCGCGAAGCCGCGTGGGTTGGTGGCGTCATCGGTTCCGAGCTCGCCCGGCCCCAGGCTCACCATCTGCTTCTCCCAGCTCCGCATGTTCGCGCTGTCTGAGAGCGTGGCTGTTCCGAGCGTGATGCCCAGGTTCTTCTGAAGCTTCTTTGCCAGAGCTCCGCGCTCCGGGTCGTAGTGCATTCCATAGGGGTCGGCAATGCCCGCATAGAACGTCATGATCTTCTTGGGGCCCGCGTCTACGGCGAACTGCTCGGCGAAGAGAGGATCGTTCTTGTACTTGGCCAAGGTCGAATCGAGAGACGACAGCTCCGTGTTCGTCACATCGTGCGGATTCTTGCGCAGTGTCTTGGCGGCCTCCTCAGCTGCCTTGATTGCTGCGGCCGCCGAGTCCCGGTCCTTGTAGCTGGCGTCCGAGAAGCCGTATTCAGCATGGTCGACAATGAGGCGCAATGCCTTTGCGGCCGTTGTGTCGCTTTCGCTGGCTTTCTTGAGGATTTCCTCGATCTGGTCACGTAGGCCGGCGGCATCGGTCTTGGCGCCGGTGGGGTCAGTCGTGGGGTTGGGGATGACGTTGAACGAGCCGCTACCTGTGTCCACTACCGTCATGCTTGTCGACGACTCGATCAGGGTGTTCAACTGAGACTTGTATGATCCCAGCTCGCCACGGGTGTCCTTGAGGATCTTGGTGACGGTGTCTGCCTGCGTGTGGGCGTCGCTGAACTCCCCCGAGGTCTTGTCGACGAACTCCCTTGTGACGGCCGCGTTGTATCCCGTCCAGTTGGCCTTGTCGGCCTTCCCTTTGAGGTTTTTGTCGGCGTTGTCTGCGACGGTTTTGAGGTCCCGTGTCATCTGATCCCAGTCGTCGATGGCGTCATCGAGCTGGGAGAAGTTGAGGTGACGGAGCGCATCGAGATCCATCAGTGGCCCGTCCCTCGCTCGTCGAAGCCCTTGTCCAACTGGGCGATGCTGCTGATCGTGCCGGCGATGTAGACCTCGTCCTTGGCGTGCACACCCTTGGTGTAGTCAAGGTGGTTGGAGATGTGAGCCGTCGCGTCAAGAAGGTTCTGAACTTGGTCGACCCAGTGCGTGGCGACATGGTCCAGCGCTTCACCGAGCGCGAACCCGTCGCTCTTCTTCAGGCTGCTCGTGACCTTCATGGACGAGAGGCGGGCGCGGTCACTAACGCCCTCAAATTCCTTGCGGAGGTCGAAGGCGGCGTTCCCAACTGCTGCTAGATCCTTCTGGCTGACGGTGAGATCGCCGTGCGCACTCCCGCCTCCGCCGCCTGGGTCCGCCGGGATGCTGTTGAGCTGCATGTTGGCGGACTGCCGGGCTGCCGCCTCGGCCTTCAGCTGATCCCATTCTTCCCAAGCCATGGGTGATCACCTTCCCCCGTGTACCCGGTTGCTTCTGTGATCGTCAGATGCATTGGTTCGATCAAGTTAGCAACTCGCTGCGAAGATCACTGACCGGAGCGTGTTCTCGCAGTTGCTAATCCGGAGGAATGCCTCAATCGCCCCTGGGTTACGCCGCCTTCGGCATGGGTGGGCCGCATGTGGCGCATCGACCTGGCGCGGGGGAGCAGGTTCTTGAGGCGGGGAACAGGGTCGGGAGGATGCGGCGGGGGTCGTCGCGATGTGGGGCTGCGAGGAGAATGCGGCTGGGGCGGAGGGAGTGGGGAGCGCTCGGGGCCGTGCTGGGGCTGGGGTTGGTGGGGGATTGGTTGGCAGATTCGGGCGCGGGGGAGTGGTCGGAGGGTGAGGTTTCCGAGGGCGGCTTGGCGCTGAACTGCCATTCATTGCCTCCAGCTCGCGTAACGCTCCCTGATGCGGACCTCGCCCTCCCTGAAGCGGGCTGTCAAGGCTTTGAGCTT